>CAYJFB010000047.1:0-2021 GCA_964369685.1 uncultured Desulfovibrionaceae bacterium | reverse complement strand
TCTCTTTAGAAAACGGCGGCGGCGCCCATTTTCACGTCGCGATGATGGCAAACATGACCTATCCGTTTACAGAAGCCGCAGAATGGAACAAGTTTGCACCAAAAACTTTGAAACAAATTTTGGTTCGTTCAACCAACGTTTTGGGATATTCACCACAACCCAAAAACGTGATGGAATTGACATGCGAAATGATTTGCGATCACTATGATGTGATCCGTTGTTTTGATTTTCTCAATCATGTCGAGAATATGCGTCCACTCGCTGAAGTGATTATGAACCGTAAAAGTGCGGTTTTTGAACCTGCCATATCACTGAGCTGGTCAAAGAGTTTTAATGTGCAACATTATGTGGGGGTTGCAGAAAATATTTTAACTATGACAGCCAACGTTGCAGGCATCAGTGTTAAAGAGGCTGAAAAAAATATTATCCTTGGTTTAAAGGATATGGCGGGGGCGTGCCCTCCTCGTTTTATGACTGAGTTGATTGCTGCCTTGCGTAAACGCTGGCCTGCATTGGTCTTGCATTATCATCGGCACTATACGGATGGTTTATTTGTGCCCACCGTTGCTGCGGCTGCCAAAGCGGGAGCACATATTGTGGACACAACTCTCGGTGCGGCCGTTCGCAGTTACGGACAAGGTGACGTGTTGTCCGTGGCGGCATACCTTGAAGACGAATTGGGTTTAAAAACCAATTTGAACAAAAAGATGATCCGTGATGCCAATTTTGTTTTAAAACAAGTGCATCCGTTTTATGATCGATATTGCGGACCATATTTTCAAGGAACGGATCATGATGTTGTCGAGCACGGAATGCCCGGCGGTGCGACTTCTTCTTCTCAAGAAGGCGCGTTGAAACAAGGGTATATTCATCTGTTGCCGTATATGTTGAAGTTTCTTGCAGGCACGCGAAAAATCGTTCACTATCATGATGTCACACCGGGTTCACAAATCACCTGGAACACGGCTTTTCTTGCGGTAACCGGTGCTTACAAGCGTGGAGGCGAAAGCGAAGTTGAATACTTGCTTGGTGTGCTTGAGCGGGTAACAGAAGTTGGTGAAGACGCGTTGACTGACGGTACCAAACACGCGCGTTTGGCATTATATCAAGATTGTAATGATGCGTTTCGCAATTTACTGTTAGGTAAATTTGGGAAATTGCCTTTAGGTTTCCCCCCTGATTGGGTCTATGAAAGTGCTTTTGGTGCAACATATAAAGAAGCCTTGGCACAACGCACAGAAGTGTCGCCGCTGGAAGCACTGTCCGACATGAATTTGGACGCCGAACGGGCTGCATGTGCGGCCATATTAAAGCGTGAACCTTCCGCTGAAGAATTGGTGATGTATGTGAATCACCCCGGTGACGCCATCAAAACAATTCAGTTCCGTAAACAATACGGTGATCCCAACCTGTTGCCTTTACCTGTATGGTTTGAAGGTTTAAATCCGGGTGAAGAAATGCATTTTGCCGATTCACACGGTAAACCGCATAAATTGGTGCTGTTGAGTATTCTTGAAAATGACGATACCGGACAACATACGGTGCGCTATGCCTTGGATTCTGAAATTATCGGTTGCCAAGTACAAGTTTCCGAACCTAAAGGCAGTCATCAAAAAGATTTGCTCATGGCAGATCCATCGAATCCATGCCATATTGCGGCTCCCAGTAACGGTGATTTATGGGTGATGTACGTCAATCCCGGAGACATCGTGAAAGAAGGTGAAGAGCTCTTTAATGTTTCAATTATGAAACAAGAAAAAGCTGTGCTTTCACCGATGGACGGCATGGTTCAACGTGTATTGAAAACAGCCGATTATAAAGAAACACGTAAAATGGTTACTGTAACCAGCGGAGAGTTGATTGTAGAGCTGGGTCCTGTTCCCACAACATGCACAACTTGTAAAAAACCCTTGACAGTCAAAGAAGCTGAGTTCTGCCCCTACTGTGGTACGCACATGTAATTTGCTTCCGGAAGTGATTTGAAAAAAATATTATAAAAACCATAAAAAAGCGTTATATCA
>CAYJFB010000046.1:0-2273 GCA_964369685.1 uncultured Desulfovibrionaceae bacterium | reverse complement strand
AAAAGGGCTGTCGTTTGTTCTCTTTTGCCTTACAGCCGCTGATGTTGGCTTTTGTCGGGGCAAGCGATCGCGAATTGGTCGAGAAGGTCAAAGAAATGGAAAAACTTTATGGGGACAAATGGATGCAAATGTATCTGAAAGACAAGAACCTTTGGATGAAGGAGCAAGCCGCATGAAAAAGCATCCGGAAGACAGCACGTCCGCCAATCCCTATTTGAATGCCAGACGTGTCTGGAACGCGCATGAAGGCGAGCTTTTGGCTTCCCGTCAAGCTTGGCAAGTTGTCGGCATTTTGAGCCTGTTGATCGCACTGTCGGCAATAGGCGGCATGATCTACATCGGACAACAATCAAAATTTATTCCCTACATTGTACAGGTCGATAAATCGGGTCACGCCATGATGACGGGCTTTGCCGAATATGCCGCGCCTGTCGATCCGCGTGTCATGCAAGCCACACTGGCAACTTTTATCACCGATGCTCGCATGGTCACGCCCGACGTTGCCGTCCAAAGAAACGCCATTTTCAGAGTGTATGCCCATTTAGCAGGAAACGCACCGGCAACCGCCAAAATGAACGAATGGCTGAACACCGACGGCAAAACACCGTTTAGCCGTGCCGAAGATGAAGTCATCAATACTGAGATCATTTCCGTACTGCAACAATCGGAAACCTCGTGGCAAGTGGAGTGGACGGAATTTGTACGCAGTCGAAAAGGCGAGTTGCTCCAAACGTTCAAAATGCGAGCGTTGTTGACCGTCGTTGTTGCCCCACCTGAACCAAACATTGATGAAGAGCAAATACGTCGCAATCCTTTGGGAATTTTTATCAGAGATTTCAGTTGGTCTAAACAATTTTAGGAGCCGTTTTTATGAAATATTCTTTTTTATGCCTTTGTGCTTTCGGGCTTTTCTTGAGCGGTTGTGCGGCAAAAATGCCGTCCTCTTATGACGGTTTTCCCGAACCAAGCTCTATGATGGCAGAAAATGCAATGTTGATGTCCATGGCAGAGCAAGCCGCAAACAAGCTCGCAAGTCTTTATCCACCTGCACACACTCGCCTTGTTGTGGTCAGGGTGTTCGGCATGTTCGGTCAAAACTTGCAAACAAGTTTGCGTAACAAGGGCTTTGCTCTTGTCATTAAACATGCCGATATGAATAACCAAACAGACATTCAAGAGCCTATTGATGCCAATGACTTGCAGTTGAGCTATGTCGTCGATCGTGTCGATCCCACAACGATTTATGCCAATTTTAAACTGACCGACGGCACGGCATTCAGTATTGCCAACCGTTCCCGTCCCCAACCTGTGATCATGCCCAAAACAACAAACAACGTAAACACCAAGGAGCTTACCCGATGAAAACATATACCCATTCTCTGTTGGCTTTGGCTTTTGTTTTTGCTTCGTTTTCTCCCGTGTTTGCAGAAGAATACGAATATCCCGATCTCAATTTGCCTGTAGACGATTACATGTTTGAAGGCAACGAAAGAGTCGTTTTGACTCCGTATGAACAAGAATCCTTGAATATCGCCAAAAAATGGCAACCGGGCAAAGGCGCACTCAAACCGATCCAAGGCAAAGACGGTACGATCCGTTTCTTGTTCGGCGCACAACAGCCGACAATCGTGTGTGCGGTCATGCAGATCACGGATCTGGAACTTGAACCCGGCGAACAAGTCAACGGCGTGTATGTGGGCGATTCTGTGCGGTGGATGGTTGAACCTGCTGTTTCGGGCGGAAATATACAACACGTTGTGATCAAGCCAAGTGACGTAAACCTTGAAACCTCCCTGATGTTGACCACGGATCGGCGCACCTATCACGTCAGATTGAAGTCACAGCGTCATGAATACATGCCGCGCGTTTCCTTCATTTATCCCGATACGGTCATGAATCGTTGGGCGGCATTCAGAAAGCAATCAAACAATAACCAAGTACGCCAAACTGCCCCCGAAACAGGCGATTATTTGGGCAATCTTGATTTCAATTATACCATTGAAGGCAACGGCTTGAAGCCCGTTCGTGTGTACAATGACGGCACAAAAACAATCATTCAAATGCCGAAAAACATGTCTGCAACAGAGGCTCCGTCTCTTGTGGTTTTGGATGACGGACAAGAGGTCATGGTCAACTACAGATTGCAAGACAGTCGATACATTGTTGATCAACTGTTCAAAAAAGCCGCGTTGATTGTCGGTGTCGGAACGAAACAAAAGAAAACGGTTATCACTCGTGAGGTCAAATGATGTTCGGACACAATGCACAAGATC
>CAYJFB010000045.1:0-2358 GCA_964369685.1 uncultured Desulfovibrionaceae bacterium | reverse complement strand
CTTGCATTAGAAGCAAACATCGAAACAGCCGTAATCAGGACATCTGTATCCAAATTATTCATATTTACAAAGAAATTACCTGCTATATTAACCATACCCCCGGAGGAGGGGACTTTACCTTGAAGAGTACCCGAATACGTGCCTGCAAAGTCGGCCGGTGTGGGTTTTGGCGGTGTCGGTAAAGGGCTATAGGCTGTGAGCGTTGAATCTTTGAGTCCTGAACCTTCTAAATTCACAGACGCGTTTGCACCCAAAACAGAAACCGTCACATCATTCTTATTCACAGTGGTTGTCACTGTGGCTGAATCCGTAGAGCTCGCATTACTGCCAAGGATTTCCAATGAGGCTGTACCGCCACTGCCTGCGCTGAAAACAAAGTTGCCGTTGTCATCCAAACCCGCAATCCCTACATTTTCATTGGAACCATAAATCCCTACACCTTGTGTGGCTCCATCATTATAGCCTTCAAAACCTTTGTCAGACGCATACAATGAAAAGCCTGTGATCTTGGCCGCATTGCTTAAATCGGCAATGTTCATATAAAAATTGCCGTCTATAACATCATTGGCAACTTCACCCGTATACGCACCGACAAAATAGTTTGCAGAAGGCACTTGCGGAGGACTAAACGGCATGTTGGATGCATCGTGAGAACCTGTCCCTTGAAGAGTCAGATTTTTTTCGGGATCATTGATGTTAAAAGAAATCTGCTTATCTTCCGAGAGTTGGCCTATCACATTGAGTTCATCACTTTCGGCGCGTTGCATGGCAAACATTCTGAAAGAAGCACTGTCAGGCAAAAGCGGAACAAAAAAGCTGAACGTGCCGTTTGTTTCAATAACACCTAAGTTGCCTTGCGCATCGATAGCAAGCCGATCACTCGCCCAAGCATAACCGTCTAGCCCCAGATCTGAGGCATAAAGGCTGAAAGCACTGATCGTCGGTAGGTTGGCAAGATTGTCAATCGCCATATAGAAAGAGCCGTTTAAAGGACGTGTTGTATTATTAACGACTGTTCCTGCATATTTTCCTGAAAAATCCACCGTAGGCGGTGTCGGAAACAACGGTTGCGGCAAAGGATGTAACTGGCTCTCCAATTTACTGCCGCTGCCTTGGAGATTGGTCACTGTATTCGGATCGGTAACCACGACAGAAAAACTGCCGTTATTCAAAGACCCTTGACCAAGCAACGTACCGCTTGTCGTGCCGTACATGGCTTGATCGGTCGTTAAACCAAAACCAAAATGACCACTGTCACCAACCGCGATACTCCAGTCATCGGGGATACCATAAAAAGAGAGGGTGTTGTCAGCGTTTGCGTATCCATCCCAACCTTGATCGGACGCATAGATCGACACACCACTGATCGTCGGTGCCGTGGCTATGGTATCAATATTCATATAAAAACGCCCTTCGGCATTGACAGCAGTCCCAACATTCGTAGCAAGCGTTCCGCTGAGAGGCGCTTGATAGGTGCCTGCAAAATCAACTTGCGAAGGCAGTGTCGGCAGATTTTCTATAATGTCATCAAAAGAATCAAACGCGTCTTGTTGATCCGTTGCCGAGAAGGTATCATCTGCAAGAGGATTCTCTGTTGATGTTGAAGGAAGCACGTACGCAGTCGTGTTTTCTTCTTCACCGTCATAGGTTTCCAACGGCAACCAACTCAGCTGATTCGTGTCGGTTTCAAGATCGTTAACATTGGGATTCCAGATTTGCGGTGTGGCGTTCGTTTGGAAAAAAAAACCTTCTCCAACCTGAAGAACAAACGTTTTGCCTGTTGCTTTATCGAAAACAGTAACAGGTTTATCTTTACCGCTACTGACAACATAAACACCTGTGCTGTTTGCAGGCAAATTGTCCTGTGCCAATTGGTTCATAGCATTAATATAAACATCGGTGCCGTGAATATTGACAGTAGCGTGCGGCGTTTCAACAACCATGCCGTTCGGATTGTCTTCGGTGATTTTGCCGCTGATCAAACGTGTCAATCCCCGAGCAATATTCAATCCCATGGCAGGTTTTTCATTTTTTCCAAAAATATATTCTGTAATTTTGGTTTCGGTATCAGGAGCCATCATCAACATGGAATCGTCTCGAAACAAAACCTGTAAACGCCCTTGAGGGTTGGTTACCAACAGATCGCCCGTAAAAACCGAACTCTTACTTTTTAAAACTGATTGTTCGGCACCACGCTCTGCCCACGCTTGGGTGCGTGCCGCAAGGACATCGCCTGCTGCCTCTGTGGCTTCTGCCGCAAGCAACATGTTCGGTGAAAAACACAACATATATATAAAGACGAAACAAAGACGTATATTGAATCTTTTTTGACTGTATTTCATAAAAACCTCCTAAAAA
>CAYJFB010000044.1:0-4745 GCA_964369685.1 uncultured Desulfovibrionaceae bacterium | reverse complement strand
AGTTGTGAAAACTAGAGAAACTCGCTCCACTTGTCAAGAACTTTTTTATAAAAAATATAAAAAACGTATTCGGGCATTGAATTTTTCATAAAAATTCAACTATTCAAGCATGTTAAATCCATCGACTGTTCTACATACGCTATAGCTCTTTGCTATTTATAAAAAACGGATTCCCCGACAACAAAACGTCATCGGGGAATTCCAACATTTGTCGAGTTCTTCATAGAAGAACCTTGTTGTATCGCTGCCTGCCCAAACAAATTCTGCTAAAAAATATTCAGTACATCAAGCAATAGCTGATTGATGTCTTTTATATGCCACATCCTAAAAAAAAGCAAGTCCAATATTGTAACAAAAAGCATATTATATTAAAAAGCATCTTGTAACAAAAAATCTGTTGTAATGAAAATAAACATATCCTATCGCGTGAGGACAGCATGAGTAAAAATTATACATATGCATTGAGTGTTGATCTGGGTATTGCGTCTATTGGAACCGCGTTGATTCGTTTGAATCAAGAGGGGCAACCGTTGGGTATTCTTGATGCAGGAGTACGCATTTTTGATACACCGATCGGTGCCGCAGAGCGACGGACAAAACGACAAATGCGTAAAACCTTACGTCGTCGCAGAGCGCGTGTCCGTGGTCTGCAACGTTTTCTTCAAAACAACGGTTTATTACCACAAGACCATGCCGCATTAAAAGAGATCATGGCGCGTTCGCCCTATCGCTTACGAGCACATGGCGCACGATATCCGTTTGCAACGTTATATGAGTTGGGGCGTTGTCTTGTTCATATCGCAAAATTTCGCGGTGCCGGTTTTCTTTCACAACAAGAAGACATCGCAACAGACAATGACGAAACGACAAAGAAAAAAACACCAAAAACACAAGAATTATACACTAAAATTGCTGTTGACATTCGTAATGATAAAATCACGTTGGGTGAATTTTTTATGCGCCGTCTGCGAGATGCGACAACCAAAGGCTGCATCCGACGTCGAGATCGCTTCATAAAAGACGCGTTGGTGGATTATGCCGTACCGCGATTTTTAGTCAAAGACGATTTCCACAAGATTTGGGACAGACAGCAACCGCGTTTTGCTGAGACATTAACGCAAGAGCTGAAAGACAAGATTTTTGAAATCATTTTTTCAGATCGTCCGCACGCGCCCTATGCAACGGGTGTTTGTTCGGTTGATCCTGAAAGCAAAGAACCGCGTTTGCCAAAAATACACAGGCTCGCCGAAGAAAAACGTATCTATGAACAAGTCAATAATCTGCGTTACCAAACGGCATCAATGGAGTATCCGTTAGAACGCACCATGCGTGACGGTTTGGTTGCCAAAGCCATGAACGGCGAAACACTCAATCAAACACTCATCAAGAAATATATCAAAGACACAACCGGTGAAGTGGTTACAAAAGTCAATATGCCCGATGATGTCAAAGGGATAAAACCCTTCAGTCATGTGCAAGCGTTTGCCGATGTTGAAGCATGGAAAACCTTCTCACAAGCCGAACAAGATGACTTGATCATGTTTATTGCCGAGCCGCGCCTCGACCCAAACGATCCACACAGTCGATTGATGCAAGAAGAACCTTTTTTGAAAGAGTGTGCCAAACGCTTGCAACTGACAGGCGATGACGCAGAACAACGCGTGAGTGCCTGTTTGCACGCCTTACCAAAAGACAGAACCGCCTTGGGAATCACCGCAACAACAAAAATCTTGGAAAAACTGAAAGAAGGCATCACAGCAACAAAAGAACACGGTGAACAATGGCTACCGCTTTCGTCACGCAAGGCCCAAGATCTGTGCGGTTATGAAGCTGAAGAAGAACAAAGACGCAGATTGGCAAACACGTATGACATCTTGCCCTATTATGGACAAATATTGCGCCATGATGTGGCGCCTGTCCATCCATGGCATAGCAAACAAGCGGCAAAAGACGAAGCGACCTATGGACGTTTTCCCAATCCTGTTGTGCATGTCGTATTGAATCAACTGCGTAAAGTCATCAATGAAATTATTGAGTTATATGGAAAACCGCAACGAATCCATGTAGAATTGGCGCGTGAATTTGGCATGTCTGCCGTCAAACGCGAAAAACTTATTGCAGAACAAAAGAAACGCGCCAAAGAAAACGATGACATCGACAACGAATTGAAAAAAGCCCACCTCGCACCGACACGAAAAAATCGGATTAAATACCGATTGTGGCGCGAGCAAGGATACAAAGACATTTATACATTACAAGAAATCAAACTCACTGATTTTGTACAATGCGAAATAGATCACATCATTCCGCAAGCTGTGGGCGGAAGCGATACCTATGCCAACCTTGCTTTAACAAAAGGAAGCATCAATCTTGCCAAAGGCAACACCTTTGCCTACGACTTTTTACAACAAACAGCCCCTGATAGATGGCAACACATTTTAAAAGAAATTTCTGCAACAAGTTATCCAAAATCGAAACGTTGGCGTTTTTTACCCAATGCCGAACAAGAGTTTACCAGTCAAGGTGATGAGGAGCAAACCGATCATCGCCTGACCGACACAAGCTATATGGGAAAAATGGCTGCTCGCTATCTTTCTGTATTGTGTGCAGACGGCAATGTTGTGCCTGTTCGCGGTGCATTGACAGCAAAATTGCGCCATTTGTGGGGCTTGGACGGTTTGGAATACGAGCTTATGGGCATGAAAGTCTCGAAAGAGCTTTATGACCCCGAAACAGGCGAACTTGTCATTGATGAACAGGGTCGGGCGAAAAGAAATCCCGAATGGCAAGCAAAACCACGCATCGATCATCGCCATCACGCTTTAGATGCTGTTGTTTTGGCATGTACAACGCGCGGCATGGTGCAACGCCTCACCGGAGCAGAGCGCAAAGGTGAACGAATTGAAAATGTCCCACCACCTTTTGGCGGACACACGGCTGTCTTTAGAGAAGCCGTCTTGAAGGCTTTGCAACAAATCAAAGTCTCGCCAAAAGCGGAACACGGACTTGGCGGTCAATTACATGATGCCACAAAATATCGTGTTATTTGTGCCGTACCCAATGAACAAGAAAAGTTTGTGACTGTTTATCAACGAAAACTTGATACACTCAAATCAGAACAAGATATACAAAAACTCGTTTTTAAAACTTCAACACTGCCACAAGATGAACCGTTGATTCAAGAAGCCTTGGCACACGGAAAATTTCAAAAAGCCTGCATTGAACAACACTATGACGCGGCGTTGCATTGGCTAAACCAACGCAACGCACAGTTAGAAGCAGAAGGCAATAAGCCCGTACGCATCACGGAAGAATTGCGTATAAAAAAAGCCATTCAACTTGCGCAGAAATCTGATAAACGCGTTAAACACACATACAAAACAGCACAAATAAAAACCTTAGTCGGTGTTTCGCTTGAAAAACAATGCGGCTATGAACCACAAAACAATTTCCGTGTTGATTTTTTTGTCAAAGAAAACGGTAAAATCGGTTGGGAGTGTATCAAACGCTTTGATGCCAATCAAAAAGATTTTGTGCCGCAATGGCAACAAGATGGCAGCAAGCTTCTCTGGAGCGTATGGAAAGGCGACGTGTTGGAATTGACTATTGACGAGGCCATGAAAGCATCACTCAAGATGCCTGCCCCCGTGGGCAAAGTGCTTTGTGTTGTACAAAAATTTTCTAACGGTATATTACAAATCAATTTATTGAATGACGCCAGATCATTGGACAATAAACAAAGTTCGCCACGTTGGGCTTCAGGAAATGCAGGTTTAATAACATATATCAAAACTCAAGCCCGTAAGGTTGAACTGACACCTTTTGGCAAAGTGCATCGTAAACATATAAAATTGTGGGAGGCGGTGCCTCAACATGGCAAGAAAACGACGCAGAAAAAGTGAGGCAATGGCTCCATCATATCATCGGCTAGGCAAAAGGCGTTGTAGCTGTTGTGATGATGAATGCCAAAGATTGGCAAAAAACCGCTCCCGCAAAGTGCTCTGGCACATGTTGCACGCAACAAGGTATAGCCATAATTTAAAAAAATATTCAGCCCTTCTCCATCTCGATCACGAATAAAGCCTTTTCCCAAAAGCGCAGGCCAATAAAAACGTGCGGCTTGCGCTTCTTTATTATCTGTATCACCTGAACGAACCGTTTTGGCAAGTTTGAGTAAACGGTCTATAGTGCGTTGTTCTTTGCGGCATTGTACAAGCACAGCGGCTTGATTTTGAATTTTTGCCGTAACAAGACGTTGCCAAAGTTGTTTTTTTAAAACAGGTGATGCTTGCAGTTGCGCCGTGACCACAGGCAAGCTTCTGTAATAAGCATCATAGGGCAACGCAATGGAGACAGGCATATATTTTTTATTGCAAATCACCACAGGAATATTGTTTTCTGCCATGCGAGCCAGAAAATGCTGAGAAACGGTCAGCCCTTCTGCACTCAAAATGACAGCACTCAACGAATCAATCGGAACCTGACCCAACAGCTCATCGCCTTGATGCACAAGCACAGAACCACGCTGAACACTGACATAGCGTTGATTTTCACTGATTTCAAGAATGCGATCGGCCATAGATGCAACCTCCTGAATCAAAAAAACAAAAAAACTGTCTTTTTTCTCCTTTTTTAGCAGAAAAAAGACAGTTTTTTTGTAGCTCAATTTCATTGTTTTTTCAAGAAAAACAACAGCTTTGAACTGAACAAATTTAGCAGAATTTGTTTGGACAGGCAACTACAAC
>CAYJFB010000043.1:0-4757 GCA_964369685.1 uncultured Desulfovibrionaceae bacterium | reverse complement strand
CCGGGCAATCCCGATGTCTGTAATCTTTTTCCGTACCATCTTTTACTGTCTTCTCAAGAGGAATGTGCAGAAGTTCGTGAGGGGTGTACCAAGGCAGGCTTGGGTTGTGTTGACTGTAAAAAGATATTCTTGAAAAATCTTGCCGTATTTCTGGAGCCTTTGCACGAACGCCGTGCGGCGCTCAGCATAGCACAAGTCGACGCGATTCTTGAAGACGGCAACAAACGCGCTCGGCAAGAAGCTCAAGAAACCATGCGCATTGTTTTTGACGCGATGCATCTCTAGGAACTCGTTCTACATACGTTTCTTTTTTCTTGGGGGGAATAATTCCCCCCAAACCCCCTTGATTCTGCGGCAGGTTTCACTGCTGTGCACTGAAACCTGCCGCAATCCAAGTTGCTTTGAGAAGCATCGCTCACGTCTTTGTACCTCCAAAAAGACACATCACCGTGAACAGCACGCAGTATATTTTATTGAGAAACAATTCTTAGAGCAAATTTTTACGGAGTGTTTCACCACTGTATGGTGAAAGGTACGCAGGCGGTACATCAAAAACTGTAAATGCACCATTTGCACCGTGTTTTTGGAAACGCATATTTGCACGAGCATAAGCCACAAGCACAGAAGCTGTGAATTCAGGATTGGAATCAAGCTTGAGTGAATATTCGATGAGATGCTTAGACGTTCCGTTTGCATCACTTTGCCCGCTCCGCAAAACAAAACCACCATGGGGAATACCACTGTGGTTTGTATCAAGCTCTTCTTGAGAAACAAAATTAACAATGGTATCGTAATCAGAAAAATAGTTTGGCATATTCACTATTTCACTTTTTATTTTTTCTACATCAGCGCCGTCTTTTGCCACGACAAAGCATTCTCGCAAATGTTTTTCTCTTGTAGACAATGCAGGATTTTTTCCTTCACGAACAGCTTGCAAAGCATCCTCTTTTGGAATGGTGTATTGTTTAGCGTCTGCCACACCTTCTATGCGCCGAATCGCATCAGAGTGCCCTTGACTCACGCCTTTACCCCAAAATGTATAATCTGTGCCTTGTGGAAGAATCGCACCGGCATATAAACGATTGATTGAAAACATTCCCGGATCCCAACCGACAGAAATAATAGCAACGTTTTTTGCCTTTTTCGCAGCGGCTTCAACCTTTGCAAAATAACTTGGTATGTCCGCATGTGTATCAAAGCTGTCTACAATATTGAAATATTGTGCAAGTTCAGGGCCTTGTACGGGAAGATCTGTTGCAGAACCGCCACAAAGAATAAGCACGTCAATTTCAGCTTGTTTTCCCAAAAGACTATCCATATCCAAGACAGGAATCGCTTTGTTTATGGGATGAACTGTTGCAGGATTTCTTCTTGTAAAAATACCCACAAGTTTCATATCGGGATTTTGCGCTATCGCAAGTTCTGTACCACGCCCAAGGTTGCCATAACCGACAATACCAATACGAATTGGGTTTTCTGATGTGTTCATCATGCCTCCAAGCATGTATTTAAAATGAATATGTTAAACATGTTTTCTTGGTATGCCGAAAAAGATGCTTTTCGGATTACTTCAACATAAAATATTTGACGTACTGTTCATGGCTATTGATATTTTTTTGGGGTAAAAACCGTAAGCGATGTTTCTCAACGCCGTTTAGACTGCGATAGGTTTCATTGCGCAGCGATGAAACCTATCGCAGAATCAAGGGGGTTTGGGGGAGTTTAACTCCCCCAAGAAAAAGGTGATTTTACAAGACTTGTTTTTTCCAAAACTCAGGCATGAATAAAACAAGAATAGCATAAATTTCAAGCCGCCCAAGCAACATGGCAATACCGAGCAACCATTTGACAGACGCTGATAAATGACCAAAGTTGTCTACAGGCCCAACGCTTCCCAATCCCGGCCCCACATTGGAAAGACATGTCAACGACGCCGTAAATGCCGTTGCCAAATCAACGCCGAACACGGTCAACAGTAACGTGAACAAAACCAAAAGAATTAAAAAAATTAATAAATAACCGACAATACCGTCTGTAACGGATTTTGACAGCGATTTACCGTCCATTTTTGGATGACGCACAGAACGTGGATGTAAAAAATGCAGCAGTTCCAATGACGCCAAACGAGCCAAAACAAACAGACGCATGATTTTGAAGCCGCCCGCCGTAGAACCTGCAGAACCACCTGTAAAGGTAAGTACCACAAGAATCAATAAGGCAAAAGGAGGCCATAGACTGTAATTTTCTGTAACAAAGCCTGTTGTCGTACAAATGGAGACGACTTGAAACGCGGCGGTTCGAATCATGATTTCCCATTCTGCAAAGGTGCCCAGAGGGAATGTGCGTCCAAAAAATAAGGCTAAACTGACACAAAAAACGCTGCCGAGTAAAAGCAAAAGGTATGAGCGGCATTCATCGTTTGCGGTGTATGCATGGACTCTTCCTTGTAAAAAACGCAGATGGAGTGTGAAATTGATGCCTGAAGCAAGCATAAAGATGATGAGTGTCCATTGAATAAAAGGCTCGGGAAACGCGGCAATGGAGGCATTTTTTGTTGAGAAGCCGCCTGTAGCCACGGTTGCAAAAGTGTGATTAACAGCATCAAACCAGTCCATGCCGCCAAAACGCAGTAACAAAGCCAGCAAGACTGTCATGCCGAGATAGACAATCCAAAGCAGCTGTGCGGTATCGTGCAAACGTGGTGTGAGTCGATCGGGGTTTGGCCCAGAAACTTCGGCTTTATAGAGCTGCATGCCGCCGACACCAAGCAAAGGCAATAAAGCCAAAGAAAGAACAACAATCCCCATGCCACCGAGCCAATGGGTGAGCGAACGCCAAAACAATAAGCCTTTGGGTAAAGCTTCGATGTTGCTGAGCACGCTTGCGCCTGTCGTCGTGAAGCCCGAAATGGATTCAAACACAGCATCAGTCAAATTCATGGAATCGTTAAAAACAAAAGGTAATGCTCCAAAAAGACCCGCAGCAACCCAACACAACCCGACAGAAACCAAGCCCTGCCACTGCGTGATGGGTGCCACAGCCGACTTCCAAAAAAACGCGGCAAGCCCACACCCAAAAAGAACACTGCACAATGCAGCGAACGCAATGTCTTGTGCGGCACCGTCTGCATACCAAAAAGAAACGGCAACAGCCGGTAACATGGTCACACCAATACATGCGATCAAAACACCACAAACAAGAAACACACGATTCATGCTCTCAGATCCCTTTTTCTGTTTTTTTCCGAGGGGGGAGGATAATCTCAACGAGGCGAGACACTGCCTCTGCCTCCCAGATCCCCTCTCAAAAAATCATACTTTTTCAAAAAAATTATGATCTCAGACAATACCCAAAATCTTGTGTTGCTGCAGGCTTAAGCGCCAGTGTGGGTGTTCGAGGCACCATTGAACGCATTCTGCGGTATGATCGGTGTTTGGTGTGCTTTTTGGCTGAATGATGAATGCTTTGAAATTGAGGTGTTCAAAAAGCGTGGGGTGAAGTTCTTCTTGCGGCCAAACAAGTTTCAGTTCGTCACCTTCACAAACAATGGGAGCAAGTGTTTTCGGACTGATACAAATCCAATCAAAGCCCTGAGGCAACGGCAATGTACCATTGCTTTCAACACCAATTTCACAACCGACAGCATGAAGCCCGTCAAGCAACGCTTGAGTGACTTGTAATGCAGGTTCTCCGCCTGTGCAGATGACATAAGGTTTTTGTTTTGCGTGGTGCAGTTCTGTTAATACAGCCGGCGGAAACGCAGCCATAATCGCTGTAACAAGACTCTCTACATCAGGAAAAACGCCGCCTTGAAACCCGTCCGTCCCATGAAAATCCGTATCACAAAAAGCACAACGTAAATTGCACTCGGAAAAACGACAAAAAACAGCCGCCCGCCCTGCCTGTAAGCCTTCGCCTTGTAAGGAGTAAAAAATTTCTTTCACACTAAACATGATGTGTTCCGACGTGCTGCATATTCATTCCAACCGCGTGCGCGCAAACTGCACGCAGGACACGTTCCGCAACCATATCCCCAAGCATGTTCTGCCCCGCGCTCGCCCAAATAACACGTATGACTCATAAGGCGTATGGTTTCGACAAATTCAATACCGCCTTCTTGTTCTGCCAGATCCCATGTTTGTGCTTTGGTTAAACGCATGAGCGGTGTATGAATCATAAAATGTGCGTCCAAACCAAGATTTAAAGCCACCTGCATGGCTTTAACCGTGTCATCACGACAATCGGGATAACCTGAAAAATCGGCCTCACAAACACCCAACAAAATATGTCGAATCCCTTGTTGCCAAGCCAAAGCCGCCGCCGTTGTCAAAAAAAGTAGATTGCGCCCGGGAACAAACGTGTTTGGCACGCCTTTTTCATCGGTAACAATTGGGATATTTGCGGTCATGGCTGTGGTACCGAGTTGTGTGAGAACCTCCAAATCAAGGCGTGTGTCTGTATCCAGACGTTTTTGCCAATCAGAATTCAAGCCTGCCAACGCCGTGCGCAAAGCAAGGCGACACTCCAACTCGACATGATGTCGCTGTCCATAACCAAAACCAACAGTACAAACTCGAGCAAACCTGTTCAAAGCCCACCCAAGACACGTTCCCGAATCCTGTCCTCCGGAAAAAATAACCAAAGCCGCATTGTCGGCGAGTTGCATAGTTTTATCCCTCAAAAAGTGTGTTTAAAAAAACAAGCCAAAAATAGGCTGTCCAACACCGCTTGTAAAGTCATTCCTTTACGAATAGAAT
>CAYJFB010000042.1:0-4816 GCA_964369685.1 uncultured Desulfovibrionaceae bacterium | reverse complement strand
CTGCCTATTGTTGCACCCGGTAAAACAACACAAAATTGCCATATATTTGTGTCTTCACCGATATTTTTACTTTGCACATCTGAAAGTGAATGTATCATAATATTAATTTTCTCTACTGTTCACTAATATTAAAAAGTCATTATAATCCCTGATATAGTCATTTTCATTGTAATGTTCTGAGGCCAAAACAACAACAACGCAATTATCTGAAAAATTTGTAAACTCTCTCCATATGTGTTGTTTTATATAAAGCCCTTGCGATGGTGTGTTCAAATGGACTGTTGTTTTTTCCTTTGCATTATCAAGGATAAAATCACAACTACCTGAAATACAAATCACCACTTGCTCTAAGGCCTTGTGAGCGTGTTTCCCACGCACAGAGTTGTTGTTTGTATCCCAAATATAATAGACGCGTTTTATTTCAAAAGGAAAATCATGACCTTTTTCAAGTGCCACAAGCTTACCTGCTTGATCCCCATGAATTGGAAAGTTTATTATTTCGTACATGTGAATCGCTCCGTTTGACTTTTTTATGAAAATACCATTGAAGCCTACACGTTAGAGTGTTCATACTTTTTTTTATTTTTTACATGATAGAGTTGGATCATATCTGAAAAACGATCATTTTGAGCTAATGTTTTATTAATTTCATATTTAAATGTTTGCATTGTCATTTTTATCATATGCTCTTGCTTATTACTTGTAGATTCATCATGCTGCCTATAAAAGAAAAGAATTTCATCTATATATTGATATTTACCCATTTTTGAAAGCTGAAAATGCATATAATAATCTTCTAAAGGCGCTTCCGGAGTAAAAAGAATCTTTTTGAGTGCAGAAGCACGTATCACATAGCCATTCGGAATATGATTTCCGTCTAAAAAACTGTAATAATGACCGAATTTATCACTTGTAAAATCGATACCTGAATTGATTTGAAGATAATCTTTAAATGTTGTTGTAATATATTGTGTAGAATTTTTGACTATTTTATAGCCTAAAAATTTATCAGATGAATCAATATATTGGTTATTGGCCACGGCAAGCACATATTCAGAATGATTCATCAAAAAAGACGTTAATGTTTCTATAGCTCGAGGTGCATACATGTCGTCTGACGCAATCAGTGCAATATATTCTCCTTTAGCAAGTGTAATCAATCTATTGAGGGTTCTACATGTTCCCTGATTTTCTTGATCTTTGATAATGACTCTTTGAAGTTTTTCTACACATTCTTTATGTAACTTGTTTATAATATTCCATGTTTTGTCTTTTGAGCCGTCATTAATTATTATCAATTCTATATTAGGATAGGTTTGTGCCATTACTGATCGTATTGTTTTTTCTATAAACTGATCATGATTATACGCCGGAATGATAACCGAAACAAGTGGAAAGTCTGTTGTTTTATTCATATTTCACCTTTCAAAGCTGCTGAACACATTGATTTTGAATTAAAAACACTCTTTTTAGTATGTCTAAGCATTAAGAACAATATAAAATCATTACATTAACGTATTGACACAGAGAGTTATTCTTCACAATGCCTATCTGTTCGTGCAAGTGTTTCAGGATAGTAGCACTGAAACACTCTAAAGGCTACTTGTATTTTTTAATTGTATGTAACAAGCCTTTTTTTCCGAAGATCTAAAAGATATTCGGAAAAAAGAGACTTTGATTTTTATTCAAATGCAGATTCACGGACTTCAAGGATATTCACTTCACCTTGTAGCGGGCGAACTTTACCCAGTCGTACTTCAACAACGCTACCCGGATTGTCTCGTTCGGCAAAAAGTGTTTTGCGTGCTCGTAAAAATAATTGCAAATCAGGGATGTTGACAAAAAACATCGTGTCATTTTCATCTGTTATAACACTTCTCCACCAAAAATCCAAACGATGACGGACATGAATCAACTTCCAATAGCGTGGACGAACACGTTGAACCTGCCCTGCCGCGTCCAAACGGCTGTTGATTACAGTCAGCATGGTGTCCATTTCCATTTTAGTCCAGCGCGGAGTGTTATTTTGCAGCCACCACAAAATTTGTGCTTCGTTGATAAAATCCGTATAACGGCGTAACGGTGATGTACTTGGTGCATAATGTGTTTCGCCGATACCCGCATGAAGACGCGGACTCGTTTCAATACACGCAGGTGCCAAAACTTTCACAACCCGAGCTACATCTAATAAATCAGACCATACACCATGATACTCTTTGGGGATATCAACAACTTGTGTGCGATGATATAAAGAAATTTGACGTTCCTCTGCCCAGTACGCCAATGCCGTATTCACAAGAATCATCTGCTCAGAAACTAACAAATGCGCGGCAACGGCAGGCGTTTCTTCGGTAATCTGCACGTCAAGTTGCGGATCGCTCAATGTCCCACAAAGTGTTATTTGCAACTCAGGGCGATCAATGATCACTGCGCCGTTACGCACCCGCAATGTTTGACGGTGTTGCGCCAATATATGTGCCTGAATAAGCATGTCTTTAAAAGGCAGTGCTTGATTGTCTGTGTTTGCCGTACCTTCTATACAGCTTTCAACAGCATCATAGGTCAAGTTGGCGGCAAGTTTCACGCGTGCCAAAGAAGGCATGCACTGTTGTACTGTACCGTCTTTATTCAGTAAGCACTCAACAATCAACGCCGGACGTTCTGTAGCGGCAAAAAGACTGTACAGTCCTTCTCCCAAACTTTCAGGCAGCATATGTGAAACTTGTTCCGGCAAGTATACGCTTGTGGCTCGTTGACGAACCGCATTGTCAAGCGTGCCTTCAAAATCCCAATGCAACACAGGACACGCCAACGCCACCACCAAACGCCAACCGTGTTCTTCGGGAAGCCGTTCAAGATAAAACGCGTCGTCGATGTCACGTGTTGTGGCGTTGTCAATACTGACAAACGGTAAATCACACTCAGGAAGTGCTGTGAGTGATGCATTGCACGTTTCGAGTTGTTGTATTTCCGAGGCATAGTCTGTCGCCCAGTCATCACCTGCGGTGTATCCCGCTCGATCCAACCACACATTGTGGTGCGGTTCAACCAATCCCCAACCTTGGGCAAGATAAAACGCTAAGAAAGGATCGTCGGGCAAGCCTTTGATCCATTGTTTCCAGATACTGTCGTCTGCTGTGGAGTCAACATGCGCCATTCGTTCAAGCAGGGTGCGTTTTAAACGCTTAAGAAGTTCTGCATCAAAATTCTCTTCCGCAGGTAACGGACGCTGATGTAAATAATGATCATATAATCCACGCAAAAAAACACTGCCTTGTGTCACCAAGGCTTCACGTTGTTGCATTTGTGCTTGTTCTTCAAGGCGTCGTTCGACGGCTTCGCGTGTATAAATTTCAAAATCGGGAATTTGAAATTTAAAATGCGTTTTACAGTTTAGCAAGACATGTGCACAAGCAGACACCACATTGGCATTGTCTTGTCCGTCGATGAGTTCGGCAAACCATTGCGCGCCGGCACGAAGCATTTCGCCTTCTGCAAGTTCCCACCATTCAAGAGGATTCAGTGTTTCTTCTAATTCAAGACGCTGTTTTTTGTGTTGTTCAAGCAGGTTGACGGCTTCATCTCGGCTACATGATGCCTTTTCTTGTGGGCCTGACCACGGCAAAATACGAGCTATGGGGATCGTGGTCTCACGACGATTGGGCAATAACAAACGGAGTTTTCCGCTTTGTTCTTCCAGTACCCAAGCAATCTGTGGGGCATTGCCTTGCATAAATTCTACAACACACCCGACTCCGGGAAACGTGACCAAACCTTGGGACATACCAACCTTCTTCTTACTCATTGAATGATTCGTATCTTGAATGAAAAAAAACTTTGAACGCAAAAGATACGCGACAAGATTGAACCTGTTTTTCCATACACACAAGCATATACCATTCTGGCACGAGACAACACATGACGCGACCATAAAATAATATATCATTCTGTCGCGAAACATCATGCCGTAAATTTGCCAAAAGGCAAGTGTTTCTCAAAATGCCGTCATTTTTTCTTTTGGATGTTACACATAAACGAAAGATTGCATAATCGTCAGTGCATAACCATGCCTCGCGTTGTTCTGTGTTTTTTTAGATCACTTGTAAAGAACTGCGGCGACACAGCCAGTCTATGGTGCGTGTTCTTCCTTATTGTACGGCGTGGCAGAAGAATAAGAATCTTTCGTCAACGCGTGATCCACAGCTTCTTCAAGTTGTTTTGCAGTATAAATGTCTCGTAAAACAACTGGCTGTTTCGCCTCCTTACCTTGCGGAAAAATGGCTGTCAGGGGAATACTGACACTGCCAAGCGCGCGTAAAAACGCTTCGGCATCTGTGTTTGGACGGGTTAAATCCACTCGCATAAAATGCAAGTCATAATCTTCTGCAAACCTTGTGAGGCGTTCTTGTGTGAGTGTGACTTGTTCAAGGACTTTGCATGTTGGGCACCAATCGGCGGTAAAGTTAACCAAAATTGGTTTTTTTTCAAAAAGTTCATGGAACGTTTCAAGAGAAAACGTTTGCCAATGCACAGATTGTTTTGCAGGTTGAAAATTCCAGAAAATAGCCATACTCATGACAACAATCAACACCGCACGCACACAAACGCGTTGCGTTGTTGATGCACTCAACCCTGAAAAACGTCCCCAAATCCACGCACAAAAGGCCGCCATAAGCAAAACCGCCAACGCACTCAACCGCATGGCTTCAGGTAAAAGTGTAAATAAATACAACGCGGTTGCCAACAGAAAAAAACCTGCCGCCATCTCTACCACACCGACCCAAGCTCCGGGCTTTGGTAAAAAACGCACACTCGC
>CAYJFB010000041.1:0-6280 GCA_964369685.1 uncultured Desulfovibrionaceae bacterium | reverse complement strand
GAAATGAGTACATATTACTATGACAAAAACGATATTCTTCATGAAATCAAAAAAAACTTTATTGAACATGAGATATTAATAGATGTCGGTTGTGGTATTAGGCCATATCTTGATATAAAATCTAAAGTTCATGTTTGTATTGAACCATGGAAAGAATATATTGATATTCTAACGCATTGTCATCCAAAGGACAGATGTTTTCTTTTTTTACATACAGACGCTTTAACAGGCTTACAAACATTGACAACAAAATCTGTTGATGCAGTTTGTTTTATAGATGTTATTGAGCATATAAAAAAGAAGAAGGATATAAATTGATTGAAGAAGCAGAAAGGGTTGCTAGAAAACAAATAATTATTTTTACACCGCTTGGATTTATGCCAAATCATGTTGATGATAAGGATGCGTGGGGGTTAAATGGCGGTATTATGCAAGAACATTTATCTGGTTGGTTGCCAGAAGATTTTAATGAAGGATGGGATTTTCACATATGTGAACAGTTTCATTTGAAGAGCAACCATCATGTTGAGATTGACCATGATTATGGTTGTTTTTGGGCAATAAAAAATATGTCTTATACTGTTCAACCATTACCAATAACGCCTTTATTTGTAAAAGAAGCGACTATGATTGTAACAGAATCTTTTTTACCGTTAGTATCAATCATTATTCCTGTATATAATGGTTCTAATTATGTGAGAGAAGCGATTGACAGCGCTTTACTTCAAACGTATGACAATATTGAAATTATTGTTGTTAATGATGGTTCAACAGATAATACAGAAGAAATTGTTCTTGCATATGGGGACAAAGTTAAATATTTTTATAAAGAAAATGGAGGAGTTGCAACGGCATTAAATCTTGCTATAGAACAAGCACAGGGAACATATATTTCTTGGCTTTCTCATGATGATTTATATTACCCTGAAAAAATTACAAAAGAAATAGATGTATTAAGAGAAATGCAATCTACAAAAAGGGAAAAAAGTATTATTTTTTCAAGCTTTGATTTGTTGCAACAATCGACAAAAACAAAAATAAATGTTGAACCGTTACAGATTACACGTGAAAATTATTTAATAAAAATGCTAGATGTCTTTTTTATGTCCAGAATGGGCGGTTGTACACTCTTGATACCAAGGCAACTGTTTTATGATGTTGGATTTTTTGATATAACACAACATACCACACAAGACTATTCGTTATGGATGAAGTTTTTTAATCAAGGTGTTTTCTTTAAATATATTTCTGATGTTTTAGTGACCTCTCGGAAGCATGAAGAGCAAGATACTCTTACAAAAACAAATATCGTTTTAAAAGAATTAACAGAATTATATATTTGGGCATATGAAATGTTTAAAAATGCTTTTCAAGCAATGAAGTTTGAAACATTTAATTATTTTTTAGAAGTTATGCATATACGAGGGTTAGACCATGTATATAGCTATATGCTAACAGAATATGCCAAAAGAGAAGAAAATAGTCATAAGCCTGTTTTATGGTTTTATTGGGTCAGTCAATCCGGCTATCAAGTTCCTCATAAAATAAAAATGCTTTGGAAAAAAACATTTCAAGAAAAACAACAAGAATTTCAAATAAGAATTCTTTCTGATCACACGTTGTTTATCTATTTACCGGAATTGCAACCTGTAATTCTTGAGCAACCTGAGTTGCTTTATAATATTGAGTTTATTCATTTAAAGCTTCTCAAGAAATATGGAGGAACGTGGTTAGGCGGTTTAGTGTTATAAGAATCATGTTTTTTATATGTACTGTTTTTGAATTTGAAACTGTTTAATAATTTGAAATTATTATATAAACATGTTTTTTATTGTGTTCTGTACAAATTTGAGACCTTGTGTATTTTTTATAAAAGGGAGAGGTTTCCCCCTCCCTTTCTTTATGAAACAAGATAAACAAATAAAGAAGTTATCGGCGATCACCCATAAGGCGGAGTAGGGCGAGGAACAAATTAATAAAGTCAAGATACAGAGTCAACGCACCGAGGAGGGCTCCACGGCGCAGTGCTGTTGCATCATCTAGAGGAGCTTGCGCACCGAATTGCAAGAGTTTTTGTGTGTCATAGGCGGTGAGTCCTGTAAAGATGATTACACAAAGAACACTTAATACAAAATCCATCATGGTGCTTTGCAGAAAAATGTTGACAAGCATGGCAATGATGACGCCAAAAAGTCCCATCATCAAGAAATTGCCCATACCTGTAAGATCACGTTTTGTGACAGTACCATAGATACTCATAGCAAAAAACATACCCGAAGACGTGATAAAGGCATTAAATACCGATTGTCCCGTATACATCAATAAAACAGAGGACAAAAATGCGCCCATGAGCATACTGTAAACAATAAATAAACCTGTTGCTGCACTCGCCGACATTTTATGAATGGCACTACTCAAGGCTAATGGTAAACCAATAACAGCAATGGCAAGCACGATGACACCAAAGGTGTTGCCAAGCAACATATTATATAATGTTGGGCTTGAGGCCACAAACCAAGCCGAACCGGCCGTAAGGACAAGGCCTGTTGTCATCCAACCGTAGACTTGGCGCATAAAAACAGACGCAACGCTGCTTGACAGTTCCGAACTGTGTTCACGCATGGTATTCATACAAAAAATCCTCCATTAATTGGGTTTGTTTGTTAAGCATACAAAAAAACATCATCATCCTAATGGTGTTTCTCAGATTTTATGACAATAAACATTTTTATGCAAAGAAACAAGTGGTATCAGACTCATGTTTTGTCCAGGTACTTGGAGTATGCATGGTATTCTTTTTGCGCAGAATGCAAAAAAACAGACCATGTACAAAAGCAGAAAAGTCATAAAAACAGCTCATATCCATATGTACTTGACGCAAGCACAATGAAAGGCTATCAAAACCAAGAATCTTTTTTTATACAAATTATCTTGTAAAAAATAAGAAAATGAAGAATAAAATAAACACATTTTTTGTGTGTCCTGAAGGAGTTTTTATGATGATACGTATTTCTTTTTTGGTTTTTTCTGCTGTGTTGTTATTGAATAGCCCTGTGTTTGCCACAGACATTGGGGTTTTCAATGCCCAAGTCACAACAAGCCAATCAGAAATCGGTAAGGCTGCGCAAAAACGGATGGAATCTCTGTTTTCAAAAGATAACCAAGCTCTACAAAAACAAGAAAAAGAATTGCAAAGCGAACTGAACGCATTGCAAAAACAAGCTGCCGCTCTTTCGCAAAAAGCCAGAGAAGAAAAACAAACAACGTTTGCCCGTAAAGCGCAAGAATTTGAAGGAAAACGCCGTGATATGGCAATGCGTGTGCAACGTGAACAAACACATATAAATCAAAATATTGCCAAACTGCTTATTGATGCTGCCAATGCCGTAGGTAAAAAAAAGAAACTGGACTTGATTCTTGACGCTTCTGTTCCGGGTATTTTTTTTGCTGCACCATCGCTGGATGTCGGTGATGAGATCTTAAGTGAACTGAACCGACTTTGGAAAGCAGCAGGCAGTAAATTTACGACCATAAAAACTGGCAACTAGGATAAAAACACTATGGCGGTACGCAAACTTTCAGAAATCGCAAGTATTCTTGGCTTGACACTCCAAGGTGCCGATGCCGACATTAAAGGCGTAAGCACCTTGGAAGCCGCCACTTCGCAAGATTTGAGCTTTTTGGCAAATCCAAAATATAGTCCGCATCTTGCAACCACACGCGCGGCAGCGGTCATTGTTAGTCCTGACCACGCCTCGAAAGTCGCGTGTGCCTTGGTGAGTGAACACCCATATCAAGATTTTGGACGGGCAGTCACACTGTTTGCAACACCGCAAGGCGAAGAGCAAGGGATCAGTCCTTTGGCTTTTGTGCATCCTGACGCGGTGATTGGGGCAGGGGTTACGTTGTATCCGTCTGTGTTTGTCGGGGCACGTGCGGTAATTGGTGACAATGTATCCTTGTTTGCAGGTGTTTATATCGGTGAGGATTGTTGCGTCGGTGCTGACAGTATTGTCTATCCAAATGTCACGTTAATGGCGGGTACGGTTGTCGGCGAACGTTGTATTTTGCATCCCGGTGCTGTTTTGGGTTCTGATGGGTTTGGCTATGCCACAACCGATACGGGCATTGAAAAAATACCGCAAGTAGGTAGAGTGCGTCTTGGTAACGATGTTGAAATCGGTGCCAATACGACTATTGACCGTGCTGTTTTGGATTTAACTGTGATTGATGACGGTACCAAAATAGATAATCTTGTTCAAATCGGACATAATGTTCGTATTGGAAGGCATTGTTTTCTTGTTTCACAAGTAGGAATTTCCGGTTCATGTACAATCGGTGACCGTTGTACTATGGCAGGGCAGGTTGGTGTTGCCGGGCATCTGCATGTCGGCAATGATGTGACCATAGGTCCGCAATCGGGCGTTGCCAGAGACATTGCCGACGGTGCGACTGTCGGTGGCAGTCCTGCCGTTGATCAAGGGACGTTTATGCGTACGTTGGCGCTCATGCCATCTTTTCCGAATCTTTTTAAACGTCTTTCAAAAGTGGAAAAAGCGTTACACATTTTGCAAGAATTGACTCAAAAAAAGTAACTTTTTTGTTCTTTATTGTCTTTAGAGAAAGGAAATATTCATGTCAGTGCCTCTTGATCCTCAGCAATTAAATATTCAATCCATTCTTCGTTTACTTCCGCACCGTTATCCTTTCATGCTTGTTGATCGGGTTACGGAGCTTGTGCCTAATGATTATGTGAAGGCATACAAGTGTGTCAGCTTCAACGAACCTTTTTTTCAAGGGCATTTTCCCGATTTACCTGTGATGCCCGGAGTTTTGATTGTTGAGGCTTTGGCTCAGGCCGGAGGATTGATTGTTTTAAGTTCGTTTGAAAATTCTGCCGAAGTAGAAAATGATAAGATTTTTTTGTTTTCCGGGATTGAATCTGTACGTTTTCGACGTCCTGTGTTTCCCGGGGACAAACTTGAGCTGGAGTGCCGTCTTGTGCGTCAAAAGCTCAAACTGTGGAAAATGGAAGGACGTGCGTTGGTAGATGGTCAACTCGTTGCCGAAGCCAAGCTGACTGCCGCCGTGACAGAGCGTGGAGATATCGCGTGAGTATACACCCTACAGCCATCGTGGCCTCTGATGCCGAACTTGGTGAGGGCGTGATTGTAGGCCCTTATGCCATCATAGAGGAACATGTTTTTCTTGGCGCAGGCACTGTTGTTGAAGCACATGCAATGATCCGTGCATATACGCGAATGGGAATGGATAATCATGTGTATCCACATGCCGTTGTTGGTGGCATTCCGCAAGATTTAAAATTTAACGGTGAAGAGTCATGGCTTGAAATTGGTGACAACAATACGATCCGTGAATTTTCAACCTCCCACAGAGGCACAAAAGACGGCGGTGGTTTCACGCGCATAGGGCATAACAACTTGCTCATGGCCTATACCCATGTTGCGCATGATTGCCAAGTCGGTAATCATGTGATCATGTCCAATGCGGCCACGCTGGCAGGTCATGTTCAAGTCAATGATCACGCTATTATCGGTGGATTGTCAGCTATTCATCAATTTTCTCGCATCGGACGCCATGCTTTTGTCGGAGGCATGACAGGTATAGGACAAGATGTTCCGCCATGGACACTGGCTTCAGGGAGCCGCGCTTCGTTACATGGCTTAAATGTTGTCGGTATGCGTCGAGCGGGATGTTCACGGGAAGTTATTGCGGCTTTAAAAAATGCTTTTCGTTTGGTTTGTCGTTCTGAAATGTTGCGTAGTGAGGCTCTGGAGCAATTGGAACAAGAATATGCCGCTTTGCCTGAAGTGATGGAGTTTATCATGTTTGTGCGGCATAGTGAGCGAGGTTTATGTCCTGCTGAAAAGGGTAGCGAAAATGAAAAAAACTTCAAAAATGAAAAATAAATGTCAAAAAAACCTTGACGGACTGAATTGTTTCCGATAAATACTACTTCGTTGCTGCGGTACAAAATATCCAAAGCAGGAAAAAAATTGCCCTTGTAGCTCAGTTGGTAGAGCGCATCCTTGGTAAGGATGAGGTCAGCGGTTCAACTCCGCTCAAGGGCTCCAGACATTTCAGGCACTTACTGTTTTTCAGTGAGTGTCTTTTTGTTTGGGCACATTTTTTTGGGCACATGGATGATGTTTGGTAACGCCTCCACGGCAGCACGTTTTTGTCCTGATAAAGAAGGTCATGGTCTTTTTGGGGGGATAACCTGAAATAAACACCATATAAGAATAATCTTTAATTTAGA
>CAYJFB010000040.1:0-6705 GCA_964369685.1 uncultured Desulfovibrionaceae bacterium | reverse complement strand
CCGGGCATGCCGCCATACACAGGAGAAGGCGTGAAAGCAAAATCACCGTTGGCAATTTCAGCATGACCATAGTTCAAGTAGTGAACCAAGGGAGCTATATTGTTTGAGGCAAAGAAGGCCAAAACGGAGTTGGCATCCCATGTGGTCACATCATTGTAGGAGATAGCGTTCAACTGCGTGGCTTTAGCTGCGCAATAGGCATAGGCATCAAAAGAAGTAGAAGGATTCACACCTTCAGCAGCACCATACATGGTATAGTGTTGCCATGCGCTCATGCCTGCGGCTTCCAATTGGCTGGCGACATTTTCAATTTGACCTGTGGTCACTTGTGTGTCGGAATTTTTGCCATAGTAGTTCATGGCTTTGTTGTACAAGTATTGGTCGGCGTCGAAATATTTAGTGGGGCTTACGCCTTCGAATTGACCATAGGCTTCAAAGTGAGACCACAGGCTGTCGGGGTTATTCACATCATAACCTGCAGCTGCAAAAGCGGCTTGAAGTCCCAACATAGTCATTTGAGAATCTGCGGCAAGTGTGCTGTTCAAAACTTCAAGTTTGCTGTTCATGTAGTCAGTGACATTAAACCAAGAAGGTGCTGCCATTGTATCCTCCGGAGGATAGTAAATTTGAGATTAAATCCCTGCAAAACCCTATGTTTCGCAGGTAACCGCGAAGATCTATCTGCTGCAGCCGCGCCAAAAACAGAAAAAACGTCACGTATATTCTCTTCTCAAAAAATATACACGCTTTTGCGGTCAGCAGGTTGTCCTGTCATGTTTTTATTATGTTGTACGCTGGTACTGTTTTTCAACAAGACAGGCATCCTCATGGCGCGGGTATGACACCTCACAGTCCTTGGAGGTACCCTCGCCGTGCTTGTTGCAGGCCAAGAAAAGTTCGGAAACCATTCCGGCAGTTCAAGCTCTCGCAGGTTATTAAACACGAATAGAACATACATGCTGCCAAGAAGTACGTCAAGATTTTTATACCTTTTCTACAACTTTTTTTCAAAGATGTATCCACAACATGCTGATATTCTAACATAAAAAATCTTCTTTTGTTAAAAAAAAGAGACTGTTCCTTGCATCTATCATTATAATGAAGGCTCAAAAAAATAGACAAAAAAACTGTATTTACAATAAAATTGCCCATCTCAAGCCTCTTTTATAAATCAATAGACACTATATAAGAAAGGAATATGGCTCTGTATCCATGCCTTTCACAGAAAACATCGCCCACGAAAGAAAAACTCCCATGAGCGACACAATAGCTTGACAACACACGTTTGCCAAAAAAAGAATACCCGTTTTTAACAAAATTCTATACGCACGTTCATCCTCATCATAACAAGAAAAGAACTCATAAACCCCACGGCGAAGCACCGGGACGACCATAGCCCTGCTCCGCGGCCGCAAAATCAAGCGGTAAACTCGCCAAATCCTCAAGAGCAGGAGAAATCCGCTTTGCTACACGCTCGCGAATATCACTGACCTTGATATAACTCTTACATGTCGCGCAAGTGTGAATCTGAATCGTACGCATTTCTTCCGAAACAAAATAACGCAACTTCTTACTGTCGCTCTCTAAACAAAACGGACACTGCACCTTCTTGACAACAAACGTCGAACGGCAAAAATTACACGTATGAAAACGATAATTGCGCCTGCCTTCCTCATAATCACCCTTGAGCATCAACTTGTGCTCCTGATCAGGCAAATGATGACTCCAATACCCAAAAAATGCAGGCCCCGCACAAACAGGACAATGACCGTGCGCCCACGGCTCCTCAGAATGCGCCGACATGGCAAAAAATGCATAATGCTGTAACCACGGCAAAATGGTGTTGTGCGTCAAAAAATATAACATCTTTGGCGCTTTTTGACTCGCTTCGGCAAAAACATCAAAAGGCTCAACATGATCACGCAACAATGCCTCAACAAGTGCCGCCGTTCCAACTTCAAGATTTTTGCCAAAACTCGCCCCGTAGTAAGAAAATAAAAAATCTTTTACCTCCTCACCAACCCGTTGCAAACCACTGCAAGCACTCACAGCCTCTGTCAACTCCGCAAACGCGACTGCAACCTTTTTGTGATCAAATCGACAATTTTCAAAGTTCAATAAAGGCTTGCCTTGCGCGTGCTCTGCTTGAGTACACAACTCACCGTAAGACAACTCCAACGGTGTGAATCCCGCCGACAAACGCTGTTGTACTGCCGTTGTTGACTGAGCAAGCTCAAGTAAACCCTTTGGCAACCAAGGTTGCTTGGATATGTTTTCAAGCTGATGATTTTCACATGCAGCCTTGTTGTATATGCTCTCATGTTTCATACAGCCCTCTCTATATGAAGAATATCTACATTAATAGATATTCTACAGTTACATTTTTTTCACGACATGATTTATACTGTACAATAAAAGTTACACTACGTCTATGCATCTTGAATACAACAAACCACTTTTTTCTCAAAATATTTCATTTTCCTAAAAAAACACCGCCAATACTCACTTTTTTATCGAAAAGAACAACAAAGCACACACAAATTCCCTTAAACAAAAAACATCTCTCTATATGTATAGAAACGCGCTTGCATCTTAAAAAAACATATGAAAACTATGTTTTTTACATATCGCACCGGAGTTTCTCAGTAAAAAAACTCAAAGCATTGTACACCGTGGCATTCAAAATCAAACAGAATGCGGCATTCAAAACAACGAATAACACTGTTTGAATGCCGCAGGCTCAAAGAAAGGCCAAGGAAAACCTCAGCTCGTAGGGATTATGCCCCATAAAAAAACATTTATTGATTATGATAAAGCGTTGCTTGTGCCACAGGAATGCGCACCACAAAAACCGACGCCTTTGCATTGGCAAATCGTTTTGTATAAGCTTGCGCCAGTTGTTCAATTTTTTGTTCGTTCTCAGGCGTGTCCGCAACCGTAATGTTTAACACAATATTACGCTCGCGAACAATCCCTTGATCCGAAAGCCACTGCCCACGCACGTTGCCCGTGACAGAAAAACCTTGCGGAAAACGTGATGTCACTTCCTTGTCAAAAAAAGTCAACACCGTCTCAGGCTTCACCGCCGCACCACCCATGCCAAGCCCCATATACAACCTATACCAAACAGGATTGCTCTCTTCGCGAACCTCAGACTGCGCAACACTGATCCCACTCAACAAAAAACAAAACAAAAAACAACATATCATACATATCTTTTTCATGCTGTACCCTCCATATTGCTTATATGCCGCAGATAAAAAAGAAAGACAAGCAGTCTAACACATATATATTACTCTTCAAAATATATGGCTTACAAAACACTTTTATCGTTCGCCACACGCTTTTCGCCTCCTCGTCATGGAATTGTAACTCGTAAACAGTACACAAGAATCCAGAATACATCGCTTGAAGCGAGATCGGAGGCTCGATGAGTACGACTGTTTTAGTTATTGAAGATGATGAAGATATCCGCGAACTCCTGCTGTATCACCTCACACGAGAAGGCTACATAACCCTAGACGCCGCCGACGGACGCGACGGACTGGGACTCGCCCTAACACATAAACCCGATCTGGTGCTTCTTGACCTCATGTTGCCAAAACTCGACGGCCTCTCTATTTGTCGTGAACTCGATAAGAAAAAACTCTCTCCACGTATACCCGTGATTATGCTGACCGCACGCGGGGAAGACATGGATCGCATTCTCGGCTTGGAATTGGGCGCCGATGACTACGTCGTGAAGCCATTCAATGTCCGTGAGCTCATGCTGCGTGTCAAAGCTGTCCTTAGACGTAACGAACTCGATAATGCAGGCCCGCAACTCTTCGGTGAAGGCGTACGCCTCGATCCCGTCGCACACAGCGTACATGTCGACAATGAAGCCGTTACCCTCACCGCAACAGAATTTCGCCTGCTCGAAGACCTCCTGCGAAACGCCGGCAGAGTCCGTACCCGTGAAGAACTCCTCAGCTCCGTTTGGGGATACCAATTCGATGGCTACGCCCGTACCGTCGATACACACATCCGCCGCCTCAGAGCAAAACTCGGTTCCGCCGCCGATGCTGTGGAAACCATAAGAGGCGTCGGCTACCGCTTCATAAAATCATAAAAACCCAAAAAAAGGGGGGCATCATACCCCCCTAAAAAATCTCAAAACATCCCCCCTACTCTATCCATTCCACAACCGTCTCCGCCGTTCGACGCGTCTTCGGGCGTGGCTCCGAAACTCTGCGCCCAAACGCAGCCATAACCGCAACCCCAAATTCCCGACGATCAAGAATCCCTCTGTCCTGAAGCAACTTTTCAAGCGCGTCCTTGTCAAAACCTTCCATAGGACAAGAATCAATCCCCAATAACGCCGCCGTTGTTAACATGTTGCCCAAAGCAATGTAACATTGGCGCGCCGCCCATTCAAAACGTGCCCGAATGTTATCGCCATACCCAAAATCATGCTCCATAAATTCCGTAAATTTTGCAGTACGCATCCGAGCTATATCATCAGGTAATTGCTGAGTCTCTTTCATAATCGTCTGCTGAATGTATTCCGAATCGGGAGCAACCGCGAGCGGCATCCGTGCCAAAAACAAAACAACATGACTCGCCGTCGGTAACTGCCCCTGCGCCCCCCAACAAAGCGGCAACATCGCTTCGCGTAATGCTTTATTCTGTATCACCAAAAACTTCCAAGGCTCAAAACCAAACGAAGAAGGCGATAAACGACCCGCTTCCAAAATCACCCGCATGTCGTCTTCCGAAATGAGATAATTTGGATCAAAAGCTTTACAGGCATGACGAAAATTCCATGCCTCAAACAAGGTATTCACAAGCTCACTCATGACAGATTCCTTCATATATTTATTCATTCAAAAAAACTCTCGGTTGACCGGGCTGTAAGACCAACAACTCACAGCCTGTGCCGTTTTGACAAATATGTTGCTCCATGACTTTCGGGTGCGGCTCCAATACAGGAAACGTCCCCCAATGCATGGGAATCACAAAAGAACTTTTAAGTAAACGTGCCGCTTCGGCGGCCTGTATCCCATCCATCGTAAACACACCGCCACACGGCAACAACGAAACATACGGTTTATAAAGTCGACCAATCCATTCCATGTCCGCAAAAAGCCCGGTATCTCCTGCATGATACACCGTAAAACCGTTCGGCATTTTGACAACATAACCGACAGGAACACCTGAATCAGAACTGTGAAAGGCCTGCACCATCGTTGCCGCAACGCCTTTGTGTGTCCATGTTCCGCCAATGTTGTAACCAATCCCAAGCGGCACCAAGTCCTCTCGCAAGCCCCTCTGAATCAACGCCGTACCCGTTCCGACAACACAAGCACACATGGCCTCATGTTCATTACAAATCTGTACCGCATCGCCGACATGATCGCCATGATCATGTGTGAGCAAGACAAAATCAACTTGAGGCAATTCCGCTACAGATATGGGACATACGCTATTACCCGTAATAAACGGATCAATCAAAACCGAAACACCCTCGTCCGCAATCAGAAAACATGAATGTCCATACCAAGTAATACTGCTCGCCATATGTCCTCCTTCTATACATCACAAAGACCCCCATGATGAATGAGTATCAATGCCCATGGTTTCTACTTTTTTGAATAACAAGACATGCTTGACAATGAAATAAAGGTAGGCTATTTACACGCACTACGCAATATTATTTATAAAAATCTAGGCGCTCGTAGCTCAGGTGGATAGAGCGTTGGCCTCCGGAGCCAAAGGCCGCAGGTTCGAATCCTGCCGAGCGCGCCATATATTTTAAGCACTTACAGCAAAAACTGTAGGTGCTTTTTTTGTATGTAAAAAAAATTCCAACCCTATTTCCAACCTTTTGAGTGAAAATGTATCCAAAGGGGTGCAAATAAAGATTTCAGAAATCATCATCTCAGTGACAAGCGAGTACCTTCTTTCCTATACTCGCTTGCCACATGGTTATTCTGTCATTCAAATTTTACATCGGTGTATAGATGCTTGCCTAATCGTCTGTAAGCGATGTTTCTTCCAAGATTTCTTTTACTATCGTCAATACAGCAATACCTATTGAAATCCAAGTCATCATTTTTCTCCTGTTTTAAAAGGTTATTATGTGCAATCGTTACCTTGCACGGTGTTTTATAAGCGCAGATTGCAAAAGTTCAAACATCACTTTTGGTAGTATGTTGATATTATCTATGATTACACTCCTTTGTTGCTGAAGATTTGATAACAGGCCTTCAATGCACGAAGACAAGATGCCTATGCCATAAATTTCAATCCCAAGCTGTTCGGCTGTTTTAAGTGCGTGTATGGCTGAAACTCTCTGATCCGGTTCGCCGTCAGTGATAAGCAGCAGTATTTTTCGTTGCTCCTTTTGTTTGAGTATCGTTGGGATGACCCACCATAAGGCTTCGGTAAGCGGTGTACTGCCCTCCGCTCGTAATTGAAAATGTCTGTGAAAGCCTCGCTTGCACTTTTCACCATGCTTCACTACCGGAAATACATAGATTTGGTCTTGTTTGGCAGGTCTTGTCTGGGCATGATGTTTCTTTGATTCCCCAACCAAAGCCGGAAACGCTGTAATACCAAGATTGACTCCTTTCATGTTTCCAAGCGCAGAAGCCAGTGCGAAACATGCTTCATTGGCAATGTTCATGTTGTCATACATAGATCCTGAGGTATCAAATAAAACAT
>CAYJFB010000039.1:0-10926 GCA_964369685.1 uncultured Desulfovibrionaceae bacterium | reverse complement strand
TTCCCCCCCGTACCTCCCCTCCTTATCCTTTTTTCGTGACGTTTTTTATTGTATTTTTTATTTTCATTTTTTGGAGGTAACTATGTCTACACCGACTGATCTGAAAGCCATGTATCGTACTGTTGTACAAGACGCTTTTCCCGAAGATCTCACCTTGACCTTAGGGGAGCAACAATTGCGCTACAGGCGTCGTTCTTGGCATTTGGACGGTGAAACAAAAGGGTTGCGTTACGGAGAAAACCCCGATCAACCTGCCGCGTTGTATGCGTTGACAGACGGATCGTTTACGCTTGATGGTCAAAGCTACCGTAAACCCGGTGGCATCATTTCTGCCCTCAGCGAAGCACAAATGCTCCAAGCAGGCAAACATCCGGGTAAAACAAACCTTACAGATGTAGACAACGGCGTAAACATTTTACAGTATTTAACGTCAAAACCTGCGGCCATCATCTTGAAACACAACAATCCTTGCGGTGCGGCGTGGTCCGACAAAGGGTTGCATGATGCGCTACATAAGGCGTTTGTTTGCGATCGGATTGCGGCTTTTGGCGGCGCGGTCGTGGTGAATCGTCCGCTTGATGTGGAAACAGCTGAATTTCTTGCCACGCAATATTTTGAAGTGGTTGCCGCACCGGCGTTTGAAGACGGTGCTTTGGCGTGTTTGGCGGCGCGTAAGAATTTGCGAGTTTTTGAACTGCCTGCGCTCGGTCATCTTGAAGAGCTTGTGGGCACACCGTTTTTGGACATCAAAAGTTTGGCTGACGGCGGTCTTGTTTTACAACAATCGTTCATCAATCGTATTCGGAGTGTCGAGGATTTTCTTCCCGCTACGGCAACGCACAACGGCTTGACCGTTTCGGCTCGCAAGCCCAATAAAGCTGAAGGTGAAGACTTGTTGTTTGCTTGGGCTGTCGAAGCGGGGGTGACGTCCAATTCGATCATTTTTGTCAAAGATGGGGCTACGGTTGCCATCGGAACGGGCGAACAAGACCGTGTGGGTTGTGTGGAGTTGGCCATTTTTAAAGCATATACCAAATATGCCGACTTGTTGGCCTTTAATGAAACAGGTTTGTCGTTGTACGAATTGAAACAAAAAGCGCGCACAGACAAGAAAGCTGCGGAAACCTTGGCTGCGGTTGAAGAAGAAACACGCACCGCCAACGGCGGACTCAAAGGCTCCGTGGTTGTTTCCGACGGCTTCTTCCCCTTCAGAGACGGTGTTGATACCTGTATTTGCCAAGGGATTACCGCTATCGTACAACCGGGCGGTTCAATCAAAGATCATGAAGTGATCGCCGCCGTCAATGAAGCACAACCGCAAGTCGCCATGGTCTTTACAGGGCAACGTTCCTTTAAACACTAAAATTTTTTTGTTTTGACGGTGTTTAAAAATCTTTTGCATTGTGCGTGTGTCGTAGCATCAACAAGGGGAGGCACGCCTCCCCTTAGAAACAGAAAAATTCAGCGAAACAGACTCTAGACGGCATAAAGTAAGCCAAAGAGATTCCATAACGGATACATAACACAAGAAAAAAACACTACTGTAAGCAATATCTTGGCAATATTGAATCCAACAAAAGCTCGCATACTAATCATCCCATACCCATAAAGCAACAGATACGGCGCCACCTGGAAAGGAAAAAGAATCAGATCGCAAGAAGCCACCAACGTCATAATGGCCGCCATAGGGTTTAACCCCAAATCAACGCCCACTTGCGCAAAAGGATATGAAAGCCCCGCCATCATCGCATACGGCGTCATAAAAAAGTTTGCCGCCGCCCCGCAAGTCATCATAATCAGTAAAGAAACAAGCACAGGCGCGCCTTCCAATAACGGCGTGATGGAGCTTGAAATAATATTGCCGAAACCCAATTCACCGCCCACAGTACCAATACCAAGACAACTGACCATGAAAAAAAAGATGCCAAAATTTGTTTTATTTAAGGCCTTAACCGTGCCCACTTTCAATATGGGTAAAAAGAGAATGTAAGGCAAGGTCATAAAGCCATAAGCTGCAGGATAACCATGCCAAGGCACTGTAAAAAGATATGCCATGAGAATAACAACCACGACAATAGATATTTTCTCCTTGGAAGAAAGCGGTCCCAGTTCGGCATAGGCATTCTCAAAATATTCTTTGCCACCCTCAAGGGTCACATTTTTAGCTTCAAATAAACGTGAAAAACCCCAAATCAAAGAAAGAAAGAAAAAGAAAATAATCCCGTTATAAAAAAGCATCTCATACCAAACAGCCGTAAAACCCGGAATAACCTGACGCACCCCTTCTTCAGCCAAGGCAAGAAAACCCGGATTATATAAAAAACTGCTTGGTGCGCCTTGACCGCCAAGCATAATGGCAAAACACAACAAGCCGCTTTCTCTGGACGGTTTCAACTTTAAAGCAACAATAATCCCATACCCCAAAACCATCATAACAATAAACGCTTGGCAAAAAGTAATAAAATTAATAATAGTACCGGCAATGAAAACACCGTATAAAACACCTGTATAACTGGCGCCGCACTTCAAAACACACCAATAGGCGATTCTGGCTAAAAGGCCGCATTCCTCCAACGCATTGGCCAGAATCATGGCTCCCAACATCATCCAAATGGTATTGCTTGTCCATGCACCAAACGCCACTTCCGAAGGCGCAATCCCACTCAATAAATACATTGTTGGCAATAAAATTGCCGGAATAATGGTATCAAAAAACTCAAAAGCAACACACAACATGCAAAAAAGTGTGATGGCAAAGAAAATACGTAATTCATAAGTATACGCATCTGTTATGGGAATTAAAAAAAATGATAACGGCAATCCCAAAACAAATCCGACTCGCGCGACAGACGCCTTCGTAATACTCAAGGCCATTGTTTTCTCCAATACATCAAAATGTAAAAAAATAACGAAAAACAGGCTCACGCTGTTTTTCGTTATCACTTTCATAAGTAAACAAACCAAACCTTACCAATTGATTGAAATGTTTTGAATAATGCTCGGATGCAAGCTGTGATGCACCGGACATGTTTTCATGGCATTCTCCAAGGCTTTTTTGTCTTTATCCGAAAAGCCGTTGGCAGGCATGGTGATGATGACGGTAATTTCTGCAATACGTCGAGGATTTGTCGCCATAATTTTTTCTGTCTCCATTGTCGCTCCGGTCATGTCCAAGCCATGTGTTTGTGCATACAAGGCCATGACCGTCATCGCACAACTGCCAAGAGAAAGCGCACATAAATCCGTAGGAGAAAAACTTTGGCCTTTACCGCCATTATCCTTAGGCGCGTCAGTGGTTAAACAGGCTTCGCTGTCAAGATGCCGCGAGTTGATTTGTAAATTACCCACATATTCCGAAAGCATTTTTACCATTGTTTCCTCGTCTTTTAGTGATAAAATTTTGTTTCTTTTTGTTCGTCTATGAGTTTTCCGGCCTTTAAGACATAATAACGCCGACAAAGTTCTTCTTCTCTCGAATAATGCTGAATAAAATCATACGTGACTTCAACAAACGCATTATAATTACGACCGAATAAACTTCTTGCTCTTGTTTCTGATGCAAGGATATAAAGAGGAACATGACTGTCTCGCAGTCTTACAGTGATTGTACCGTCGGGAGTGTGTGGCAATTGCCAACCAAGATATTTGCCTTGTACTGTAACAGAATCATATTTTTCTGTAGGACACAGTTCTTCCGGTGTTATTGACCACGCTTCTTTTTCAGCAGCCAACAATACACACACAGCCAACATTACGATGAAAGAACATTGCTTGATCACTTTTACAAAAATATCAGGTAGAAAGATTTGAATGACCTTGTTTTTCATATATATGTCCTTTTGTTTTGCAAAAAAGAAAAGCCTTTTTGCGTAGTTGTAGATTATTAAAAAAGAGAACACCGTCGTATTTTATAAAAATCATAATATCTTCATCTCTTGTATGCTTTTTTATATATAGTTAAACCAAGAATTTTTGTCATAAAAAATATACTGTTTACATAATAAAAAGCACAATTATGTAAAGATTTTTAATCATAAATTATAATTATATTATGTATATATGCATCATCAACGATGAAACATTTTATATATTCATACGATATAAGAGAAATACTTTTAATACTTATAGTTATAATTATTGATCTTGAATACGCATGAAAAAAGAATAATACAAATGAATAAAACTTATTAAATCAATAATAAGTTTTTGATAAGCAAAATAAAGTTTTTTATTTCACGTAACAAGAAAGATGCTTAAACAATAAAAAAATATTGTCATTGTAACAATATTTTTTTATTGTTTTTATTTAACTGTATATAATCTCTTGCTATAAATAAGTGTCTTGCAAGAGGGTAAATATAAATACTTATTGTTTTAATAAAAATTTATTTTCATTGCAGTCCTTTTTTGTTGCCTTTGTATAATAACGCACAAAAGCTACAATCAAAAGATTGAAGTCGATATATATTGATTGCAAAAAAATGTTTAAAAAAATGGATAGTTGTTGCCTAAGAGGTGTCGAGCCATGGCTTTTTTTTCTTTCCATGAGGGGAGGGAGAAGAATTTTTTTGCTTTTGGATTGCTGAGTGCAAGAAGAAGCATTGCGGCGGAGACGGCTTGTTTGTGTTTTTCTTCGGGTGTTGTTGTCGTTTGTGGGATGGCGTTCTGTTTTTTGATGTTTTTATTGTATGTTTGTTGTTGGTGTTCACGTATGATTTTTGCGGGAGTTGGGAATAGATCATTTTTTTTTGCGTAGCCTTTAAAGGCTTCTTCAAAATCTTTGTTATCCATGCCGATTTCTGCGCAGAGGGTATGCCATGTCTCTGCGATGATTTGCAGTTCGGCTTCACTCATTGATTTGTTGTATGTCAGGGCAAAGGTTCCCAGAGTCAAGGCGACGTATTGCAGAGTCAACATGGGGGCACTCCTTGAGTTGTTTGCTGTGCAAGAGGGCTGTGGCAAGGTTTTGACTGTGTTGCCTGTCTCGTTGGTATTGTGTTTTGGCTATGATGTGTGTGTTGTTGTTTGTGGTGTGGATTTGTTTTTCAGCGCGTTGATAAGGCTCTTTGAAGGGCTTGTCGTTCCAGCCTTTTCCGTAGAGCCAGCGTGCCATGTTGGGTATTTTACCACGCAACCAGCGGCTGTCTTCGTCTTTCATAACAAGAATCGCTTCGCGAATGACAAAAGGCTGGCTGAGTGTGCCGTTTTCATAAAGCCGCATCCATTCTCGCCATGCCTCTTCTTGTGCTTGTTGTACAGGGTAGACCTGCCAACAAGATAGAAATGCTGACCATTGCGGATGTGCTTTGCTTGGAATGTCTGTTTTTGGGATTGAAGGCATGTATGTTGTGATGTCAAGGGTTGTGCCGTTTGCGATATCACATGATATTTCGTTTGCGATGTTGTTTTTAGATTGTTGATTTTTGTGTTTCGTTTCAAGTTCACGCGCGCGCGTTTTCCTTCCCTCATTATATCTTGTGTGTTCTGATATGTTTTGTTCTGTATCTGATCTGTATGTTTCTTGTGTTTCATTGTGTTTCAGCTGTTGCATTCGTTCTTGTTCTGCTTTTTTTCGTGCACGATGCGCTTGTACGCGCGGTGTTGAAAGATGTTTATTTGAACTATCTTGGTTTGACGTGTTTTGACTTGATCTTGTTTTATGTAAAGTTTTTTTATTTTCTGTTTCGTATTGTCGTTTTGTCCATGCGTGTAAGTGATTGTTTACGATCATGTGTTTTTCTTGCATGGCGTCAAGAATTTTTTGTGTTGTGCCTTCTTCAAGTTCAAACAAAGCATCAAAAACATCAACATCAAAGTCGTTTATAGAGCCACGCACTTCCGCTTGCGAAGCGTGCTCAAGCAATGCCACCCAAATTGCAAGGACAATACAACGGCTCTGCCCCGATTTACGCATGATTAACGGCCATTTTGTATCTGAAACTGCACCATGGTACCAACGAAACCAGTCCATAAGACAACTCCTTTTTGGTGTTTATAAATACATAGTAAACAAGTATGAAAACTTTATTTCTATATCTTTTGTGTTTTTTCTTTGTGTACTCTCGTTTGTTTCTTCGTTTAGACGTATAAAATGTTTTTAGACTGCATAAAAAAGAATTCTTGACAGAAAAAGTAGTAATTGTTTTTTATTTTTTTTTGAAAAATTGTAATGATAAGCCTTGACAGATACAGTATAGCGGAATATATAAAAAGTACGAAATGTGTTTGATGTGTGAAAAAGAAGGCATCAAATAAAACGTTTTTTGTGTGATTTTGTCATATCTTAAAGCGCTTCATAAATTACGCCATATGTAATTTTTGAGAGCGTCTTTTGTCGTATCTAAAAAATGACAGATTATATACTCTTTTTACTCTTTTATTAAGGTGGTACACCATGGCAGTCATTGATATTACGAAGCCTATCCAAGGACAACAGGTTATTATTGAAACAGGTCTCCCCGCGGCTCCGACAACGGCTGCCGATGCGACCACTCCTGCGGCGCCTGCGGCACAAGCTGCAACACCGCAAGAAGCGATTTCTTTTAATTTTGACTTTGCATCGGATGACGCCGCAGTTGAGCGTGTTGATGATAATTTGGTGTTTACCTTTGATGACGGCAGTACTGTTGTCGTTCAGGACTTCTATACCGCCATCACCTCTGAGAATCTGCCTGACTTTGTGTTCCAAGACGCAACCATCGCCAGTGGCGACTTTTTTGCGGCTTTTGGTGACGAAACGCTGATGCCTGCGGCGGGGCCTGCTGCGGCGGCGTTGGCGACTGGCGGTCGTTTTCGTGAATTTACGGCTTCTTCAGCTGAAACGGGTCTTGACGCACTTGGTCGTTTGGATCTTGGTTTTGGTGGAGAGGGGCTTACCGATGACGATGATGAAGGCGGCGCAATCAATACCGCTCCGACGTTTGCTACAGCGTTGACCTTGGTTGCGGCGGTTGAAGAGGGTGTCGCGATTGGCGGCAACGTGGCTTTTGCAGGCACGCCGACGGCAACGGGTGCTGTTCTTGCAACAGACGCTCAAGGCGATGCCATCACATATTTCTTGCTTGATGCTTCGGGCGCGCAAGTCAGCAGTCTTGAAACCACATATGGTTCGGTGACGCTGAATAGCCTTACCGGTGAGTATGTGTATACGCTTGATGAAGCGAAATCAGACAGTCTTACAGCCGGTCAGCTTGTGTTGGATCCTGTACTGCTTGTTGCTGTGGACGCTTTAGGTTTGGTTTCTGATCCGCACACCTTGCAAATGAACATTACAGGCACCAACGACCAACCGCTGATTGATATTACGCTTGGTGCGGCGCAGTCTTTTGTTGAAGACGAAAGCGATTTGAGTGTGACGGGCACGTTTACCGTTGTTGATCCCGATGCGGACGGTGCGTTGTTGACGGGTCAGCTGTTGAGCGTTACGGCCGACGGTGTGACAGGCAGTGCGCCTGCGGTTGGTGAATCTGCGGTTCTTGAAACAGAATACGGCACATTGACGGTAAATCCCGACGGTACATATGTGTATGTGTTGAAGAACGGCGAAGACGGTGATGGCGAAAGCGCTGTGCAACGTCTTGCAGAGGGTGAATCTGTCACCGAAACCTTTATGATCCGTACGACTGACGATCATGGTGCGTGGAGTGAAGCCCCGATCGAGATCACAATTACAGGCACGAACGATAAACCCGTTCTGAGCAATCCTGATGACCCGAGTGATCCCAATAACCCCGATAACCCCAATGACCCTGACAATCCTGTGGACCCATCGGGTAAAGTGTTGTCCGACAGCCTGCACGTTCAGGAATCGGGTGTTAAAGAACAAAATGAAAACCCCAATGCGTTTTTTGCCGGTCAACTTTCGGCTACAGGCTCTGATTCTTCGGGCAATGTGACAGATATTGACGGCGGCGCTTCTCTCAATTTCTTATTCCAAGCTCCAAACGGAACGTTGGTCAGTACGCTGTATGCAACAGAAAACGGCTTTGTTACAACAGAACCTGCAGCAGGCGATTTGTTGGGAACATTAACCGTGAATCTTGAAACGGGTGAGCCGACTTTTGTCTTAAATGAAGCGAACCCACGCGTTAATGCTTTGAAAGAATACAACGCCAACGATGCCGATAGTTTCATCAACCTTCCTGAAGTCCGCATGTATGTGCAAGACGATCAAGGTGCGTTGAGTGACAGCTTTAAGGGCGTTGATGTTTCTATTTTGGGAACCAATGATCGCCCGACGCTGTCTTTGAGCACCACCGATCTTTCAGTGACGGAAGACACAACATTGACCGCAACAGGTCAAGCTTCGCGTGCTGACGTGGATGTGGACGCCGTGTTGACTTACGGCGTGAGCACCGCGGGGAGCAACACACCGACAACCGACACAACTGTTCAAGGTCAATACGGTTCATTCACGATTGCTGCAGATGGTACCTATACATACACCTTGGACAACGCAAATCCTGTTGTTCAAGCATTAAATACAGGGCAGTCGCTGACTGAAGCCTTTACCATTTATGTTCAGGATGAACTGGGTGCGTGGCGTTCGGAAAATGTGGCGGTGACGGTGAATGGCGTCAACGACGCACCGATTATTACACCCGATGCCGACAGCACAGATTTGGTGACTTATGATCAGGATTTCCGTACGGATGAAGTTTCCAAAGCTTCCGGTGAACTCAACTTTACCGTACCCGGCGGTAATCCGACAATCACAATCAACGGTGTTACGCTGACCTTTGATGCCAACGGTCTTTCACTTCAAAGCATCACAGATTCGAACGGGGCACTGTCGGAGTTTGAACTTGTGTCCAACGGTGGTGAAAGCTACACCTTGAAATACACCTATACGCAAACAGATGCTCTTGCCAATCGCACAGAGCACGAACTTGAGACGAATGAAGACACCGGCGGTCGTGAAATCGGTGCTGAAAAAGTGTTTAGTGTCGAGATTGCAGGTCCTACAGGGGTGACCTCAAACGCAGAAATCAATCATCATATTATCGATGATGGTATCACGTTGAAGAATATCTCAACCGGCGCGGAAACTGAAAAAGCCTTGGAAAACCTTTTTGGTGATTCAATCAATGACGCTGTATCAAAGCTCCTGACTTCGTTCCATATTGATGTAGACATCTCGGTTGAAGACTTGCTTGCACAGAATTCTTCCATTGCTTCTCAATTATTGGGAACAACAATTGATCAGAATACGGCATCAAGTTTAACGCCCCTTTGGAATATGCTTCCAAGATTCTTGGAGCCTACTCTTGGCAAAGAGTTGACGGCAGATCTTATCGGTGAATTTTCCGACTATGTTTCAAAGCTGTTGAACGATCATCAAGGTCAAACATTGGGTGAGCTTTTAACGACATTGGGCTTTTCTGTGGATCAAACGCTTGGGGAAGCCATTGAGCATAGTATTGATACGCTCGTGACCTCGTTCTCTGCAGATGTTTTGACAGATCTGTTACAGAACGGTGCGCTGAATATAGATGTGTTGAACGTATTCAGTGGTACCTTCACAATGGAAGCCGGTGACGGTTTTGAATCATTGACACCGCAATTGTTGATCGGTGAAAATATCGTTGACGGCGTGTGGGATGTTTCATCTTCGCAATATACGTTTGAGAATACCAGTGTTGTGTTGAAGCTTGATCCGCCATTCAGTTCAAATAAGTTTGGTTTCGAGTCTGAGTATACATGGACATTGTATCAAACAGGTTCTGTACAAGGCGAAGAGATTGGGTTGCAATTTGAAGCGACAGACAATGACGGCGACACAGACATCCTTCTTGCTATGGGTAAAACCACAGACTCTGATTTTGAGCCCGAAGAGAATGATGGCACAGGCAAAGACCTTACTACCGATGATTCATATATTGCAAACGGCACGAAGGAAGGTGAAGCCGCTGGGTCAGATGGCATTACACATGTTGCCAAGGGTCAATATACATTTAAATCTCTTGATGGTGTGAGCCATGTGGCCGTGGCAATTACTGTGGGTGGAGTTGAATATATTGTAAAATTTGATGCGAACGGTGATCCTACGATTACAAGTCCTGCAAATCATCAGGGGGCTTCCATTGAGACGGCCTATGGCGATTTAACGTTTGTTAAGCTTGAAGGCAATGAGAAAGATGGCTATACGCTTAAGTATGAATACGTTCAGGACAAAGCGTATAACGATGATCCGACGACAGCCGGTGTCAATGAAGGCCATCAGACCACAGATCCTGATGAAACAGCCAAGTCTGCCGAGAGCTTCAAAGTCACGATTTATGATGCAGACGCAAATGCTCCAAACAGCTTGGAATTTGATATCAATGTCGATATCAAAGACGATGGGATTACATTGAGTTTGCCGCCTAGCGATAGCGGTACATATCGGATCGAAAAGAATACTGACGATAAAGGTACACCTAATGACTCCTCTGATGATGTGATTTCATTTGAGACGGAAGGCACCCTGACATGGACAGCCGCCGACGATTTGAAGTCGTTGGAGATTTTAGAAGGTGTAAAAACTCTGACAGTATTTGTTCAAGAGAGCGAAAACGAAACAGCGAAAGAGTTGACACTGGATCTTTCATGGACAGACGACTCTGTTATTGGACGACTCGGAAATGTAGACTATTTCACGTTGACACTTGATAGCTCAATGAATCCTGCCAGATGGGAAATGGTGCAACATAAACCTTTCTACTCTGAGCTTGGTTTATCGTTGACTTTTGAGGCTACCGACGGTGACGGCGATACAACGACGCAAGGCATTACCGTACAGTTTAAAGATTTTAATCCGACAATTTATACTTCGGATCAAGATTCAGCGGTAACGGATGATTCGCATCAAGTTGGCGGAACGCTCGAAGATGCAACAAAAACGTCTGACGACGGTTCAATACACTTTACGGCAGAAGCCGGTGTGAA
>CAYJFB010000038.1:7612-12885 GCA_964369685.1 uncultured Desulfovibrionaceae bacterium | reverse complement strand
AAGAGGAATGACGCGGTCATGTTGTTCTTTCAGATAAACACGTTGAAAGAATGTCTAAAAACTATGCTGAGCTGCTGGAAATTTTGTCTTGGCTGCTATAGAATGTTACTAATAATTCCATCATTTTAGCAAGTAAGGTTGCCATGTCTGCTTGCAACTGTTGTGCTTTTTGCGCATCCATGCCGTGTGTTTCGGCTTCTGCGGCCAGAACATCACCTGCTGCTTGTGCTCGTTGATTTTCTGCTTGCCCATAGGTTCCTGCAAACTGTGCGCCGTTTTGGGTAAGGCGGCCAATATTTTCAAGGATGGTTCCTATGCTGTGGAGCTTGGTCGAAGCCTGCTGAAACGCTGAACCCATTGCTTCATTTCGCTCTTTCATCAAACCCCTTTTCACCGCTTTTGCGGCTTCTTCGCCTGCAGCAAGCGTTTCTTCGGGTGTCTCGCTTGCGCTTTTCGTGCCTTTTGTTGCTTGTGTGCCTGCTGTTGTCGCGGCATCTTGCGTGCCTTCAACGGCTGTTTTTGTTGTTTTAGAGGCCGATTGTACGCCTTGGGTTGCTTCTCCCGCATCATCCAGGCTAAGATCCAATTTTGGAGGCGTTTTCTTGGCTACGGATTGTGCGCCGTCTTGTGCGGCATCGGTTATCGTAGTGCTTTTTTGCGTCAATGCGTCAAATTCTCCTGCAGCCTCATTGGCCGCTTTCACGCCCTTGAATGCGCCAGCAGCTTGAATTCCTGCGCCGGCCAAGCTGACGCCGGCAGAAATCGATCCGACAATCACTGATACAATAGCCATGGCCATCATGGTGTCTGCGGCTTCCATTTTTGTGTCGGCGGCTGAGAGTAATGTACTTATTTTACTCATCATTGCACCGACTTCGGATTCGCGTTGCCCTTTGAGCACTTCCTTGCCCATTTGGCTCATCAGAATGATGAGCGCTTCAAACGCGGCCATGACATTACGCATGTCTGCCTTGTTATCAAAAAAACCTTCAGGCAATACGCTCTTCACATAGGCTGCAATCTCTGCGGCGCCTGCCACATCATCGTCATTGCTACGCACTTTACCGCCACTAAAAGGGGTTGTCGGTCCTGTGGGGGCGGTCGGTGTTGTCGGTGTGGTTCCGGAAATATTTATAGACATGATATGACTCCTGCATAATAGATGATGCTTTGTATGTTATGTTGCCAAATCGTGTTGGCAGTTTCCTTTACGTTATATTTACCTTAGCATAAAACGTGCCAAAATAAAAATCTGACACGTCCATGCAACCATGTTTTTTATACGGCGTCACGCGGGATGGAGGCCACTTGTTTTTGTAAAGCAATCTTGTCTGACACATCCTCTCGTGTTGCAACCGTATCGTTGAAGAGCGTGTGCAATTCGTCGAGAGAAAGCGATTTTGCACTGAGATCTTTTTGAATTTCTTGTGAGAGAAAGATCGGGTCAACCCCAAGGCTTTCAGTCAAACTTTTTGTTTTATCGGGTGAAAAGTCTTGTGCGCCAAGTTTTTCCAACAATAATGTTGAAAGCATTTTTGGATCTTCTTGTATTTTTTGCAAATCTTCTTGAGGAAGGATCTGCTTTGCAAAAACAAGCAGGGTTTCTCGTATCGCCGACAACGTGTCACCAGCATCAACATTGTTGGCACTCGGAATAGGTGTGGTGTTGTCGGTCGTTGGCACGCCAACATTATTGTCTGTTTGTGCGACACCTTGGGCTTCGGCTTTGAGTTGGTCGTCACTTTTGCTGAGTTTTGTGCGCTGTTCTTGTTCTTCCTGAGCTTTGGCGAAGGCTTCCTCCGCCGCTTCAAGTTTTTTTGCCAGTTCCAACGCCACTTGTGCAAGCAACAGATTGCTCAGGTCAAACAAGGCATCATTCGTCAGATTTTGACAGATCGTTGTGGCGTCCGGAATATGAATAAAAATAGGAAACTGGAAAAAGATTTTGTTGAACAGCGTTGTCACGTCATCACTGGTTGTGACCGCAATTTGTGCCATAGAAACAAGCTCGCTGAGCATCTTGAGGACACCATTGACCTCTTCATAGTCATCTTCCAGCGCTTCTTTGTTCTTCAAGTCGGTTTTTGCGGCATCAACCGCATCCTCTGCCCTGTTCAATGCACTCTCAGCGGCTTGACGATTACTTACAGCCTCATCATAGGCTTCTTTGACTTTGTCATATTTTTTTGAATCTTTTGATGTATTTTGGAGATCTTCCAGAGCCTCTTTCTCTTCTGCTTTTGCATCTTTTAATGCGTCTTCGCGTTTGTCTACTTCTTTTTCGAGATTTGGTATTGTTGTATTTTTTAACGTTGAGATCTCTTGTTTAAGCGTTTCCAGCGCTATTCCTGCATTTTCGGTTGCCGTACGCAACTCTTTCAAGGCGCTATTCAGCTCGCTTTGCTCAGCGCCCGTTAAGTCTTGCGTCGTGGACTTGTCTAAGAGATCCATGATTGTGGCGGTGGCGTTGCTTGCGGTTTTCAAAAGAGGAAGTCGAATGGGTTTGTGGCCTGAAAGTTCATCCAGCATGTCTGCCATGGTTTCAAAAAAAACGCCTATAGGACCGCCGAGATCATTGCGCACGGCGCGGTTTAATTCGGATACGGTATAGTTGAGATCAGAAGGGATGATCTCTTTGAGGCGCTCGCTTGCACGGGCTTGACTGAGTACGTTAGCAAAATTGGTTGATTTTCCTTGTAAGGTATTCAAAGCTTCTAACAGCTCCGCATCTGTGGCTGTCACCCTGCCGTCAATAAGAGAAATGCCTTGTAAATCAGACGCGGAGGTGCTGCTTTTTGCTGTCGGTGCAGATGAGATTGAGGCACTGTCAATCTGTGCACTCGTATAGGTAGAACTCGTAGGATATGTATGGCTCGTCTGGGAAAAAGATTCTATACCCATGATATTTCTCCTTATACACTGGCGGCACGTTGTTGAGACTCTGCCGCTGTGGCCAGCAGATCGCGAGTGCTTTGCATATAATTCGACAAAGCATCAAAAAACATCTTAATATCGGCATTGGAACGATCCAAAATACTTTGGAGTTGCGTAAAGATGGCGTCGTGTTTATCCATTTCAGCTTGTGATATGGTTGCCTCGGTTTGAAATTCTGCGCGCTGATGACCTTTGACCGTGGAATCTATCGCAACGCCGGCATTGATTACGGCACTACCGATATCAACAAGCATGCCGACGGCCCTCATTGTAGAACCGACAGCATTCGCAACAGACGAACCACCCGTGGCTACGGCACCCAAAATAGATCCCGCAATAGATAAGACAATGCCTGTAATCATAAGTCCGATCGTTGCGGCCATTTTGTTGTCATCGGGACACGCTTCAACAATGGCATCAACCACTGCAGGATCCCCAACAACCAAACCGGCAACAATCAACGAAGCACCAATGCAAGCACCGACCAATACAGGTGTTCCCGCACCAAACGTGACACCCGTTGCCAACGCACCAAGAACAACCATAGCCACAGCACCTGCAAGGGCCGCAAGATCTGAAAAGATTTTACCAATACTGTTTTTCGCCGTTTCGGCCCAGTCTGAGAGGCTGTAAGAATCTGTAAAAAGCGCTTTGAAAAAAAGACCTATGGTACCAAAAAGGCCGGCTGTTTTTCCTTGGTTGGCGTTATCCATGTTTTCAAGGTATTTTTCAAGTTGTTCTGCTCTTTTGGCGGCGTTGAGTTTGATGTCTTTACGCGCGCCTTCCATGCTTGTTTCAGCCAGCTTGACGCCTTCTGATGCGATTTTGCCGTTGAGTGCCGTCAGCGCGATCATCATTGCTGTGGCGTTAAGGCCTTTGGGCAAGTTCAACTGGGGCGTCGTTCCTGTGCCACCTTGCGACACAATGACACCGTCCATATCGTCTTTTGAGCCTTGTGTACCTTGTGCGCCTTGTGAGCCTTGTGAGCCTTGTGTACCTTGTGCTTCGTCTGCACCAGATGTGTCTATTGTATTGAGTGTATTGCCTGTGCCTAATGTTGATACAGTGCCTACGGACATGATGATGCTCCTTATATGTTGATTCAAAGGGGCAGAGAATAGAGATGCCCCATAAAATTTGTAATGAAGAAAAATACTATGAACTAAAGACGTTTACAGTGTTGGGTGTGATTGTTCTTATAACCGATCATGGTCGCCCAGTTGAACATTTGTTGGTTGTGGTGCATTCTGCGTTCGTTCAAACTGTGATTTCTTTGTTTTTTCTACTGTAAAGCCTTGTAATTCGAGAATCTTTTTGCTTATTTCTTTGACAACTCTTGCACTGAGGGGCTTGCCGCTCTCTAAACGATGCTTCAAGTCATCGGCAATGAGCAATTTTGTACTTGTTCCAAATTGCCGCCCTATCGTTTCAAGGTAGAGTTGTGTTGCATTGCGATTGGCTTCTTTTCTTTGTATATTTTTTTCTGCATTTTGAAACATACTGAAAATTTTTGACGATTTTTTACCCTGCAAAGAATAGAGCGTAGGGTTATTGCCGTTTTGTTCGGTTGTGAATGAGATATTACCGCCGGAAGCTTTTGCAAGACTGTAAAACTTCGCTGCCGTCAATGATGCGTATGTCGTATTTATTGTAAAAGTAGACATGGTTATGACCTCTCTTCCAGAGTATTGTTTGCATACTGCGCATGTTGAAAAAATATTAAAATCCATCGAAAATACTTTTTGGTGGAGAGGCACTGCCTCATCAGGATCTGTTGTTCGTGTCCTGCGAGGCAGTGCTATAAACAATGCTTCCGATAGTCATAACCACATTGTGTATTCAGAAATACCGTTAAACCATAGAAGCAGGGTTTATTGTGAAATCAGAGTCTTGTTTTTCTGTTATGACTGCCGACTCTGATGACGTCTCATCGTCCACCAAACGCCCCAACCAATAGTCATGGACTTGCATAAACCGTTCCACAATTTTAAAAAGAACTTGAACATCAAGGTTGTTAAACGGCAACGCCGCTTGTAAGATGACCAATGAATCCTGCAAACCTAACGTAAACCCTGCTGTTCCTTCATAAAACGCATTGCTTTCAAGGATTGGCAGTACGTGCTCCAAGGTCAGGTCTTTTAATGTCGCAAGCGGCGAGAATATATACACTAAATCAAGTTTTTCATCATATCTGAATGAAACCAGCACCTCATCAAAGACAACTTCAGCATGGTTGTTTTCATCAAGAGGCAATGCGTCAATTTCTAATAAAACAGCAAATTGAGCTAATAATGATTCAAAAGGTTGCATAGAATATCTCCAAAAAAGTTGGCATAAAT
>CAYJFB010000038.1:0-7512 GCA_964369685.1 uncultured Desulfovibrionaceae bacterium | reverse complement strand
AAAAAAATGTTATGCTTCGAGGTTTTCAAGAATCGTTTTGGCGCGTTGGCTTATGGTTGCGTATTCTGCGCTTTTTTCAGCGAGTTCGACGGTTTGTTGCAGTATGTTTTTAGCAATTTCTTTGTCTTTCAGTGCCATGAGGCATTCAGACAGGTGTAACATGGGCGTGGGATTGTCGTAATCCAACACCGCTGCCAAATAATAATAAATACTTGCTGTTGTGTAGTCCCCGAGTTTTTGACGAGCCATGGCGCCGCCAAAAAGAAAACGAGGATCTTGAGGATTTAACATGCACAACACATTAAACATCCTAAATGCGTCTTCATATTTTCCGGCTTGCAATTGCATCTCTGTAATGACATACAGTGCATCCATGTCTTTTTTTTCAAGCTTCATTTCGTCGGCCAGCGTGATTTCACCTCGAAAGGTTTTTTGCATCAACGCTTCCATATCTTGTTGTGTTTGTTGTGATTCACTCATGAAGCACTCCTTTGGCAATGTTGAGATTCACTTTGTCACTTAGGCTGTTAAATTGCCAAGCATTACCTCGGCACGCTGTTTAAAGGCTTGGTATTCAGCTTTATCGCCTGCGCGTTCAAGAACGTTTTCTAAGGCGATTTTGGCACCGTCTTTATCTTTTAATGCAAGAAAGCATTCTGCCGAATGCAACATTGGTGCCGGATTGTCTTGTTCAAGACCGCAAGCCAATTGGAAATACATGCTTGCCGTTAAGTATTCCCCAAGCATTTGCATGCAAGATGCGCCGCCAAATAAAAAGCGATACTCCAAAGGTACAAGAGTGCTCAAAAGTCCAAAAAGTTTCAATGCGTCAGCGTATTTTCTGGATTGATATAGGTTATACGCAACAAGGTACATCGCGTCTATTTCTTCATCGGAAAAATTCAACTCTGTGCCTAAACTGCTTTCACCCTGTAACACTTTAGAAACCATATCCAACAATTGTTGTTCGGCTTCGTTTAAGTCTTGGGTATGTGTTTGTTCAGCCATTGTCTTTACATTTCTCCTTGCTCAATGGGTTCATTCCGTGTTTTTGCTTTTTTATAAACAGATGTTACACATGTCGCATTGTTATATCATATTCCGTTTGCGACGAGCCGTAGGTTTTGGTTTAACCCGTTGGGGGTATAAAATCTCAGTCACTTCGTTAAGTTTTCTGGAAAAAACAGCATATTCTTCTTGGTATTCTATGGGCAACTTGTCTATAGACGGCAATTGACTCGGATCAATGCCCAATTTTTTGAACTCTTCTTGCAATTTATTTAACATTTCTGTTTGTTCGTCCAACACTTTTTTTATGTTTGCAAGATCGGCTTTTTGCTTCATGAGGACTTTTTTAAAATCCTGTTCTTGTGGTTTTTGCATAGTGTGCTCCTTATTGTCCAACAAGTGTTTTTCTTGTTATCATCGTTATCAAAACAAAGCAAAAAATATACCAAATACATTGTTAATACATACAATGATTGTATAATAGCCTTATTTTAAATACTTGACAACTAAAATGGCAATGTCATCTGATTGTTCTGCGCCTGCGGCGTGTTCTTCCACTGCGCAATAAACATGATCGGAAATTTCTTGTGCATTTAAATTATATAATGGAGAAAGTTGTTCCAAGAGTCGTTCTTCACCAAACAGTTCACGTTCTTTATTCATGGCTTCAGAAACACCGTCTGTGTATAAAAAAAAGGTTTCTCCGCTTTGTAATGTGTGTTCTAACAGTTTAAACTCAACATCTTCAAAAACACCGATCATCATGTCCCCTGACATCTCCAGGTTGCACGCGCCTTCAGGTGTAATTTTTATTGGCGGCATGTGTCCTGCCGATGTCCAGGTCAATGTTCCTGTTTCAAGATCAAGTATGGCAATCACTATCGTGACAAACATGTTTCGAGGATTGTCTTTTGCCAGCGTGTCATTAACTTTTGCCATCACTTCATTGGGAGGTAAATTGTGCTGTGAATAGGCGCGAATCAATGTTACGGTCATACTCATAAACAATGCCGCAGGAACACTCTTGTCAGAAACGTCCCCCAAAACAAAACACAAATGACGTTCATCCAAAAAAAAGAAATCATACAGATCGCCGCCAACTTCTTTGGCCGTTTTCATTGACGCATACAAGTCAACATGAGCATGTTTTGTAAAGGCTCGGGGTAATATGCCGTATTGAATGTCTCTGGCGACTTGCAGTTCACTTTCCAAACGTTCTCGTAATGTTGTAAATTCTACCAATCTCACAACATTGTTGTGCAACTCGCCCACTGTAAATGAAAAAGCACGAGCCAATTCTCCAACTTCATCTTTACGGTTTTTGGGTAATTGTTGTGTAAAGGTGTTTGGATCCAACGTCAGAATGTCTGTTTTCGGTAGAATTTTGACCGCGGCAGTCAAACGGCGCACAGGGCGGGCAATTTGCATCGCCAAAAGAATACCTAAAATTAAACCACCCGCGGTGATGATGGCTGTAATCATAAGCTGCTTGGCTATCAGCATGCTTGCAGGAGATTCGAGCTCATCCAGCGGAACCGCCAAAACAATATGCCATTGTAACGGGCGAAAATACGTAAATAAAAAGAAGAGTTCGGAAGCGTCGGCATCCGTGCTTGCCGACAGCACCGTCACACGGCGTTGAACGGCGGTAAACATATTGTCTTTCAACATGTTTTGAAATGCTTCAGGGATATTGGTGTTTTCCGAACCGACAAGCAGATTGCCTTGATTGTCAACCAATGCAGCAAAACCTGATTCATGAACGCTCAAACGCATCAACTGTTCTTTGAATAAGCGCAAGAGTTTGTTACGGTATGCCTCTGAGGTCACATTGAGACTTTCAAGAGAGCTTGAAACAACCGTTGCGAAACCGGCTTGTTTTTTTATACGTACAAGTTGTGGAGGGACTGTGTGTGGGCTTTGTGTTGTTTTTGTCGACTCGTTTTCAAGAGAAGTCGATGTATTTTCAATAAAAAACGTGCCTTCACCCGAAGGCAGAACCGTTAAATACATATTGCCCAAACCGCTATAGGGTTGATTCGTCAAAACATCATACCATGCGCCGTTTGCTTGTTGGCGTAAAAAAAGCACGCTGTAGGCTAAACGTGCTTGCTGATCTTTTAACGCTTGGAGGTTGTCATGAATGTGCAGATTATTGTGAAAAAGAAACGATTCAAGCGTTTGATCACTTGTTTTTGTCAAATCGACTCTTAATACATCAAGCTCATTGATGCGCTCTTGCAACGCGCCTTGGTGGATTAAGGTTAAATTGTGCTCTAATAATTCCATAATATTATTCAAGGCACGGCGTTCTCCTTGGTATAAGGAGGCAATGGTGTCTTGATGTCCAAACCACATCAGACTGCCTGCAGTGAGTAACACCAACAAGATACTCGTTAATGTCACACGAGTCCCAAGCGACCAAAGCATGCTTTACTCCTTGTTTTTTTGGAAGCGCATGTTTTCAATTTTTCGTGAGGTCTTGTTTCTTTATAACAATTTTTGATTGATTTTTTTGGGGAGGGATAATCCCTCCGAGGTGATGCCTCCCCCAAGCCCCCTTGTTTCCGCGGTAGGCTTCGGGGCGTTTTTTCATCACTTTGCGCTGAATCAACGCCCCGAAGCCTACCGCGTTTCAAGCTGCTCTGAGCATTCTTTTATCCATCGGAAACGACAATTGCGAGAAACAATGACCACAATGAGATACTGAGGAAAAAATAAAATACGATAGCATCGTGTCTTCATGTGCATAAAGCCTGAACAGGCTGTGAACGCTTACCGTGTCAGACGCATACACAAAGTGAGTTGGTTGCTTCCTGTTTGTGTTGTTTCTGCGGCGAGGTATGTGTAGTGCACGGCACACACTTGTTTAAGAACCATGTAAAGCCCCAATCCTCCAATGGGACGGTCATCAATCCCTAAGTCTAACACCGGTGGCGGCGCTTGACGTAAAGGATTAAAGCGACATCCCCAATCTTGGATTCGGAGACACAAAAAACTGTCGTTTTTTCCGCATGGTCTGGACAACTCAATAGCTACATCTCCCAAAGTCTCTTTATAAGCATGAAGACGAATATTGGTTAACAGTTCATCCAAAACAAGACGCACGCGGTATTGGCACTGTGTATCTATGCCGTATTTCATGGCGACTGACACAATCTGATCTTGCAAGTCGCGTATATTTTGAGCTGTCGTTGTGCTTATGAACCGTTCCATACCATCCTCACTGCCGATTTATGGATTGGATCCCCATCGTTTCTGCCGAAAAAAAGTTTTTTACGCTATGGCTTGCTCCACATCGGGAAAAATGGGAAATAATGATGTAAACCCTGATATTGTAAAGACTTCTTGTACAGCGGGACGCAATCCGGCAAAACGTAGTTCGCCGCCAAGACCGCGCATTCTCTTCGCTATGGATAAAATAGCTCGCAAACCTGCCGAACTGACAAAATCAAGATGTTCCATATTTAAAATTAAAGCTCGACAGTCTTGATCCAGCAGTTCTCCCAATTCACTTTCAAAACCGGGAGCGGTTAACGCATCAAGGTGTCCGTGAGGAGCAACGACCTGAAAATGTTTTTGTTGAGTGACAGAAATTTCCATAAAAGGACTCCTTACTATGAAGAAAGAAAAAGTTTTTTTTTGGCGACTTGATCGTCTTTAGGTCTTTTGGCAAGATGAAAACACGTCTTATCTTCGGAGGTGAAGAATGCAACGAGGCTTTGAATCGACAGTGAACTCTGTGCACCGACAGACCTGTAGAGTTCGATATATTTGGACAGTGTGCTTGTCTTTTTTCTTTTTTGCAATACCTGTGTCGGCTCAAGAAATAAAAAGTACAAAAAGAGCAACGCCAACATCGTCGGTTGCCGCGCTTGCCCCCATACGTGTCGGAGTTCTGTCAGAGGCAGACGATAAGACACACATTGACGTGGTGACAGCGTTTGTAGATACGCTGAACAATTTGACAAAACCGACATTTAAACAAGCTTTTACTCTTGTTCCCGATGCGCAGTTTTCTGTGCCGACAGCAAACCCACAGGCTTCATACAATGCCGCACAGACACTGACACAACGTGACGATCTTCAACTCATTCTCGTTGCAGGACACGAAAATGGAAAACAATTGCTGTCTGCCAACGACACGAAAGCCGTTTTTGTGGCTTTGTCAAACGACACATTCCCTCCACAAACAACCGCAGTGCAGACAAACGCATTTAATGCAAAAAATGTACAAATATTTCCTGAACAATTTTGGTTTGCTCGTTTGCTTGATTTGCAACGTGTTGTCGGGTTGAAACGTTTGGGTATTATTCTTGATAAGAAAACAGAACAGTCTGCAACGCGTGTAGCACAAACACTGGCACAATTACAACACACTGATGTGCCGTTTGAATATTTTGTGTTTGAGCTACAAAGTGATGCCACCACAGAAGCGTGTCGCGAAGCGTTGGATTCGTTATTTTTTGACGAAGTGGACAGTCTTTTGTTTGAGGGATCTCGTTGTTTTTCTGCTGATCGGAATGATCTTCCCGAGCAGTTGGCGGTGTTGCAAAGTCGAGGAATGTTGCCTGTGAGTGTTGCCGATCCTGAAGCGGTACAGCGGGGTGCACTTATTGCCCCAAGTCAAGATGTATATCAAAAACTGGCTTGGGAGTTGGCGTTGAACTTACGTTTTAATCCTGTTTTAACATCCTCTTTCGCCAACGTATTTCAAGTAGCTGTCTCTCCTCCACAAAACTTTAGTGGCTTTATGCCATATTATACGTTGAACATGTCGCTTGCAGAAGTGATGAATTTTGCACCTTCTGCGGCGTTGTTGGCCGTGACACACACGTTTATACGTTGAAAACAGATGGCTCTGCCGTTTCTGTTGGATGGAAGGACACTCAGAGTCGCTTGAGACGCGGTACGCTTCGGGGCGTTGATTCAGCGCAAAGCGGTGAGAAAACGACCCCAAACCCACCGCGGAAACAAGAGGGTTTGGGGGAGGCATCACCTCGGAGGGATTATCCCCCCAAAAAAAGAAAAATTCATTTAGATCAAGACTAAGCCGGCATTGTGAATCAAAGTGAGATCGTTCTTTGTCGCACAGCCGTCGGTTGTGAGATAGTCGCCTGTCATCAGCGCATTGGCGCCTGCTGTAAACATATCCCCTTGGCGTTCGCCAAGGACAAGCGGCCGTCCACCGCACACTCGCAGTGTGGCATCAGGCAAAATATGACGATACACAGCAATAATACGGAGTGCTTCATCAGCCGCAAGCGGTGCCGCTCCCGCAAGCGGTGTGCCGTCATGTGCGTGTAAAAAATTGATCGGAACGTGCTTGATCTGACGTTCTTTCAAAGCAAAAGCCAAATCAATCCGATCTTCCCAGCTTTCGCCAAGCCCAAATAAGCCCCCTGCACAAATCTCAAAACCGGCATCAGCAGCGCGCTCAATGGTTGCTGTGCGTGCTTCCCATGTTTGTGTACTGCAAATGGTCTTATAAAAAGCCTTGCCCGATTCCAAATTGTGATGAAAACGGTGCAAACCCACAGCATGTAATCCTGTCAACGCATGACTCGGAAGCCGCCCCAATGAACCGCAAAGTCTGTTCCTCAAAAACGGATAGTCTGTCACCAGGGTCTGTACAAGATCGGTAAGACGTTGACATTCCTCATGAGGTAACAAACCGCCACTGGTTACAATACCAATATGATGCACAGGCGTTGCGGCCAATTGCAAAATACGCTCGGTCAATGTTTTATTGCTCAAAAGAGGAAATTGAGTGACATGTGTGCTGTGATGACGACTTTGACTGCAAAACGCACAATCCATGTCGCACTGTCCGCTTCGTGCGTTGATAATGGCACACAGTTCAATCTTTTTTCCAAAATATTGCTCACGCAAACGGGTTGCCGAGCAGAAAAGTTCGGTTTCAGAACATGCTCTCGCCAATTGCAAGGCGTCTTCTCGTGAAAGGCATGAAAGATTTGTCATGGCTGTTTTCTCAAAAAAATATCACCTGGAGACGGTTTTTCAAAAAAATCTTTTTATTGAGAAACCGTCTCTAAAAAAGAAATTACATACATAAAAAAAAGCCTACCGAATACTTTCAGTAGGCTTACAACATCTCTGGTCGGGATGGCGCGATTTGAACGCGCGGTCTCTGCGTCCCGAACGCAGCGCTCTACCAGACTGAGCCACATCCCGATAAAAAGAGCAACACACCATACATCAATATCATGCGTTTCGCATCAATATCAATACGTCTTGCCCCAAACAAGCACCCCTTATACACAGTTGTTGAATCTTTGACAAGTCTTTTTTTTTTGCATTCTCTGTAAAATCAAAGATTCGCTATTTTCCTTCCATAAAGCCTCTAGACGCACGGACAACGAAACGTTATTGTCTTCAACGAGCCGGATGGAAAATATTTTTGTTTTGATATGCAAAACACATCATGCTCTGTTACAAACCGTCTGTTACAAACCGTTTGTTTGGCAAAAAGGATTTGTGATG
>CAYJFB010000037.1:0-13460 GCA_964369685.1 uncultured Desulfovibrionaceae bacterium | reverse complement strand
AGTTGTGAAAACTAGAGAAACTCGCTCCACTTGTCAAGAACTTTTTTATAAAAAAACACTACACAGCAAAAAAACATCAATCTAAAAACAAAAAGCTTAAAAATCAACAGTGATACAAGCCAAAAGGCCATTTGTGGCTTTAACAAGATCATGCGGTGACAGCACAATTTGTAAACCGCGTTGCCCTGCACTGATAGTAACATATTCATGTAAAATAACAGATTCATCAATAACAACAGGATAGTTTTTTTTCCCAGCAAGAGGAGAACACCCCCCACGCATATATCCTGTCAGGGGCAAAACTTCTTTCAGTGCGACAAGCTCAATCGTTTTATTTTTTGTCACCTGCGCAAGGCCTTTCAAATCAAGTGTTGCCACTGCAGGAATGCACGCCATCACAATGCCGTGTTTATCCCCACGTGCAACAAGCGTTTTAAAAACACGCTCAGGATCCTCTCCTAAGGTTGCGGCTGCATGTGTCGCCGAAAGATCTTCAAGATCAACATCAAAAGCACGCAACGTATAAGCAATACCCAAAGTGTCCAACATTCTGGCAGCATTCGTTTTTTTTATAGACATACCATTCACGCCTCAAACATGTTGTCCATATAATAAAACAATACTTTTTCCATATCTCAAACGGAGCAATGGAAAAAGTATTGTTTCACAGTCATAGAAAAAACTGACTATCAGCTAATCATTGAGATATTCTTTCAAAGCCTTACCGGCACGAAAAAAAGGCAAACGTTTTGGTTGCACGGAAACCTTTTCCCCTGTTCGAGGATTGCGTCCGGAATACCCTTCATATTCTTTAATTTTAAAACTACCAAACCCACGAATCTCAACACGCCCGCCTTTCAAAAGCGCGTCTTTCATGCTATCCACAAAGGTATTAACTACCATGGTAGCTTCTTCAATAGGAATATTGACTTCGTCAGCCAACGCTTTTACCAATTCACTTTTATTCATACGTTCTCCAATATCAAAGCATCAAAAAACTTCAAAGGCATCAAGCAACACACCTTTGTAAGCGAAAAAAGACGTCCAAAAAACATCTGTGTTTCCTGTTCTTCTCCAAAGAGAAAAGCAACATAGACCAATTTGCTTACATAGGCAAGAGCTCAAGAACAGCTCTTCGTTTCAAAATTCGTGTTGTCGATCCCCTCAACTGCTCAAGCTTGTGGGCTATATCAAAAATATCCCGCGCCGCATTACAAGTAGGATATAAACTCACCAAAGGTTTTTGCTGACGCACAGCCTCCATGACATGCGAATCATAACGCACAGAACCTAAAAAAACCGGCTCAATATCTAAAAAACGTCGACACGCAGACTGCAAACGCTGAAACGTAATGTTCGCATCACGCCGCGATTCCACTTGGTTCACTACCAGAAAAAAATCACGCACACCATGATTCTCTGCAAGAACCTTGATCAAGGCGTAACTATCCGTCAACGCGGTTGGTTCAGGCGTGACAACAACCAAACGTGCCGCAGGCATACATGCAAAAGCCTGAATTGTCGAACTGATTCCTGCACCCAAATCTAAAAAAACATAATCATACACCTGTAAAGCAGGCTCCAACTGACGAATCAATACATCATGCAAATCATCATCTAAGTCAACCAATTCAGGCACACCCGAAGCCGCCGGTAACACATCTATATTAAACTTGTGCACAGTTTGAATAATATCCCGAACATCCGCATCTGCCAAAAGCACATCCTGTAATGTGCCATTAGGCACCATACCAAGCAACACATCAAGATTTGCTAAACCAAAATCACAATCGATCAATAACAACCGCTTTTGTTTGGCCTGCAACGCAAGAGCAAGATTCAAAGACAGACTGCTTTTACCGACACCGCCCTTGCCGCTCATTATTCCAAGACTTAATGTGGCATTATGATTCATGAAGTTTTTTCCGTTCCAAAAAACAAAAAATGTTTTTCACTGGCTTGAACCTGTGTTCGCTGCTCTATCGCTTCGACACTCCCCTTGCGAAACGTCCTTGTCCCGCCGGGAGGTGCCGTCTCCAAAGCCTCCGCAACTCGGTGTAACAACTCTTCAGGATTGTGACCCTCAGGATCCGCACCCGCAATCCCCGCACGCAACGATTGACGCACATGCAACCCATTACAGTGGCGCCGCAAAGATTCACCAAAAGCCAAAATCAAACGCTCGGCAAAAGAACGCGCCCGCAACACGCTTGTTTCCGGCAACAATAAAGCAATGCGTTGTCCGTCAAGATGCGCAGGGATGTCACAACCGCGTGCATACGCGCGTACCGTCTGCGCAAGTAACACCAACAATTCTTCTGCACTAAACACTTTGACCTGATCAGACGGATAAGCAAGACAATCTGCTTGGCTCCGCAAAACTTTATAATCGGAAACAGCAGCATTTTCAGCCTCAACACCCATACTCGCTTCAGAATCAGCCTGCTCTGCAAAAACCTGACTTAACGACAACGTGCCACGCTTGGAAATGATTTTTTGTGCACCAATATCAAGACGTGCAGGTGCGTCCGTCGGTTCAAACAAAATCATCGCCAACATGCCACCCGTCTTACGCACTTTTTCCCATTCAGAGATCATGTTCTTACGAAAAACACTCGGCAACAATAAGCCCGTTTCAGGGCACAACGTCTGTCCCAAAGGGAAAGACTGAACCTCACTCGTCAGTCTAGGAAAACGCGCCGCTTCAAGCTCAAGCGTAAACCATTCAGCCTCAGATGTTCCCGTATCACTCAAGCACTCAACAATATGTTGTGCATTCTTCAAATCAACACCGTGAGCAAGACACGAAAAAACCGTCACAGATTGTTTATTCAAACCAATATGCGATTGCATATGTTTTGCCAACAACAAACGCAATCGCTCAGCTTCATGCAACAAACCATTTGCGTCCATATTTATGATCCTACACTGAGAGACAAAAGATATTCACGCAGCAACTTGTCGATTTTACCGTCAAGTACAGCCTCAACATCACCCACCTCTGTGTTTGTACGATGATCTTTTACCAAACGATACGGCTGTAACGTATATGTGCGAATCTGACTGCCAAAAGAAATCGCATTCTTACCGGCATACTCAGCCTGCAACTCCGCCTCACGCTTACGCAACTCCAACTCATAAAGCCGTGCTCGCAAAATACGCATCGCCGAGTCTTTATTGTGATGTTGTGATTTCTCATTTTGACATTGAGCAGAAATTCCTGTGGGAATGTGCGTCACACGCACCGCAGAACTCGTCGTATTTACACTCTGACCACCGGGGCCGCTGGATCGGAAAATATCCACACGGACATCGCTTTCTTTCAAATCAATCTCGATTTCCTGCCCCGCATCGGGAATCACATCGACAGACGCAAAAGAGGTGTGCCGACGCCCCGATGAGTCAAAAGGAGAAATACGAATCAAACGATGAATCCCTTTCTCACCCTTCAACAAGCCATACGCATTCTTCCCTGTTAAACGCAACGTGACACTCTTAATCCCCGCTTCGTCGCCGGGTAAAAAATCCAACTCCTCAACACCAAAAGCATGACGATCCGCCCAACGAATATACATTCGCTGCAACATCTCCGCCCAATCTTGCGCTTCAGTCCCTCCGGCTCCGGGGTGAATCTCTAAAATAGCGTCATTATAATCTTCAGCCGCAGACAACATCAATGCCATCTCAGCCTCTTCAATCAATTGGGCAAGCAGAACACTTTGTATATCCAATGATTCCAAAGCCTCTTGTTGCTCTTCGCTGTTGCCATCCAACTCTTGAGCCATTTCAAGCCAACCCTGCATCTCGCTCTGAGCAGAAGAAAGTTTCTCCAAACGCGCCAACTCTGCTTCAAGACGACTCTTTTCCTGTAAAACAGGCGTCAGTTTTTCAGGATTGCTCCATGCATCAGGCAAAGCCAACTGTTCCTCAAGAACACGCAAACGTGCAACATGCCCAGGCTGGTCAAAGTCGCCCCCATAAGATGTGATATTGTTCGGAAAGATGTAAAGCACGGGTCTTCAAATCAGCAAGTTGGAACATGAGTATCTATCCTTGAAAACTTTTTCATCCGAAACATTGAAACCCACTCTTTAATATAAAAAGCTGAATCCCAACGTCCTTTGCGCTCTTGAGAACACAACATACATATGCTGTACCCCCAATACGCCATTCTGGCAAGGTAAACAGAACACAAAAAAATAACCGAAGTCAACGCATACGTTGGCACCAACACAAAAAACATACACGCAACAATGGCCAAAGAACGATCAACAACACAAAACACGCCAAAAACGGCAACCACGATCCTATAATAAAAAAGTATGTATGCTCGTCAATCGGCTCCACCGTATGCAATAGAAAAAACGCCCGTTCATGACCACCCCGAGCGACAACCCGACCCCAAGGATCAACAAAAGCCGTCAAACCGCTCGTCCCCACATTGTTTGTCGAACGCACAAGCCAACGCCGCTGCTCCACAGCACGTAACAACGATAAGTGCAATAACTGTTCAGCCGCCGAAGTTTGTCCAAACCAAGCTTCATTATTCATACTGGTTAATATCGTTGCGCCTTGTGCAACCCGCTCGCGCGCCAATTCAGGAAAAAGACTCTCATAACAAATCAATACACCGGAAACCAATTCATCGTGAACTGTATGTTGAATGGGCTCCACTCGTCGCCCTTCCAAAAACACACCGACTCCTTGTAATAACGGCTCCAAAAACGGCACGTTCAACCACTGTGGTGTGTACTCGCCAAAAGGCACAAGATGTTCTTTATCATACCACGTCACAATCTGCGGTGTGGAATCTACCAAGTACGCACGATTGAACGGTTTTTGCTCCGCCTCGTCAAAACCAATCGCACCCACCAACAATTCAATGCCTTCTTTTGCTGCAAAATCCAATACCGTATCACGCAACGTCGAAGAATATAAAAAATCAAAAGGTAAAGCCGATTCAGGCCAAATCAACAAACGCGGTTTCTGTTTTTCTGTCCCCACTGCAACACGATCCTCAAACGCCTGCAACGCTTTACGCGATAACTCAATATGCCGCTCGACAAGTTGTGTGCGAACTGCAGAAGTCCATTTGATATCTTGAGCAATATTCCCCTGAATCAAAGCAAGAGAAACCATTCTTTGGGGTTCCGTTTTTTTGATTGACAGTACAATATACCCCGATCCGATCACCAAAGCAAACACGATTCCGACAAAACAAACAACTCGTGCGACAGGCCAACACTCTTGCCGCAGCATATAGCGCCGATAAAACATCAACACAGGCCAAGCAACCAGTCCTGCATAAAAACCACTCAACGCATACGCCCCAATCAACGCGGCACCTTGAATCAACACCGTATATGGCGCAATCCCTGCCGTAAGCGTCAGCCACGGAAACCCTGTCAAAAACCAACCGCGAACCCATTCCAAAAGATACCAAAAAAGCCCAAGTACAAAAACCGTACGCCATACGCTTAACCCACGCACACAATAAACAAAAACAGAAAACAATCCACCATATAATCCAACATACATTCCCAACGCCACAGCACAAGGCACAGCCAAAAACCACGGCGCCATACCGAAAACATGCACAGGTACAGCAATCCAATACAAAGCAGCCGAAGCCCCTACTGCGCCGCAAAGCCAACCGATCCGTAAAGCGTCCTTCCACGATGTCGCCGTACAACCAAACCATGTCAGAACCATAGGATAGAAAAAAATTAGCCACGGAATGTGTATAAAAGGATTCGCCGTACCAAGCCATAAACCTAAAGCACCCAACAATCCAAAAGACAAAACAGACAATCTATACGAAAAACTGACAGAATCCACTTTGATCACAGAAAACATGCAAACCACTCTTTCAGCATAAAAAAAGAAATCAGTCTTCCCAAAAAATATTCAATACATGCTGTGCAACAGGTTTTCCAAAACGGTTACACACAACAAAAGCCAAAAATGAAATCAGCAGTGTCGGCACAATAGGATGTATACCCCACGGCGAGAGTTTATATATTGAAAAAAGAATAAAACAGGAAACACCAAAAAAAATCCCCCCAAGCGCGCCTGCCGCATTCGCCTTTTTCCAATACAAACCTAAAAGAACAGGCCAAAGAAAAACCGCTTCAAGACCACCAAAAGCAAAAAGATTGATCCACACCAGCAAATCCGGCGGATATAATGCCGCCACAAAAACCAAAACACCCGTACCTAATGTCACAACCAAACTGGCTCGACGGATTTTTTTCGATTCAAGTTGTGCGGCTTTTTTCTTGAGGATATAATGCAAATACACATCCTTAACAATACCTGCCGAAGCCAAAAGCAACATTGTGTCCACAGTCGACATGATAGCAGCAAGCGGCCCCGCTACAAAAATGCCTGCCCAAAACGGCGGTAACAACTCCACTGCCAACGTCGGCATAATCAGATCACCCGAAGGCAAGTCAGGTAAAACCGCACGCCCAAGCGTTCCCGCAAGATGAATACAAAGCAAGAGAAAACCAATAAAAAGTGTACCCAAAAACATGGCGTTGTGCATGGCACGGGCGTCTTTATACCCAAAACATTTTTGTGTTGTCTGCGGCAACCCCAAAATACCAAGCCCCACAAGAATCCAAAATGAAAAAAGCATGGGAACGGCAATGGCATTTTCAGGTCCAGTGGGACTGAGTAACGCAGGATCAATCGCTTTCAACTGTTGAACCGTCTGCTCCATGCCTCCGCCGACACGCAATACAGCCAATAAAAGCACCACCGCCGCCACAAGCATCATCACCCCTTGAATGGCGTCAGTGAGTGCCGTTGCACGAAAACCGCCAACGGCTGTATAAAAAACCACACACAACCCAAAAAGCAACAGACCACTTTCATACGAAAAACCCGTTACAGCTTGAAAAACACGTGCTCCACCGATAAATTGTGCCAACATCGCCGCCACAAAAAACACCAATAACGCAACAGAACAAACCAAAACCACCGCGTCACTTTCAAACCGAGCTCGTAAAAAATCACTGATCGTGACCGATTGGGTTTTTCGAGCAATAATGGCAAAACGCTTCCCAAGTACACCCAACGTCAAAAAAGTCGTCGGCACTTGGATCATCGCCAACAACACCCACCCAAGACCTAATGTATAAGCGACACCAGGGCCGCCGACAAAACTGCTCGCACTGGTGTAACTGGCAATAATACTCATCGCCAAAACAAAACCACCCATCGAACGACTGCCAAGAAAATATTCTTCAAAAAATCCTTGTCCACCCGCCTGAACATTTTTGAGCGCTCGACGCTGTGCCCATATCGCAATACATAACGTACACACAAGATAACCAAGCAACGGAATTAAAAATTCGGCACGATTCATCACAACACCTCATCGGCAGGCGATACAATTTGATCTGTATTGTCTTTTCGAGCTGTATTGTCTTTACTGACACCATGTTCCGTCGGTGTGGAGTCCAAAGGCATTTCAATAAAATAATGCCGTAAAACAAACCAAAGCAACAACGTAATCACAGGATAACCAACAAGACAACTATAAAAAAACCATGCAGGCAATCCCAAAATAAATGTATATGTTTCAGGATTATCACTACCAAAACCAAAAGCAAAAATCGTCCACCATAGAAAGAAAAAAAGATATAATCCCAAAGTTATGAGCGCTTCTTTATTTGCCTGTTTATATCGTGAAATCATACGCCTCCCTTTTATAAAAACTTTGTACTGTTCACATGTGCAGTTCAAGCTGTCCAAAGAGTTTGTTTCTTCAAAAAAACAAATAACTATTACATATAATTACAAAAAATCAAACTGGTATTGTGCTCTAAAAAAAGAAAGCCCTCGCGGAACGTATCCTTGAAGGTTTTTCTGAATCAAATTTTTGCTTGTAACGGCTCTTAACACATCAAAAAAGAGGATCTAAAACCCTAAAAAACACACCAAATCGGCCCAATTTTTCTCTTATTCGTAACAACACCCAACGCTCATGCAGTATAGATGTTTCCAAAAGAAAAAAGAACACATTCTGCATATCTTATCAATATGTTTTTATATATTCATCAAGACTCTCTGCAGAGCAATTGCGACTAACCCAAAAAGCCGCTGCCCAAACCATCAATGCCGTTGCTTGCGTGTCGTCCAATTGTCGCATTTTTGCTTCAAGGCTGGAGCGACTCACCCCATTTCGTAAATGCAAGCCTGAAGTATCACACGCATTGAGCACCTGTAGCATCAAATATGAAAGCCGAGTGTGATCGGGTTGCACTCGGGTTTCACGGTATGCTTCAATGATTGTTTTCAACTCTGCGCTACTAAAAAGACCTTTAATCGTATTGACCGCACGAAAAAATGTGTCTACTGCCCATGGCAGAATGAATTCGGCTCCGGCGCTCTTTGTACGAAAATAATCTTTTAACCACCGCTCTTGTTGTTCGGTGATACGGGCTGCAACTTGAGGCATATCTCACTCCTAAAAAAACAAACCCGGCGGCGAGACGCTGTAAAAACGCTTCCATTGACACTATTATAGTATATAAACAATAAGCCGCTGTGTTTTATACGTGCACACAGTCTTCATTGCGTACATATTGATGTGACAATGCCATACTTTAGAAAAAGTCTCAAGTTTTTTATGTTAAAATTTCTCAACAATTCGCTTTTTTGAGACATTTTTATAAAAATATTTTTACTTTTATGATTATGTATGCACAAAAGGCAACATTTCCGCAATATCAGAGGCAAGGTTGCCTCGCGAAGGGAACGACTCTGCAAGCGCAAGACCTGCTCGTGTATGTCTGTCTACAGCGGCACAGGCGGCATCAAAAGCCGACAATCCTTGAGATAAAAACGCCCCCATACACCCTGCAAGAACATCCCCTGAACCGCCGACAGCCAAATTCGGCGCATGAATCGGTGAAATACCTATGGGATGCGTGCACGCAGTGTTTTGTGCCTGTTGCCCAATGAGTGTGCCCGAGCCTTTGAGCAACCAAACACAGGAAGCAAGCCCCATGAGTGCATACAACGCTTCAAAGCGATCTTTTGTCACATCACGAGTCGGACAACCCAGTAGGGTTGCGGCTTCGCCCGGGTGCGGCGTAAGAATATCATCGGGGCGAACAAGATGCAGGCGTGACGGCTGCCCAGAGGTATCGGGTTGTGCCAATGCATACAAAGCATCGGCATCAATAACCGTTGAAGGACGTTCTGAAAAACTCAAAAAACGCTCTACAAACAGTTGTGTCTCTACGTCACGACCTAATCCGGGCCCAAGCACAATGCTACGAAACGTAGCCAAATACGGACGCAAAACATCCGCCATATCCGGGGTCCAAGCATGTTTTGTGCCTGTTTCCGGATCGACAAGGGGCAAAAGAATCATATCGGGTAACGCACAACGAGCTTGTTCAGCCACATCCTGTGGTGCGGCAAGCGTCACTTGCCCCGCTCCCGCACGTAACGCCCCACGCACAGCCAAATGTGCAGCACCTGCATACGCTTCTGAACCGGCAACAGTAAGTACATGCCCCGAAGACCCCTTGTGTGCACAATCAACGACTGACGGCAATTTCATTGCAAAACGTGCATCCACAAGCTGATACGAAGGCGGATAGGCATCACGAATGCATCGGGGAATACCAATTGGCCGCACCCGAAGTTGTCCGACATAACGTTTGGCAACAGGCAAAACCAATCCCGGCTTGGCGGCTTCAAACGCAACGGTCAAATGTGCACACACAGCCTCAGGACGCGCCGCACCTGTTCGTGCGCACAATCCCGAAGGGACATCCAAAGCCACAATCAACGCGCGCTCGTGCATATCGTTGATTTGTCGAATCACCTGCAACTCATGCTCACGCACATTCCCGGAAAAACCGGTTCCAAGCAAACCATCTATAACAATATGCGGGTGATGCAAGACGGCAGAGGCACACGTTTTCATGCTTTGCGCCGTGACAAAAGCAACACCGCAACGCTTTGCAAGTCGCGTGTGACACGCAGCCGCACCGTGTAGCTTAGAGAGCGGACGCGTGTGCACCACAAGAACATCTGCGCCAAGATCATAGAGATGACGCGCAAGACACACCGCGTCTCCGCCGTTATTGCCTCCTCCCATAAAGACAAGACATCGTTGTCCGAAAAACACCTCTTCCGCAGTCAAATCAAGATGCTCACGCACGGAATGCAAGGTTTCGCGTGCGGCATTTTCCATAAGTATATTGACAGGAATACCAAGCTTTACAGCTTCGGCATCCCACTGAGCCATCTCACTCGGTAGTGGAAGCGGAATAAACATAGGCCACTCACTGTTGCGTTGTGCATCGTTTTGCCGTTTTTATCTTTTTTTGAGAACAGCAAAACGTTTTGAAACCTGTCGAGGCTCCCAAAAAACCATTTATAAATTTTGATTAATGCTATTGATGAGTTGACGGTTGCGTTGTGGGAGCAAAACAAAACTATAAATGAGTCCTGCCAAAAGATAAAACAAGCAAAGAAGAAAACCCATGGCTCGCGGTGCAGAAATGATGAGCACAAAAAGCAACAAAGAAACCACAATAGTCTTAAAAGGGTGCGTTTTCACCCACCCATATTCTTTAAAAGAAAAATAACGCACTCGACTCACCATCAGCAACGCCACCGACAAGCACGCTGTCAAGACAAAATATGGCCAAACACCAAGTAACCATGTTGGAATATGCGGTGTAAAAAGCACCAACAAAGCTAACGAACAACCGCCTGCAGGGCTCGGCAAACCAATGAAAAATTTCTTATTTGTCACTGCCGTTGACACATTAAATCGTGCCAAACGCAACGCCGCACAAGCAACAAATAAAAAACAAATGCCCGTACCAAAGCGTCCAAAATCGTTTAATATCCACACCCACAATAAAAAAGCGGGCGCAACACCAAAAGCCACAAGATCAGCCAACGAATCAAATTGAACACCAAACTCACTGGCTGTATTGGTCAAGCGTGCCACTTTACCGTCCAAACCATCCATCAAAGCACTAAATAATATAGCCAGTGCCGCAGATTCCATTTTACCGCCATGAGCCAACAAAAGACTCAAAAAAGCCGTAAACAGGCTTGCAGCCGTAAACAAGTTTGGTAAAATATATACACCCCTGGCAGGTGTTTTGGGAGCCGCAGTGTGGAGTTGTTCATCCGACATAAGAACCTCAAAAAATGTGTCGATACGACAAACAGGTTATTTACAGTTTACGAGCAAGGACAGATTCACCGGAGTAAACAGCCTCTCCCAACGTCACAGTAGGAATGTAGCGTTCAGGAAGATAGAGATCAACCCGTGAGCCAAAACGAATCATGCCAAAGCGTTCACCGCGTGCCAAGACATCACCCTCGTCAATACGACAAACAATACGTCTGGCAATGAGTCCGGCTATTTGTACCATTGTCCAGGTTTCGTTATCGTCATCTTGTAAAAGATAGGCGCAACGTTCGTTATCTGTCGAGGCTTTATCCAGTGCAGCATTCAAAAAAGCACCCGGGTAATAGTTGATGTTTGTGATTGTTCCGCTAACAGGCATTCTGTTCACATGAACATTAAAAACATTCATAAAAATACTGATGCATGTGCGTTCATTGCCACTGATGGGGCAAATTTTTTTTTCTATACGGATAACTTTGCCATCGGCAGGACTGACTGCGATGTGAGGTTCGGTAGGCACCACACGTTCCGGATCACGAAAAAAATGCAAACAAAACCACGTTACAACAAGCCCAAGAAGCGCTAACGGCCAAGAACGCAATGCAGCAAACGTTAAAGTAACCAAGCTGACCAAAAAAATAACAGGCAAACCTTCCGGAGCCAAACTAAATGAAGCTTTACGCATACAATCCTCAAAAAAACAGGTGTTGATGATGTCTTTGTGTCTTTACCGAGTTTGCCTCAAACAACGTGTAAACGCAACCGCGGAGCGTTCATACGCAATCGCACTCAACCAAAACTTGGGAAACCGAAAAGACTTTCAATTGATGTCGGCAACAATTCATCTACAGGAGGAAACACAGATGTCAAGTTTGAAACCCCCAAAGGACAATACATACATGCGGGACGCTTTGCTGTACAAAATTGTTTACAAACACGCACAATGAGCGCGTGATACTCGTTGTATAGCTGTGTATCTTGCGGCAAGTGATACATAAACATAGCGCGAACTCTTTCATAGTTGGCAGCTTCCGGCAACAATGCGTGTCGTCCCAATAGACGTATGGTATAGGCATCAACCACAAACGACGGACGTTGTAATGCATAAAGCAAAATAGAATCGGCCGTTTCAGGGCCGACACCGTTGAGACTCAGCAATTCTTCGCGCAAATCCTCAGTGTCAACGGAGGTGTCATCGGCCAATTTTTGCAAATCAAAATCACAACGGTTTTGAAAATACTCAAGAACACACCGCAAACGTGTTGTTTTAAGTTTAAAAAAACCAACAGGACGCAATAACTCTGCAAGCTCGTCAAAGGGCATGTCCAGTAAACGTTGTCCGCTTTGCAGATCGGTGCGAGTCACCATTTCTGCAACGGTATTGTTTTTTGCGGTAATCTGTAAGATTCCGTGTTGTTGAAGATTTCCGAGAGCTTTTTCGACATTCCCCCACTGCGTATTTTGTGTAAGTACAGCCCCAAGAACCACTTCAAGCGGCGAATAGGCAGGCCACCAAGAACTGGGTCCCATGGTACTCAACAGGATTTCATAAATTTCCTGAAGACGTTCCCCTGCATAGGAAAATGATTTTGTCATAGTGCTTCTGCTGTGTTGTGGTGAATTATGGCAGAACCTACGTCTTTTTACCCGGAAAAGATGTACGTGCATTTGAAGGGAAAAGAAACAAAGCAATAAGAAAAGAAAATGCCAATGGATATTGAAAGATGTTTTTTTGCCAATAGACAGAGATTAAAACCGTTTCACATATCCATCATACAATTCTTATTTCTATTCATCACATAGATTTCCATTATGGTCAATGCATATTCTCTGTTTGTAATGTACAAATTATTAAATACATCGAACGGGTACGTCTTGCTTCTGTTATCCCAGTCTTTTTGAATAAGCCCAGTGCTTTTTGAATAAGCATTGATAAAGTATATTTTAAGAAAATACAGTAAAAAACAGATAAGAAATATACTTTCATTGCAATGAGTGGTGAAAACTCATTGGGATGAAAAAATTGATTCAAGTTGGCATGATTTGCTCTTTATTTATTCAGAAGAATATTTTATAAAAAAGCTTGACAAGTTTTTACAAAGGACGTAGAAACTCTTCTGTCGCATGGGCAGTTGGCTCAGTTGGTAGAGCATCGCCTTCACACGGCGGGGGTCACAGGTTCAAGTCCTGTACTGCCCACCATGCGCGGAGCGGTAGTTAAGTCGGTTATAACGCCGGCCTGTCACGCCGGAGGCCGAGGGTTCAAGTCCCTTCCGCTCCGCCA
>CAYJFB010000036.1:3202-14369 GCA_964369685.1 uncultured Desulfovibrionaceae bacterium | reverse complement strand
GTTCTTTTTCAACAGCAGGCAATTCTATTGTTTTGGCATTGCCCGTGAGTGGCAAAAAAAATATTTGAAACAACATCGCCGCGTAAAGGAATTTTTTACTCATGTTTTCTCCCAAAAAAACTTTTTCTTTTTCGTTGAAATAAATGAACGTTTAAAAACGTATTGTTTAAATATTTTTCAAAAATATCAAAGAAAACTCAAACAATCAACGCTCGCCATCACGTTGCGACGTGCTTTTTATCATAATTATGGTATAAGATTTCAAATATATTTTTGAGAGCGGTATTGACTTTAAAAAAAAAATTATAAATACTATATATAGTATTTATAAGTAAGTTTGTATTCAATAAAAAAAATACATTATGCTTTACTATTGAGGATTGAAAACGCTGTTTGAAATAAAAAGGTGGTTCATAGTATGTTTGCCGGAAATAGCGCCCATATAAAATGGATAGAGATGTTTTTTATTTTGCCATCGCATACACGTTTTTTTTGCTTTATTGCTTTTTCTTTGGTTATTGTCTTACAAGGGTTTGTCCCTATCGCTTTAGCTGAACAGCAAACCTCGGTTACATTGCGTATTCCTAAATCAACACCACGAGTGACTCTTTTGGGACACGAAGCGGTATTGCTTGAAGAGATTACCGAGCTTCCCGAACAGATTGCAAAACTCAAAACACGCTGGCAAACCATTCGCACTCAACACAGCCAATCGGTGTATAAAGCAAACAATATACCTTTAAACAAATATAGGCTCCAACAATGGCGCGAAATAGGAAAACAGTTTCCTACAATGGATTCTATGAAACAATTGCGTGTTATCAATGGTTTTTTCAATATGATCCCGAGCAGTGACGACCAAAAATTATATGGAGTCAAAGAGTATTGGGCAACACCACAGGAGTTTTTAAAAAAAGGTCGCGGAGATTGTGAAGACTATGCCATTGCCAAATACTTTGCATTACAGTATTTGGCGTGGAATGATAACGATCTGTGGGTCGTCATCTTAGACACGAAAAAAACACCAAGCGGCCATGCGGTGCTGGCTGCACGCGTGAAAAAAAATTTTTTTATTCTTGATAATTTAAGCAAGCCAGAATATTTACTCATTCCTGAAGCGCAATATGCCAAACACATTACACCCCGCTACCTTATCAATAACCAAGGCTTATGGGCGTTTTTGGCGTCATAAGGCATTGTTTTTTCTTTTTCCCGAGAAAATTCAACTCCCCGGGAAAAAGAAAACATGCTATTGATGCATCGCTGTCATTTGTAAGACTTCTCCCACAGCAACAACCGAAGCAGCCAGCGGTGCTCTGGCGTTTGATTGCAAAGTCAAAGCCAAATGAGTCATGGCAACATCAAGAGCCATAACTTGATCCCGACCCAAAATATATTCTTTGTCTAAAAAGAGCGCAAGCACACCGCACGACTGACCGTTCAAACACAACGGCAAGAGCAATGTCCTGCGTGAATCGGGCATATTTTCTTGATTTTTTAACGGCTCAAATTCGCGATTATAGTGTGTTATAATCTGCCAATTGCTACTCATTTCGGGAGACAACGCCCCCGCACTGCTCAACAACAAATCACTCCACGAAGCCGCATGCGTGCGTGCGCTGTCTGCCGCTTCAGGCACATCCAAATAGAGATGGACGGCATTTTTGTCTACCCCTTGCTTCCAAACGGCAAGGTGCATTCCCGCAACAGGCAAAATCATTGTCAAAACAGCGCGTGACTCGGCAAGAATTTCCTCCATACCGGAACACACTGAAATTCGTGCAATAAATTGTGTTAAAAAAGAAAAAATTTCTTCTTTACGGAACAATAAATCCCGATTCAATAAAAGTTCTCGCGTCATGCGCTCTAAGTCTTCATGAATATTACAAACTTCAAGAGAACGGGCAATCACATTGTGAATGCGTTCGCGTGAAAGCGGCTCAAGCAAGACGTCCTGAAAGCCACCTTGAAGTGCTCTGATAAAATCTTCTTGAGTTGCTGCCGATGGCAACACAAGAACACGCGAAAGGTGTTCCATAAAATGAAACGGCGTATTGTTTTCAGACATTCTTGACCAAAAACGGTGTCCTATCCAAATCAAAGCGGGTTCATCCCGATCCGCATCGTCTTGGGTCGGCAAGCTCTCCTCAGAGAGAACCACAAGATGATGCAAACGCCCCATGGCCGCTCGCAGCTGTTCAATGCCGACAGCATCTAAGCCAAGAGACCACATGCAATATGTCGGTGATCGTTTGCTCACTGTTTCCTCCACAAAAGTCGGACAAGCAACAGACAATAACAGGGAACTCCATGCCTGCAGTTCAAACTTTTATGGAATTTATGCAAAAAATGTTCCTAGACAAGAAATTACTCGATATTACAAAGAATAATATAATCAAGCAGGCAATTTTTACCCGCTTGATTTTGGGCTTGACGTTTCTTGTATTTTGAGGGGGGAAGAATTCCCCCCCAAGAGAGAGCACTTCTGGCTCTGCGGCGCATTCCTGTGCTTCGCACCGTTCATGCGCCGCAGTTCAAGCGACTTTGAGTATCTTGTTATCCAAAGGAGAACGGCAACCGTTCAAGCATTATGAAAAAAGAATCAAAATAAAGCGTTTCTAGCTTTTCATGTTGGCTAAAATTTCACGAAGCGTGCTCGCTTGTTCAGAGACTTCTTGCACGGTCTGTGAGGCGGTCTCCATGGACGCGGCGAGGTGTTGTACAAGTTGGTTTGATTCAGAAACGGTCTGACTGATATTCGCTGTTGTAGCGGCTTGTTCTTCTGCTGCGGTCGCGATGACAGAGGCGCCGTCAGCCGTGGAGACACTCAATTGCACAATGTTACTCAGTGTATTGCCTGCATTTTTGACTTTATCCGTTGCGTTTTGAATGGCATTGGCGGTTGTGTCCATGGCTTTACTGCTTTCTATGGTGCGATTTTGGATAACCAAGATGGCCGATTCCACTTCTTTGGTGGCATCCATACTTTTTTCTGCCAATTTACGCACTTCATCGGCGACAACCGCAAAACCACGTCCTGCCTCACCGGCGCGCGCCGCTTCAATAGCCGCATTGAGTGCCAACAGGTTTGTTTGGTCGGCGATGTCTCGAATAATATTGAGGATGGTTCCGATATTATTGGCGTGTTGGGAAAGTTTTTCCATGTCTTCTTTCAAACTGTCTGAAGACGTTTGCACACCGAGAATTTCACTCACAATGTGTTGCATAATATGATAGCCGTCTTGTGCGTGTGTTTGCGTTTCAGAGGCATCTAAAGCGGCTCGAGAGGCATTTTGTGCAACATCCTGAATGGTTTGGTTCATTTCGTTAATGGCTGTTGTTGCATTGAGCATGTTGTTTGCCGTGGTGTGGGCCACACCTTCAGTGGTTTTTACAGATTCAAAAAGTTCTTGTGCGGCACGGTCTAAGCGCAAAAGCACCGATTCTATTTGCTGCACCAAGGCATGGCGTACATTTTCTGTTGCTATTTCGGCTTCTTTTTTTATCCGTGTTTGTTCTGTAATATCCAGTCCAACTTCAACATGCCCTATTTTTTTTTCTTTGCGGTCAAGTAAATAACTGAGGCGCATCTGCATGACGGTGCCGTTTGGCATGATATTGATCGCTTCAGACTGTCCTTGTTCTAAACGCGTAATGCCGCAGTCAGGCGTGTTGCAAAGATTGCCGCCGCGAGAGTGGCACGGTAAACCAATAATGTCATCGAGTTGCTTTCCTGTCCCTTTCATGGCGGATTCATTAACAAAAATCCAATTTCTGTCCATATCGGTAACAGAAACATTGATCGGCAAGGCGTTGAGCACGGCATTGTACCAATGACTTTGTTCCGTCAATTTTTCTACCATACCTTGGAGTGTTGTCGCCAAAAGGCCAAATTCATCATTGCTCTTTATATTGAGTGGCGGTTGTTTTTCATTTTTAGCCACGCTTGATGCGTAGCGAACCAACGCTTTAATCGGCGCGGTAAATCGTAAACCGATAAACACGGATGCAAACAATATCAAACAAAAGGCAATACTGGTTACGAGGAGTGTGCGTGTGTGTGCAACGCTTTCTGCGTGCAGAGCGTCTGTTACAGGCAAACCAATAAACCACATACCGATAATATGACCGCTATATGTACGAGCAGGCCAATAAGCGGCAAGATATTGCTCATTAAGAATCGTGCTTTCGCCCAGATAAAGGTTTCCCTTGTTTAAAACTTCATTTTCAATAAGAGCGTTGTTCAAACGCGTACCGACAATGCGTGCGCCTTGTTCATTTTGAATCGTAGTCATGAGTCGTGTGTCATTTTTAAAAAAAGTGACACGCACATTAAGCAACTGACTCAACCAATCAAGATATTGAGGCGTGGTCAACGCTTGGCCTATAGAAAAAGTACCGATAATTTCATCACCGTGTATGATGGGACTGCTTGCACGCATAGAACTCACCACTTCTGCACCAACAACAAGACCTGATGTCGAAACACCTTGTAACGCCTGAATAATACTTTCTTGCTTGCTGATGTTGTCATTTTTTCGTTCTGCGTGTCCGCGCAACAGAACATCACCGTTGGCATCTGTAATGGTTAACAGCGTTGCACCGGTTTGGGTCATAATGCGTTGTACCATTTCTGTGAGGCGCGGAATATTTTTATTGGCAACGGCGTCTGCAAGGCCTTGATATTGGGCGCCTATCTGCGCAACATATATATATTCTTCTTGTTTTGCTTTCGTAATGGCTTCAAAATTGGCTTGGGCTTCAGAGATATTTTGCGTTAGGGTCTCTGTCAATATGCGTGAATAATTTGATGTTGCAACGAAATAAATGGTTCCGCTGCTAAGAAAAAGAAGAAAAATGAGCGTAAAAACAAATTTCTGTGTAATCGACAAGACCATTTTGTCCCCCCTGAAAAAAAATTGTTACCGCATTGATGCCTTACGTATAGTCAAAAAAAACGATGCCGGGACACAAAAAGTAGAAAGTTGAAAAAATAACCTATGTATATTATATGAAATAAAATATTAAACATCGCATACTGTATAATAATATATAGTGAATAAAAAAACAGTCAAGCTCTTCCCCCTCAATTTCACTCTGCAGAGGGGTTTATTTTATTTGGATACATGCATTTCTGTCAGATTTTTTATTTTTAAAGTATCAATATTTTTGTTATCATACAAGCATATTATTTTGTTGGCGAGAATGCTTTGAAGCCTATTCTGTATTTATATAGACAAAAACAACGCAAACAATGCTATAAAAATTTTTTCTCTATGTGCAGTAAGAGACAGCCCTGCTTGCAACATAGATGTATATACATCTATGTTGCAAGTGAAAAAAATGAACAGAGCTTTTTTATTGAAAACATTGACACATAGTGGCGTACAAGATACATGTAAAAAAGTTTGTTTCAAAGTAAAATTGTGCGAATATACACAAAAAAAATCAAAGTAACTCAAAAAATGAATTATTTTGACGGAATGCAACAGAGGAGGCTTTCATGTCGCTTTCCAGACGAGACTTTGTTAAGCTTTGCACAAGTACAGTTGCAGGGTTTGGCGTGTCACAAATGTTTCATCCTGCAGTGCAGGAAGTTTTGGCACAAACGCTCACAGGTGAACGTCCTCCTGTTTTTTGGATTCAAGGACAAGCCTGTACAGGGTGTTCTGTCACATTGTTGAACAACGCACATCCCGGCATTGCCGATGTGTTGCTCAAAATCATCAGTCTTGAGTTTCACCCCACAGTTATGGGCAATGCAGGCGGCGAACCTGCGTATGCCTACATGATGGATATGGCTCAAAAAAACAAGGGCGCCTATTTTTTAGTTGTTGAGGGAGCAATTCCAACCAAATACGACGGAAGGCTTTGTGTGATTGCCGAAGAAGGCCACAACGAAATCACAATGACAGCCGCAACGCAAGAATTGGCTGCGGGAGCGGCTGCAGTGCTTGCTGTGGGCACATGTGCGGCGTATGGGGGCGTTCCTGCTGCACGGGGCAGTGTGACGGGTGCTGTCGGAGTGACGACATTTTTGCGGAGCAAAGGGATTGAGACCCCTGTCATCAATATTCCCGGCTGTCCTCCTCATCCGGATTGGATTGTGGGAACGGCGGTGCTTGGGATTCAGGCTCTTTCTGTGGGGATGTTGGGTGAGTTTGCAAAGATGAGTCTTGATGCGTCGGGTCGCCCGTGGGTTTTTTATCCCAATGTGCATTTAAACTGTCCTTATTTACAAGACTTTATGATTGGAAACATGAGTAAAACAATGACCGACAAGAACGGTTGCCGTTATACCATGGGCTGTAAAGGGCCGCTTGGCGGCTGTGATTCTCCCAAACGTCTTTGGAATAATCGTTCCAACTGGTGTGTGAACAGTGCGACATGTATCGGCTGTACAACACCGAAATTCCCCGACGGTTCGTCGCCGTTTTATAGCAATTGACGACACAACGCCTGATTGGGCATGAATTTTTTTTTTGGAGAGCGCCATGGCTGAAGAAAGTGCAGGTAAAAAAGTCACCATTGCCATTGATCCTGTGACCCGTATTGAAGGGCATTTAAAGGTTGAAGTGGTTGTTGATGAAGGCAAAGTGGTTGATGCAAAACTGTCCGGCGGTATGTTTCGGGGGTTTGAATCAATTTTAAAAAACCGCCATCCTCGTGATGCGTCACAGATAGTACAACGGATTTGCGGCGTCTGTCCGACAGCACACGCAACCGCCGCAAGTATGGCTCTTGAAGCGGCTGCGGAGATCAAAATCCCCACCAACGGCCGCGTCACACGCAATTTAATTTTGGGTGCAAATTATTTACAATCGCACCTTTTGCATTTTTATCATCTTGCAGGACAAGATTTTATTATGGGACCGCATACGGCGCCTTTTGTGCCTCGTTATGCGCAACCTGATTTGCGTTTGCCTGCGAAGGTAAACGCTTTGGGTGTCGAGCAATATCTTGAAGCCTTGGATATTCGGGCGATCTGTCATGAGATGGTTGCACTTTTTGCAGGTCGTATGCCGCACAGCCACGGCATTCTTGCAGGAGGCACATCTCAGATTCCGCAAAAAGAAACACTGATTGAATACGCGGCTCGCTTTAAGAAAGTGCGTGCTTTTGTTGAAGAAAAATATCTACCTGTGCTTTACACTGTCGGGTCATTTTATAAGGACATGACAACATTTGGCCAGGGACACCGTGCCGCGATGTGTATTGGTGTGTTTCCGTTGAACGATGACCATTCGGATCTGGTGTTTTCACCGGGTGTGTATATAGACGGTAAATTTGAGGCGTTTGATCCTGCAAAAATCACAGAAGATGTCAAATATTCGTGGTTTTCCGATGCTGACACCGCGTTGCCTTTTTCTAAAGGGAAAACGGAGTTGGATATGGATAAAAAAGACGCGTATAGCTTTGTCAAGTCGCCGCAATATAATGGGAAAAGCATGGAAGTGGGGCCTTTGGCTCGGATGTGGGTCAACAATACGCCTCTTTCTCCGATCGGACAAAAGCTTTTGTTGGAGCTTTACGGGCTTGAAGCAAAGACATTTAATGACTTGGGTGAAGATCTTGCTTTTTCACTGTTGGGACGCCACATTGCACGAGCCGAAGAAACATATCACATGCTGGGCTACATTGAGCGTTGGCTTCAAGAGGTTCAGGCCGGCGAAGAAACGTTTGAAATGCCTGAGATCCCAAAAGTCTGTGAAGGTTTTGGGACCACGGAAGCCCCTCGCGGTTCGCTGATTCACTATACAAGTGTCCACCACGGGGTGATCGTGAATTATCAGATTGTTTCGGCAACACTCTGGAATACAGGCCCACGGAACGACGCAGGCGTGCGTGGTGTGCTTGAAGAAGCGCTGATAGGAACCCCTGTTCCTGATATTGAAAGTCCGGTGAATGTCACACGACTGATTCGTGCCTTTGACCCGTGAATGGGCTGTGCCGTGCACGTGTTGCACGCCAAATCAGGACAAACCTCCATTTCTACAATTGACTGTTAATTTTTCTAAAAAACGGTTTATACCATAAAACACATTTGCATATGAAGGCGTTACATCGAAAGATATAACGCCTTTTTCTTTCTTTATCAGCTTGTTGACGGTTTCAAAAGACATTTCAATGAAAAGACCAGAGCGTGTTGATATTCAAGAATTATTATTTTTTTAGAAAAAAAGCCGTTCAGGAAAAAAAAAGCTTGACAAGCAATCACGGTCGAGCTAAACAGGAGTTGTTCAATTTTTCGATTTATGTATTGAGAAGGATTCGCAGTCATGCAAAAGCATCACACCACCACAATCTCCGTAGCCGTAGCCGAAACCAAAGTGTATAGCTTTGGCTTTTGGTATTTTAGCTATTTTATGGAGCCCTGTGGTCGGGAGTGCTGTTGACGCGTTCAAAATAAAACAGTTCTCTGGGCCGCAGGCTTTTGCCGGCGGCTTTTTTTTATGTAAGCAAGTCGGCAAAAGCTCTGCAGCCTGAAGATACAAACCATTCAGGAGAAAGAGTCATGAACCTTGGTAAACAAAAACGCATTGCCCGCATCATCCGTCCCGAAACCGCTCGTACCGTTCTTGTTCCCCTTGATCACGGGACCACAGTCGGCCCCATTGCCGGTCTTGAAAACATTCAGCATACCGTCAGCGACATGGTACAAGGCGGCTCCGACGCCGTATTGATGCACAAAGGCTTGGTTCGACATGCCGGTTGTTGCGACATTTTCCCTCAAGCCGGCTTGATTGTCCATCTTTCTGCATCAAGCTCCCTCTCTCCTCACACCAACACCAAAGCGCTTGTCGGCACAGTTGAAGAAGGCTTACGTCTTGGTGCCGATGCCGTATCTATTCACGTCAATGTGGGTTCCGAACATGAAGCACAAATGTTGCATGACGCAGGCGTTGTTGCCGAAGCGTGCGAACGTTGGGGTATGCCGCTTTTAATGATGCTGTACCCTCGCGGCCCGCAAATCACCAATTCCTTCGATCCCGAAGCGGTTGCTCACTGCGCTCGTTTGGGAGCTGAACTTGGTGCCGATATTGTTAAAGTCTCTTACACAGGCGATGTTGAAAGCTTCTCACATGTCGTACACAGCTGCCCTGTGCCTGTGGTCATTGCCGGCGGCGAACGCATGGATACCTCTGTTGAAATTCTGCAAATGGTTCATGACGCCTTGCAAGCGGGCAGTGCCGGTTTATCTATTGGCCGCAATGTGTTCCAGCACCCCCAGCGTGTGGCTTTGATGCGCAGTTTGCGTGCGCTTGTTCACAACAACCTTTCTGTGGAAGACGCCCTCAATTTAATGCAAAACCCTATTATAAAGAGTAAACAACAGGCAGCGTAGTTGATGGACTCTTTGCATTGGTAACACATTATCGCTGAACACGGTTACTCTTGGCATTGAGAACATCTTGGCGTTGAACAGGTTTGCTCTTTCACTCACAAAATATTTTTGTTAACCAAACATGGAATGCAGTATACCTCACTTACAGAAAAAACAGGAATATCTATGTCCGCAATTTATTTTAAAAGTGTGCCTTATACCAAAGAAGCTGTCACATTAGCGCTTGAATCGGGCGTTGATGGCTTGATTGTTCCCTCGGAACAAGTTGATTCCACGGCGAGTTTGGCGAGAACGACGGTCTTGGCAGATGAAGACATCGTCACGATTGCCCTGCAAGCGAAAAGTGATGAAGAAGAAGCGTGCCAACGCTTGCTCGCCGGTGAACGTGTGGTGCTGCAGCGCGGTTGGGAGATCATTCCCATTGAAAATTTATTGGCGCGCTCAACCGACGTTCTTGTTGAAGTGGCGACATTGGAAGAAGCGAAATTGGCATTTGGCATTCTTGAGTGTGGTGTTTCGGGCGTGGTTGTTTTGCCTGAAGGTGTGTCGGAATTGAAAGACATTGTGGAGCAGTGCCGCCAACGCCAGGAGCAGGAAGCGTTGGAAGAAGCGGTGATCACCGAGGTTCGTTCTGTGGGATTGGGGCATCGGGTTTGTGTGGACACCATGTCTGTTTTTCGGCGAGGACAGGGGATGTTGGTCGGCAATTCCAGTGCGTTCATGTTTTTGGTGCATGCCGAAACAGAGGCCAACGAATATGTGGCGGCGCGCCCTTTTCGGGTCAATGCAGGTGCCGTACATGCGTATGTGCGTTTGCCAAACGACACCACACGCTATCTTGAAGAATTGCGATCGGGTGATGAAGTGTTGGCAGTCAATGCCGACAACACAACGTCCTTGGCAACAATAGGGCGAGTAAAGATTGAAGTGCGTCCCATGCTGTTGATCTCTGCAAAAATCGGCAATGTTCAAGGAAACATTTTTTTACAAAATGCCGAAACCATCCGTTTGACCAAGCCCGGCGGTGAACCCGTTTCTGTGGTACAATTGCGCCCGGGAGACAAAGTGCTGTGCCGTACGGATCAAGCCGGCAGACACTTTGGTATGCGTGTGACGGAAGACATCAAAGAACTTTAAAAGGCGTATAACAATGACTCTCCACAGCGATACAACAGAACAAGACGGCTGGAGCCGCGAAACATTGGCAGCATTGCAACACGCACGCAATGAAATTGATTGCCTGGATTTGCAACTGCTCGATTTATTGCAACGCCGAACCGAAGAAGTACAGCGCATAGGGCAACTCAAAACCGCAGCCGCAGCCTGTGCACAACGCAAAGAACCTGTTGTGCTTGACAACAAACGTGAAAAACATTTGCTTCAACGGCTCTTGCAACACAACAATCAATACACGCGTCCTTTGGCAGAACAACATGTTTTGACAATTTGGAACGCCATTTTAAGCTGCTCGCGAGCATTGCAAGCTCATCAAGAGACAAAGGGCTTGACAGACAGTGTATCCTAAAGACACAGAGCTTGACAGACCGTGTATCCTAACAAGAGCAACGCGCATGAATCGAAGAATGAAGGAAAAAACATGTTGACGCTTCAAGCACCCACATCAAAATCAGTTTCTCACCGTATGCTCATTGCTGCGGCACTGGCTCCCGGGCAATCGATTGTCAAGAATGTGTTGCATTGTGACGACACACAAAAAACACGCGCCATACTGCAAGCCGTCGGGGCCACCATAACGCCTTTTGTTGACAAACAAACAGAAATACCAAACAGTTGGAAAATTCAAGGTTTGACAAAAGGCCC
>CAYJFB010000036.1:0-3102 GCA_964369685.1 uncultured Desulfovibrionaceae bacterium | reverse complement strand
AAAAAACTTGTTTCGTGGCCGTATGTTGCGTTAACCATTCAATGTCTTGAAACCTTTGGTTTGCGTGTTGCCGTTGAATCTCCCGACGGAACACCCATCACCGATTGGAACACGCGTGCGTCGTTGCGTCCTGATGACGTGCGTATTCGAATACACCCCGGTGTCTACCGTGCCGGTGAGTATACGGTAGAAGGGGATTGGTCGGGCGCGTCGTACTTGTTGGCTGCAGGCGCGATTGGGCGTCAACCTGTGACAGTGCAAGGTTTGAGTGTAGAGTCGGCACAGGGCGATCGGGTCTTGCTTGATATTTTACAACGCATGGGTGGCTCCGTACTGAGCGATGCCAAAGGCATCACCATACAACCGAGCGCACTACACGGTCTTGATGTGGATATGAACGCGTGCCCCGATATTGTCCCGACAGTGGCTGTGATGGCAGCCTTTGCCGAGGGGACCACACGGATTGTGAATGTGCCGCATTTACGGATTAAAGAGTGTGATCGCCTGTCTGCCGTGGCGACAGAACTGCAACGTGCCGACATTCATGTGGAAGAGTTGGACGACGGCTTGATCATTCATGGCAAAGGTTCCGTACCGAAACTTCCAGAATCGATATGTTTTACGACATACAACGATCACCGTCTGGCCATGTCGATGTCGCTTTTGGGCTTGCACGGTCAAGCAATCCGTGTGGACACACCGCATGTTGTGAGTAAATCGTTTCCGCATTTTTGGGATGTGTGGGCACAACTTGCACAAACAACCATACACGGAGCCGTCTCATGAAATACACGCTTTTCGGTGAGTCGCACGGCTCTATGATTGGTATTGTGCTTGAAAAGGTTCCTGCAGGGCATTGTTTGGACATGGAACAGATCGCCTTTGAAATGGCTCGTCGTGCTCCGGGCACTTCGCCGCTGTCCACGGCGCGTAAAGAAGCCGATGCCGTGCAACTCGTAAGCGGTGTCTTTGAGGGAAAAACAACAGGCGCACCGCTTTGTGCCACCATTGCCAACAGTGACACGCGCTCAAAAGACTATATGCAAACGCGTTGGTTGGCACGTCCCGGGCACGCCGACTATACCGCACATTGCCGCTATGACGGACATAACGATCCACGCGGTGGCGGACATTTTTCCGGACGCCTCACCGCACCGCTCGTTTTTGCAGGTGCCGTTGCAAAACAACTTTTGAAACAACACAACATCAATGTGGCGGCACACATTCGCGAGTTGGCAGGCATTACCGACAGTCCGCTTGATAAGGCCGCACCCGACATGTCGAGTCTCTGTGCCGTTGCCGACAAAGCGTTTCCTGTCCTTGACGACACACAAGGCGCGGCCATGCAAGCGGCGATTCTCAAAGCGCGCGGTGAAGGCGATGCCGTTGGCGGTATTGTTGAATGCGTTGTTTGCGGCATGCCTGCAGGATATGGCGGCCCCGATATCTACGACACCTTGGAAGGCCGACTGGCTCAACATCTTTTTGCGGTGCCTGCCGTTAAAGGGGTCGAATTTGGCAGCGGTTTTCACCTCGCTCGTATGCGTGCCTCGGAAGCCAACGATCCGTGGCTGCAAAGCAACACACAGCATCCGACAAGCCCCACCAACCACAACGGCGGTATCAACGGGGGCATATCAAACGGCCTGCCTCTGGTTCTGGCAGTAGCCATAAAACCTACGCCCTCCATCGCCAAAGAACAACAAACAGTCGATATGCGTACGGGTGAAGCGGCAACACTACACATTAAAGGTCGACACGATCCTTGCATTGTACAACGCGCGCTGCCTGTTATTGAAGCTGTCACGGCATTGGCATTGACAGAACTGTTTTTTTAAAAAAAAGGTCATGACGATGTGTACAAAGGATGTGCATCCTGATTTGCATCTTGTGTTGATTGGAATGCCGGGGTGTGGCAAAAGTGCGGTTGGTCAACGATTGGCTCGTTGTTTGCATAGACCTTTTATTGATACCGACACCATGATTGAAGAACGAACCAACATGTCAATCAGTCACATTTTTCAAAAAAAAGGAGAAGCGTTTTTCCGTGATCTTGAAAAATGTTGTGTGCAAGACGCGGTACAGGGTACGGCGGCGGTCATTGCAACAGGCGGTGGCGTTGTGCTTTTTCCCGAAAACATGTCTGTATTAAAAGAACGTGGTTTCATTGTTTTTTTACATCGAAATCCACAACACATTGTGCGTTCGACATCACTCTGCAACAGACCGTTGGTACAAAACGACACCCAACGACTTGAAGCGCTTTATACCGAACGCTTGCCTTTGTATCGACGATACGCCATGTATACCGTGCCGCCGCTCAAAGGAGCCCAAGAAACCGCACGACGGATTCGTAAGGCATTTTTATGTAAGAGTCTTTTATAAACAAAAAGTCTCTTGTTTTTTATACCAATACAACTTCATCATCTTTTCATATTGATGAATTTCTGTAAATCAGATAGGCTTTCCTCAGACATATATCAAATATGATACTTTTTTGACAATATATGATAGACATTTGCCATTGTATTGGCTCCACATCATGACAAAAAGAGGTGCTCAAATGGATAAAAGACTTACCACGACTGATGAAACGCCAGAAACACTTGAAACATGGATGCAAAATACAGAATATCTCAAAACATACGATATTTTGGAACAAGAATATGCCATTATCCATGCACTCATTGACGCCAGAAGTAAAGCAGGATTGACGCAAGCCCAAGTTGCTGCACGGATGGGCATCTCTCAACCTGCCATCGCTCGTATTGAATCGGGAAGTAATATTTCTGTAAAAACATTGAGCAGATACGCCACCGCAGTCGGACGCGCCATCCAGATCAATTTTTTACCCATAAAAGATATTTCATTGATTCAAAAAAGAAAAGCATAATTGCATTTTAACCAATTTTCTGTAAAGAGCTAAAGATTAAGGATCTGGCTTTCGGGATGTTTTGTCATTTTTCACCGTTCATCATTCGCTCAGAAGTATAGAAAAGCAAAGGGAATCAAGATGGAAATACCGATAGTTCGTAATATTTTGGAAGCCAATGAGCAGATGGCGGTCGTGTTGCATCAGGATTTTGCACGTCGCGGCTTGGT
>CAYJFB010000035.1:12734-15606 GCA_964369685.1 uncultured Desulfovibrionaceae bacterium | reverse complement strand
ACATCAGACGCTGATGTTGACGCTGCCGGTATTGCTACTGCAACAATTAACATTGATTTTGGTGCGGATGAAGGTTCGAGAATTGAGATTCCCGGTGGCTCTGCTACAGATATCATTGCCGTTACATGGAATGGTTCTACATGGGTGAAAAGTTCGGATACAGCCGAGGCCCATATCGCAGAATCCAGTGTTGCTGGCGATGGAAGCATAACCATTAAGCTTGGCGATGTGACCTTAACACAATCTGCTCCCGGATCAGATGAGTGGAAAGTATCCTATGAAGTCAGTGGCCGTACCGATGTAGATATTACCTTCACCGACGGTGACGGTGACGAAACAATACATACCGTAATGGCTTCTGTTCCTAAGGTGGGTCTACTTGCAACTGCGCAAGTCTCTGAAGCGTATCTGGCTGACGGATCGCAAAATACACCTGCAGACGATAATTTTGCCGATGTAGCGATGGCCACAGGAACGGTGGAAATTACCTCCGAGGGCGGTTATCCAAATGATACATTTGCTGACGGCTTTGAATGGCAAACAACAACTGTTGATGGTAAAGTGATTCCTGTTGCCAAAGACGGTACCCCCATTAACCTTAAAACCTCTGATGGTGATGTTGCTCTTGAGTGGACAACTCAAGGAACAAAGCTCATCGGTAGTGCAAACGGCAAGCCTGTTATTACTCTTGAAATGAGCACGCCTAATAAGGCCGGAGAAGCAACATACACAGTAACCCTCTCTGAGGCTGTGGAACATGCCTCTGGTGATGGTTATAATGAGATAAATAATCTCAACTTCGGCTTCACTGTCACTGATAAGGGCGGCGATAGCGTCAGTTCTAATCTAACAGTGGAAATCCAAGACGATGCACCTTCTGCACATGAAGATGTGGCGCTCATCGCGACTGACGCTTCTGGTGCTTATACAGGCATTGTCGAAATCGATTTTGGTGCCGATAACGGTGCCGGAAAAGCATTGAGTGTTGATGGTACTGCTCTCACATATAATGCAGGTACATGGAGTACCGCTGATGGCACTACAACCTTGAAACAAAATGGTGATACCGACTTATGGACAATCACTACAACAAAGACCACTCAAGAAATTACCGTTACAGACGCTGACGGAGATCAGGATAGCTTTACTGTGACAACAGGAGGCGATCCGGGTGAAGTGAAAGCTTTGGCAGGTAATATAACATACTTGGGAGAAAATACAGACTATAATGTCTCTGTGATTTTAGATATCTCAGGTTCAATGTATGACGAAGAGTGGAATGGTGTTGTTGCTGTTCCCGTTGACGGAAACTCGGAATCCTATACCGCCTCAACACGACTTGATGAAGCGTGTGATGCTCTTGAAGAATTGGTAAAACAGCTTTGGGCTCATGCAAAAGATGAGAATTTGGGCGGAGAGGTGAAGCTTACCATCACTTCTTTCTATGGCTCGGCAAGCAACGGAATGGAAATCTCTTTTGATTCTGAAGCAGACTATCAGAAAGCTTTAGCGCAAATAGAGGCTATTAGAAACGAGCAGTTTAAGTCACTGTCAGAGCGTACTTATGAAGGTACTGTGCCCAATGACAGCGAAATCACGACAGACACCTTTGCCATGAAGCAAGACGGCAAGACAATTGATCTTAGCTACAAATATTTTGAAAATAACGGTGTTGTTTATATTCAAGGCACTGATGGCAACTATTATCAGGCCGAAACATTCAAGGATGCGAACAACGAGACACATTATCGAATCGCGTATGATCGTAGCCAGGTGAGTGGTTTCCATCATGGCACAAACTATGAACAAGGCTTTACAAATGCTGCGACTTGGTTTGAAAATGTGACGAGTAATGGTTATAGCAACCAAGTGTTCTTTATGTCTGACGGTGAGCCTAGCGGAGGCGATAGAGATGCGGGGTATAAGAAGTTGCAAGAGGCTTTGGAGGGTACAGATTATGACATTCACGCCTTTGGTATGGGCGCCGGTGCGAATCAAAGTGTGCTTGATGCCTATGATACAACCGGGGGGGCCGAGTTGGTTGGTGATGGCTCTCTTGCGACTCTCTTTACACCGGACAAATCGGAAGAAATAGACGCGAGCAATCCTCGCATTGGATTTACGGAAGATGGTAATGATGCTTTGCTCGGTGATATGACGAAAGACGGTTTGTACAGCGCCTTAGGTTTTGATAAGAATACAGTAACCGAGCAGATGCTGATTGACTTCTTGTATAACTATCATGAATTAGCAATGAAAAAGATTGCTACCGGCAATGGTGGACAATCGAATATTCTTCTTGCAGGTGATGGAAATGATTTCCTTGCAGGACAAGGTGGTATGGATCTGCTGATTGGTGATGGCAACTTTGCCAGTCTTGAACAGCTTGCCCAAGAGCTTGGTATGAGTAACTCTGCGGAATACTCGTACGAGAATCTCACGCATCTTGCCGCAGGTGATAGCAATACAGATCAAGGAAAAGTGGATCAGTCAAAACTTGAAGGGTTAGTCAGTGACTTGCTTAAGACGGCGGAAAGCTCTGACGACCTTATTGATGCAGCCTCAGCTATGGAAGATCTCACCAACGACGGTGACGACATTCTCTATGGCGGCGATGGTAATGACATCCTTCTCGGCCTTGGCGGTGACGATAGTCTCTTCGGTGGTGATGGTGACGACATTCTCATCGGCGGAAGCGGTAAGGATATCCTTGATGGCGGTGCCGGTGACGATACCCTCATCGGCGGTGCAGGCGATAAACTCTATGGCGGTGCAGGCAATGACCTCTTTAAGGTTGATGATCTGGATCTGAGCGACATCCTTGTTGACGGCGGCGGCGATGAACTTGATATCCTCTTGACCAACGCGCTTG
>CAYJFB010000035.1:11514-12634 GCA_964369685.1 uncultured Desulfovibrionaceae bacterium | reverse complement strand
TTGGGTTGTCTCTTAGTACAGACGGTAAAACACTTGATGATAAGCAGTTGTCTGATACTCATGGAACATGGACGAAGGCTGATGCTGCTGAAGGTGCTCTCTATGATACCTATACAAACGATGATAATGACATCACCATTATTGTTGAAAAAGGCATGATTGAAAGCCAATAAAGGTTTTAACTTTATCTTTTTAACGTAATCTAAACACGAGCAACGCCGATGTGTATGACATGTCGGCGTTGCTGTTTTGTGTGTTATAGATTTGTTTATTTGTAGACAGAACGAGAAAGAGATCGTATATTTATTATAGTCTTATTGTGTTGGAGGTCTTTATGGTACTTGTTGCATTTGATACACTTGATTATGTGAAAGAACTCGAAGGAATCGGTATCAGCCGCGATCAAGCCGAGGTGCAAGCCAAGGCTATGAATAAAGCGATGCAAAGCTACGACCAAAATACACGTAAAGAACTTGTTACAAAAGGTGATATTCAAGATCAACGCCTTGAAATGAAAGACGATATTTTTCTTTTAGAAAGAAAGATTGATACGACTCGTCTCGATCTTGAGAAAAAAATTGATGACGTACGCACAGAATTAAAAGAAGATATCCAACGTTTGGATAAAAAAATTGACAACATTCATAACGAATTAAAAATATTGGATAAAAAAATTGAAGCAACGGCGCAACTTGTACCCATGGAAATACTCAAATTGGAAAATAGGTTAACTCTTCGTCTTGGTGTAATGATGGCAGCATCTGTAGCGATGATTGCGGCGTTGGTGAAGTGGCTTTGAGTGTTTTGGGGTTGTATAGTGATGATTGTTTTGTGAAAGAGGTGTATATATGTTGCTTTCCCTTGAAGACGCACGTGTTTTTGAAGCCAAACTCGGTATTGAAGCGACAAATATTTTGGTGAAATTTTTCGATCAATATGAAGAAGAATTACATCAATCCGCGGCGACCAAACATGATTTGGAGCTTGCAAAAGCCGAATTGGATGCTTCTGTGCGGATAACCCAAGCACAAGCGCAAGCAAACCTTGAGCAAACAAAACTTGAATTACAAAAAGAAATTCAAGCAACCAAGGCAGAATTACAAAAAGAAATTCAAGCAAC
>CAYJFB010000035.1:0-11414 GCA_964369685.1 uncultured Desulfovibrionaceae bacterium | reverse complement strand
TACAAAAAGAAATTCAAGCAACCAAGGCAGAATTACAAAAAGAAATTCAAGCAACTAAGGCAGAATTACAAAAAGAAATTCAAGCAACCAAGGCAGAATTGCAAAAGGAAATTCGTCAAGTTCAAGCAAATCTTGAACAAACGAAAGCAGAATTGCAAAAAGAAATCTATCAAGTTCAGTTAAATGTTGAACAAGTGAAAGTTGAATTGTCTGCCGAGATCAATAAAAACTATGTCTCGACAGTCAAATGGGTTGTAGGACTTGCCTTTGCACAAATTGCCATTCTTGGAACGTTGATCAAGTTGTAGTTGTGTGTATTGATACTCATTAAAAAACCAGCAACGCCAATGTGGGATTCCATATCGGCGTTGCTGGTTTTTTATTGGGGAAAATAGTATTATGATGAACGTTTTGCAATGGCGCGTTGTGAATACAAAGCAAGAATTGCACCAATAATACTCAAGCTTGCCGCAATGATAAAGGCTACAGAATAGTCTCCATTATACAGTTCTTTGACTTTCGCCACAAGCAAGGGGCCAATAACCGCAGCAGGGGCAAACGCAGTAAACATAATACCCCAGTTTGCACCAAGGTTTTTTACGCCAAACATGTCCCCTGTCACTGCAGGGAATAAGGCAAAGAAACCACCATAACATGTGGCTATCAGACATGTACAAAACACATACATACCGTATGACGACACCGTACTTAATGTTATCATAGATATCGCAGACAAACTAAACATTAAAATCATGGTTTTATAACGTCCGAGTTTGTCGGATGTCCAACCCCACAGAATGCGTCCCGTTGCATTGCCGACAGCCAGCATGCCGACAGTCGCTCCCGCTTCTTGTGGCGTGAGTTTGAGCATGTCTTGCGCGATGAGTGAGGCATTACCAATGAGCATAAGCCCTGAAATACTTGCCAGCATCAACATCAACCAACCCACATAAAACATGCGATCTTGGAGCATGGCACGCCAATCTTTGCCTTCAGGAATTGTTGTGTTTTGAACAACAGGCGGTGTCCAGCCTTCAGGAACATATCCTGCAGGCGGTGCGACAGAAAATAATGAAGCAAAAACAGTACAAGCCATAAAAGCGATACCATAGATCTTGATGGTGTCCATGACGCCGTATTCTTGAATCAACATCACTGCCAACGGTGCCAAAAAAACAGGTCCGATTGAAAGCCCAGCAGAGATGAGTCCTGCTGCCAAGCCGCGTTTATCAGGAAACCATCGAACCGTGTTGACGACAGTGCAAGAATAAATCGCACCAAGACCAAGACCTGCAAGACCACCAAAAAGAATGTAAAGCAACATCAATGATTCAACAAAACCGGATAACAACCAACCTAAACCAAAAGCAATACCGGCAAAGAAAAAAGTTTTTCGCGGCCCTTGGCTGTCTTGGATTTTACCTGCAACCAACATGGTGATGGGCATGATCACGAGTAACGCGGTAAACAAAAAAGCGACTTGGCTTTGTGTCCAACCGAATTTGTCCATTAAAGGTTTTGTGAAAACACTGAAGGCATAGGCAGAACTGATACACAAGTTTGCCAACACACCGGTAATTAAAATCATCCAACGCTGACTCATACGCTTCCTCAATACTGACAGGGTAAAAAATGAAAAGCTGTAAAAAAACACAGTGTGCTCTGCAACATCTCGCGATGCTTAAACACGTTGTGTTTTCGATAAAAAGTGTGAAACTTTATGCTTTTCATTCCTCCCCTGTCAAGAATTTCAAAACACAAAAAGCCATATGAGTATATTGAGCACCATGGCAAGAAAAATAGCCGCAGAAGCCATGTCTTTGGCAGATTTAATGAGTGGTTCATAGTCCGATGAGATCAAATCACATGTTTTTTCAATGGCGCTGTTGAGCAACTCAAATGCCATAACCAAAAGCCAACCGCCAAGAACAAACACAACCTCAAGCCACGGTTGCGCTGTCCACCAAAGTACAAAAGATAAACAAACAAAAACAAAAACTTCGTGACGAAACGCTTGTTCATTGCGCCAAGCAATGTGTAAGCCGGATAAAGAATTGCGTGTTGCTTTGAGCATGTGCGTTACATTCAACAAATACATCTTGCACTCCTTACATAATCGCCATGCGAAAAAAGACGCTATATGAAGAGATTGAGCACACGCGCGGCGGCGCAAGCAGCACCATAGCCGTTGTCGATATTCATGACTCCAACGCCCGGAGCACAGCTTGAAAGCATGCTGGCGAGTGCGGCTTTACCGTCTTTTGCCGCGCCATAACCAATCGAAGTGGGTACAGCAAAAAGGGGCTTTGGCGTCAATCCACCAAGCACAGAAGCCAACGCCGCATCAAGCCCCGCAACAACAATCAACACATCATGGCTGTTGATCGCCTCCAAACGTTCCGTAAGACGCCAAAGGCCGGCAACGCCGCTGTCTTCATATACAGCATGAGGCAGGTTCAAATACTCCAATGTCCTGGCGGCTTCCCATGTCACAAACGCGTCCGCTGTGCCTGCCGAAACAATTCCGACAGAACGTTTTTGTGTGCCTGTGGTATGAGGCAGTGTGTCACCGTAGGCCGTGCGTGACAATGCGTGATAATTTAAGCCTTGTTGTACATCAGGCGCAAATTGCGCAAACACCTCAGGCAACAAACGCGTAAACAAGACCGCACGCCCGGAACCTTTGCCAAACGATGCCGCAAGTTCCTCCACTATCTCCGCCGCTTTACCTTCACAAAAAACCGCTTCGGGTAACCCTATACGCGAAATGCGTGCGTGATCAAACAACACATGTTCCATGATATTCCCTATATACAGAATCGTTGAAGCTTCTATCCCAAAAAAATTATTTCATTTGCCGAAAAAGCCCAAGCGTAACTTTGATCACTGCCAACGCTTCGTTCAAACGCGGAAATGATGTTGAAAAAATATTGTGTGGTTCTTCAAGCGGCTTGACTGACGGTGTCGTTGATTGTGTCGTTGACGGTAATGCCAAGGCAACAGCAGGCGTGACAGATGATGACATCTTTGCAGGAGAATGTTCAGCAGAAGAGACGTCGTCAAGAGCTTCAAAAGGCGCGATGATTTGTGCCGATCCTGTCAAGACGTCATTTTGTGCAAGGGCTGAGGCTTTGGTTGAAGAGGCAACGCCGGATATCTCGCTCGTGTTATTTGGTAATGTAAGGGCAAACGGTGTGTTTTCTGTAGATGATGCCGTGGCTTCCGGCGGTGATTCGGCATACAGTGTGATGTTTTGTTGTTTGTCCCATGCGCGTTGTTGTGCGGCTTGAGTGACTTTTGTTTTCCATGCACCGACTTCTTTGGCGTATTCGGGATAGCCTGCCGCATTGAGTGCTTGCGCCAAACGTTGCAAACTTTCTTCAGGATTTCTGGCGTTGGCACAAGAACGTTGTAACAATTCTTTTGGAAAGGTGTTTGGTGTGTGGTGCAAGCCTTCTTTAAACAGTTGACAAAGCGTCTCCGATGAGGCTGTAGGCAACACACGCGCCGCTTCTTCAAGGAGAGGACTCGTTTGTCCTTCTGAAAGAGGAAACCGTGTGGCTATCTTTACGGCACGATGCAACGCGTCTGTATTGTTGTTTGCCGAAGCAATCAATAATGACAAGGCATTACGTTGCATACTGCGGCTTTTGTCTGTATGTCCTGTTGCGCTGAGTGCAATAGAAAGCCCCAACATGGCATCGATATGTTGAGGACGACGACGTAAAACACTTTGTAATAACGGTATGGCTTCTGTCCAGCGTTTGGCTCGTAAAGCCTGTAAACCTTCGGCAAACACCGTTTCGGGCGTTTGCTCTGCGGGGTGCGCAAGGCCGTTGAGGCGTTCCAACTCGGTATCGAATGCCGCGGTGTCTGCCGTATTGAGTGAGGCTGTGGCTTTTTCTGTTGCTGTGCGGCAGCGCAGGGCATGTTGTAATTGATCCTGCAAGGCTGCTTGCGTATACGGACGCAACAACAAACCGCTGTAACCATAGCCACGGCTTTTTTCAAGAATATCATGCTCGTGTTTTGATACACTCACCACAATCGGGAAACCGACCAGACGCGGATGCAAACGAATGAGTTGCACAAAATGTTCTGTGCTCATGTCCTCTGCATCGCTTGCACAAAAAATAACATCTGCACCGTTTGGCTTGTTGTCGGCAAGCTCTCGCGCAACGGCAATACCTGATGTGACAATGCGAATTGTACGAATCCCACACACACGCAACGCACGCCGATCCACAATGGCCAGGTCTTGTCGCGCCGCCAAGATAAGCGCATGCTGAAAAAGGGATTTGTGTTGCATATCATATCCAAAAAAAAATCATATACCGATACACGTCGCAATGTCTGAACAAACAATCTCCATCTAGATAATCTCGACACTCTCTACGACAACATGTATCTTTATACAAAATCAAAAGCCCTTTAGCAACCTGTTATGTGTGTAAGCGTGTGTTCGATCTGTGTATGATATGAATGCATGATGAGTCACTTTATTCGGTGTACAGGGGGTATTTTTTGTGTTTTTCTATTGTGCGAAAAGGGGCAAGTGTTGCATTGCAGAAGAGGAGAGAATGTGGTATTGTTTATGCGTTTGTGTTGATTCTTTATGTGTTGTCTTGGTCTTTTCGGATTTCCCATCGCATAGAGTTGTTGGCACAAGTGGTATCGAATGCCATATGCCCCTGTGTCCGATACCGACTGAATTGGGGCAGACCTTTATTTTTTAAGGAGAAAGACTCATGGCTGTGATTGCGTCTGTTTGGGCTCGCGAAATTTTGGATTCCCGCGGTAACCCCACTGTTGAAGTTGAAGTTTCGTTGGATTCCGGTCATGTAGGACGTGCGGCTGTGCCTTCCGGCGCATCTACGGGAAGCCGTGAAGCACTGGAAATGCGCGACGGTGACAAAGGCCGTTATCTCGGTAAAGGCGTACAAAAAGCTGTTGAACACGTCAACGGTGAAATTGCCGAAGCCATTGTCGGTCTTGATGCCTTGCGTCAGGTTCTTGTTGATAACACGCTGTTGGATCTGGACGGAACCGACAACAAAGCTCGTCTCGGCGCCAACGCCATGTTGGGCGTTTCTTTGGCTACGGCTCGTGCCGCCGCCGAAGTGCTCGGGTTGCCTTTGTATCAATATCTTGGCGGTGTTAATGCCAAAGTATTGCCTGTGCCTTTGATGAATATTATCAATGGCGGCGCACACGCTCCCAATAACCTTGATATTCAAGAATTTATGATCATGCCTATCGGTGCGCAAACCTTTGCTGATGGCCTGCGCATGGGTGCGGAAGTTTTCCATAGTCTTAAAGCGATTCTTGCCGCAGATAAACACATCACCAGCGTCGGTGATGAGGGCGGCTTTGCTCCCAATTTGAAAAATCATGACGAAGCCTTCCAATATATTTTGCGTGCAATCAACGAAGCCGGCTACAACCCCGGTACTGAAATTGCTTTGGCTGTCGACGCGGCGGCTTCCGAATTCTATAAAGACGGTAAATATGTGCTCGAAGGCGAAGGCAAAAGCCTCAGCAATCGTGAAATGAGTGACTGGCTCGGTGAATTTACCGCGAAATATCCTTTGATTTCTATCGAAGACGGCTTGGCCGAAAATGATTGGGACGGTTGGCGTATCCTGACCGACGCGTTGGGCGACAGCATTCAACTCGTCGGTGATGATTTGTTTGTCACCAATCCCGATATTCTCGCACAAGGTATTGAAGAAGGTTTGGCAAACTCCATCTTGATTAAAGTGAACCAAATCGGCACACTGACGGAAACCCTCGATGCCATTGAAATGGCCAAACAAGCCGGTTACACCACTGTGATTTCCCATCGTTCCGGTGAAACCGAAGACGCCTTCATCGCTGATTTGGCTGTGGGTGTGAACTCAGGACAAATTAAAACCGGTTCGCTTTGCCGCAGTGACCGTTTGGCAAAATATAACCAACTGTTGCGGATCGAAGAAGACCTCGAAGATATGGCGATCTACTACGGTCCCGTGCTTGCTTCCATGCACGAAGAACCCGCAGAATAATTCCTTCTTCCCCTCTCATATTCATTAAGGTGAATGACACAATATGTGTCATTCACCTTAATTTTTATCTTTCTGAGGAAAAGAAAAGGGAAACACAGCATGCCTCGTCGTATGCCCTGAATTATGAACCGTACTTAAAATATTTTAAAAAAATAACAACAGCAGATGACTTGCGAGAAACGTTTTTTTTGGATAAAATAATCAGTTGTTTTACAAGGCTAGAGGCCTTAAAACAATTGTTTTTTACACGTCAATGACGGAAGATAAACAGTCCACGCAAAAAAGTGTTGTGCCATGATGAAAGCAGTTACGGTGTTTACAGACGGTTCATGCCTCGGCAATCCGGGTTCCGGCGGTTGGGCCGCTATTTTACGTTGCGGCGAAGCAGAAAAAAGTTTGTCGGGCGGTTTTGCCTGTACCACCAACAACCGAATGGAAATGTTCGCCGCCATTATGGCCTTGGAAGCACTGAAAGAACCTTGTTCGGTGGAATTGTATACGGATTCGCAATATGTGCGTAATGCCGTTGAAAAAAAATGGTTGGCTCAGTGGCAAAAAAACGGTTGGAAAACCGCAGCGAAAAAACCTGTTAAAAATCAAGACCTGTGGCAACGCCTACAAAGCGTGATGGATAAACATCAAGTGCGTTTTTGCTGGGTACGCGGACACGCAGGTCATCCGGAAAATGAACGTTGTGATGAATTGGCGCGTACAGAAGCAGGACGTTCCAATTTGCCGCAAGATACAGGTTTTGCATCATAGCGCTTCATTGTTGTCGAGTTTTTTTTGGTGAACAGACTTTCAGAGCCGTTTGAACTGCGGCATCTCAATACTGCGTAGCGGTGTTGAGATGCCGCAGGAACAAGGGGGTCTGGGGGGCAATGCCCCCCAGAAAAAGAAAAAGAAAAAAAGAAAGCAAAAAACAACAACAGGAGATGATATGTCTCAACGGCTGACTGTTATTGGTGGTGGTCCCGGTGGCTATACGGCGGCTTTTGCCGCGGCGCGCGCGGGTTTGCAAGTGACGCTTATTGAGCGCGAAGCTTTGGGCGGAACATGTTTGAATTGGGGGTGTATTCCCACAAAGACGCTTAAAGCTTCGGCTGATGCCTTGGAATTGGCCTTACGCCTTTCAGAGTTTGGCGTTGTCGGAAGCGGCACACCAACCATTGATGCCGTGGCCGTGCGTACGCGGAAGGATAAAGTCTGTGATGTGTTGCGTGGCGGTTTAGAAAAGACCTGCACAAAACTCGGCATTCGTCTTCTCCGTGGACAAGCCACACTTGTCAATACAAAAAACACACAAGTCAACGAAGAACACATTGAACACGACGTGTTGATTGTGGCAACAGGTTCAAGTGTGCTTTCTCTGCCAACCCTCCCCTTTGATCACAAACACATCATCAGCAGTGACGATGCCTTGAATCTTGAAAGCATTCCTGCCTCTGTGGTTATTGTCGGCGGTGGCGTGATTGGTTGTGAAATGGCGTTTATTTATCACGCGTTTGGTGCAAAAGTGACCCTTATTGAAGGTCAAAACGATATTTTGCCTCTGCCTTCCGTTGATGCAGACATGCGCGCTCTCCTGCGTAAAGAAATGAAAAAACGCCGCATTGTTTGTGAAACAGGACGCACCTTGAAAGATGTTGTTGTCGAAAACGGCGTTGTGCGCGGTGTCATTGGTGTGTCGCCGTTCATTGAAAAACCGACTGCCGCACAAAGCAAAGAAACACCCTTTGAAGCAGAAAAAGTGCTGGTTACCGTCGGTCGCGTGCCCAACACAAAAGATATGGGACTCAACGAAAACGGTGTTGTTCTCGATACGCGCGGTTGGATTGTTGTGAACGACACCATGCAAACAGCTATTGAAAATATTTATGCCATCGGTGACGTTTTGGGGCCTGCAAAGGTCATGTTGGCGCATGTGGCGGCTATGGAAGGACTTTGCGCTGTCAAAAACATCTGTGGCACAACCACCCCCATGGACTATAAAGCTGTGCCCTCGGGCATTTTTACCTCCCCTGAAATCGGTTGTGTGGGTTTGAGTGAAGCTCAGGCTGTTGAAGCAGGGTATTCAGTGCGCATCGCAACCATGAATGTGCGTGAATTGGGTAAAGCGCAAGCCATGGGTGAATTGCCCGGGTTGTTTAAAATTGTGGCAGAAGCCGAAAAAGGCACGGTTCTTGGTGTGCATATCGCAGGCGCACACGCAACCGACCTGGTGGCAGAAGCAACACTTGCCATTCAACTCGGTGCGACCATTGACGATCTCATCAATACCATTCATGCCCATCCAACTTTGGCTGAAGGCCTCTTTGAAACGGCGTTGTCCATGCATGAGTGAAAAGCGTCTCTACGCGGCTTGAACTGCGGTGTGTAAACAAGACCTTGCAGTATGTACATGACGCAGTTCAAGCGAGACAATATGTTATGATTAAAGGAGTTTTTTATGGCACAGTGTTCGTCGTGTCACCAAGCGGTTTCGCCTGAAGCGACCATTTGTCCGCATTGCGGTCAACCCGCTCCCACACAGCCTATGGGGTCAATCAGTCCAAAGAGCCGTGCGGCGGCGGCGTTGATGTGTTTTTTTCTTGGATGTTTAGGTATTCATCGTTTTTATGTCGGTAAAATAGGTACGGGCATTTTGCAAATTATTACCCTTGGCGGCTTGGGTATCTGGGCGTTGATTGATTTTATTTTTATTCTTGTGGGGTCTTTTAAAGACAAACAAGGTCGTGTACTTTCACAGTGGTAAACGTACACATGAGCATCTCTGTTGCTGTGGTGTCTTTGTATATTGTCGATAAACGTTATGTCGGCTGAGGATCTGTGTCATAGGCCGTTTGATAGGTTGTCCAAATAGCATTTTTAGTAAGTAAAACATGTTGTGTCTGTCATGAAACGATCTCGTTCTCGCACTGCCCGTAAAGGGCAACGCACAAAAAAAATGTGCCATGCCTCCGAGAGTATAGGCGCTTTTATGGCGGCCTTGCCTTGCGGCGGCACAGATCGTACTCATCTCAGTCAGCTATGGCGCAATTGGGCCATGGTCATGGGCGAAGAATTGGCTCTGTTGGCGGTGCCTTTGGGACATCGTGAAGGCTTGTTGTTGATTGGTGCGGAAGACAATATGGCCTTGTCTGAACTCAATTTTTCCGTACCCGAAATCCTTGAACGCGCAAACGCCTTTATGAACGAACCGTATTTCACACGCGTTGAGTTTCATTTGTCTGCCGGTCACCTCGCTTTGGATATTCCTCAAGAAATCACTCCGAGTCAACGTGTTCGTGAACCGCTGGCAAAGCCTCCGGGGTTACTTGGTAAAGCACAGCTTGATCCGAAAGGTATGGTTGGGCGTTGTTATGCGGCGTATCTCAAGCGTTTTTTGCACGAAACATGACTCTCTTCTTGTATAGAAAAGACTTCACACGCGGTATAGGCACATCTTATATCCAAAACAACACTTCAGAACAACGAGGATCCCATGTCCATAAGCCCTGTTCAAGAACACGATGCCTTGTTAAAACATCTTAGCATTGATATTTTGGAAGTCTCCGAGGGGTATGCACGGGCAGAAATGCCGTTGCAAGATACGTTGCGTAACGGTGTCGGCTTGGCACACGGCGGTGCGATTTTTGCGTTGGCAGACATCGCCTTTGCCGCAGCCGCAAACACGCAAGAAGACGTGTTGATACTGAATGCACAAAGTTCAATATCCTTTGTCAAAGCAGGAAAAACAGGGCCTTTGACCGCCGAAGCAAAACGTGTCACGCAAGGGTCACGCGTTGCCGTCTATGACGTTGAAGTGCACGACGCCGAAGGAAGCCTTTTGGCCATGTGCAGAATCACAGGATATCGGACAACCCGTTCGTAAAATCAAATATAACCTAGAGATGCACGAGGTTTGTTGATTGAGCAACAGTGCTCAGCGTCTTTGTTTATAACACTTTTCATTTTGTTTTTTAAGGATTGAATATGGCTTGTTTACTTGTTACCGGCGGTGCCGGCTTTATCGGCTCTTGTTATGTGTTGGCTCGTTGTGCCGCAGGCGATACGGTTATTAATTTGGATAAATTGACTTATTCCGGAAATACCGAAAACCTTTCTTCTTTGGCAGAGAACCGACACTATACCTTTGTACACGGTGATATCGGTAACGCTGAGTTAGTCAATCATCTTTTGCAGACCTATCAACCCGATGCCGTATTGAATTTTGCGGCCGAAAGTCATGTCGATCGTTCGATTTTGGATCCGGAAATTTTTATTCGTACCAATGTTCTCGGCACGGCAACCCTGTTGCGGACAACCCATGAATGGTGGAAAACACTGTCCGAAAATAAACAAAAAAACTTCCGTTTTCTGCACGTTTCCACAGATGAAGTCTATGGTACACTGCAACCCAACGATCCGCCCTTCAGCGAATCGACGCCCTATGCACCAAATAGCCCCTACTCTGCAAGTAAAGCAGGCGCAGACCACCTTGTGCGCGCGTTTAATGAAACGTATGGCTTTCCGACATTGCAAACAAATTGTTCCAATAACTATGGGCCACGCCAATTCCCTGAAAAACTCATTCCTCTTGTTATTCTGAATGCTTTGGCAAACAAACCGCTTCCCGTATACGGGACAGGCGAAAATATTCGCGATTGGCTCCATGTTGAAGATCATTGTGCGGCAATTCATCGTGTGCTTGAAGCCGGGCGTGTCGGCGATGTGTATAATATTGGCGGTAACGCCGAGCGCACGAATCTTGACGTGGTGAAAACCATTTGCGGTTTGCTCGATGACATCACACCGACAACAAACGCACCGCGTGAAACATTGATTCACTTTGTGACTGACCGCCCGGGGCACGATTTCCGCTACGCCATTGATTGCAGTAAAATACAAAAAGAACTCGATTGGACACCCAAACACCACTTTGCATCAGGTCTTGAACAAACCGTGCGCTGGTATTTGGAAAACACACGTTGGACAGAGCGTGTGCAATCAGGTGCTTACAGACAATGGATTCAACAAAATTATACACGCTAAAACATTTTGAGCGTGCGGTTTCTTTTTTCGGGGGAAATCATTTCCCCCGAACCCCCTTGTTGCCGCTAAACGATTGTACACAACACGAGCTGTTATATTGTACACAACACGAGCTGTTATAAAGAGATGGCTGGCTTGTCATTGGCTCAGTTGGCATTGCTTTTTGCCACGATGGCGCTTTTCGCGTAGACTTTGGCGGTGTTGATCTTGTTTACGACACGTTCAGACTTTATGATAACAATATTAAATAATTATTTTTTTTATAAATGATTATCTTTTTGAAAAAAACGCTTGACAGGCTGATGGGTTCTGCGTATATATCTTCTTGCTTGATGC
>CAYJFB010000034.1:7858-16587 GCA_964369685.1 uncultured Desulfovibrionaceae bacterium | reverse complement strand
TGATATAACGCTTTTTTATGGTTTTTATGGCATGATCGCCAATTTTTGAACATGTTTTCTTTTGTTATTTATTATAAAAATGATCGTAAAAACGACAATGGATGTAAGGCTTTTTTCGCTGTATGGTGTTGGAGTTGTAAACGACATGTTCCGCATTCAGAAAGCACAAGATCACTTGATGCGTTACGAAGTGTTTCAAATAACTCGGCACCCACTGTAGCGGCAACGTCATATTTTTCTGTTTTAAATCCGTAACTTCCTGATATACCGCAGCAATCACCGCCTCCATCTTGTATTGTCATGCCGACGTGTTGTAATAATCTCACCCCGGGGCGCCCTATACCTTGAGCCTTTAAATGGCACGGCTCATGGTAGAGTGCTCGAATTTCTTGATTAAGCACAGGAAAAAGCGTGGGTTGTTCTTCGCACAAGGGCAGCAGGAAATCACACACATCTTGTACCAGTGGGCGTAGTTCTTGTAATTGTGGTAAATCTGTAAAAAATTCACTATATTCTTGCCTGAGCATTAAGGAGCAACTCGGGCACGCCGTCAAAATTGGCATTTGTTGTTCAACAGCTTTATGTAATGCGTTACAGAGATTGCTTGCCACAGTTTGAGCTTCATCCAAAAAGCCGTTGGCAACCAAAGGCAAACCGCAACACTCGGTACTTGGGACAAGCACGTTATATCCTGCGCGCTCAAGCCACCACAACACATCAAGGCCAACTTGTGCATCGTAATCGTTGATATAACATCCCGGGAAAAAAATGACAGATTGTTTATTTTCTATAGGATTTTGATGTTTTGCAACATATTGTGCAAAACGTTGCGGTGTGAAGACTGGCAACGGCGCACGACGATCAATACCGAACAGATGTAAAAGATTGCGTGTCAGAGGATTGGTCATACCAAAACGCACCAAACTTTGGGGCAAATATTGTGTCCAGCGCGTCCATTCTGCCAAGGTGTGTCCGTGTGCCAAGATCCAATCACGCAGTTTAAACGAGCGATGTCTTGCTTGTTCACCGCGTGCCAGCATATTCAACGCCGAAACAGCAACACCAAAAGGACACGACATGTCACAATTTTTACAATTGGAACAATAATCAAGAGCTTCGATTTCCTGCTTGGTTAAACGTCGAAAACGTTCTGAAGACGGTCCGGTTAATTTGGGTCCGCGAAAAGAACGTGTTGCTCGTGTTACGGGACAAGAAGCCACACAGGTTGAACAGGTTGTACACTTATCAATAGTATCTAAAGGTCGTTTCATTCTTTCTCCTGCACAGCCTGAAGTGACATTTCTTCAAAGCGTGTATGCAAGCTTTCTACAGCTTTCCACGCAGTGACCAAAGCCACCCCGTTTCCTGATTTTTCTCGTGCCATATCATATCCACCAAGCGCACGTCCTACATAATGCACGTTGGAACACAGGCAATGACCTGCTGTATTGAGAGGACGCATCGCTTCATCCACACGTAAACCGAGGTTTGCAAACGCGTGTCCCAAATGTCCGACAGCAGGAAACGCTTCCTCAGCCGACCACGCTGCGTCAACAGGTAACACACCGGCCGTGAGTGCCGCCGTTTCAAAAATACGATCATACACACGCGTCGGTTCAACACACAACCCTTCACCATAAATACCGCCCGTAGCAATAATGTGGGCTTTGGCAGGCCAACATCGCAGTTGTCCCGAAGCCTGACTGATAAGCGCTTTGCATTCCTTACCGCTTGTCTCTGTCGTTTCAGCTGCCGTGACCGTGGCGTTGTGAACAATCTCAACGCCAAAATGATGTAGCTGTGCCAGTAACAACCGCCGTAAACGCAAACCACACGTTCCCGGAGGCGGAGTAAGCATTTCATACACAGGCAAACCCAGTGCGCCTTCCAACGCCTCATGTACCGTAACATCAGCTTTTGAACCCAACACAGGTGGCAGTAACAATACTGTGTCTGGATCACCCAGATACTCTTTGAGTACGTTGCGTAACAACGCAATCAAGGCTTCTGTGCCTTCGTGTGTATCGGTAAAACGTGCTACGTCAAGCAAAGATAAATCCCGTACATCAGCACACTGTGCCAACGGCGCAAGTTCAGTTGGACAAGGGGTTGTGATGGGAATAATGTGTTTGCCTTGCAAGCGAGTGCGTCTGGAAAACCCTTCTGCCGTCAGTTGTGGAAACACATCTTTCAAGCCTTCAAAACCAAGTACAAGTAACGTTTTTGCTTCGTGTATATGTGTCATCGACATGCTTGGAGGCACAAGGCAAGATGCCTTGGCAGTACCGATGACCGTCAGAAGGCGCGTGTTTTGCGGATCATGCAACTCACCGTTACACACATACGCATATCCTGATTCGGTTGTCAGTTGTATAAATGCTTTTAAAGCTGCATGTATCGCATTGATACCGACAAGACTATAAGGATGTGTCGCAGGCAAGGTTTGCAAGGCATGCAATGGTTTTTCCACATAAGCCCCATTTTGTGGATTATAAGCCAACACATCAATCGTACCGCCGCTCAAACCTAATGTGCCGTTGCCGCGTTGTAAAAGGCGTACACGATACCCACGTTGTGCCGCAAACAATGCACTCATCAAACCTGAAAAACCGCCACCGACGACTTGTACATCAACAATCGGTGCCGAAATGGGGGATCCTTCTTGAATATGACACGATTCATTCATGATCGGCTCCGTCGATATTGAGGGTTGCTGCATAAATGGCTCTTGTCAATTCTGTTTCACGCAGGGCTTCTCCCCATAAAAGAGGACGAAAACCAAGCCAACGTTCTTGTTGAAAGTCACGCAACAAAGCCGCACTGCGTCCTTCCAAACTTTGTTGTATAACAGGAAAATCCAAACCCATATCAAGCAGTATGCCAAGCCCACGCGTACCGCAAAAATTGCCTTGACAGGTTCCCATACCCATGCGTGTTCGTCGTCGGATATCGTTCAGTGACGTAGTGCTTGGCTCAGAGGCCACCTGTTCATATTCACCCACAGTGACGTTTTCACATTCGCACAACAAAGTTTTTTTCCAAGGTGCTTTTTCCATACGTTCTACAGCATTTTCAAAATCATGTCCCAAGCGTGCCAAAGCTAAATGTAAACCCTGTGCAGGAAAAACTTTTTTTGCTCTGGCTCTCAATTGAGCAGAAGGTTCAGGTACCAGTGGTTCTGTTGCCGTGCGACACGGTGCCGAACAAGCCAATTTTTGACACACCAGATCTGCCATGCGTTCAGCCATCAGACGATAGGTCGTAAATTTGCCGCCACAAATTGAAGCCATGCCTTGAAGACCGTCTTTTTCATGATCTAAAATCACAAAATTGCGTGAAACCCCACGTCCAGAATCGTCACCCGTGGCAGAATATAAGGGTCTGGTTCCTGTAAAAGCACGTAAAATACGAAAAGAATCAATATTTGGTACCAATTTACGTCCCAGATCCAACAACGCACGCACGTCTTCGGTGCGTGGGATTGTATCTGCAGGGTTGTCTGTTTTTCCGGATGTCGTACCAAAAATGGTGATGGAACCATGGGGTACAAAGATGTCTCCGTCCGAGGCTTGATGAAGGCGGTTGATCACCCTTTCGGTAAAACGGTGATTGAAGGCGATCAGTGTGCCGCGATCGGGTTGTACGTTGATTTGTAAATCAACCAAGCGGGCAAGTTGTCCAACCCAACTGCCTGTAGCATTGACGACAAAACGACAGTCAATGCGCGCCGTTGAACCGTTTTTACTGTCATGGACACTCACTCCCGTAACTCTTCCGTTGGCGGTGTGAATATCTGTCACTTCGGCATACGTACGAAAGCTTCCTCCGTGACGTTCACCGCTAAAAGCGTTTTGCCAAACCAAACGGAAGCCATCCACACAAGCATCGGGAACACGATATACTGCCACCGCATCCGAGGTGATGTGTGGTTCCAATTTCCGAGCTTCTGTCACATCCAACGGTTCTGTATCAATACCGCATTGCCGACAGGAATCAACCCATTGAGTGGTAAAAATAGGATCATCTTCGGGAGTGCTGACAAAAAAACCTTCTGTTAATTCTACACAATACTTACCGATTTTGCGTAAAATTTTGTTTTCAACGATGCATTCACGCCCTGCTTCTTCATCGTTCACGGCATATCGTGCTCCACTGTGCAACAATCCATGAAACCGTGAACTTGTGCCGTGTACTAAATCTCGTTGTTCAAGCAATAACGTTTTTAAACCGCGCATCGCCAAATCGCGAAAAATACCGACACCTGTACATCCTCCGCCAATGACAATGACATCCCATTCTGTCTTGGTATATTCTTCAATGGCTCTCATACCGCCGCCTTGCAATTGATTTTTTTGCATAAAAAACCGCCTCTTTATATAAAACAAAGAAGAAGCGTATAAGAAAATAGAGCGGATTTCAATAGAAACCATTTTATGGCTGACTTTATGACAGAAAATGTTTATTGAGACTTTAAGTAAAAGATTTTCTTTTTATCAGTGATCATAGGCAAAGAAGCAATGCTTGCACAAAAAAATTCTCAAAAACAATTCCTAAAAAGAGCTATTGAAGCGTTGTCATAACTTGACTTTTTTATCAAGACAGCTAAATGTCACATATGTTTTGAGGTTATGTCTTGAAAAATTTTTCATATAAAAAAATGTCAAAATGTATATATAGGTGAAGAAAAAAATGGGACAACATCTTTTTTTACTTCTTGTGCTCGCCGTGTTTATCTTCATAGGCCTTTTTTTTGTTAGCCGTCGATATGCTCGCAAAGACACAAGGAATCAAAACGCTTCAGAAAAACATCCACACCGTCGTCAAAATCATCATAATGATTTGAATAACCATGATGATCGCGATACTGATACTGGCAGTGACAGTGACGGCGGTGACGGTGATTGAAGCTCTTTCAACTTGAATGTACGTTTTTACGATGGCTATGCTTCCTCTTGCCCTTTGAAAGGGAGTCGGCTAGTGTGCCTATGAAAATGGGGCGGGGCTACAAGGTTTCTTTCCGTTTTGCCCGTCCGGTGCACTTGTCCATGGTGGTCAAGGCCATTTCCCTCGGGCGGGCTTTTGTATTTTTTGTTTTTGTTGTGTAGGTGTAAAAAGGTACAGGAGTTTTGCCATGGATAAGACAGACAAAGACGTGTTACAGGTGACAAAAGAAATTGTCATTAAATTTATTGAAACTCAACGTGTTTCACCGTCAAATATTGCAGAAGTCTTTCCCTGTGTGTATCACGTCGTTCAGGCAACGGTTCAGCGCAGTAATGAGGAGGATGCATGATTTGTCATTCTCAAGAAGAACATGAAACACAACAAAAACACGCTCAACAGGTTTCCGCCATGTTTGCGGGCATTGTGCGTTGGTATGACCCGTTGAATAGAATACTCAGTTTGGGATTTGACCAGCGTTGGCGTACCGCCTTGGCAAAAACAGCCGCGTTGGCATGCGATCCTCAGAAGACACAAGACACATATATGCTTGATTTAGCAGCGGGCACATTGGATGTGGCGTTGGCTTTACAGCGTGAATGTCCGCAGAGTCGTATTGTTGCCATGGATTTTTGCCTGCCCATGCTTTTACAAGGTAAATCCAAAGTGCAGGATCTGAGTCCTGAATCTTTTATTTTGAGTGCCGCCGATGCTCGTAAACTGCCTCTACCCGATGCGTGTATGGATGCTGTTACGATGGCATTCGGTATTCGTAATATTGTACCGAGATCAGAAGCGTTTCAAGAAATATATCGGGTATTGACACCCGGCGGACGGCTTTGTCTTTTAGAATTCGGTTCGGGGAAACAGCGTATTTGGAAAGGGATTTATAATGTGTATTTAGGTACTGTTTTGCCTCTGATCGGTAAACTGTTTTCCGGTGATAAAACTGCGTATACATATTTAGCCGACACCATTTGTGCCTTTCCTTTGCCCCACGAATTGGCGGATGAACTGCGTGTTGCCGGTTTTCATACTGTCTCTCATTTTCCTTTGACTTCGGGCATTGTTCGCCTTCATGTGGCAGAAAAAAACTATGTGTAGCAATCAATCGGAACGTCTCCCTTTTTTTTCGGCAATCCACACGACGAAATTTGAGGAACACGAAGACAGCGTATACCTGCCACATCCAAAAACACCGCTTTGGCTTTTTACAGAAACAGATTCAACACTCAACAGAGCCGCGCAACTCGCTGCACAAGGGAGGTTGCCTGTTTGGTCCGGTGTCTTGGCAGAAACGCAAAGCGGCGGACGCGGACAACTGGGACGCTCGTGGGTATCACCGCGAGGCAATATTTATGCAACGATGCGTTTACCGTATATTGCGCCGTTTAATCAAACGGCTGCGGCGCCTGCCGTAGGCGGTTTGCTTGCCGAAGCCTTTATTCATTCAGGCTTGTGTTCGACACACGGCGTGTTGCGTATAAAATGGCCAAATGATTTGGTGTTCATTGCTGATACGCATGACACTGTGCCTCGTAAAGTTGGCGGTATTTTGCTTGAAGAACGCAAAGAACACATTTTGGTCGGTATAGGTCTGAATGTGGCAACGGCACCGCATGATGTGCTGATGCGTAAAGATGCCGCCATGCCTGCCGGTTGTTTGCCTGTGCATATGTTTTCAAACAAACAAAGTCTCGTCGAGCTTTGGTTGAGTCTTGCAGAGAGCATGTATACGTTAACCGAACACGCCAATTTTATACACTCTTGGCAACAGATTACTGAAAAACATTTGGCTTTTATCGGTCAACATGTTTATATAACAGACGGTTCAGAAGAACAACAAAGAATTGAAGGCACCTTTGAAGGTTTGGAAGCAAACGGTGCTTTACGTGTGCGTTGTGGAGGACAAACGCTGTCTCTTACATCGGGAACTTTGCGTATCGCGTCATAATAATCTTAAACATGAGGATTCAGCTCTCATAAGGAATCTTGCCATGTCTTTGCCTGCACAACTGCAATATCTTGATATTTTGTTGGGTGCTATCTTACTTTTGTTTGGTGTACGTGGTTTTTTACGTGGTTTTTTTGCTGAAATTATTGGCATTGCGGGACTGATTGCGGGTATTTTATTGGCCAACGTGTGGTATCCTGCAGTTGGCGAAAAATTGCTTTTTTTGATTCCTAATGCGTGGTGGGCGAATACGGCAGCGTATGGGCTTATTGTCCTTGCTACAATGTTGGTCATTACCTTGGCAACACATTTTTTTGAAAAATTGTTAAAGGCTATTTATCTCAATTGGGTGAATCGTCTTGGCGGGTTGATTGTTGGCAGTTTGAAGGGATTTCTTATTTGCGCTGTACTTGTTGCCGCATTAGATACATTTTGGATAAATCACGCGTTGGTACAAACGTCGGTTATGGTTCCGTATGTCCGCCAGGGAACAGTTACGCTCACACAATGGTTGCCAAAAAACATCACACTACCTCAATCAAAAGAATACAATTAACACACAACCGATGAATATCGTGTGTATCTTTAACAAACATATCATTGAATACAAAATAAAGGGTTTTCCTATGTCAAGTAATGCTTCGCTTCATGCAGCCATAGATCGTCTTCAATCTGTGATTGATTGTTTGATAGATCCCGAAACAGGATGTCCTTGGGACAAAGAGCAAACACCGCTTTCATTGACAGAATATGTTGTTGAAGAATGTCACGAATTGGTTGACGCCATTCGTTCCGGTTCTGTGGCACACACGCGTGAAGAGTTGGGTGATGTGGCGTTTTTATTCTTTTTCTTGGCACAACTTTATAAAAGAGACAACGAACAGAATCTTCTTGAACAGGCCATTGATGACGTGACTGCAAAGATGATCCGTCGTCATCCACACATCTTTGCCGATACAAAGATTTCTTCACAAGATGAGCTTTTTGCTAACTGGGAACAAATCAAGCGTGAAGAAAAAGCGAAAAAAAATGAAAAAGACAGTTTGTTTTCAGGATTGCCTACAAGTCTTCCTCCGTTGACCAAAGCGTATCGTTTGCATTCTAAAGCTGCTCGGGTTGGTTTTACTTGGCCTGAAGATGAAGAAGTTGAACGCCAGGTTGAAGCAGAATGGCTCGAATTGCTTGATGCTTCTGTGGCCGGTGAGCAAGAAGCGATTGAACATGAATTTGGTGATCATCTTTTTACGCTGGTTGAATTGGGACGTCGTAAAGGCATTAAAGCCTCTGTGGCTTTGGATGCCGCTTCACGTCGTTTTTTGGCTCGTTTTGAAGCGATGGAAACACTGGCAAAAGAACGAGGGCTCGATTTTAATACGCTCAGTTTGGATGAAAAAGATGAACTTTGGGAAGAAATCAAAAAAACAGCCGTGATATAAATTGAAGAAGAAACAAAGCGTTTTTTACCTCTTTATAAAAACTCTTAGGGACTATGGCCTTGAGGTATATAAAAAGAAAAGGACGATAAATATTTGCTCTGCAATGTTTATCGTCCTTCTTTTAATATACGTCGTAGTATTGGGGGGCTTGGGGCGTTTAGATCCCCCATAAATTTAAAAAGATCCCGGAGCAGGGCGGGGAGTAGGGGGTGGACTGATGCTTGGTTGGGCAGGATACGCGGGTATCAGAGCCGGTGCATGGTCAGGGTTTGGTTGATAGACCCAAGGACGTGAAGGAGGCGTAGGGTGGGGCGGTCTTACCTGTGGCGGATAAGGACGTGAGGGAGGATACACGCTCGGAGGATACACGCTCGGAGGATACACACTCGGAGGATACA
>CAYJFB010000034.1:0-7758 GCA_964369685.1 uncultured Desulfovibrionaceae bacterium | reverse complement strand
CTCGGAGGATACACACTCGGAGGATACAACGTGTTCGGCGGATAGATTGATCCTCCGGGCGGAGGATAATACGGCATATGTATTTCAGGCTCAATATAAGGTGACCATGTTTGAGGCTGAGGTGTTCTCTGTGGACGAACACGCACAACTTTATTGCCTGTTTGAGGATCTGTTCCGATGAAAATACCGTCCGAAGAGGGCATAGAATCCGTTTGTGTCATCTGATTGAGCGGATCTGTATACAATGATTCGGGAGGCACTGATTGATTTGCCGACGCACTCCACACTAAAATATTTGAAAAAAACAACATACAACCCCAAATTCCCATAGCCATAAAACTCTTCCAAAAACACTGTCTGTTCATGTTTTGCCTCTTGCGTTGAAAGGAAGAAACGACTATCCTTTTTTCATCGAACAACATAGTGCAGGAGGTTGCTGATGTCCGATAGTCGTGCCAAAGCGTACACCGAAGCCGGAGTAAATATCAATGCCGGTAATTCTTTGGTGTCACGCCTTCCGTCCATTGTTGCCAAAACCCATATCAACGGAGTTCTGTCAGATATAGGTGGCTTTGGTGGGCTTTTTAAACCCGATCTTGCAGGCATGCAAAGTCCGATTTTGGTAGCCTCAACCGATGGTGTTGGTACAAAACTGAAACTTGCCGTGGCCTTTAACAAACACGATACCATTGGTATTGATCTTGTGGCAATGAGTGTCAACGATATTCTTGTGCAAGGTGCTAAGCCGCTTTTTTTTCTTGATTATTTTGCAACAGGTACTCTGGATGTTGACAATGCTGCACAGATTATAGCAGGTATTGCCGATGGCTGTAAACAATCAAGCTGTGCGTTGCTTGGCGGAGAAACAGCAGAAATGCCTGATATGTATGCTGCAGGCGATTACGATCTGGCCGGTTTTTGCGTCGGCCTTGTTGATAATGCAAAAATTGTCGACGGTTCGTCTATTCGTGTGGGAGACGTTCTCATCGGTGTAGCTTCATCGGGTGTGCACTCAAACGGCTACAGCTTGGTGCGTAAGTTGTTACAAAAAAGTGGCCTCAAGCCAACCGATATACTGCCCGGCAGTGAGCAAACTGTTGCGGAAACCCTTCTTGCGCCAACAAGAATTTATGCCGAAGCTGTACGCAATATTATGCGCGATCTTCCTGTAAACGGTATGAATCATATCACAGGCGGCGGCTTTTATGATAATATTCCGCGTGTCTTGCCAAACGCCGTTACAGCTAATGTACAATTTGGTTCTTGGGATATTCCTCCTGTTTTTGAATGGTTGCGAAAAGAAGGCGATCTCACATGGGAAGAAATGTTACAAATTTTTAACTGTGGTATCGGTTATATTTTTATTGTCGATCCGAAACATGCCGATGAAGTCAAAAGCCGTTTGAAAGCGATGAATCTTGGCGCTTGGGCTATAGGAAGTGTCGGTTTGCGCCAACAAGATGAAGAACAGTTGCAAATCACCTTTGCTTCATAAATTTTTTTCTTTTTTCGGGGGAGCCTCACTCCCCCGATCTCCCTTAACGCTGCGGCATAACACAACGCCCTTTCAATAATTGTTTTTCAATGATTTAAAGCGCGTTGTGTTATTCCCCAGGCCAAATGGCACCTGAGTCTTGGAGAACATAAAGCCCGATAAAACACAAAAACCACAGTTTACATTACGTACAGCCTACACCCCAACGGGTGACCAGCCCACAGCCATTAAGCAGATTGCCGACAACATCCTTGAAGGTGTCAAAGATCAGGTACTTCTTGGTGTTACGGGATCGGGAAAGACCTTTACCATGGCGAATACCATCGCGGCAGTCAATCGTCCAGCCTTGGTTCTTGCACCAAATAAAACGTTGGCAGCACAGTTATATAATGAATTTCGTGAACTTTTTCCTGAAAACGCGGTTGAATATTTTGTCAGCTATTATGATTATTACCAACCTGAAGCCTACGTGCCTGCCTCTGATACGTATATCGAAAAAGATTCCGCTATCAATGACGATATTGATAAATTGCGTCATGCAGCCACACACGCTTTACTCACACGGCGTGATGTGATTATTGTGGCTTCTGTTTCGTGTATTTATGGCTTAGGTTCTCCGGAATATTATGCAAAATTAATTATTCCCGTAGAGCAAGGACAACGCATCAGTCTCGATAGTATCATCACGAAATTGATCGAAGTGCAATACGAGCGCAACGATATCGATTTTCATAGAGGCACCTTTAGAGTACGTGGTGATGTGCTTGAAATCATTCCTGCTTATGAACACGAACGCGCTTTGCGTCTTGAGTTTTTTGGCGATGAACTCGAAGCTGTGCGTGAAATTGATCCATTAACAGGAAATATTCTTGGTAATGTGGGTAAAACTGTTATCTATCCTGCAAGTCACTATGTTTCAGACAGAGAGAATCTGACTCGAGCCATGAGTGATATTCGTGATGAACTTGGTGAATCTTTACGTTTATTGCAGACTGAAAATAAACTTGTCGAAGCGCAACGCCTTGAACAACGCACGCAACTTGATTTGGAGATGATGGAAGAACTCGGCTATTGTAACGGTATTGAAAATTACTCACGACACCTCGACGGACGACAAGCAAATGAACCACCATCCTGTTTGCTTGATTATTTTCCTGATGATTTTGTGCTCTTTGCCGATGAATCACACATAAGCATTCCTCAAGTTGGCGGCATGTTTAAAGGTGATCGTTCACGAAAACAAACACTTGTAGATTTTGGATTTCGTTTGCCTTCGGCATTGGATAACCGTCCGTTGACGTTTGATGAATTTTTATCGCGCCTCAATCAATGTGTATATGTTTCGGCCACGCCCGGAGGGTGGGAACTTGAGCGTGCACAAGGTCTTGTTGCCGAACAAATTATTCGCCCCACAGGGTTGCTTGATCCGTTGGTAACTGTTCGACAGACAAAAGGACAAATTGAAGATTTACTTGGTGAATGTCGAATCCGTGCCAAAAACAATCAACGAGTGCTCGTGACCACATTGACGAAGCGTATGGCAGAAGATTTGACAGAATACCTCAATAACATGGAGGTTCGGACACGTTATTTGCATTCAGATATTGAAACATTAGAACGGATGGCCATTATTAAAGCTTTACGCAACGGTGATTTTGATGTGCTTGTCGGTATCAATTTGCTTCGAGAGGGGCTTGATATTCCTGAAGTGTCGCTTGTAGCATTACTTGATGCAGATAAAGAAGGTTTTTTACGTTCTACGGGAGCCTTGATTCAAACATTTGGTCGTGCGGCACGCAATGTTTCCGGTCAGGTGTTGCTCTATGCTGACAGTATTACACGTTCTATGCGTGCAGCAATGGATGAAACGGCACGCCGCAGAACAAAACAAGAAGCTTGGAATGCAGAACACAATATTGTTCCCAAAACGATTATAAAATCTATGCATTCGGTGTTTGACAGTCTTTATAGCGATACGAAAACATCAAAAGGCAAACGCAAACGGGGTGCGCCTGAACAACAAAGCAATGAACCACAGGTTACGGCAGAGAATGTTACACAAGTCATTAAACAGCTTGAAAAAGAAATGAAAACGGCTGCATACGCTCTAGAATTTGAAAAAGCTGCAAGCTTGCGCGACAGAGTTCGCCAATTGCGTGAAAGTTTTTTTCTTTTTTAGATATCATGACTCTCTGAAGTCTACCCAATAACTGTATGGAGGATTTTTGTATGAAAAATCATTTATATCGTATTCGTTGTGAATATCTTCAAGACGCTGAAGGCAATACGCCAAACCAAGACGCGCTCATCTTTGACGCAGAATTACATGAAGATCTTTTTGCTATTATTGAACGTTTACAAAATCAGGGCAATATAGCATCTGACAATGCCGCCGCCTTTGGCATGGGGCTTAAATTGTTTGCTGAAGTGGTTTTACGCCATAAAAATGAGTCGCCTTATTCGGAAATCTTACCACACCTTTCTGAAATTATGAAGGAAGTCAAAGGTAAAAAAAGCTAGTTTGGTTTTATTGTTTGGAGCATAATCATTTGTTTTGTCTTTGAATGATAGAATGTGATTGTACAGGTCAAAACGATTTTTTATGAACAATATTTATGCTCTAAACATCATGTCGTTTATTACTTGTTTTTATTGTTTGGACGTAAGTCTCGTGTATAACCAACGATAAACGCTTCTCCTTCTTCATTTTTTACATCAAGCTTACACAAAGTTATTTCTGTTGGTATCTCTTCACCGTTGAGTTTACAGTGCATCCATGGAAACTCAACAAAACCGTTGTAACGAGCTTCATTCATATAATATAATACCGCTTCACTTGTAGGGGTGCCGTCAGGTTGAAATTCAGGAGACAAATGTGAAAAGTTTGTCAGATATTCTTCTTTTGAGCTGAGCTCAAACAGTTCTACAACTTTTTGATTGCACAACACACTTTCAAGTTTATGGTTCCAGACATTCATACCAAAAGGCATGGATTCAAGAGCTGCTATGATCAAATTGTCCGGAAGAGTATATTTCTGTAAGGCTTCGGACGTGACAGAGTTCAATATAAAAATTTCTTGTCGTTCATTTTTTTGATATACATTAAGGAATTCGTCAATCGGTAACGGTTTATAAAAATAGTATCCTTGACCGTAGGTGCAACCTTGTTCTTGTAGAATTTCTTTTTGTTCTTTTGTTTCAATCCCTTCTGCAACACACACAGATGTTCCGAGTTCTTTAATAATTTTTATAATGTTTCGGATAATGGTTCTGTTATTGGCACTGCTAACAATGTTATCAATCAGTCCTTTGTCTATTTTGACTTCTGTAAATTCGGCTCGTGAGAGCATCATCAAATTGGAGTGTTTTGCTCCGAAATCATCCAATGACACATCGAATCCGGCGTGATGGATGGCTGAAAGTTTTTTTGCAAAAAAATCAAAATCCATTTTATCAATACTTTCAGTAATTTCAATTTTTATGTATTCATGAGGAACAGAGTATGTTGCACAGATTTTGATGAGTTCATCGAGTAAATCGTATGCCATAAAGGTCACACGTGAAAAATTGACGGCAATTTTTAACGGACGTTGTTCTTTGATTAATTGTTGCAATAAGAGACAGACGGTTTCAAAAACAAAAAAATCAATATAGCGTATAGTTCCCTCATGTTCATACAGCGGCACAAATTGATCCGGTGAAATGGGTTTACCGTGGTTGTCAAATTTTCTGATGAGGGCTTCAGCACCAACGATAAGACCATTTTTGAGATCCACTTTGGGTTGTAAATATATGTTGTAGCGTCCATCATGGATTTCACGCAAAATGTTTTCACCGGAGTGAGAATTGTATTGCACGCTGTCAGGAGAGATTTTTTTGTAGTATTCTTGTTTTTCAGCCAACATGATCTCACCGGATTGCATCACAGCAAGCGGAATATTAATTTTTTTATCTTGCCAAACAGCACCGACAGAAAAGGGACTATCAATATTTGTCGCATATTCTTTACGAATAGTTTGCACGATTGTTTCAAATTCTTCTTGGCTGATATTTATACAAAAGCCGATGAATTCATCACCTGCAATACGATACAATTCGTTTGGAATAAATTGTGAAAGGGTTTGGGCAATATTTTTTAACATACTGTCACCGTGTTGAACGCCATACAAATCATTGACTCTTTTCAATGCGTTTGCATCGGCATGGATAACGCCGACAGAGTCGAGTGGTTGTGTTTTCAATTCTTCCAAACGGATTAGATATTTGTTTCTATTATAGAGTCCTGTCAGGTTGTCGATATATGAAAGGTATTCTAATTCTTCAATAATACGTCGTTTTTTTATTTCTTCATTGATGAAGAGCACGACAGAATGGAGTAACGTAAAATTATTCATATTTTGCTGAGGATTATCAATACCTATAAAAAATGTCAGAATATTATTTATATAAAGCGGTACAAGAATGACTGAATTGACTTGTGCCAGATTGAGTACTTGATATAATCGTGTATTTGATTGCAGTTCTTTATGAATGTCTGCTATATACAATTCACCTTTTTCTTCAAAAGTTTTGAATAGTTCAGAAAGGTGTTTCAGTTCTATGGTTGGTTTTTGTGCACTTATTGAGTGCTCAGGCGTGAGGCTCCACTCATAGGTATGAAAAATATTGTTTGCCTTGAAATCGACACTAAATAAAGAAGCCCTATCTGCCTGATAAAATGTGCCTATGATAGCCAAGAGTTTTGTGATTGCAATATCTATATTGTCATCGTTCATGAATGTTTGAATACATGACAAGAGGGTTTCTTCAAGCGAGAGTTTTTCTTCAAGCGAATTGAGTTGACCGAGCAGTTTTGAAATATCAAAGGCCATGGTCAATTTTGCAGGGGTACCGCCAATGTTAATGAGAGTGCTTTGAAATGAGTAATCTTTATTATTTTTGAATAATTTTTTTTCTAAGACGATTTGTTTATCCCATGTCAGTTGATCATTATTGCAGAAAGGACATGGGGTATCAAAGCCATACATGATTGTATGGCAGTGCATATTTTTATATGATGTATCGTCATGAAAATCGAAGATTTTTTTCGCTGTTTTGTTTAGGTAAAGAATTTTATATGTTTTCAGATCAGAGATATAGCAAATAAAATCAATATTATCCATTGCGATGGTTGAAAGATCCTTGTAATTCATAAGAACACTCCTGCGCAGTCAATAATATCACACTAGACAAAACATAAATCATAGTAGAATAGTTTGCAATAAAAAACAAGACAAAGATGAAATATCTTGGACAGTTTTTTTTTTGCTTTTATATATACATTTTTACTATTTGTTATAATAAAGTAAACAGTTTGTCATATTTTTTTTGTGGACATTTTTGTGATTGTTTGTACTGTTAACTGTGTCTGCTGTACGGTGAATGCAATGTGTAATCCGGCAAATTCAAATCGATATATTTGTGTGACATTCTTTTCAGTGTTATTTTTGTATGAGGGGCGAGGGTCGTGTGCCAACAGCGCATATAATGTTTGTTGTTTTTCTTCAGGGATTTGTTTGAGGAGTTCTTGGGGGATATTGACTGTGAGTGGGCTTGTTGGTGTTTGTGCGGCATAACCGCCAGTGGCATCTGTTATTGAATCTGTATATGGGATATAGGGTTTGAGGTCAAAAAGCGGTGTGTTGTCTAAGAGATCTAAACCTGAAACATAAATAAGGGGGCCGTCGGGACTGTGTAAAACAATGTTTTCGAGGCGTACAACCGAAAGTCCTATAGGATTGGGTCTGAATGGTGCACGTGAAGCAAAAACACCGACACGTTGATTGCCACCCAAGCGTGGAGGACGGACAGTGGGTGACCAAGTATTATTTATGTGTTCTGAAAATTGCCAGATGAGCCAAAGGTGTGAGAACTCTTCTAAACCACGCAATATATCGGGATTGCGAAACGCCTTTTCAAAAACAATTTTTCCTTGCACTTCTTTTATGATTCCACTTTGACGCGGAATACCGAATTTACAGCTATAATCGCTGTGTACTCGTGCAATGATGTGCATGTTTTGTGTCCTTTTTTATTTTTTATAACTCTTTTTCATAGTTGTCGTTTTTTTTGGTTAAAAGACTTTCAAAGCAACTTGACCTGCGGCATACAAACACTGCTACGCAGTGTTTGTATGCCGCAGGCACAAGGGGGTCTGGGGGGCTGTGCTCCCCAGAAAAAAGAAACGTGCATTTTTAGATGTCTTCGTCATAGGCGTCGGGTTC
>CAYJFB010000033.1:0-20020 GCA_964369685.1 uncultured Desulfovibrionaceae bacterium | reverse complement strand
AGCCATAACACTGACACAAAACTAGAGCAATTATAGAGTAACGTTTCTTTTTTTTGGGGAGTTAAACTCCCCCAAACCCCCTTGTTGCCGCGGTACTATTCGGGGCGTTTTCTCACCGCTTTGCGCTGAATCAACGCCCCTAATCTTACCGCGTCTCAAACTGCTATGAGAATCTTTTTACCAAAAAAAACAAAGCTGACTGTACCGCCTAACAATGCTGAAAATATACCTCACTCACCTTTTACACAACTTTTGTTGAAGAATCATTGTAATTTGTTCTTGGATCTCTTCATAAGATTTGGTGCGCATTTCATTGATGATCACTAAAATAGCTTTTGCATCATCGGTGATTGTCGTTGTACCTTTGGGATTGGAATCAACATATTCGTTGTCATAAATGACCGCAGTAGCCGTCCCAACATCATGCATACTGAGTTGGTAAAGCAAGTCTCCCCATAAAAAACCACCACAAGTCAACGTAAAACGTTCAATGCTGTCACCACCGCGTGATGTAAGCTCTTCAAGCATTTGTGCCGTTCCCGGGGCAATCGTACAACTGACCAACATTTCCGGCATGGAACGATTGGGACGCAACATCACATTCACACCCAAGCGAGCCAGACGACTTCTGTTGCTGTCGCTAACCAGCTCAACAGTAATTCCGCCACAAAACGATGTTTCTTCATATATTCGATAGACAACATCAAAAACATGTGAATCTGAATGATCATCATGTTGATCGGCTAAAACGTAAACTTGAATTGCCTTATCGATGCTGATTTTTTTCATAAAATCAGCTTCTTCTAATGTACAATTCACAAAATGCACATTGCGTTGCTCAAGTCCCTGTTCGGAAAAATACGTGATCAAACGCTCATTGGCTGAAGGATTGCCATTAACCAAAAGAATGTCTGCATTCCGAAACTTGAGCGAACGACGCTTTTCTTCAACAAACCGTTGCAACCAAATAAAATTGTGTTTTTCAATGGCGGCTGCATTACAATAAACGACAACATGTTCATGAAGCATGGGAAACCACCTACCTCTATATTTACGATCACTGTAATCTTTAAAAAGAAATCCAATACATCCAAGAACATAAAAAAAACGAAAAGGTAAATAAATGATCATTAAACAAATAACATACCACTGTGTGGCAGGAAATATCGGATAATGATCACCATAACCCACTGTACTTGCAGAAATCACCGTGAAATACATGGACGTTGAAAAACTGATGGCCTCATCCACAGAATTCAAAGAGTTATGAAGCAAGACATAACAGTATGAAATAATAAGAAATTCAAGAACAAACAAGAACGTTTGGGTAATAGGTTTCTTGAACCTCTTATCTGAGGAAATAAAGTATAAAAAAAATGTTTTTTTTATAAATCGTTGTTTCAAAAGCGTTTCAAACATACACACAACCTTCATACTCTCGGTTTATTGTTTATATTTTTATTGATTACAGGAGATTTCGCCCCTATTCTTATAAGCAACGAACATTGAAGAAAAGAAGATTCAAGAGCATATACAGAGAATATCAACGCAAAATGAAAACATCGTAATCAATCAAGATATTTATCAACATAGCCACGGGCTTCATACAATGTGCCCGAAGTGTAGGTTGTGCGGTGACTGCCGATGAGCACCAATGTTGACATATCCACGTCTTCAACAGGAAATTCACAAAGTTTACCAATCCATGTTTCTTGTTGCGGACGACCGGCATGGCGCACGGTGGCACACCAAATCTGATCGCCACGGTGTTCTTTAAAGGTGCTGAGGGCTTCGGTAAGTAACTGACGGCGTTTTTTTCCTGCAGGATTATAGAGTGCAACAGGTAACGCCGATTGCGCAACGGCATGGATATTTTGGCGAACTTCATCCGTCGGTACCAAAAGATCAGAAAGACTGACCAAAGAAAAACCGTTTTGCAAAGGAGCACCAAGCGCTGCCGCAGCCACATTGGCAGCTGTAATCCCGGGAAGCACGGTAATCGAAATGTTCTTGAATACAGGCTCGCGTTCACGCAATTCAAAAAGCAATCCTGCCATGGCAAGAATACCCGGATCGCCCGAACACACCATACACACCTCTTGTCCTTCCGCGGCGGCTTGAAGTGTATTGCGACAACGTTCGACCTCACCCATCATACCGTTTTGAATAATAGGTTTATCTGAAATTCGATCACGAATAAAATCAACATATTTGTTGTACCCTGCGACAACATCACAACGACGCAAGGCATTGCTGACTTCAGGTGTGATTTGCTCGGGAGCACCGGAACCAAGGCCGACAACAACAACGGAACCGTTTTCTACGGCCTTCTTTTCTATAGAACTGCTTTCTCCTGTTTGACGCGTATGAGGCAGTTTTGTGAGCGCAAAAGTACAGTCGCCCTTGGTGTGTTTGGGAGTCATCAAAACAAGGCTTGTGTGCGGACGCTTTGACAATGCCGAAGCAGTAAGAAGACTTGAAGCTTCACAGACAGAAGGCGTACCCACTTTGGCAAGCACGGTTTCCGAAGGCGTAGGCACCGTAACAACAGCGAGCTCTTCGGCACTGTAAAACGATAGTGGAATATCCCAAGCCTTACCGAGCGCAAGGATCGCTTTTTCATCGGCTTTGACGTCACAAGAAGCCAACGCGGCAATATGTTGTGGACACAATTGTTGGCTTTCCAGAAACGCCTCGGCATGGGCACGCAACGCTTCAGGTGCAACACCGCGACGACAACCGATTCCAAGCACAACACTCTGACTACTCATGCACAAAACGTGTTCAACAGTCGCAGGCAGTGCTTGCGTGTCATGATCCCAGAGAATGGCATAACGAGTTGTGATCTTTGTCGGATCTTGTGTATAAACAATATTGGGCGTGTTCTTAAAATGACGTTGAAACAACGCTTCTGAACCACAAAAAGTGATTGTGTTTTCGGGATTGGTTGCATGTAACAATGCTGAGGACAGGCGAGGCAACACATCGATATTCAATATTCTTGCGTGTTCTTGAACGGCAATTTCGTCAAAAGCAGGCAAACCGTTCAGATCGGTAGCGGTACTGACAACGGCTTGTCCGCCTGTAATGCGTGCAACGCGACGCGCAAGGCGATTTGCACCGCCAATATGTCCCGAAACCAAACTGATGACTTGCGCACCTGTTTCTGTACAGGAAAGCACGGCAGGATCGTTGATTTTATCTTGCAGGAGCGGTGCTATGGTGCGCACGGCGATCCCTGTCGCACCGATAAAGATGTGTGCGTCGAAGTTCTGCCAATTTTGTGTGACTGTCGTTTTTAAAGCATGTCGGTCAAGTGCAACAAACGAGATGTTTTCAGACGTTGTTATTGATGTGGCTTGTCGTGTTGTATACACAACGGCCGGCAAACCCAGTCCTGCGGCAATTTCTTGAGCACGAACGAGGCCTTTGTCTGTCAGGGCGTAGAGCGCACAGCGTCCGTCAAAGTGTTCTTGTGGTAATGTGTTGCGGTAACCGTGTGAAAAGCGAGTATCATAGAGTTTCGATTGGTGTTCGCTGTTACCTATCGCTTGTCCCACAAGAATTAAGGCTTGTCGTCCGAGTCCGAAGTCTTGCATTTTTTGTGCAATGTTGCTCACGGTTCCGCGAAGAATCAATTCATCGGGCCATGTTGCTCGATAGACGGTTGCCGCGGGGGTTTCTGGATCGAGTCCGCCGTCGCTCATGAGTTCTTGCATCAACGTTTCAGCGTTGCCTGTGCTGAGAAAAAAAACCAGTGTCGCGCCTGTTTTGGCATAAACGGCGGCTTTTTCTCCTTGAGGCATAGGCGTACGGCCTGCCGTGCGTGTGAGGACAACGGTTTGACTGACATCAGGAGCCGTCAACTCGCACCCCAAGGCCGCCGAAGCCGCAAAAACACTGCTCACACCGGGAATAATGGTTGTGTTTACACCTCGAACGCTCAAGGCTTTGATTTGTTCATTGATGGCACCGTACATGGCAGGATCGCCCGTATGCAACCGAACAACGCGTTTACCTGCCAAGGCCGCTTCTGCCATGACAGCAACTTGTGCTTCCAAGGACATGGTTGCGCTGTCATAACAAAGACAATCGGCTCGACACGCTTCCAAATGCACCATACTGACCAAAGATCCGGCATAGACAACCACATCGGCGCTTTCCAAGGCACGTAAACCGCGAATTGTAATCAAATCTTTGGCACCTGGACCGGCCCCGACGATCAGCACTGCAGATTGTTGTTCGGTTGTATTCATGAAGACATCTCACGTTGCAGAGGTTGAGCCTCAAAGGTAAAAAGGTGAATGGTGTTTTGCGGTTTTAAGTGATGATAACGTCCTGCGATAGGCTGATCGAGTGCCACGTCCAAGCGACAAATATCTCGTCTGGCTTCAGGTTTAAAATGATACAATTCCAGAACAGTTTCCATGGTTACCGTGCTGACAACCATTGTTCCGCCATGCTGCAGACGTTTAAAACACTGTGTAAGCAATTGGGTGAGATCCTGCCCGCCGCCACCGACAAAAATACAATTGGGTGTAGGCAAGACCTCTGTTTGACACACCGCGATGGCGTCACCGAGGTGAAGAGTATAGTTGTCTAAACCGAGTTGTGCGCGATTATTTTCAATGTGCGCACCGCGTTCGGTATTTCGTTCAACGGCAAAAACCTGTAAATTCGGACGCAATGCGGCGGCTTCAAGGCCGACAGAACCACTACCCGCACCGATGTCCCATAAAACACCCCAAGCAGGCAAGCGTAAACGCGATAAGGCAACCGCACGCACTTCAGGCGAGGTGATCAGATTGTTTTCCCTCTGATAATTCTCAGAAGAAAGCCCCAAAGGCAACGTGAGGGGAATCGCGGGAGGATTGTTTTTTTTTCCCAGTGCGGTGGCTGTTGTCCATTGGTGCGGTAAAAGCATAAGCATGGACGTAGGATCTGTCGGGGTCGCGGCGAGTTCTTCCAACGGGCCTGTCTGGATGCGTTCACTCTCCGTACCAAGGTGTTCTGCCAACACCGCGGCGCGCTGTGCAGAAGCCGGATGAATACGCAATACAGCTTGTGCAATCAGGTGTGCAGGACTGCGACTGCCTGCATACATGACGGCAAGAGGCGCGTCAATAAAAGGACGTAACGGCAATCTGTTACCTGCATGAGCACTGAATAATTGAGCCTGACTCCACGGCAAACCAAGTCGCTGAAACAAACCTTGAAAAGCGGTTATGTTCGGATGAAAAACCAGATTGTCGGTTGATAAGGCCAAATCGACAAGCGTTCCGCCAAAACCGTGATACAAGGCATCTCCCGATGCCAAAACAACAACACGTTTACCCAAACGTGCAAGCTGTAAGGCTTCTTGAGCCTCACGGCGCGCGTCGGCCGCGATGATGTGTTGTTCAGCTTGTAGGGTCGGGCATTGAGTCAACAGGGTTCGTGAACCAAAAACCGCGTCAGCTTGGGCAAGCAACGCCTGTCTTTTTTCGTCTATGCTGTTATCTACGGCAAAACCCAACCCACAAGAAAAGACATCGATCTGCCCATTGAGGATCTGTTGTTCATTGTTCATAGCCGATACACCTTGAGGTTCGTTCAGTTGAACTCTGCATTTTTGTCGGCAGAGCTATGTGCGGAGAAAATACATGGCGTCAACAACGGTACAACTGTCGGTTTCCATTCTTTCATCAACATGAATATCGTCTGCTCTGCTTTGTTGCAGATCTGTCAACGGCCAACGGCGTTCGGCGTTTGGGTTACCGATCCGCTGTGTTTCAAAAAGAAAAGAACCGTCAAAATCAAATACCAAAAGATGCAATGTCGGACGCGATCCCGTCCAAAGAACAAATCGATCCAAAGCCGCTTCGGCAAGACGCTGCAATAAAGCAGGACGCACGGATTCAGGAATAAACAACAACGCTTCTCGTACCGAAACGCTCTGCTCCAACGCTTCACACAAAGCCGTTTCATTAGACAAACAACGGCGCAATTCTTGACGCAACAATCCCATATCTTGTTGCACTTTATGGGCATGAGTATTACGAAATCCTGCTGCGTATTTGCATAACTTGCCTGCCATGCAGGCCACAAAAATGGTGTCCATACCGTACAAACATGCCACTTTAAGACTTTCGGCAATAAAATCACCGATACATGTAAACGCAGGTTCAGGCAAATCAGATAAACGCGCTTCTGCACCTGCCTTGGTGCGTCCGCCCGTACAAAAAACCATTTCTCGACCTGCTGTCGTTGCATGCGATTTGACGCACAAGCGAATGGTTTGCAAATAGGCGTCATGGCTAAAAGGACGAACAAGCCCTGTTGTACCCAACAAAGACAAACCGCCACACACACCCAACATGGGATTGAGCGTTTTTTCGGCCAAAACGTGACCGTTTTGAATGCCAAATTCCAACAACCAACAATCTTTCTTCAAACCCACCCGTTGCATATTTTCACACAACATCCGGCGTGGTCCGTGAGTTATAGCCCATTTGCCCTGTGGACAATCCAAACCAAGACGCGTGGAAACACCAATCCCTTCAACACAACGCACAATGACAAAGCCTTCTCCAACCGGTAAGAGAAAATCTTCTGCTCTTGCCTCTGTCATGTCACATAAAGACAAACGACCATAACATACAGCTTTATCTGTACAATCAGGGTCATCACCGGCATCTTTGCGTAAAACAATCCATGAAGAACCGTTGACCGCTTCGTTTTGTGGTAGATCGCACAGCTCTTCATTAAACAAAGGAATTCCACGCACCATACCATCCAAGAAAAGGATTTCAACGCATGTTTTTGTCGTTTCGCCATGCAAGGATTCCCACGCGGCAACAGCAACAGCCGACAAACACGCTCCTGTGGAAAAACCCCACCGTAAAGCCATCCCATTGCGCTTTTTTTTCATATCCCATAATCCTCAACAACGCAATTTCAGTTTTTTTCTTGGGGGACGTTCAACTCTAACGATAAAGTCTTACCTCTCGTTCCCCCAGCATTCCCGTGAGTTCGTATCTTTTGTCATACCAAATTCAAAACGCGCAATAGAGCGCTATCCATATTGGGATCTTTTGATTCTAGATTAATCACGTTATAATGCAACGTGTCAAGCGACCCTTAAAGATAGTGTTCGGAGTATATATGTTTTCTGTTGTTATTTATGAATAACACGCGTCACACCCAACGCGTAATACAAGGCATAGCCAATTGTTTAAGCGATTGAATGAGTTGTATAGGCGATACTGTGGCTGCACCGACTTGTGCAACAACAAGCCCGGCAGCATAATTGGCAAGCACACAAGCAGGCAAAAGATCTTGTTGTGCGGCAAGAGCCAATGCCAACGTCGCAATAACAGTATCCCCTGCCCCTGTTACATCAAAAACTTGTTGGGCTACCGTCGGTATATGCCATATCTCATCGGCAGACAAAAATAATGCCATGCCCTCAGCACCGAGGGTTGTCAAAAGATGGGTTGTTTGTAAACGTTGCAGAAGTTCACGACCTGCTGCAAGCGCATCGGCAGTATTTTTTATCTCAAACCCGACACAATCACCCGTTTCACGTGCATTTGGTGTCAACAAGGTCAAACCGTGATAACACGCCATATTAACAGGTTTTGGATCGGCAAGAATACGAATCGAACGTTTTTCTGCACGGACAATCTCTGTTAACCCATGCATAAACGATGGCGACAAAAGCCCTTTCGCATAGTCAGACAAAACCACAACATCATGTTCTGCGATATGTTTGACACAAGCATCCAACACACACTGTTGCTCTTTGTTGCTATATGAAGTTGTTTTTTCATAATCAAGACGCAACATCTGTTGACGACGAGCCAAAATGCGTGTTTTCACCGTCGTAGGGCGTTCAAGACACACCAATGCCGACACAATACCATCGTTTGAAAGCAACATATTCAACTGCTCTCCGTGTATATCGTGACCAACTCCGGCAATCAACGTGGCCTTACCACCCAAAGCGGCCACATTGCGTGCCACGTTGCCTGCACCACCCACATGATGTTCCTCTTCCTTCACACACACCACAGGCACCGGCGCTTCGGGAGAAATCCGTTCTGCATCACCAAATAAATACGTATCCAACATGATGTCACCAATGATCAACACCGATTTTCCCGTCAATGTTGCAACCATTGTTACCAAATCAAAATGCGGCATCGCCTCAGACAAAACAGTGTCTTTTTTTTCCATTCAAAGCCTCAGTGTGTGTTTCAAAACGAGCACAGACGTTCTTCTTATTGCAGTCATTTATTGTGACAGTGTTTGAATTTCCGTAAACAACGTGCCGAGTGTCGCTTGTAAACAACTTCCGACACTGTTCTCTCTTGTGCAACGATCGATTTCATACGCAAGACCGTCAACTTTCCCGGGAAGCGCTGCCCGCAACAAAGGAGGCAAAGCAACAACGGTACCGCCATTTGACGGTGTTGTACTGACGAACACGGCATTGTTTACCAAATCATCGGGTACACCTTCGGGACGTGAATCAATACGCACCAAAAGCTTAATACCCAACTCATCTTCAAAACGTGTATAGAGTGCTTCTAACATTTCATATTCAGCGGCAGATAAATGTTGAGTTTTGTCCGAAATACTATTTTGTGCCTGAATTTCCGCAAAGCGATTTTCAAAATGTGTCCAATACGCATAACCACAACCGAGTAAAAGTAAAAAGAAAAACAAACGTCGCCAACCACGCATTCCATCAGTGGCAAACGAAAAATGTCGCCGGGAAGTACGCTGACTTGGTAAAGAGATATGTAATTGAGCTTCTCGTGCCAACGGATGCACGGCAACCTGTTCCACCATATCCGAATCTTGTCTCTGTGTGTTTTGAGTTACATCATCTGTTTTTTGAGTTGCATCATCTGTTTGAGTTGAGCCAACCAATGTGTTGTCTTTTTCACTCACAACGGATTTTTTACTCTTTTCATTCTCGTCAAACTCTGAAAGGCAAGAGGGATCGTTTGTATCTTGTTCAGATGTATTGCTAAAAGAAGGTAAACGAAACGGCTCTGTGATTGCGCATGTACGAGAGCGTCGCTCTTTCTGTTGACTGTCATTGGTGAGAGACGCAGCAACAGAATCCGCAAGAGTAAAAACCTCTTCAGAGACTCGTTCATTTTTTGTAGATGACAACCGAGCGGCGTTTAAAAAGAGCTTTTCTGTATCTATTGAATCTTCACCTCTTGCCCCTTCAATAGATGAAACATCGCTTACCGAGGTTTGCTTTTCTCCACTCATTATTTCTCCATATGGCTGGCTTCAGATAAATGAACGTTTTTTTCGACTCCACAACAACATATGTCATCAAGTATAATATGCCTTTTGGTGCGTACCTAAAACATTATTTTCATACTGTTACAGTGTGTTTTTCACCTGTTTTTTTCTTTTTTCAGAAAAACCCTGTTGCTTGTTTTTATCTTTCTTATTTATATCTTTCAATCAAATAAAAGAAAAAATAAAAATATAGATAAAAAACTCTATAGTTTTTATCTAAAAATAAAAATATTGCAATTCAAAATAAGATACCATAGTATTCATAATCTTTAAATTAATACATTTTATAAAAACTGTTTGAGGATTTCAATGAAAATATATAACACCTTATACGAAGATTTTAATCAACTTCGCATATGGATTGAACGCCAAGATATTAATCATGAAAATCAACTTCTTGTTACTATCCATTCAGACAGCTTAAGTTCCACAGAATCTGTGGAACTTGCACGTTATATAAAACAATTGTTGCCTCATACAAGCATTATAGGCAGTACGGTTTCAGGCGTCATCTATCATGGTGAAATTTATACACAAAAAACACTCATATCATTAAAAGAACTCGAATACGGAACAGCGTTCTCCAAAATCCAATCAACCCTTGGTTTAACACCAAACGATATCGCACAATCAATTCAGCATTTTTCAAAAAAGGTTCCGACGCATTTGGGAATCGCCCTGTTTGATTTTTCTCAACAAGATCTTGCCGAAATTACAGATACATTAACAACCATTATGCCAAACGTTCGTTTCGTTGGCGGTATCGCCGGCAATATGTACGAAGATGGCAGTGTCGAGTCCTTCCTTTTTGACGATAACGGCCACTATACCAATGCCTATGCCGTCACCTTTTTTAGCAGTGAATACATCTTGGGTTATTCAGATATTATTACCGGACATAACCCCATTAGCAAACATTTTACCATAACCAAAGCAGATGGCGTCTATATTGATGAAATTGAAGACACACCGGCAGCACAATGGATCGAAGAACAACTCTCTCTGCAAGAACTTGCCAAAAATTCGACAACAAATGAAACAGAAGCAAATATTTTATTGCATTTTCCTCTTGTTTTTGATGATTACAATTCAACAACACGCTTTCTTAAAGCAGAAAAAGAAACCAATCAGTTGAAACTGTATCATGCGAAAGTGCAAGCAAACCAAAACTTTCGTATCGGCTATGTAAGTCATTTAAAAAGTGTCGAAGAACTACAAGCTTTTTGTCAATATTTGCAAATGGTTTCAGCAGAATGTATATTTTGTTATTCCTGTTTATTTAGAAAATTATTTGCAAAAGATATTGTCAAATGGGAGTTGAGCGCATTTAAAGACAGCGAAATTTGCGGCGCGTTTATGCTTGGAGAAATCGGCACAAAAGACAACCAAATTCAACTATTGAACGGTTCGTCAAGTTTTTTCACTTTGGCCGAAAAAGCAGAACACATTCAACCCAATTTACATATTTTTGATTCTGTCGACGCTATACTTTTTGAAGCAAATGACGCATTGATTAAACAAATTCAGATTGTCGAAAAAAAATTCCAATCCGAACTCTTTGCTGCACTCATTGAACATGAAAAAGAATTGAAATCGCGTTTTTTGTATGTTGATGAAATGTTCTTTGAATCAATTCCTCAATTCATTAAAAGACAAATACAAAACACACAACAACAAATTTGTCTTATATCCATTGAAGACAGTAAAAAACACCTTCTTCTTTTAGGTGAAGAAATATTTGAAAAGCTTGCTTTGGAAAACAGACAAAATATCGTTCATTTTTTAAAAACACAATATCCCAATCACACATTTCATTTTTATAGATATGATTCTGCAAACTTCTTTTTTATAATAGAAGAAAAATTGAGTGACACGACGTTTATAGACGTTATAAAAAATACTCACACCCATTTTGTCTGCAACACTTTCTCAGACGAAAAAGCAATCTATTTTAACGATTTTACGTTTACGTTAAACGGTATAGCGATACAACAACTGCTTGATTTTTCTGCTGTGGAAATGTTGAGTATAGAACAAAAACGGTTCAATCATTGTGACGCAACCGGCCTGTATATAAATCATCTTCACGAAGAATTTCAGATTGTTGCAGCATTAAACAGCATTATTCAAGAAAATGCAATCATTCCCTATTTTCAAGGAATTTATGATAACAAAAAAAATTGTTTTCATATGTATGAAGCATTGATGCGTCTGCAACATCCGGATGGCAGAATGCTTTTTCCCAATGATTTTATGGATATTGCAAAGAAGTATAATTTATATCTCCCTTTAAGTCGTTGTATGGTTACAAAAATCTTTGAACTCTTTAAAGAACGCAACGAAATCATTACAATAAACATTTCAGCGTATGACATTTTATCCGAAGAATTCAGGAATACAGTATTTAAGCATCTTGATATGTCTTCAAACCCACAAAATTTTGTCTTTGAGCTATTGGAAACAGAAGCCTTTACCGACCTAGAAACATTACGAATCTTTATACACCATGTGAAACAATATGGGTGTAAAGTGGCTGTTGATGATTTTGGTTCCGGGTATTCTAATTTTATAGAATTTGGCAATTTAGACGTTGATTATCTTAAAATTAACGGTTCGTTAACAAAACTTCTTGGTACGGATTCAAACTACAGTCATATTCTCAACAGCATTGCCTTTATGGGCGAAAAAATGCGTGTAAAACTCATTGCCGAATTTGTGGAAACCGCGGCAACACAAAAATTGTTGATTCAAAGCGGTGTCCATTATTCTCAAGGATATTTTTTTTCAAAGCCCATGCCTTTTTCGGAACTTAAAATTATTTCAGAAGAAAATATTGCAAAAAGTGAGCAAGAAACAGAAGAACAAACGACAATACATAAAGAAGCCTTTAATCAAAATCAGGCAAAACAGGAAAGTCTTTTTGTTTTTTTGGGCGGTGGCTTGGTTGCTTTGTTGACGATTTTATCTGTTATATTTTTTGTTAGATATAATCAAAATGAGTTTAAAAAAATCAATGACACGTTTTTAATAGAAATTGCAACGGGCATTTCAGATAAAATTGCTTTGTTTGCCGAGGAATCAAAGATTTCTTTACAACTGATGAGTGTTGCCATGTCAGAATATGCTGCAATTTTTGATAGTGTTCGCAACTATAGTCAAGAATTGACGGCCTTAAATGTATCAACAAAATTTAATGATACATATGTTTCTTATGACGGAAAACCTGCCGTGGACGGAGAAGGCAGAAGTTTGAATATTCCCATGAACGAAATTTATGGAAAAACATATGGAACAAAAGCTATTATGTTGCCTATCTATACAGATCAACACGGCAATAAGATTCTGATTTTCAGTGCCAATCTTTTTTTACACAATGTAAAAGTTGGCGAAATATATGGAACGTATATGCTTGATGACATTGCAAAGTTGTTGGCTCTAAAAAGTTTTGGAGGAGAAGCCTTTTATCACATCAACCAAGTTGACGGAACACCGATTTATTTAAGTGGACGCACTGAAAATGCTTTCACCGCCGGAGACATGTATGATTTTATCGGTTCGCTTGAGATTATCAACGGTCACACGGCACAGTCAATTAAAGAAGATATGTTTAATGGAAAAACAGTACTGTTAAACTATCTTCTCAAAGGCGAAGAGCGTTCTGCTGTGATGGTTCGCATTCCAAACACAGATTGGTGTGTTGTAAGTATTGTTTTAAATGAAATAAATTCACAAATGTTAAAAACAAACAACAGAAGTACAATATTATTTATCAGCTTTATAGCAATACTTTACATTCTTTATTTCATGCTTATAACAATTATATTCAAAAAACATAAAAACATCATCCTTGAAACACTAGAAGCAAGCCAATCTTTGAGTAACAGCCTGCAAACGAGTATTGAAAAAGATTCATTAACCGGAACATACAGTCGAGCAACAGCCATAGAAAAGATAAGCAGCATTATATCTGTAGAAAATGATAAAAATACAGTACATGCACTTGCCATATTGGATATTGACAACTTTAAATATATCAATGATACATACGGTCATCATACAGGAGATCTTTATTTACAATCGTTTGTCTCTGCAGTGAAATCAGCAATTAAACCGGGCAGTATTTTAGGCAGATTGGGCGGTGATGAATTTCTTCTTTTACTCAATGACATAAACAATAAAGAACAAGTTCAATCGAGATTTGATAAAATCTTTGCAAATATACACAGTATTGTATTGGGTGGTGCTGATTTGCATACTGTCAGCGTCAGTGCCGGCATTGTGATGATTAAAGGCAATAAAAAAACATATGAAGAGCTGATGATCCAAGCAGACAATACTCTTTACGAAGCAAAGTATAAAGGCAAAAATACATATCTTTTTGCAGATAACAACTCTTTTCGCGTTTTGGGCACACCACAGGATTCAGAGATTCAAGGAGTAAAGGACTAAAAAGACAAAGAGTCCAAGACGAGGTCATGCTTCGCAAGCTATGCAATACGCCCTATCCAAAAAACAAGATGGATAAAGCTTAAACAGTCCCTATAACAACGCTGTTTTAATTTTTTCTAACAGTATTCAACGGTTGTCTTTTTATTTTTAGTTCAAAAGACTCTCAGAACGGCTTGAACTGCGACGCATGAACAGCGCGAAACACAGGCATGCGCCGCAGAATCAGAGGTTCTACCTCACGGGAGGTTGGGAATAAGAATGTCCCCTCTCTAAAAAAAAAAGAAAACCAATCTAAACACGCTCTAAAGCGCGTTTGAAACCGTCGAGAGAGCGCGTGATAACTTCTTCGGGAACACAAAAGGCTAAACGAAAATGCCCGGGGCCGCCAAAACCCGTTCCCGGAACAGCCAGAATCTTTTGTTCCAAAAGCGCATTATTGACAAACGATACGTCATCACCTCCCGGAGCTTTCGGGAAAAAGTAGAACGCCCCCGCAGGCATTTGAAATTGGTAACCCGCAGCATGTAAGACTTCAGCCATGAGGTTGCGGCGTCGAGCGTAAATATCAGCATCGACTTGAGCGTCAATGGCGGCATCAAGAATGTGTTGCCCAATCACCGGCGGATTGACAAAACCAAGAATCCGATTGGCCATCGTCAGTGCGTCCATCAATTCATTGCGCCCTTGCATATGCGGTGAGAGAGCCAAAAAACCAATACGTTCACCGGCAAGTGAAAGATTTTTTGAAAAGGAACTGGCCACAAGCGCATATTCATATAACGGCAAAATCGCAGGAACCGTATTGTCGTCATACGCCAAGAAACGATAAGGTTCATCCGAAACAAGAAAAATCGGACGGTTATACTGTTCTGAGGCCGTGCGTAAAAGACTGCTTAAAGCTTCCAGATCTTTTTGCGGATATATGGCGCCTGTGGGATTATTTGGTGAATTGATGATCACTGCACGAGTTTGTGGTGTGATCGCGGCTTTGACAGCCTCTAAATCAAGCTGAAAGGTGTCTGCCAGTGTCGGTACGGTTTTAAGCACACCGCCATGATTATCCACATACGCGCCATACTCTACAAAGTAAGGACGCATTGCCAACACCTCATCACCGGGATTTAATACTGCTTTAAACAAACAATTCAACGCGCCTGCAGCACCACATGTAATAATCACATCTTGTGATTGCAATGCAACTTTTTGCTGAATGGCAAGGTGTTGTGCCAAGGTTTCGCGTGCCCAAGCAAAACCTGCATTGGGCATATATCCCAAACTGAAAGGTTGATCTGCTTGCTTTGCAAATCCTTCTAAACCTTGACGAACGGCAGCAGGCGCCGGTAAATCGGGATTACCCAAACTGAAATCGCAAACAGCATCATTACCAAATTCTTTTTTAAGTTGTATGCCCGCTTCAAACATTTTACGGATCCACGAACCGCTTTCCATACGTGTTGCCATGCTGTCTGCAATCAGTTTCATTTTGTTATCCTTGCTGATGGTTTTATTCCATAGAAAAAGAGCTTTGCTTTATGATATCACGCAAAGCTCTTTATACACGCTGTCATTTCAATATGAAAATATGTCTCGACACTATAAAAAAGCTTTAGCTCAGCGAAGAACTTTTACCTTCTTGATAGCAAGAACGCAGTTGTAATTCAAGAACGATTTGACGTTCAAAGTCAGGCGTTCCGACGCGGTGATCACGAAGTAAAAGATGCTCCAACTGCTGTGTTTCAGCCCAAAAATCTAAAAGTTCTTCATCTGCCAAATGTTTTAATTGGACAGAAAAAGGAGCGTCTTCTGCCAAAGGGACTCGATATGCCATATCCTCTCCTCAAGGTATTATTGCAAAGCTTTAAAAAAAAGATATTTTAAAAAAGTTTGCTAAACAATCAAATAAATAAAAATGTATTCATACGCACACATCAATGTTATCATTGACGTAAAACACAAGATTTTATCAAAAAGAACAATTCATATGAACAAGCGTAAAAAAATAAACGGATGGAATAGTATCAGGATTTGTTTTTTTACATCATTGTTTCATTTTTTATTGAAAATCTGTGTACCAAAAAACAATTTTTGGTATATCTTGTACAAAAACAAGCTCAATCGTGCCTCATGTCTGTTACCGTATGAAATATATTTCAAAAATCATGTAGCAACAGTTTCATAAGATCAAGCAACCTTATTTACTCAGTCTTTATTTTTAGATAACAACACTTTGTGTAACTGGCAAGTGGTTTTAGAATGAGGTTTGGCAGTGTAGCCTATGCAACAGAACAGTAAAAAAAGATAACATTCTGTTTTTTTTTATTTTATGCAAATCATGATGCATAAAAAAATATCACTCCGTGTAGTCTCCTATTATTACACTATAAAAGATAAAACTATATAAATGAACGTTATAAAATATACTTATATATGTTTTCAATTTGTAAATGTATATTTAAATAGAATATATTATTATTCAAGAGCCTGTTTTTACTCTATCACAATTTTTATCGAGTAACACAAAAGGATTTTTTATTTTTGATTGAATGATATATACTTCATCAATTACAATATATCATATATAAAAAAGCAATAAACAAAAAAAATATATATCTTTTCATGCTATATCAGCATGATCACGCCTCTCCCTTCATACACTTGCAAAGCGTCACAACCTCACGTATATAGGGCTTTTTTTGGAGGAACATCAAAGTATGAAAAAAGACCCCGTTGTCGCTGTTGTTGGTGCTACCGGCGCTGTCGGACGTGAAATGCTCAACACACTTCACGCCAGAGCCTTTCCGGCTGCTCAAATCATTCCTTTTGCTTCTGCACGTTCGGCAGGAACCACTGTAGCCTATGGCGATACCGAATTGATCGTGCGCGAGTTGAAGGAAGACGTTTTTCAAGGTATTGACTTAGCATTGTTTTCTGCAGGCGGATCCACGTCAGAGACATTTGCGCCTCATGCTGTTGCCGCAGGGTGTGTTGTTGTTGACAATTCAAGTGCATGGCGAATGGATGAGCGTTGCCCCCTTGTTGTTCCCGAGGTCAATCCCGATGCGTTGGAACAACATAACGGCATTATTGCCAATCCCAATTGCTCAACCATTCAGATGGTTGTTGCCTTAAAACCCTTGCATGAAGCGGCTCAAATCACGCGTGTCGTGGTTTCAACCTATCAGGCTGTTTCGGGAACAGGCCACAAAGCCATTACGGAAATGGAAACCCAGGTGCGACAACTTTTTTCCATGCGTGAACCTGAGGTTGAAGTCTATCCCCATCGGATAGCTTTTAACTGCTTACCGCATATCGATGTTTTCCTTGAAAACGACTATACCAAAGAAGAGATGAAGATGGTTCATGAAACCGTCAAAATTATTGGAGACCCCGGTATTAAAGTGACGGCAACATGTGTGCGTGTTCCTGTTTTTTATGGACATAGCGAATCGGTGAACATTGAAACCGTCAAAAAACTTTCTGCCAAAGAGGCTCGAGTGATTTTGTCTCAAGCCCCCGGAGTGCAGGTTTTGGACAATCCCAAAGCAGAAATTTATCCGATGCCCATTGATGCAGCCGGTGAAGATCTCACGTTTGTCGGTCGAATCCGTGAAGATGAAACCATTGCCAACGGATTAAACTTATGGATTGTTGCCGACAATATCCGTAAAGGCGCCGCGCTCAACGCTGTTCAGATTGCTGAAGTTTTGCTCGAACGTGATTGGTTGCGTGTTCCTGAAAAGAATCTTTTTTAGAGTATTTTTTCTGGGGGATTTTCCCCCAGTTCTTTTATGATTCCGAGCTTCGGCAGCCTCAAGAAGAACGAAGCCATGTTGCATTCAGCATATAAGAAAAAACGTATATCTGTTGAACAATTTCAATTGTATGTTGGGATATAGATCCTTTTTAGATTGACTTTTCATTTTCTTTTTTCTGAACGTCCTTTCATTTAAAAAGAAAATGACCACCATTCAGTATGATGAAGAAAAGTGAAAACAAAACTCTCGTGCCATTCAAGCTTGTTGGCACACGACCCAAAAAACAACACAAACGGCTTCCGAATGAGGAGCAAACAAATGATTCCTGTTCTTGAAAGTCAACAATGGCAGCAGGCAATAGATGCTGTTGCCCGTCCCGGTGCTGAACAGCTTTTAGCCTTTTATGATCATCGTATTCAAGCGATTTGTTGTGATGCCTGCCGTATGGTAATGCCTGTGGATGATCATTTGGTACACCGCGGCGATGGCGTTTTTGAAACATTGCGTTTTGCCGAAGGGAAAGTCTTGAATCTTGAAGCACACCTTTTACGACTTTACCGTTCGGCAGCTGGACTGTTGATGGAACCACCTTGTGCTGTGGACGACTTGAGAGAAGCTGTGCTTGCAGTCGCCAAAGCAAGCAAAGCAACCGGCGGAGCCATACGTATTTTAGTAGGACGCGGTGCAGGCGGTTTTTCCATAGATCCTGCAGAATGTCCGGAAACAAGTTTGTATATTTCAGCATATAGTAGTTTCTTTTATAATGACGCGTGGTACGCAAAGGGTCTTTCAGCTTGTCGCAGTACGATACCTGTACGCCCCAGCATGTTTGCCAAACTCAAAACAACAAACTATCTTCCCGGGGTGCTCATGACGCTTGAAGCCACACAAAAAGGTGTGGATTTGGTATTTTCATTTGATGAAGACGGCTATCTGGCTGAAGCGGCCATTGCGAATGTGGTGTTGATTGATAAAGACGGTGTTTTCAGTATACCTGAGTTTCGCAATGCCTTACCCGGTACCACTGTCAAAAAAGCCGCTGAGATAATAAAAGACCGTGTTCCTGTGGCAACACGACGTATTTCAGAAGCAGAACTCTTTAGTGCGCGCGAAATTCTTGTTTTAGGCACAGGACATGACTGTGTCGCTGCGGTCAACTATGAAGGACAACCGATTGCAGACGGTAACCCGGGTAGCATCGCTATCGAACTTCGCCAACGCATCCAAGCCGATCTTCTCCAGCACGGCACACCATTCATTTAATTTTTTAATGAACACACTGTGAGGAGGAAACCATGTCTCTTATTCCCAAAGGGTTTTCATTTGGAGTGACTTCTGCCGGATTTTACCCAACTGTACGCAATGAACTCGGTATATTGGTCAGCGATCGTCCTGCCGTAGCGGCGGCAACATTCACACAAAATCTCTTTCCTGCCGCTCCTGTTTTGGTCGGTAAGGCCATCCTTCAAGAGCAAAACACCATCCGTGCGGTGCTGATCAATGCAGGACAAGCCAACGCCTGTACAGGTGAACAAGGTATCGCCGATTGTAAAGCCATGCTCAAGCAACTTGCGCAAGAAATAAATTTAAAACCAAATGAAATTCTTCCTGCTTCTACAGGAGTGATTGGCGGCATATCACTTGATATCTGGAGTAAAGCCATTCCCAAAGCGGTCAAAAATCTTGGTCAAGCCGATGCAGAAGATTTTGCCCGTGCGATCATGACAACCGATGCGTTCCCCAAAATGGCTGCCAAAACCATATCTTTTGCGGATAAAGAAGTACGAGTGCTGGGGATTGCCAAGGGTGCAGGCATGATTTGTCCAAACATGGCAACCATGTTGAGTGTATTGTTGTGCGACGCCGCTATTGATACCGCAAGTTGGACTGCTTTGATTCAACGTGCCGTTGAAAAAACATTCAATCGAGTGAGTGTTGATGGCGACACCTCCACCAATGACACCGTCTATGCCTTGGCAAACGGTGCTGCAGACGTGCTTGTTACAAAGATTGAAGATATGGCTTTATTGGAAGACGCTGTGACAGCCGTGTTGAGTGATTTGGCGTATATGTTAGTACAAGACGGCGAAGGATCTACAAAAGTTATTCGCATTAACGTTTGCGGTGCCGCTTCCGAAGCAGACGCCGCACAAGTGGCGCGCACTGTGGGGCACTCGCAACTGGTAAAAACCGCCATGTACGGATGTGACGCCAATTGGGGGCGCATTGTGGCTGCCATAGGTCGCGCAGGAGTCATACTTGATCCTGCAATGGTGAGTGTGACGCTTTGCGGCGTACCGCTTTTCGTTTTGGGACAACCTGTCACAACAGATTTTGATGCTTTGCTTGAAAAACCACTGAAAGAACGCGACCTCACTGTCGACATATCACTCAGTACCGAAAACACGAACACCGCCTCCTATACCCTCCTGACTTCAGATCTGGGGCACGCCTACATAGATTGTAACGCGAGCTACCGCAGCTAAGTTTTTTCCCTCTGAAGGAACTGA
>CAYJFB010000032.1:0-21268 GCA_964369685.1 uncultured Desulfovibrionaceae bacterium | reverse complement strand
CGTTGCCAAGGCCGCAGCGGCACTCGGTCCCGCTGCAGGCATCAGCGTTTCGTCATCGAAAGCCGCAAAAAAATCCCCGCTTGCGATGGTTGCGTCTGCAAAGACGAAATTAGGCAAGCTTTCCGAGGTAATAGAAGTATAAAAATCTTGAACGACAACAGTGCTGCCGTCATCAAAGGTGAACACCAAGTCATCATCAACACGTTCAACCGCAGCATCGCCTGAAGCAAAATCGAAATTGAAAGAAATGGTTTCTTGCTGCGTGACAGCCACATCTTGTACTGCAGTTTCTGTAGCAGGCGAGGTTGCCTCGGCAACCGATACGACAGGAAGTCCTGTTTCAATAACAACGTGTTGACCTTGAATAGGTTTGAAAATATCAATATTTGCCATAGTGTACACCTTAAAACCTTGAAAAACATTCAAAAAAACATTCAAAAAAAAGATACAACAAAAGGCGCTCATCAAAACACACAAGATATGGTTGATGAAACGCTTCATAGCACAAAGTCTATGCACTACGAAAATCTCTTTGTGTTCTAATAATAATCAATACTGAAACTGAAAAACTGTTTCATATATTAATTATGATCAAACTATGAATTATAATTAATTTGTACACGAATATTTGCTTGTCAAGATATCATACCAATAATATCTTAGAAGCAGAATGAAAAAACTTTTGCGTTAACTTTTCCTAAACCTATTTAGTCGCGCTTTAACAACTTCTTTTTAAAAGCTCACATATTTTTCTTCACTTCAGCTTCAGCGCCTAAAACAACGATAAATCAACCGGAGCAAAAAACAATATTTTATCCAGTTGATTTTACAGATTTATTCAAATATTTTTGTCAAATTTAAAAAATGATAAATACTGATATAACGATGTGATATCTTGTGGAAACTGATATAACGATGCGATATCTTGTGGAAAATGCCTTGTTACACCTAAAGAGATAGAGAAGAATTGATGTTGAGGAGAGAGGGATGACTCCCCCCTCAACAAACCTCACAAAAAATATACCAATCATGGCCTGCTGGTGTTATTTCGGAGGTAATGACGGTTTTTTATAAAAAAGATTTATTTCCAATTTTTGGCAATACTTTTCCATGCAACAGAATGATCCTGCTGACCATACCCTTGAGCCTCCGCCATGCGATGAACATAGTCCACAGCAGATCCAAGAACCATAGGGGCCTTACAGGCTTTTGCCATTTCAAGGCAGAGATGGTTATCTTTAATCAGCATGTCTAAGGTAAACGTCGGATCGTCATAACGTTCTTCGGCTATACGTCCGCCTATTTCCTTGTAGGCATTACTCAGTGCACGTGCATTCGCAGCCACAGCAACATCAATGAGCATCTTTTGTGAAATGCCGATATGATTGGCCAAAGCCATAACCTCTGCTGCACAAGCATTGATAGCACCAAGCATCATGTTGTTTAACAACTTTAATGCATTGCCCGAACCGACGACACCCAAATGGAAAAGACGCTCCTCCGAACCGCTCAATAAGCATAATAACGGCTTGACTGCCTCAATATCTGCATCACTGCCGCCAAGCACAATAGCCCAAGAACCAACTCCGGAAGGACTGCCAAGCACAGGCGCATCAATAAAACCAACCTGTTTTTCACGTACGGCTTCCGCCATACGGACATTGATGGCCGGTTCAACCGTACTCATATTAAGGATGATACTGTTGGCCTGCAAACCATGGAATAGTCCATTGTCACCCATAATCACTTGTTCTGTTTCAGCAGCCGCCGGAACAAATAACAAAATCCATTCTGTTTTTGCAGCCACTTCGGAGGGTGAAGCCGCAAGCTGTACACCGACATCCGCAGCGCGTTGTGCCGCAGCAGCAAAAGGATCATATCCCACAACATCAAATCCATTTTGAATCAATGTCTTGGCACAAAACACGCCCATCACGCCAAGACCGACAAGACCGACTGTTTTCATATGGTGTTTTCTCCGCTACACTGAGGTTATTTGCTTTTTCTGCCGACAGCTTTACGAGCTGCTGCGGCGATGTCTTTGGCTGTCAAACCAAATTTTTCAACTAAATATGGCATTTTACCCACTTCGCCAAAATGATCCCGAACACCGACACGTTCCAATGGCGTAGGCACTGTTTCAGCCAAAACCTCTGCAACAGCACTGCCAAGCCCGCCAATAATATTATGGTTTTCTGCGGTCACCAAAGCACCTGTTTCTTGTGCGGCTTGAATCACGCTTTCAGCATCGAGGGGTTTGACGGTATGCATATTGATGACACGGGCAGAAATGTTTTCTTGTTGTAATAATTCAGCCGCTTCCATAGCATAGTGCACACAAACGCCAGAAGCAATCAACGTTACGTCCGTTCCTTCACGCAAGCGATCGGATTTTCCCCAATTAAACGTATATGTTTCGTCAAATATTTGTTCAGCTTTACGGCGGAACAAACGAATATAAACCGGCCCCTCATGATCAACAATGGCAGGCAACGCTTTGCGTAATTGAATGGAATCCGTCGGTTCAAAAATGGTGATGCCCGGTAAGGTACGCAAAATACCGACGTCTTCCAACGCCATGTGTGTACCGCCGTTCAACTCTGCACCGACGCCGGGATCAGAACCGACAATCTTTACGGGCAGTCCCGCATAACAAACCGAAATGGCTATCTGATCAAAACAACGTCGTGAAGAAAATGTGGCAAACGAATGCACAAAAGGCACCTTGCCGCACGCCGCCAACCCTGCTGCAACACCAAGCATGTTGGCTTCTGCCACTCCAACATTCAACGCGCGTTCAGGATAGGCCAGTCTAAAGGGTTTTGTGCCGTGTGCCGCAGAAAGATCGGCTTCAACGTCCACAATGCGCGTATCTTTTTTAGCCAAAGCAATCAGTGTGTCACAATACACACTGCGCATTTCTTGTGATTCAAGCATGACGGTATTCCTTATTGCAGTTCTTTGAGTGCAGTAGCAAGATCTTCAGCAGAAAATGGCATATTATGTGATCCGAGTTTGCCTTCAGAAAGGGCAACGCCTTTGCCTTTAACCGTTTTCATAACAATGGCGGAAGGACGTTTTTTTATGGTACGACAATGTGTTAGAGCGCTTTCAAGTTCTTCAAAGTTATGCCCATCGATACTCATTGTTGCCCAACCAAACGCCTCAAACCGTTTATCAAGCGGTCTGACGGTATTGACTTCATCGGTATAGCCATCAATTTGCATACCGTTGTCGTCGACAAGAACCACGAGGTTATCCAATTCTTGGCTGCCGGCATACATGGCTGCTTCCCAAATTTGACCTTCTTGACTTTCGCCATCGCCGATAATGCAATACACTCGGTAATCTTTTTTATCCATTCGTGCAGCTAAAGCCATGCCCACAGCAGCAGAAAAACCTTGCCCCAAAGACCCGGCGGTCATATCAATGCCTGTCGTCAACTTCATGTCGCAATGGCTCGGTAATTTGGTGCCGGGTTGATTGAGTGTGAGCAACACTTTTTTGTCAAAATAGCCTTTCATGGCAAGAAGCGTATAGACAGCAGGCCCTGCATGGCCTTTAGACAAAATAAAACGATCACGATCGTCCCATTGAGGGTCATCAGGACGAACACGCATTTCTTTATAATATAAGTATACCAACGCATCAATGATGGACAACGATCCGCCAAGATGACCCACGCCGATTTCTGCAATCATTTGAGCAAGAAGCTGTCTTGCTTCTTTACTTAAAGCGTGCAATTCTGAAAGAGTTTCTTTGTTCATGACAATAACCTCAAAATGTAAAGAGTCCTTTAGAGCAATGTAACTTTGCAAATTTCATTGTAACCATTTATAACCATTTAAAGACACGGACAGTTATAACATTATGCAACGTTAAATCATTGCGTGTACGCCTTCACGTATAACCGATGTTGATGTTGCGACCAGAGCCTTTTGCCTTTTGAATATTTAATTATAAAAAATATCATATATAAGGAAGAATCACCTCCCCATCATGTGTAAGCGATGTTTGGCTTGTCCTGTTGTTTCCAAAACAGCCTGCCATAAATCAGAATTTTGTCTCATGGTTCGACGTTTTTGGGTAACCAGCTCAAAAGGCAAATGAACAAACTTATCCATGATGTTTGCGACAACCATGCCCGTTTTACCGCTCATGGCAGCATGTACCGCATGTTGACCCAAAAAACCGCTGTATAATTTATCGGCGGAATTTGCGGGAATCGAACGAATAAGATAGCTTGGATCAATATATTTCATGTAACAAGGTTGTTTTTTTTCAGTAAAGTACATTTTAATCGCATTGGCTAAAAAACCGCCGATATCTCCAAGCATACGATTGCCTGAGGCATCACATGTTTCTGACGCCGGTAACAACTCTTGCCCCGCGCCTTCCGCAACGGCCAACACGGCATGTTCTTTTTTTAAAAGACAGCGCTCAATAGCCGACAATAAACCGTATTCACCATGTAAGACAAACGGTACCTCAGGAACCAAAACAAAATCAACATGACGTACTGAAAGAGCCGCATGAGCGGTTATAAATCCTGAATCTCGTCCCATCAATTTGACAATCCCAACACCATTGCGCACACTCGCCGCTTCCACATGTACACAACGAATGGCCTCAGCAGCTTTACTCACAGCCGTTTCAAAACCAAAAGAATATGGTACAAAATTGATATCATTATCAATCGTTTTGGGAACACCGACAATGGCCACTTGTCGCCCCAAACGATTGGCTTCGGTTTGAATGGCAGCTGCAGCTTTCATGGTTCCATCCCCACCAATAATAAATAAAATCGAAATATCACGTTTTGCCAACGCATCTAAGACGCGCGCTGAAGATTGCGGTCCTCTGGATGTTCCGAGAACCGTACCTCCAAAATCATGAATTTGTTCAACACTTTTTGGCGTCAGCTCCACAAAAGCCTCCGGATCAGAGGAAACCAACCCTTGTAATCCATAACGCACCCCAAAGACAGCGGCAACATGATAATCATTGTACGCAGTCATTACCACAGAACGGATTACATCGTTAATTCCGGGACAAAGACCACCGCATGTCACAATGGCACAACGTGTTTTTTGTGGCTCAAAATAGATGATTCTGCGCGGCCCTGCCAACTCAAACGCCATAGGGCGTGGTATTTGACCGTCACCAAGCAAGTCTTCATCGACATAACAAAGGGTTTGCCTTTGTCGTTCACCGGAGGCAAGCATCTGTGCCAAAGGTGATGTGACTTCAGGACACCCCAAACGTTGAATAGACACTTCCTGCACCGTTTGAGTAAATGCCTCATGAGGCAACGTCTCATTCGAAATGGACATGCAGGTATTCATACCTTCTCCTTAAAAGCTCTCTTTCACTTTTGCACACGTTCGACGCACAATAAGTTCGATGTCGAGCATGTATTGGATTTTCAGTGGGGTTTGCGCTTCAATGGTATTGATGACGGCATTGGCAGCCATTTGTCCCATTTCAAAACACGGTGTTTTGATACTGGTCAAAGGTGGATTGAAATAAGCCGCAATATCAATATCGTCAAAACCACAAACCGAAATGTCTTCAGGGACGCGTAATCCTGCTTCCGTGATTGCGCGAATGGCACCGATTGCCAAATAATCATTGACCGCAAGCACTGCAGTCGGCGGTTCATCCATACGTAAAAAAGCTCGCATGGACTCTTTACCGAGTAAATATGAAGGTGGCTGCGAACGCACAAGCGCTGCATCAAAAACAATGCCCTCTTTTTCCAATACCGCTTGATAGCTCTCCAAACGATCATGCGTGCGTTGAGCACACGACATGGGTCCGACCAAAAAACCGATTCGTCGATGTCCTAAATCGATAAGATATTGCAAACTCGCCGCAATCGCTCGTTTATTATCAATACTGATGTAATTCAAGCTTTCTTCCGGAACTTCCCACAAAACCAAACAAGGAATTCCGGAAGCCTCAAGACTTTTGACATATGAGATATTGCTGGAATCCAGACCGACTAAAATCAAACCGTCAATGCGTTGTTCATGAAAACGTCGCAAAGCCAACCGTTCTTCTTCCGGTGAATAATGAGAAAGAGCCACCTTACAAGAAAAATTTCTTTCTGAACACGTTTCTTGAATTGCTACAAGATTGCTTCCAAACGCTGCATAAGTCGGTGACGGCAACAGCACACCGATTGTGTCAGAGCGCCGCTTCGAAAGAGATCCCGCCGTAGCGTTATATACATAGTTCAAAGCTTCGGCTGCCGCACGAACTTTTACAACTGTTTCATTCGGCGTTTTATCTGGCTCACGCAATGCTCTGGAAACCGTAGCCAAAGAAACGTTGGCTCGGCTTGCAACATCTTTAATCGTTGCACGATGATTTTTAAATTCGTTTTCTTGAGTTTTTATTTTTCTTTTCAACGTGTTACTCTCATTATTTTAAAAAATAAAGAATACGTTTTCAACGTATCCCTACTCAAAAAATCTGTCAAGCCCTCTTGATATTTTATTGTATCAACTTTATCACCAAATAAACACTATGGTTTTATCATAATATATTGTTTTATTTGTTAAAAAAACAAAAAACATGACTCTGATGTTATATAAAGAAGAAACAAGAACTTTTTTGTTCTTTCTCATTACTATATATAAACAGAGTAAAAAAATCCATATTGCTTTTCAATATGATTCCATGTGAAAACAACACGCTAAAAAAAATAAATTAAAATAAAATAACATGTTATACTGTTTTGCTTCAAAAATGTCTCATGTTAATTCACTTCCTTACTTGACATTTTTTTTCTCATTTGATTATAATGAAAACGTATACAAAGTATACTTCTGTTATTGCTTATTTCAAATTGCATATTAAATGTTTTTGAATAAAACTCTTTTTATTAAAAGACTTTTTATAATGAAAACGTTTTCATTATAAAGTTTTTTTTAATGACAAAACATTCTAATACATGTCATTGAAAATACGACTGAGGTATTTTTTATGTTTTGGAGTTCGCAGAACAACACTTAGATAGAATGAATGCGGTTATGCAATAAAGCTCAGCTGTTAAGGCATAGGCGCAATTTTGTATTGTTTAATTTCGTGCTGAAGGTGTCTGACTTTTTTGAAGTACATTTTCAAAGCAACTATTCTAAAGAACAATCATAATTACATGTAAGTAAAAAGAGGCAGTGTCTTAAATAGTTTTTTGGGATTTCAAGAATCTTTTGATATATTCTTGATTTTATAGTGTTATTTAACAACGAAGGAACACACATGCGCAATTCATTGGTATCAATTTGGGAAAGCCTTGAAGAGTATATTTGTTGTACGCTTTTGGCTTTAATTATGGCGCTTTTAATGATGCAAGTTTGCTATCGATATTTTGGCGGCCGATCGATTGCTTGGTCTGAGGAAGTTTGTCGCTTTTTATTTTTATATCTTGTTTATTTTGCAGCAAGCCTTGCCACAACAAAGAATATGCACATTCGTGTAACGGCACAGTTAAAAATGCTGTCAAGGAACGGACAATATTTCATTTTGTTATTGACAGACATGATTTGGCTACTTTTTTGCACTATTGTTGTCTATGTCGGCACAACATTTATTATTGGCATGAGTACTCGTCCGATGCTTTCAGGCGCATTATTGCTTGATATGCGATATGTTTATTTTGCAGTGCCTTTAGCTTTCACCTTACAAGGTATTCGTCTGATAGAGCGTTGGTGGCGCATTTTCACAAAACGCGAGAAATTGATTGTTCCCAGTGAGGAGGTGTTCTGATGTCACTTGAGGTGCTTGTTTGGGTCAGTTTGGCTATATTGCTGGCAATCGGAACGCCTATTTTTGTTTCGTTAGGCATGGCTTCTGTTATTGTGTTGCTTTTGAGTGACATTCCGCTGACATTGGTCATGATTGATTTATTAAAAGTGGCTGATTCGTTTCCGCTTTTGGCTGTTGTGGGCTTTGTTTTTGCCGGTGCTCTTATGGAGCGCGGAGGGATGGCTGCTCAAATTGTTGAAGTGGCATCCATGCTTGTTGGGCATATCCGTGGCGGTCTTGGCATGGTGACCATTCTGGGTTGTATGTTTTTTGCGGCGATGATTGGATCAGGCCCAGGAACAGTTGCGGCCATGGGCAGTATTATGATCCCATCAATGATAAAACGCGGTTATGCGCCTGAATATGCGGCGGGTATTGTTGCCACAGGGGGAACTCTTGGTATTCTTATTCCGCCAAGCAATCCCATGTTGGTGTATGGTATCATTGCCAATGTGTCTGTTTCGGCTTTATTTACAGCAGGTTTTGTGCCCGGAGCACTTGTCGGAACGTGTTTGATGCTTACGGCATACATCATCGCACGCAAACACGGTTATAAAGGCACCATGCATAAATACACCATGAGTGATTTTGGCAAAACCTTTTTGCGGTGTATTTGGTCATTAATGGCACCTGTTGTTATTCTTGGCGGTATTTATGCAGGTATTTGTACACCTGTTGAAGCCTCTGTTGTGGCAGTGTGGTATGCACTTTTTGTCGGTTTTTTCATTACGAAAAAACTCTCTTTTGGAGAAGTGTTCAATGCCATGAAGCTGGCTAACATTTCTACGGGTACCATTTTGGTTGTGGTTGGCGTTTCAACGATTTTTGGACGTTTTCTGACCATGTATCAAATTCCGCAACAACTTGCCGCTCAAATGGCAAACATCACAACAAATCCTATTTTAATTTTATTGATGATTGCGGTATTTCTTTTTTTCCTTGGCATGTTCATGGAAACGTTGGCAACGATTGTCGTGCTTGCGCCGGTTTTTTTGCCAATCATCACTTCAGTAGGCATTGATCCGGTATTTTTTGGAGTGTTTTGGGTTGTCACAAATGAAATTGCTTTATTGACACCGCCGTTAGGGGTCAATCTATTCATTGCCATGAATATATCAAACCTCCCCCTTGAGCGTGTTGCCAAAGGTGCGTTACCGTATGTAGGCTTGTTATTGTTGATTGTTATCTTTTTAATTTTTGTTCCTGAAGTTGTTACATTCCTTCCGAAATATCTTGGAGCGTATTAAACGATTTCAAATAACTTTTTGTTCTTTGTATATATCGACTGTAACGAGTCTGCTTCAAAGAATAAAAATGTATTTGCTATAGTGCGGGATTTTGCTATATTTGTTCTTTTAACTTACTCTTTTAACCGAGGAGAACGCAGAATGAAATTGTCTCAAATGCTCAAATTCTCACTGGCTCTTACAACAGGTTTGTTTCTGACAGGCTTTGTCTCTGATGCTTTAGCTGCACCTGATGTGGTTATGCGTTACAGCCACAGTTCAGGAGCCATGGTTGCCGAACCGCATCACGCCGCCGCTCTTGATTTTAAAAAGCATCTTGAAGAAGCCACTAATGGTGCGGTTGAAGTGCAAATCTATCCTGCAAGCCAGCTTGGGGGTGAAGAACGGAATTTTCAGGACATTCAACATCAAGTCATTCATGCAGCTTCACTGGCTGTAAACAATGTAACGCCTTTTAGCCCGAGCATGGGTGTTTTTGACTTACCCTATATGTTTACCAATTATGATGATTGCTACAAAGTAATTGACAGCAATTGGGATGCCATCAATAAACGCATGATTGATGAAAGCGGTAATATGGCTGTTGGTTGGTTGGTTCAAGGTTTCCGTGTTTTGAGTAACAGTAAACGTCCTGTGCATACGATGGCAGATCTTGAAGGTTTAAAAATTCGTGTGCCCAACAACCTGATCATGATTGAAAGCTTCCGTGCCTTTGGCGGTGAACCCACCCCCATGACATGGGATGAAACCTTCAATGCTTTGCAACAAAAAGTGGTTGACGGACAAGAGAACCCTTATACTGTTTTTGCATCCAACAAATTTGAAGAAGTGCAAAAGTATATTACTGAAATCCATTATAAACTGTGGATTGGACCGATTGTTGTCAACGCATCTTGGTTTGACAGACAAAAACCTGAAATCCAAAAAGCCATTCTTGCCGCAGGTCGTGCCGCGACAGACAGCAACCGTAAAATGATTGGCGAAATGGAAAAACAATTAAAGAAACAAATGATTGATAGCGGTGTTGAAATTATTGATAAAATTGAAAATGAAGAAGCATGGATCAATGCTGCCATGGGCATTTGGCCACAGTTCTATGACAAAATTGGTGATGTAACGTTGCTTGATACCTTTATGACAACCTTAGGCAGACAACGTCCCTAAATGTTTGAACTGTTGAACTACGGCGTATGAGTAATGCAAAGCATTGGAATACGTCGTAGGATCAAGTGGGTTTGGGGGGAATCATTCCCCCCCTAAAAAAAAAAAGATAGATAATCAAATGAAGATTATCTATCTTTTTAGAAAACATCACGGATTTTTGAGGGAGTGACTCCCTCAAAAATCCGTGATGTTTTCTTGGTATTCTAGAACTTTTCTTACTCTGCAACAACTTCTTCTTTTGGTGCAAAATGTTCACACCAATAAATCAATCGTTGACAGTTAGGACAATTCAAAATTTTATCTCCACCTTGCAATTCAATAAAAATTTGTGGAGGAATACTGATGTGACAACCATCACACACACCATTTTTCACAGGTACAATCACAGGATGCGCCAAGCGATGACGAATGAACTCGTATCGTTCAAGAACAGGACGAGGTACCTCGGCACCTGCCTGTCTCCGACGTTCTTCAAGTTCTGCACGACGCTTTTGCGATTGCACCAAACGTTCATCAAGGGAAGTCCGTGCAATTTCAAGTTCACTGTTGACAACTTCCCACTTGCTCATAACCTCGTCCATATAGACTGTATGATTGGTCAATTCTTCTTCAAGAGCGGTTTTGTCTTGTTCACGAATCTGTGAAAGGCGTTCCATCGTATCCATTTCACGACCGATGGCTTGGTATTCACGAGACGTTGAGACCTGTGTCATTTTATTTTTACTTTTTTTCAAGCGTGCGGCGTCTTCTTCTATTTCATTAGTAATACGCTTTTGCTGTTCCAACAAATGTGACATTTTGTCTTCGCCACGAGTGCGTTGCTGCTCAATAACAAGAAAACTCGCTTCAAGTTCGGCAATATGCTTCGGCGCTTGTTGCAATTCCTGGTCAACAAGAAAAATATCGTCATCAACAGCTTGAAGAGAGACAAGTTGTCTGATTTGTGCGATATAAAGGCTCATCGTGTTTCTCCGGCAGAGAGAGGTTGCAGAAAATTCGCACACAGCGGATCCTGTGCAGGAATGAAGGTTATCTGTACATTCGACAAACATTCTTGCAAATGTACACTAAAAAGACGCATCATTTCCTCTTCAAGAGCAAAATGCCCAAGATCCAAAAGAGGTAACGGCGCGTCAAGAGCATCATGATATTTAACATCACCTGTAATCAGCAGTTCTGCACCAAATTGAGCGGCACACTGCGCCAAAGACGCCCCGGATCCGGGACAAACAGCCACTCGTTTAATCCGAGAAGGACAACGTCCCGCTAAACGTGATGCACCGATTTTCGGCAAAGGAGACAACAAATCCTCAAGAGAGACCGGCTCAATAAGATCACCAACTTGTCCAAAACCATAGATTTGCGTTTGTCCTTGAGGATTCAAAAACGTTGCTGTCGGCTCAAGCACACATATGTTTTGTAATCCGATATGTCGTGCGTACCATCCGACAGGCCCTAGGGCATTGGCATCAAGACTTGTGTGTGCGGCATAAAGCGGCACATCAGCATTGAAGAGTAAACGCAGTACTTGATGATAATTATCTAATGTGTCTGTATAACGAGGTTTAAGAGTCAACGGATGATGCGTGACAATCGCGTCTGCGCCTGCATCAAGGGCTTTACTTACGGCATCGGGCGTCGGGTCAATACATACGGCAACATGCTCTGCATTTTCACGCAAAGCAGCCACTTGTAACCCGGATTTATCCCAGGCAGCAGCCGCGGCAAGCGGAGCCGTTTCTTCAATGATACAAAAAATTTCAGAAAGTTTCATCATAGGTGCTGTGCTTTTTTATTCAAATCATAACAGTTCGTTAAGTGCAGCTTATTGCCACAGTGTAAACGGTTTTTGCGCTAAAGATGCATTGCTATACCGCTTATCAAAAGAAACTTCTACCCCCAGCCATGGAGGAAAATCAATTTTCTGATCCTCATGACTCAATTCCACCTCGGCAACAAGCAATCCTACATTATTACCCAAAAAATCGTCAACAACCCACTCAGTCCCTTCAAAATCAACAGTATACCGATATTTATCAATAATATTATCTAAAGAAAGACTTTGCAACATCTGCTCGGCGTCTTCAACAGGAATTGCATATTCATATTCATTACGGCTTATGCCACTTGTAGGACCTTTTATAGTCAAAAAAGCTTTTTCTGCCAGATCAGAACACATTGAATCATCTGCGTTGAAAGAATATACCACACGCAATCGAACCGTTGCACCATCAATATGGCGTCCCAAGTAACCTTGTTTGAATCGTTTTCGTTGAACGCGAACAGAAGCAATATACGTCTTCCATAAATGTTCATGCACTAAAAACTTGCGCTCAATTTCTGTACCCATATTGAAAAAACTCCCCATTTTGATTCAATATCGTTCAGTCATGGCAGCCCGTCGCCATACATACACAAGCTGCACAGCCGGTTTATCGGTTCGATAAGCAAGACTCACTAATTTATGTTCATCAAGCCAGCTGAACGTTTGAATATTTCTTTCAACATCCTTTTCGGGAAATCCGTATTTTAATGTCAAAAGTTCACGAAGCCGTTGCATCCGTTCAGGCTGTCCTTTGGGGTTGTTGTCAAAAAGAGCAACACGTTCGAGGCTGTTGTTGTTCAAAAACGTAAACATCAAACTATATCCCTTATATGTACCATCAATTTGATGTGTATACAAGCCCAAAACATCGGCACGTCGTACCATACGCTGCAAAACCGCACTGGCTGTCGCGGGATTCATTCCCCAATATAATCCATCCCACGCCTTTAAGGATTCATGGCCTAAAACCGTTTCCGACAATGTCGTATTTTGTTGATTTTGTTCAAGAGGGACTGGCGTTATGGCACCCTGCTCTTTTGGCTTTCCCTCAACGATTGCGACTGCAGCGTTGACTGTCTTGGTTGATGTTGATTCTTCTTTTGCCGCCGTTTCGCTCGAATACACAAGAACAAAAAGACACACAAATAAAAAACCACTAAAAAAATACCTACACAAATCCACACGACGTGACATAAACAGCCCCTAAATAATGAATAAAAAATCTTCTTATGCAAAAAATAAAATTTTTTCAAAAATATTACATGTAACATTTTTTATTACAAAATTAAACACAAATGTAAATAAAAAAATAAAAAAACAACACACAAATAACATAATATATTAAAATAACAAGTATTTTTTATGGAACTTTTTTTGCATAGTATTTCATACTGAATTCAGGGACTTTTTCTCTTAAAACCTATTTTTTTTAAATATATATTGTATATATACAGTATATATGGAGGTTTAGTTATGAAACGGATCAGTCATGAATCGCTTACTTTGGGAATAAAGCAACGTTTTGAAGTGTTAACTCAAGATGAGTCTGAACAAATTCATGAAGCAGGTCTTGAAATTTTGAGTGAACGCGGTATGTGGTTTGGCAGCAAAGAAGCCAGACAAATACTTTGTGACCACGGCTGTTATGAAGATGACGAACAATGCATTCATTTTCCAAAAAATTTAGTAGAAGACTGTATCCGAAAAGCCCCTGCCTCTTTTGTGCATTATGGGAGAAGTGAAGAAGATGACGTTCATATTGTAAAAGGTCAAGTATATGGTTGTAATTCAGGGCAAGAAGTGTATTTCTATGACCTTGATACAAGAGAACGCCGCCATTGTACAAAAAAAGATGCCATTGACATCATCCATACCATTGATGCATTGAAAAATGTTCATATCTATAACCGATGCATGGTTATTTCAGATGTACCCGAACAAAGCGACGCCTTACACAACGCAGAAATAGCCTTTGTGCATACAGCAAAACCTAAACAACTTGTCGTCAACACGCCTTTCCAAGCAAAGAAAGTGGTTGAAATGGCTAAAGTGCTTTGTGGCAGTGAAGAAAACATGCGGCGTCGCCCTCCTTGTGTCATCAACAATACAACAATCAGTCCTTTACGCCTCGGTGAGCACACCTGTGATAACGCCATTATTGCCGCACGAGCAAATTTGCCTTGTAATTTATTGTTTATGACTCAAGCAGGCGCAACAACACCGCAAGACATCGCCGGTTCTTTAGTTGTAAAAAATACAGAATTTCTTGCTTTCAACACACTTATTCAATGTGTAAACCCCGGAAACACGGCTTTATATGCCTCCACATCATGTATTATGAACATGCGCAACGGCAATTCTTTGATGGCGGCTCCGGAATCCATTTTATTAAATATGTCTGCCGCGCACATGGCTCATTTTTATGAAGTGCCAAGCTATATCACAGCAGGTAAAAGCGACGCGATGGAATTTGATATCCAAAATGGTGCGGAACGAGGTATGAGCCGCCTCATGAGTGCCTTATGCGGAGCAAATATCATCTGCGGTGCCGGAACCTTACAAACAAGCATGGCCTTTGATATTGCAAGCCTATTGCTTGATGATGAATTGATTGATGCGACCTTACGGATTATTGCAGGATACAGAGTCAATGCCAAAACGATATCTACCGATCTCATCAAACAAACAGGACCTTTTGGTGAATACATCACCTCTGAAGATACCTTAAATAAAGTTCACCAAGTAAGCCGTTATGATTTGATGAATTTGTCCAACTATGATTCTTGGCAAGCTGCCGGAAGTCCTTCTGTCATTGATAACGCTTGTACAAAAGCAAAAAACCTGCTTGCAACACACAAACAAGCCAATCCCTTATCTGAACAAATTGTTAAAGATATACGCTCAATTGTTGTTGATGCTGAAGAAGAACTCGGCGTTTCGGATTTTTGGAAAGAAAAACAACACCGTTTTCATGATTGTTATCTCACACAATAATTGTACAATGTGAGTAAAAAGACTCTCTGATCAATGTATATTGCGGTAAGCAACCAATATCGAGTGGTTGCTTACCGCAGAAATTCGACTTTATCTATCATCTTGTTATAATTACAATCATGATTTTGATTCAATGTTCATCTGAACAATTCTTAAATATCTTTGATAAAGAATAAATAATAACCGATTAGACAACACCATTTTGTAAAATGTGCCCAAGAATTTGCAAACTTTCTTTCAGTTGCGTTTCTTGTGGCAGACTACCAAGTGCAATTCGTATCCCTTCCTCCGGTGCACCATGTGACAAAGCAAAATGATCGCCCTCAATGACAACAACACCTTGTTGCCGTGCTATAAAAGAAAATTGTGTTGCCGTCCAAGGTTCAGGCAATTTGAGCCAACAAAAAAAACCCGTATCGCGAGTTTTTGGTGCAAAACCATCCAACACTTGACGAACAAGTGTGTTGCGCTGAAATGCCGCTTCACGTTTGGCTTGTAAAATGGTATCGGCCGTACCGTCAAGAATCCATAATCGTGCCAATTCAGCCATAAACGGCGGAGCCATACTGACCGTACATGCAATGGCGCGCTCAAGTTTTTCATAATATTGTTGCGGTGGAGAAAGATAGGCAATACGCAATCCTCCACTGAGGGCTTCACTTGTCGTGGCTATAAAACAAGATAATTCTGGGGCGAGTGCTGTCAGTGGTGTGAGATTGCTACGCAACGTGAGTGCAAACACATCATCTTCAATAATTTTAATTTGGTGCCGACGGCAAACCTCAACCAATTGATGACGTCGCCCTTCAGGAATTTGTGCCAATGTAGGGTTATGACACGTCGGCATAAGGTACACACCTTGAATTCCACCACCACTGCGAGAGATTGTTTCAAGTGCATCGGGTAACATACCGTTTGAATCCATACGTACGGGTACAAGCTGCAAAGAAAGCCTTCTGGCAAGCTGTTTAAACAAGGGAAACGTCAAAGGTTCTGCGGCAATCCTGTCGCCGGGATTAAAAAGTGCCATGAGTGTTACAAGAAGAGCGTGTTGGGCTCCGGCACAGATAAGTATATCATTTGGATGGACGGACAGTCCATATTGTTGTGTCCACAATGCGCCTGCTTCTCGATGTCGCAACAAACCACAAGGATGTTGATAGTTTGTGAGAAAATCAACATCTTTAATCTCTTTCAAATGCCCCATGGCCTCATGAATGCTTGGGCTGAGATATTCAAAAGGCGAAATATATCCAAGATCATATGCATGAGATTGTCTTGAAGGCATTGTGTCTACATCCTGACGAGGTGTGGCAATGAAGGTGCCTTTTCCTATCACACCGATCACCAACCCACGTTGTGCGGCTTCGGCATAGGCGCGTGTCACCGTACCGACTGTGACACCCAAGAGTGTTGCCAAAGCACGTTGTGTGGGTAGGCTGTCTCCGGGATTTAAAAGGTGTTGAGCAATGCCTTTTGCAATAGCGTCGGCAAGGGCTTTGTATTTGGGTTGCAAACCGCGATCTTCATAAAATTGTAAGAATTTCATAATGATTACATATTGTAATGATTTTTTTTAAGTTTTACTTTATACAAATTGTCACGATGACAATATAAATCTGTATGGATACAAAATATATTGTTTGCATATCTGTATTCATTCTGTCAATCGAAAAAAGAGCTTGGTATGAAAAAGCTTGTTGTGTGTATGACTGTGTGACACGCAAGAATGATTTGATAACCGCATGAGGATAATATGGAACAAGGAACCCTTCGTTTAAAAACCGGCTTGGCAGAAATGCTCAAGGGCGGTGTGATTATGGATGTAACGAATGAAGAGCAGGCACGCATAGCACAAGATGCGGGAGCGTGTGCTGTCATGGCGCTTGAGCGTGTGCCGTCAGATATCCGTGCAGCCGGTGGGGTAGCTCGCATGGCTGATCCTACGATTGTGCAACGCATCATGGATACTGTCAGCATTCCTGTAATGGCGAAAGCACGTATCGGCCATTTTATAGAAGCACGCATTCTTGAAGCCTTGGGTGCTGATTATATTGACGAAAGTGAAGTATTGACGCCTGCAGACGACCGTTTTCATATAGATAAACATGCCTTTAATGTTCCTTTTGTATGTGGTGCGCGCAATCTTGGTGAAGCGTTACGACGTTTGGCTGAGGGCGCGGCGATGATCCGTACCAAGGGAGAACCGGGCACGGGTAACGTTGTTGAGGCGGTGCGGCATTGTCGGATGTTGTTTGGTGATATTCGTGCACTGTGTGCGTTATCTGCCGAAGAAGTGCCGAATTATGCCAAAGAAATCGGTGCACCTTTAGAAATAGTGTTGGCGGTACGTGAACACGGACGTTTACCTGTGGTCAATTTTGCTGCCGGTGGGATTGCAACGCCTGCTGATGCCGCATTGATGATGCATTTGGGTTGTGACGGTGTTTTTGTCGGTTCCGGAATTTTCAAATCTGCCGATCCGAGCAAACGAGCCAAGGCCATTGTTGCGGCGGTGACGCATTATAATGATATGTCTGTGCTTGCCGAAGTTTCCCGTGATTTAGGTGAAGCCATGCCCGGGTTAGAAATAGCAACCATAGAACCTGCCCAACGGATGCAAGAACGGGGCTGGTAAGGCAATGACAATACAACGCTTGCGTGTAGGGGTGTTGGCATTGCAGGGGGCTTTTCGGGAACATGTACATATTATGCAGAGTCTTGGTGTAGAAAGCATAGAAGTTCGACGCCCTGCACACCTCAACGGGTTGGATGGTTTAATTTTACCGGGCGGTGAAAGCACGGTAATGGGTAAACTGATGTCTGACTGGGATTTATTAGAAGCAATTCAAGAGGCACACAGTCAAGGTTTGGCTTTGTATGGCACTTGTGCAGGATTAATTTTACTGTGTAAAGAGATTGAAGACAGTGAACAACCTCGTCTTGGCTTACTTGACGCCGTTGTGCGTCGAAATGCTTTTGGACGTCAAACGGAAAGCTTTGAATGTCAATTGCAGGTTGAATGCTTCAAAAAACCGTTGGAAGCCGTTTTTATTCGAGCACCGGTGCTCACACACGTCGGCTCTGCAGTACAGATTTTAGCAACCATGCCGCAAACAAAAGCTGAAGTCAGTCATACCGAATTATCCATAGAAAAAAAAACGCAACCCCAAATACCCATTGTTGCAGTACGGCAAAATCGCATTCTTGCGACATCATTCCATCCGGAACTCACCAAAGACACCCGTTTGCACCAATATTTTCTTAATCACATCATACACGCTTGATTTTTTCTTGAGGGAGACACACTACAAGGTTATGTCTCCCCCAGAAAAAAGAAAAAGAAGACTCTTCCCTATTGACGCATCTTGGTGTAAAGAAAAACCATGATTGCATATCTTGAAGGCAAACTCATTCAGCAAAATATACACAGTGTTGTGCTCGCTACCGTTTCCGGTGTGGGATACGAGGTCTTTATTCCTGCGCACACACTCTCTCGTGTACCGGAACTTGGTGAACAGATAGCGCTGCACATTCGACACATTGTGCGTGAAGACAGCCAAGAACTCTTCGGCTTTGAATCATGGGATGAACGCCGTACCTTTGAAACACTAATTAGTCTGTCTAAAGTCGGTGCCAAAACAGCGTTGGCTATACTCTCTGTCTATCGCCCCGATGATTTGCGCCGTATTGTCATTGAAGGCGATCACACACCCTTAACGCGTGTTTCGGGAATCGGTCAAAAAACCGCACAACGACTCTTTTTGGAGCTCAAAGATAAATTACGGATTGATAACGTGCCCACCATTGTCAGCACCAACCTGACAGCAGGACTCAATGTCTATAAGGACGCCATGGCAGGACTTGCAGGCTTGGGATACGATGAAATCGAAACGGCCTCCATTTTACGCTCCATACTTGATCACGATCCGACACTTGATGTGAGCGGAGCTTTACGCTTGGCCTTGCGCACTTTGGCACGCATGAAACAAGGCGGCGAAGCATGACCGATGAAATTTTTCTCAATACAACCCCCTGCCCCACACCAACCGAGGAAACAACCATTCGTCCAACACGACTGGAAGATTTCATCGGTCAAGAAGAATTACGCGCGAACCTACGTGTATTCTTAAATGCCGCCCGTGAACGTGGACAAGCCATGGATCACATCCTTTTTCATGGCAACCCGGGGCTCGGTAAAACGACCCTTGCACAAATTATGGCAACAGAATTGAGCGTCAACCTCATCTGTACCTCAGGCCCTGTCCTTGAGCGCGGCGGAGACCTCGCCGCCATACTGACAAACTTATCGCGCCACGATATCCTTTTTGTCGACGAAATACACCGAATGCCCGTAGCCGTGGAAGAAATCCTTTACCCTGCCATGGAAGATTTCAAATTGGATTTGGTTATCGGACAAGGCCCCGCAGCACGCACCGTAAAAATAGAACTGGAACCCTTTACCCTTGTCGGTGCAACAACAAGGGTCGGATTGTTGTCGTCACCCTTACGCGATCGCTTTGGTATCATTAACCGTCTTGAATATTATACCCCCGAAGAATTGGCGCGTGTGGTTTTGCGTTCGGCACACATCCTTCACGTAGAAACAACACAAAAAGGTGCGTTGGAAATAGGCAGACGCTCGCGCGGCACACCACGAATTGCCAATCGACTCCTCCGCCGTGTCCGTGACTTCGCCAGCGTGTACGGCACAGGTGTTGTGGACGAAGAGCAAGCCAAACACGCCCTTTCTCGCCTTGATGTCGATGAAGACGGACTCGATCACATGGACAGAAAATTGCTGACCGTATTGATTGAATATTATAATGGCGGTCCCGTAGGCATAAAAACCTTGGCTGCAGCCTGCGCCGAAGAAGTGCGGACACTCGAAGATATCTATGAACCCTACCTCATCCAATGTGGATACTTGAAACGCACCCCCAGAGGGCGAATGGCAACTCAAAGAGCCTACCAACACCTCAAATTGACCGACAATGAAATAAATATATCCAACAAAAAACAAGGCTCTCTTCTGTAACCAGTTATTTTAAAAATCTTTTTTCAAATAAAAACATATCCTGTCAACAAAGAAGAAAAAAAGGAAATCTCACCATGGCCAAAAGACCTGTCATGACTCCCGAAGAAGCTCGACGCGAAGCATTACAAACAGCTCTTGCCACCATCGAACGCAAGTTCGGTCAAGGTGCCGTCATGCGATTGTCTGATGACGTCCATGTCAATGTTCCTATTATACCGACAGGGTCAATCGGGCTTGATTTAGCCTTGGGTATCGGCGGTATTCCCCGTGGACGCGTCACGGAAATCTATGGCCCCGAATCCTCAGGAAAAACAACACTGACCCTACACATCATTGCCGAATGCCAAAAATTGGGCGGAACGGCAGCATTTATCGATGCAGAACATGCCTTGGATGTCAACTATGCCAAGCGTTTGGGTGTCAAAACCGACGAACTCTTGGTTTCACAACCCGATCACGGTGAACAAGCATTGGAAATTGCCGACATGTTGGTGCGCTCGGCTGCTGTGGATCTTGTGGTCATCGACTCCGTTGCAGCCTTGATTCCACAAACAGAACTCGAAGGCGCCATGGGAGAAACACAAGTCGGCGGACATGCACGCCTCATGTCCCACGCCTTGCGTAAACTGACAGGAACCATCCATAAATCACGGACAGCTGTGATTTTTATCAACCAAATCCGTATGAAAATCGGTGTCACAGGTTATGGCAGCCCCGAAACAACAACAGGTGGTAACGCCTTAAAATTCTATAGCTCCGTACGCTTGGATATTCGTAAAATTCAAACACTCAAAGATAAAGATGAAGCCTTCGGCTCCTTAACACGCGTCAAAGTCGTTAAAAACAAAATGGCACCACCTTTCCGTGAAGCCAAATTTGACATTATTTGGGGACAAGGCATTTCTCGTTCCGGCGAACTGATTGATCTTGGTGTTGATGCCGGCATCGTTGACAAAAGCGGTGCGTGGTTTGCCTTTGGCACAGAAAAACTCGGTCAAGGCAAAGAAAAAGTCCGTGCACTGCTCGACGAAACCCCGGAACTCCGTGAAGCCATCGAAAGCAAAATTATCGAACACTTGGGCATGAACCCACCGGCCTTCAAACCCACAGAAGAAGAATTGACCGAGGCAAACGAACCCGACGCCTATGACGAAGACATCTAAAAATGCACGTTTCTTTTTTCTGGGG
>CAYJFB010000031.1:0-22460 GCA_964369685.1 uncultured Desulfovibrionaceae bacterium | reverse complement strand
AAAAAAAAGAAACGTTACTCTATAATTGCTCTAGTTTTGTGTCAGTGTTATGGCTTTATCGAGTCGGGCGAGTGTGGCGTCTTTACCCATAACGCTCATGACCTCTGGAAGGTGTGGACCGCTCATGCTTCCCATCAGTGCCACGCGCAACGGTGAAGCCACAAATTTAAACTTCACGCCTTGCTCTGCAACATAATCGCCCAAGGCTGTTTCAATTGTTTCAGGCACAAAAGATTCCAGTGCCGCAAAACGTTCTTTTAGTGCGTTCAGATGTCCACAGCCTTCGACAGTGAGTTGTTTGGCAACCGCTTTGCTGTCGTATTCAAGTCGTTCCGCAGGCAAGAGTACCGTTAGCAGCATTTTTGCCAAATCTACCAAGTTTGACGCCCTTTCACGATACAAGACAACCATGTCGGCAAGTTTTGTCAGATCAATCGTCAAGTTTTGAGCCTGTGCCGCTGTATGAACAAACGGTTCAACTAAAGAAGTGAGTTGTGCTATGGGTGTTTCACGAAGGTATTGCGCGTTATACCATTGCAATTTTTCCGGATCAAACGCCGAAGCCGAACGATTAAGGCTTGTTCCGTCAAAAAATTGTACAAGTTCATCAAGTGTGAAAAGCTCTTGATCGCCATGTGACCAACCAAGGCGAACCAAACAGTTAACCAAGGCTTGCGGCAACAAGCCATCTTCTTGATACTCCACCACCGCACGAGCGCCATGGCGTTTGGAGAGTTTTTGCCGATCCGCGCCGAGAATCATCGGCACATGACCAAAAATCGGCAATTCCCAACCCAAAGCCTTGTATAACAAAATCTGCTTTGGTGTGTTGGCAACATGATCGTCACCACGAATCACATGCGTGACCCCCATATCATGATCGTCAACCACAACAGCTAAATTGTATGTGGGCATACCGTCAGAACGCCGCAAAATCATGTCGTCCAATTCAGCAATATCCACAGCCAAAGCCCCTTTCACCATATCATCAAAATACACCGCTCCGTCTTTTTGCACAGTAGAACGCTTCAAACGCACAACAGAACCCGGCGCACAACCAAGATTCTTTGTTGCACAACGTCCGTCATAACGCGGTTTTTCACCTCGAGTGCGAGCCTCCTCACGCATGGCTTCAACCTCTTCAGGTGTGCAAGAACACCAGTACGCATACCCATTGGCCAGCAACTGTTCAATCGCTTCATTATAGCGTTCGGTACGATCTTTTTGGTACACAAGTTCGTCATCCCAATCCAAACCGAGCCAACGCATGGAAGCCAAAATAGAATCAGTATATTCTTGTTTTGAACGTTCGGTGTCGGTGTCTTCAATCCGCAGACGGAACGATCCGCCCGCGTGTCGTGCCAACAACCAAGAAAAAAGTGCCGTGCGCGCACCGCCAATATGTAAGTGTCCTGTGGGGCTTGGGGCAAAGCGCGTTACAAGAGTGCTCATGTGTGTTCTCCTAAAAAAAAGTCGAACAGGTCTGCATAGAATTGCCGACTGTTCGTTTTTGTTTTTATGTTTGTCACTGTAATAAAAAATTGCGTTAATAAGGCTTTGGAAAGCGATGTGGCTTTAAAATGTTCAAGACCGCTACGCGAACAGCGTATAAGTTGTTTAGCCTCTTAGCATGATCTCATGCAAAAGACCAGCATAAAAGACAATGTCTCCATGGCGGCCGCGTGACACGCGTTCGATGCAGGAACATGAACAATTCTGCTTTGCAGCAAGCACCTCAACTTTATTTTATAATTTATTTTTTTATACGAGCAGGCTTATTTAAAAACAGATATAATTCAATTGATTTTTGACAAAAAATGACTGCTATGGCATAGTTAAAAATAGCAATTTAATGAAAAATTAAACAGCAACTCGTGGTTACTGTATTGAGATATATAGTTGTTTTATCTATCCTTTGCATGCTTTCTATCCTCTGAAAAAAGAAAAAAGCTTTTTATGGCTTAATAAGGCAAGAATATGTTCGGTCAACTTCGTGTTGTTTTGGTTGAAACCAAATTTCCGGAGAATATCGGCATGGCAGCGCGTGCGTGCGCTAACATGGGATGTACGGAATTGGTGCTTGTTGCTCCGCGGTGGTGGGACATTGAAAAAGCAAGACCGCTGGCAACACCAAAGGGTGAAGCCATTCTTGAATCTGTTCGTGTGTGTGATTCGTTGTCCGAAGCACTCAGCGATACGGTCTTTTCTATAGGAACAACGGCGCGTCTTGGCGGATGGCGACGGCAGTTGCTCTTGCCTGAACAAGCGGCGCAAGAAGTGAATCAACACCTCACTCAAGGCCCTGTGGCTTTGGTTTTTGGTTCTGAGGATCGTGGCTTGACAAACAGCGATATTGAACATTGCACAACATTGGTCAACATTCCTACTGTTGAAGCTTCTTCTTTAAATTTGGCGCAAGCTGTGCTTTTGATGTTACATGAATGTTTGAAAGTGCGCCGCGAAGGCACATACCGTGTTGCCCAAAATCCTGGAGCGGGTTCACGGCGAATAACCCATGAAGAACAACGGTTACTTTATACAACCATGCGTGAAATGCTTTTACAAATTGATTTTATTAAAGAAGATAATCCCGACTATTTCATGATGCCTTTACGGCGTTTATTGGCAAAAACGACGTTGCGACGCCATGAAATGGATATGTTGATGGGACTTTGCCGTCAGATTAAAGGCTTGTCTTCTCGACTTGAAGACAGTCAAATCAAACTTCAAGCGCTTCAGGATACAACAGAATCATGAATACAAACGATGTGACAGCGTGGGCGGAAAAACACGGTTTTACTCTTGAAAAAGAACAAGGCGTGCTGATTGACAGCTATATGGATATTCTTTTGCACTGGAACAAGGTCATGAATCTTGTCGGTGCGGTACAAAAGCAGGAACTTTTTGAAACACTGATTGTTGACAGCTTGCATCTCGCTCATTTTCTTGATAGATTACCGCTGGTATCCTCTCCGATATGCTGGGATCTCGGCGCAGGCGCAGGGCTTCCAGGTATTCCTTTGCGTACAATCTGGCAACGCGGTCAGTATTGGCTTGTTGAGTCTCGTGAAAAACGCGCGTTGTTTCTTCAGACTGTTCTCGCACGCCTTTTTTTAAAAAATACTCATGTGTTTCATGGTCGAGCCGAACATTTTATGAGCAAACATGGCAATGCAGATCTCATTGTGAGTCGAGCGTTTATGCCTTGGCGCGAATTGTTGTGTTTTGTTCGAGCGCATTTGAACACACAGAACTCCGTACAAGATACGCACGATATCACGCAGGGTAGGCTTGCTACACAAGGACAACTTGTTTTGTTGTTGCGCGAAAACGTGACCCAAAATATGCTAACCGAACACGCCCCCGAATGGCGTATTGTACACTCTGCCGCATATCATGTTGGAGATATTACTCGTTATTTTTTTTCTCTTGCATTGAAAGACATTGAAAACAGCCCTTCAAAGCTGTCTTTAAACATGGAATAAGGAGCTTTTGCCATGTCAAAGACCAAAACCATATTCTCGGACAGCACACAACAAACACTGCCACTCATGCCGTTACGCGAAGTGGTTATGTTTCCTCAGTCGGTGATGCCGTTGTTTGTGGGGCGTGACAGCTCAATCAAAGCCATTGAAACAGCACTTTCCGGGTATGACAAACACATCTGCTTGATCACCCAATGCGATCCCGATATGGAAAAACCGAAAACAAAAGATTTGTTTTCGATCGGTGTTGTCAGTAAAATATTACAAATTTTGCGCTTACCTGACGGTACGGTCAAGGTTCTTTTTGAAGGGCTTGAGCGCGTGACGTGGGCACCTATAGCAGACGATCCGTTGTTTCCGTTTGGTAAGCAAGCGTATCCTCTTGTGTGTGTGCAACAAATGCCTCTTGTTCACATTGAAAAAACATCGGAAAGTGAAGCCCTGTTGCGTGCGACACACACCGCCCTCGAAGATTTTGCCAAAAATAATAAAAAAATAACACAAGATATTTTAAATAACCTGCTGTCATTGAATGATCCGGGGACACTCTCTGATGGTATTGTCAATTACTTGCGTTCGAACTACATGGCAAAACAAGCCATACTGGAAGAACCTGAACCTTTTATGCGTCTTGAGCGCGTATATGAATCGTTACAGGGTGAGTTGGCGGTTGTGTCCATGGAAAAACGGATCAAAACCCGCGTTCGCAATCAAATGGAACACAATCAGCGTGAATATTATCTCTCCGAACAACTGCGCGCTATTCATAAAGAAATGGGACGCGATGATGATCCGCAAAATGAATACGACGAACTGGAAGCCAAACTCAATGAAAAGAATATGCCTGCCGAAGCCAGAGAAAAAGGCCTGCATGAATTAAAAAAAATTCGTCAAATGGCGCCTTCATCTTCTGAATATACTGTATTGCGTACATATATTGATTGGCTTCTGGATTTGCCCTGGAATGACGTGAAAGAGATCGCCATCGATCTTGATGAAGCAAAAGTCATCTTGGATACAGATCATTATGGTATGGAAAAACCAAAAGAGCGCATTTTAGAATATTTGGCTGTCCAAAAATTGAATGGCATGAAAGCACCTATATTGTGTCTTGTCGGGCCTCCAGGGGTTGGTAAAACGTCTTTGGCGCGTTCTGTCGCGAAGGCGACGGGGCGTGAGTATATCCGCTTGTCTCTTGGCGGTGTGCGTGATGAAGCGGAGATCCGCGGACACCGTCGCACATATGTTGGAGCCTTGCCCGGTAAGTTTATCAGCGCATTGAAACGGGCAAAATACAGCAATCCACTTTTTTGTCTTGATGAAATAGACAAAATGAGTGCCGATTTTCGCGGCGATCCTGCTTCTGCGATGCTTGAAGTGCTTGACCCTGAACAAAATTGTACCTTCAGCGATCATTATCTTGATTTGGATTATGATTTGTCGCAAATTTTTTTCATTACCACCGCAAATTCGTTGCATTCCATCCCCGTACCGTTGCAGGATCGTATGGAAATCATTCAGTTGGCGAGTTACCTTGATGTTGAAAAAAAGCATATTGCCAAAGAATTTTTATTGCCCAAACAAGTCGAAAAACACGGCCTTAAGCCTGAAAATATTCGTCTTTCAGACAATGCACTCAGTGAAATCATTCGTTCGTATACGCGTGAAGCCGGCGTTCGCAATTTGGAACGTGAGTTGGCGGCATTGTGCCGTAAAACAGCTGTAAAACTTGTTGAAAGTAAGGCGATGGATCAACGCGTGCACATTACCAGACAAAATTTGGAATCATTTTTGGGGATTAAGAAATACCGCGAGAATGAATATGAACACAAAAATCGTGTCGGTGTGGTAAACGGTTTGGCGTATACGGGGGTCGGTGGCGATGTCTTGGAAGTTGAGGCGGTGATTATGCCCGGCAAGGGCAAAGTGACCACAACAGGAAAAGTGGGCGAAGTGATGAACGAATCCGCCAAAGCAGCCATGTCTTTTGTGCGTGCTCACAGTCATCAACTGGGGCTTAAGGACGATTTTCATGACCGCATTGATATTCATTTGCATTTTCCCGCAGGCGCAACGCCAAAAGACGGGCCTTCTGCAGGGGTGGCGATCATCACTTGTTTGACATCCGCACTGCTTGGTGTGCCTGTACGATATGACATTGCCATGACAGGCGAAGTGAGTTTGAGCGGACGAATTTTGCCTATTGGCGGTTTGCGTGAAAAACTGCTTGCCGCAACCAGAAACAGTATTAAACAGGTCTTGATTCCGCGTGAAAACCATAAAGATTTGAAGGAAGTCCCTGAAGAAATTTTGAAACAGTTGGATGTGCAATTAATCGATCATGTGCGCGATGTGCTGAATATTGCATTGGTTACACCTGTTGGCAACTTGATTGACAGTGAACTGTATATGCCGATGATTGTGTCTCTGCGTCAAGAGGCTCCTCCTTCGGACACCATCGCCGCACAATAGTGTTTTTGGGGAGCGAAGTTCTACGAAGCGCATTGCCTCTGTTTCCACCCATCACCTTGTCGCCGAATATAAAGGGCGGATGACAGCACTGCTCCGCAGGGCTTGTCTTCCGCCTTTATGTTCTTTCATATCGTGTCAATCAGGCTCTGAGACCCTTGTTTATGTGACTTTGGATCTTTCTTGGCTGCGGCATGTACATGTTCTGAGAGGCGTTTTTTTCTACAAAGCATTACATAGATAATATCCAATCAATCCTTATTTTCTTTTTGTTCTTTTTTATTGATATACATTTGTTTATCGGCATACTCAAGAAGTGTTTTCATATTTTTTCCGTCAGTGGGGTATGTTGCGCAACCAATACTTGTTGATATGTGTAGTTCAAGACCATCTATAAAAAAAGGTGTTGTTGCGGCTTTGCAAATTCGTTGTTGAATTTTTAATGCGTTTGGTTTGGTGATGATTCCAATGAGTAATATAACAAATTCATCTCCACCGATTCGTGCTATGATTGTTTCTCTTTTAAAAATGCTACGCATGCGTCCTGAAAAAGCAATTAATATTTTATCACCCATTTCATGTCCATATGTATCGTTGATTGGCTTGAAGTCGTTTAAATCTAAATAAAATAATGTAAAATTTTTTCTTTGTTTTTTATTATTGCTGAGGTACGTATCAATTTTTTTTCTGTTATAGAGTCCTGTTAAATGATCATTGTATAATTGTTCTTTTATAGACATATATCCTTCATGGAATTTTTTAAAAGCAAAATAAAATAATAATGACAAAATCGCAGAAATAAAAAAAATATTCATCCCATATTGAATCATTTTTTTTTGTTCATCTCTTTTATAGAGCGAAAAATAAATCATATTTTTTCCAAAAGGAATTTCTTGCGTTTGAGCATTTTCTTGTATGAAAGATTTTGTTCGAATAAGTTCGAATTGTGTATCATTATATTTTGTAAAAATAAAAAATTCGTAACCCAAGATTTCTAATTCATGAATTTTTACAAATGATTTTAAAAAACTGAACGGAGAAAGCATGACCGTTGAGAAACCCCAAAAGATATTTTCTCCATTTTTTTCAATATAAACGGGTTCGCTGACATGAATAATGACACGTTCTTGAGCGGTGGGGATTTGAGTTTTTTTTGGGGTATGTATTTGTATTTTTTGATAAGATTTTGAAATACTTGTTTCATTATTGTTTGCTTTGACAGAAGGAAGCGTTTTTGTAGATGCTAAAGGAAAAAAAGGTGTTCCAAGACTCTTGATATTGAATTCATGTGGAAAAATATACTTTATCACGCCTTTTGGCATATAGGCTACGGCACTGTACAGTTCTTTATCATAGAGCATATTTGCAAATGAATAAAACGATTTTTCAGATAGTGTTCCATGATGAAGGTGAATGATTTCTCTGAAAACATCTGCTGTAGAAAGCGCTTTATCGAAAACACTTTTAATTCGTTCTGTATATAAATAAAGCATCAATTTTGTTTTTTCTGCAGAGTTTTTTTCAAATTCCGTGCTCCAATAATATGTGTGTAAACAGCTCAATAATACGAGTAAACATAGTAAGACTTTTGGATGTTTCATTATTTTTTCTCTCGATGGTATGAAGGAAAGGCGGTTATTTTTTCAAGTCATACGTATGTTTTGGCATTTAAGCCGATCTTACGCAGTTTTTATGATTATACTTAAATGCGTTTCATTAAAAAAAATTAAGAAATATATAAGCAAATAAATATTTCGTTGACATATTTTTATTGCACACAAAACACATTGAAAAAAGAACAAATAAAAAGCTCGGGATTTACATCAAAATATGAAAAACATTTGTGTTCCCGTCAATTACAAATATTGTTGGTGGGCTTATCAATTGTCCTCAAAGAGTGATTTTTTTATAGTCTATGGAAACAATATTTTAAAAAGATTCACATAATAAATAAGATAGGCAATGAAAAGAACAACAAAAGGTTCTTAGAACGGCTTGAATTGTGGCGTGTGAGCAATGCGAAGCACAGGAATGCCACAACGGGGGGATTCTTTCTTCCTCAAAAAAGAACAGCCAGTCTCAAAAATCACACGGCGTGAAAGGGAAAAACGGATAACGACATTGCTTTACAGTGATCGTTATCCGTTTTTCCCTTTCAGGCCGTGTGGCTATAAGCGGGATTTAGAAAAGAAACAACATTATGCCATGATGGAAATGTATTGTGCCGAATCACGCAATGGCACAAACGTTGTAGAAGAAATATTTGCAGTGGCTATATCTGCTGCATGCAATAGATTCAAACGACGGGCACGTTCCAAGCTTTGTTGTCTTGAAAATTGTTCTTGTGCTTGGTTATGTTGTTCCATGCCTTGCCATGATTTGGCGTTATTATTGCTTGGTGTTTGAACTTCAAGCGCATCAACCTTCAAGCCTTGCTGTTCAAGGTTGTGTTTAAGCTGTTCCATTTGTTGATTTAACAGTGCTGCGGTTTCGGCATTTTCTGGTTTCAGTATGGCACTGACCTCACCATTGCGTGTCGAAAGCACCAAACTGATCATACCAAGGTGTTCCGGCGCAAGGTTTAAAGTGAGTTGCTTACCGCCGTTGTTCAAACTTGTAAAAAAACCTTCCTGTACTTGAGCAAGTATACGTTGATTGACAGCCGTATTGCCTGAACCTGTCGGTTGTTGGGGTGTTGTATTGACAGCTTGTGCTGTTGTTTGGGTTGTCTGACCAATCACGCTGCTGACAATGGGGCTACTCTGACTGCTGTTGTGACGAACCTCAAGTTTATCCAACAGTGTTTGCCACGTTTTATCAAGCGATTGTTCCCCCGAATTTTGATGATCAAATAAACTATCCCCTTGCGTGAAGGTGGTATCTTGTTCGGCTTGTTGTTCTTCGGTCACCGAAAAAAGATCTGTGATACGGTTTTCGGTTTCTTGTGCTTTGGCGTTGCGTTGGGCTTCGGTTGTGCCTAATTGAGCCAATTGTTCTTTCTTCTGTGCATCGGCAAAACCTTGTATTTGTGATTGATTGAGTGTTTGTTGAGTTTGTGCGGCTTGGGCATTTTGAATGTTTTGCAGGTTTTGTTCTGTTTGTTTTGTCGGTCCAAATTTGTCTAAAAACGTGTCGTTCATCAACTCAAGAGTTTGTTCAATACGTTTGTTACTTAAGGCTGCGGCGTTATTGGCGTCTTCCATTCGTTGTCGCGTGCTCTCGACAACACTTGAAAGTGCTTGACTCAGTTTGTCTGCCATTTGTTGTTGGTTGGCTTCAAGCGTGTTCATGTGTTTTTGGATGGGCGATAATAAGGCGTTCAGCGCATTTTGATTTAATGTCAGTTTTGATGTGTTTGAAAACGCACTTTGCAGTTTTTCTAATTCGGCGTTATCCAAGCGCAATGCTTTACCCAAGGATAGGAGTGTTGCGGCATCAACTGTTATAGCGTCTGATGTTTTATTGATCGTTGCTGAAAGAGTGTTCCACGCGTTGACAACTCGCCCATCTTTGAGATCATTGAGTAACGATTCGCCAAGTTGGCCTGTGGGATCAAGCTTGTTTGCAAACGTTTCAATCCGTAACAGATCACCGTCTGTGAGTTGTGCGGCTTCTGTGCCTGCCACCGCTTGAATAACTTGACGCATGGAAACACCGCCGGGGTATCCGGCAAGTGCTTCTACTCGGGCAATGGTGTCTGCGTCCATGCCTTGATCTCTGAGATTTTGTACTACGGTTTGCAATTCATCGTCGGTCAACCGCAATTCATCAAAGTCAACAGAAGAATCAGTTAACGTGGACGAGGCAGGCGGACTGGAATTTATGTCTGTCGTTGTATAAGGCGCATCTGTTGTGTGTGCGGTATTTTGTGCATCGTAATTTTCATTGAGCAATGCTGCCTGACTGCCTGCTGTGTCGCTCACAGCATCAAGCAGAGGCGTTATTTCAGCCGGTGTGTTGGTGAGCGATTCACTCAGTAACCGATTGAAATCTAAAAGATCATGAGTATTTAATCCTGAAGAAACAGACAAATCATCAGTGTGGGAAACAGGCAAAATTTGCATGGCAGACTCCTTCGCTCTATGGGAATTTGCAAAAATCAGGCCATAGATAAGTGAACCTTTTTTCCCTTTGGAGGCTGTGTTGCAAGGTGTGCGGTAAGAATGCTTTTATTTGAACGTTTTTTCATTTAAAAATGAGCTGATAATCATTAAAAAATATTTAGAAAAAATCAAAGTAGAAATGCTGTAGGTGAGAGTATCGTTTTTAGGTTTAGGTCGCATTGATGAAAAAACAAATACTATAGCCACGTTAAGTTTTTCTAACTCTACGTGGACTCGTATTTGCGTGATTGCCCAAAAGAAAAAGCCTTTACAACTTTCATTGTAAAGGCTTGAATTTACTGGCTCCCCGACACGGACTTGAACCGCGAACCTAGTGATTAACAGTCACCCGCTCTGCCTATTGAGCCATCGGGGAATATCTTCTAACAACGAAGAGATTTATATGTTGTCAGAAAAAAAAAGTCAAGATTTTATCAGAATTTTTTTTATAAAATTATATTTCTTCTTCGCCGTTCAATTCTGCACGAAATTTACGGGAAAGACGAAAAACAACAACCTTACGAGAAGGTAGTGTAATGGATTCATTTGTTTGAGGATTGCGACCTTTACGCGCTTGCTTGGGATACGCTTCAAACTTACCAAAACCGCTCACCAATAAAGCATGATCTTTTTTGATTGACAGTTTCATCAAATCCAACAACGTTTCTACCGTAGCTTTCACTTCTGCTCGATTGCGTTGGGTTTTTTCATAAATAGCTTCAACAATATCAGCCTTGGTCATCGCCATGTTCATTGCATATCCTCCAAACGGTTCCAACCATACCTTTTGCCTGTGGCAAAAGGCTACACAATGTGGTTTATGCTTTTTTGCAGTTTTTCCGTGTTTGCTGAATGAGACAGTCTGTTTTCTTTTTGCATTTGTGAGGATCGTTCATCGACACTCTGCAAAAAAATACCAGCATAATAACTGTAACAGACAGAAAAAACAAATCTTTCACACAAAGGCCTCAGAACATAGTTTTAAATTGAAAAAAAGTAAACATGTTGACTTCACTTTTTTTCAAAAAGACAAAGTATATTTTATTCATGTGCAGATATATAAAAAAATCGTAATATAGAGAAATATAAACAGGTCATAATATTTTAAACATCTATATTTAGTCGCTTAATCATTTTGCGCAGACCTTCACGGCTAATACCCAAGATGGCTGCCGCACGAGTTTTATTGCCGTTGGCTTCACGCAGGGCGTGTTGTACGGTGGTTCTTTCTGCGTCTTCAAGCGATCGCACTTGCAACGTTTCGGTTTTACCTTTTGCAGGGCGCGACATTTTTAGTTCGGGATCAGGCAATGTTGGTGCAACCGGCAGAACTTGCGACAAGGTCTCCGAAGCTAATGTGGGGGAAAGATCTTGCTCTGTTATACTGTGTCCTCGTGCCAAAAGTGCCGCACGTTCGGTTTCATTTTCCAGCTCACGAATATTCCCCGGCCACGCATATTGTTGCATCAGCTGTAAGGCTTTTTCATCAATATCTCTGGCTGCCATAGGAATACGGGTTGAACAATTTTGCAAAAAATGGCGCACCAATCCCGGAATGTCTTCAAGACGCTCACGCAACGGTGGAATACGTAATTGTAAAACATTCAAACGATAATATAAGTCAGAACGAAAACGCCCGTCAGCACACATGGATACGAGATCACGGTGTGTGGCCGCAATAATTCGCACGTCAACGGCAATGGGCGTGCGACCGCCAATCCGTTCCACATATTTGTTTTCGATAACATGAAGAATTTTTGCCTGGCTCTCAAGCGGCATATCGCCAATTTCATCAAGGAACAGTGTTCCTTTATTGGCTTGTTCAAACCGTCCGATGCGCGCATTGACACCCGAAGCCACACCTTTTTCAATACCAAACAGTTCACTTTCCAATAAAGAACTTGGTATTGCTGCACAATTGATTGATACAAAGGGTTCTTTGGCTCGTGCACCTGAATAGTGGACGGTTTTTGCCAATAGGCCTTTACCGCTTCCTGTTTCCCCTTGAATCAACAGCGTGGCATCAACGTGTGCAATGCGTTCGATTTGCCGCATCACGTTTTGCATGGCGTGTCCAAACCAAATCACTTGTTTATCGGGTTTAGCCAGTAATCCCTGACGCAATTGTCTGTTTTCATTTAAAATAGCTTCTTTTAAACGAATTTCTTGTGCGTAGGCGGCTTCCAATTCAGCCACAAGCTGTTCAAGTTGAAATTCTCGTGTTTCAAGTTTGACCAGCATCATACCAAAAATTTCTGCCAAATCTTGAATGACACCGGGTACACAAGTACCTTGTGTCAATGAAAAAAGTTCTTTGGCTTTCACATAATCACCATGAGTGATTTGTTTGCAAATCGCCGACAAATTTTGCAGTAATTCTGTTTTTGATATGTGAGGTTGCATGAGCATGTCCTTACGGCTAAAATGAATAAATTACAAATACCAAAAAGGAAATAATCTTTCAAGAAGAGATCGATATGTTATAAAATAATCGATATCTTGTATCACGTTATACATTAATTCTATTTTATATAAAATATTTATACACTGTTATCTGTTAGGTGTTTTTTTGTGTGCTGATATGTATTTAAAAAAAACGTATTATTTTTTTTGTCAAAAATTTCTAACTTCACTTGACATAACATTTATCGCATGATTATAATACGTATACTAATATATATGAAGTTTTTTCTTGTGAAGATGAATTTTTATATGAATTTTAACATTAAAAGTCGTGATACATATTCAAGTAATACGTATTATTATTTTTGCTTACCGTCTCACATTTTTCATAAATTGTTTAATTTCGTTCATAAAAAATGTATGATAATATTAGTTTGTTTATAATCGAACCTAAATGAAGAGATAAAGATTATGTTGGTCAGATTTTTATTATTATTTTGTTATAGTCTCTGTTCTTTTTATCTTTTCTTTGTAACAAATCTTTTTGCTTCAGAGGCATTAGAAAACATACCACTTGTGTCAAAACAAACGCAAATCAACAGACCTGTCATCATTGTTGGTTATCAGCCTGGTATGGGGCTTATTTCAAATTCTCAGTCTTACAATGAAAAGGGTTATGGGTATGACTTGCTTGTTAAACTTGGGCGTCATATAAATGTTGAATTTCAGTTTGTTCCGATTGTAGGCTCAATCGTTGAAGCGTTGGAACAAGGCGTTATCGACATTGCGGGGCTGGCCGCAAAAACCCCAGAACGCTTAGCAGAATACGCCTTCGGTAATATTCCGGTTAACTATATACAATACGCACTCGTCACAAAATACCCTCACGATTATTTCCATAATGATCCGCAAAGTGTTGCAGGTAAAACGGTTGCAACATACCCCGGAAACCCGGGTAATGCAAGCTTTGAAGCGTTTTTAAAGCAACACAACATCTCTGTACAATATATCCAGGGCACTTCAATTGACTTTACAAATATTGATGCAGATTTTTATATCGTCCCCTCCGTTCTTTATTCGGAAGAAAATTTTTATAGTGTTGTAAATCTTGATTTAAAACATTCCTTTTTTGTTTCAAAAAAAGGAAATGAAGCGCTCATGGCATATCTTGATAAACATTTATATGCCTTTTTTAAAGAAAACATTATGTATCATGACATCTTGTCAAGGAAATATAATAGGGAAGACGCTGAATTTACCAATCGTTCATTAACTCGTGAGGAACACACACGCTTATCGGGAAAACATTTTAAAGTCGGTTATATTGATAACCACGAACCGTATCAATCACAAAATACATCCGCAGAACCTCGGGGTATCAGTATTGCATATTTAAATACACTTGCAGAAAAATATAATTTTACAGTTGAATACGTACCGTATAATCTTGATAATCCTTGGGAAATCCATAACGGATTGGACTTACTTGTTTCCCTTGTAGGCAGAAGAAATTTTATGACAAAATATTATGATGTAACAGATGCCTATGAAGAACTTTCCATGAACGTTGTTTTTCAAGAAAAAAATACCAACGTTCCTACGGCTGACGACTGGGAACACAATCTTCCCAAAAATATCACTATAGGTCTTCTTCACTATATTAATTTCCCTTACAGTCGTTTTGCCAAAAAATATCCGACAGTCACCTTAGAATTTTTTACAAAAACAGAGGATCTGGTCAATGCTTTTCTTAACAAACAACTTGATGCGATATTGGTAACAAGAGCAGGCGCAGATTCTATTATTTATTCTTCGACACAAGATCATCCACAACTTGTGATTGATATGAATCTTGAAATGAAATTTCATGTATCCAAAATGATCAGCCATGATTATTTAGAAATATTTAATGTCATTATTAATAAAGAGCCGAAAGAAACAATTAAAGAAATCACTGTCAATGAAATTGTAGCCTATGCACCGGATTTTGGTCCTGTACAGTTTATTAAACAATATTTTTATATTTTTGTTTTCGGTGTTGTTTTTTTTATATGTTTCACGATAGGCGGCATGTATATTGTTCGCCAACGTTCAGCACTCAAATATCTTATAAGAGATGATGTTACAGATCTTCCTGCTCTTTCACAGTTTACAAAAGATGTAAACAACACACTCAAGAAAGCAAATGAACAAAACTATGAGATAATGATGCTTGATATTGATCATTGCAAAATGATCAATACATATTACGGAACAGATAAAGGCACACAAGTTATTTTATCTATTGCTGATGCATTACAAGACGCTTATAAAAATAAAGATGTGTTATTAACAAGGCTTGTTGCAGAGCAATTTCTTATTTTTAAAAAGATTGATGACGGGAAAAATATTGAAGACGTGATCAAAGGGTACGTTATACCGCGTATTAAAACAATTGTTGGTGAAGCGTATTCTTTAAATATGTCTGTAGGGATATGTCAATGCTCTTCTGAGAAAAAAGAAACCGCGACAACTTTGCTTGATAATGTTCGTGTCGCTCATCAAAAAGCAAAAAAAACGCATACAACATCGTTTGAATTTTTTACAGAAGACATGCGTACAGCAACAACAACCACACTTGATGTTGCCTATAGAATGGAACATGCATTGCAAAATAAAGAATTTGTATTGTATTTTCAGCCGAAAATTGATTTTAAAACATTAAAAATACATGGTGCAGAAGCGTTAGTACGTTGGATTCCTCCCATTGGTGATCCCATTTTCCCGGATGCTTTCATTCCTGTTATGGAACGAAACGGCTTTATCTCACAGCTGGAATTGTTTGTTTTTGAAGAAATGTGTCAAATGTTGCAAAGAAATGCAGATGTGCCAAATATGCCTAAAATAGCCATAAATATTTCACCGATCACCTTATCTCAGACAGCATTAATCAAAGAAATGATCATTCTTTTAAAGACATATAGGGTTCATCCAGAACGAATTGAAATAGAAATTACGGAATCTGCTATAGGGAATTTTGAAAAAAGCTTACCCGACATTATCAAACTTTTGCACAAAGTGGGCTTTACGGTCGCTATGGATGATTTTGGAGCCGGCAATTCGTCACTCAATCGATTGAGTGTGATCAATGTTGATGTGTTAAAATTGGACAAGGTCTTTTTAGATTTTCATGAAGACGCACCGCGCGGTTCTTTAGTTGTGCAAAATATCATCTCACTTGGAAAACAATTGGGTATGAAACTGGTTGCGGAGGGAATAGAATATCAAAATCAAGCAAAATGGTTGCAAAGTTTACAATGCGATATCGCGCAGGGTTTTTATTTTTCAAAACCACTTCCTGAGGATGAATTTATCGCATTGGTTCGCAAAGATAAACGTTACACATTAATGTAAAAATATACACATCAACATTTTTATTCATTGTAATAAAGGAGAACAAATGTGTTTATGATTGAAAAGATGTCAAGATGTTATAGTAAGAATACTGTCTTAAAAAAGGCAAAAAACAAGAACATGTATAATAATTAAAGAGGGTAAAAATGAACTCCATTGAAAAAATATTTGCCAATGCGTTATTAAATTTTGATCGAGAAGGTCTTTTGCGTAGTTTGCGAGAAGGTGTCGATGTTAATCATTCCTTTAACAAAGGCATGACTGCGTTAATTCTGGCCGCAAATAGTAATAAAATAGAGATCATTCGTCTGTTGCTTGAGCATAATGCCAATACAGAACTCAAAAACATCGAAAATAAGACCGCGTTGATGTATGCCGCACAAAAAGGGTATACAGATATTGTCAAAATGCTCATCGAACACGGTGCAAACATTGAAGCGATTTCCGGAGACAGCAAAACTGCTTTGATGCTTGCCATTGAAAATGAACATCACGATGTTGCTGATTTATTATTCAAATTCGGAGCAAACATTGAAGTCAAAGATGCTGATGATCGTACACCGTTAAGCATTGCTGCCGAACAAGGTAATACAGAATTTTTACGGGCGTTGATCGAGCAGGGTGCCGATATTGAAGCCAAAGACGCTCATGACAGAACCCCATTGATGCAGGCGTGTTTGGGCGGCCATTTTGAGAATATTGAACTTCTTTTGCAGTCCGGTGCGAATATTGAAGCACGCGATGACAAGCAAAGAACCGCAAATATCCAAGCTTCTGTAAAGGGCAAAACCGATGTTATTGATTTTTTGCTCCGCCACGGTGCAGACATCAAAGCGACAGACGGTCAACAACGCACGGCATTGATGCATGCTGCGGCAAGCGGGCATCTTCAGGCTGTACAAGGCTTGTTGGCTTTGGGAGCCAAAACAGAAAGTCAAGACAACGATGGCTGGACAGCGTTGAGTCATGCTGCGGCCAATGGATATCAAGACGTTGTTGAATGTTTGCTAAATCACGGCGCAGACATCGCAGCCATTGATAAAACAGGTCAAAGTGCATTGTTTAAAGCCACTACAGGCGGTCATCTTGAAACCATTAAGGTGCTTTTAGGTCATGGTGCGTCGATAGAACGTAAAGATTTTAATAAGATGACACCGTTGCTGTATGCCAGTGCGGCAGGTGATGTTGCTGTTGTCAAGACGTTTTTATGTTATCCTCTTGATATTGAAGCAACAGATGAGAGCGGCAAAACGGCACTCATCTTTGCTGCGGCAAGAGGATATAATGATACGGCGAAAGCACTCTTGGGAGCCGGAGCAAACGTCAATGCACAAGACCGCGAAGAAAACACCGCCTTGTCTTTTGCAAAACAAGGCAAACATTTTAAAATGGTTGCCATTCTTTCCGGTTATGGGGCAGAAATCGGAAAGCCAAATAAAATCAGTAAACAACCGTTAGTTGCAGCCATCTTGAATAATGATGCCGAAGCCGTTGCTGCCTTGATACAAGAAGGCGTTGATATTCATATAAAAGATAATCACGGCAGAACATTGTTGATGCTTGCTCTTGCACTCAATAATTTGGAAGTAGCCAAAGAGCTGATCGCCGCCGGAGTAAATATTGAGCTCAAGACGCCAACCGGTGCCACAGCGCTGTTACAAAGTGCAACACGAGGTAATGTTGACGCGTTGGCTTTATTAGTCGAGAATGGTGCAAATATTGAAACCACGGATCTCAGTGGCTCTACGCCTCTTTTGAAAGCGATCGGTTATGCTCATCATGAAGCAGCCAAATATTTGATCTCGTGTGGTGCGAATATTGAAACGAAAAATAAAAAAGGCAGAACGCCGTTAATGTATGCGGCCGTACAGCCCTCTACAGAATCGTTGGTTTTGTTATTAAATGTCGGTGCCGATCCGAATATTTTTGATGACAGCCATACCAACGCACTGATGTATGCTTCATTGAAGGGTAATACGGATGCAACACGCATGTTATTACGTCATTCTGCCAGTGCAGAATCTGACGGCGAAAGATTGAAGACACCGCTGCATTATGCGGCATTGTCAAATGATGTTGAAGCGATTCGTGCTTTGCTTGCAAAAGGTGTAAACATCAATGCACGAGACGAAGAAAATAAAACACCTTTGCATTACGGACAACGTAAACGGCAAATAAAATCTTTAAGACTTCTTATAGAACGCGGTGCAGATTTAAATGTTCTTGACGATACAACAGGTACCGTGTTGATGTATGCGGCACAGAATGCTGATATAGATACAATAGAGTTACTTTTGGAATCAGATGCCAATCCTCATATTCATAATAAGCAAGGTGAGACGGCGTTGATGTTTGCCGCAGCTAACGGTCATCTTGATGCAATTCAGTTGTTATTAAAATATGAGGCACGCGTGAATGACCTTGACGGCATGAAGCGCACACCATTGATGTATGCTGTATTGCAAGGCAATGACGCTGCGGTTAAATATTTGTTAAAGCATGGAGCGCAGACTGAACTTGTTGATGAAGAAAACAAATCTGCGTTACAACACGCAATAGCAATCAATGATGCAGAATGTATCTATATTTTAAGTTATTTTAAAGAACATGGTAAAGTGCCGTCTAAGTATGACATTCCTTCTGAAGATGTCGGAGCAAAGAGAAAAGGCATTGCTTTGAGTGATTCATCATTGTATGATGGTTTTTCAAAAAAGGATCACATGCCAAAAGGTTTTGGATTTGGATCGCAAAAAAATATTTTTAATTCGACGATGACTTTTTTTAATAATGCTTTTGCACCGAAAACAGTTTCTGCCGGTGCGCTGTCTTCTTCTGCCGGTGCGCTTGATGATTCGCATCTGGAATATACGGCACAGCATCGGGAAATGATTGATTTAAAAACAGTCGATATTTCCAAATACAAACAAGATTTTTCACGTGCAGATTCTACAGAAACAAACAATGCCTTAAATGTAGACGTTGATACTGAAAAAAACACGTCCTCTGCAGATATTGCCGAAAGCAGCGACCCCATATTGAAGGTATTCATCCAACACTATAGCAATGTGTTTATAAAAAATAGCTATCTTGTTCCGCAAATACCTGACAAAAAATTACAAAAAGCACTGAAAAACATGGCTTCTTCACGCCTTAAAGGACGCGATGTCTATTGTCTTTTAGATAGGTCTTTTTTTGGATCCGGAGAGAGTGGGATGCTTTTTTCGAAAGAATCGTTTTGCTACAAAGAGGTGTTTAAAAAAGCCCTTGAAATAGACTATGCAAACATCACGCATGTAGAGTATAAAGCAAAAATGAGTTATAGTGATCCCATTGAGGTTGTCATTATTGAAACAAAGAACGAAACATTGATGCTCAAGAAAATACCTGAACTCAATCTCTTGGGTTTTTCAGTGATGCTGAAGCAGCTTATTGCAATTAAAAAAAGCTGATATATACATTATTTTTTCTCAAGGGGACATGAAGTCGTGCTTCTTTGAGGCTTTTTTTGGGGGGAACTACGCTGTTTTTCCAGCTTTCTCGTGAGATGAATATTTACTTCTGCGGCGCATTCCTGTGCTTTGCATTGTTTATGCGCCGCAGTCGATAAGGTATGAAACGTTTCGCATTCTGAATTTTAGATAATGCATGAAGGAGAGCTTCACAAATACCGTCAGACAACCTCAAAAAGAGTCAGACAATCCCTCTACACCTCTTGTATTGTATCTTACATTACAGCCTTCAAAAGAGCCTTTACCGAATGTAACATGTCAATGCAACGATACTGCAAGAGGGAGGATTTTTATGGAGGCATTACAGCGTCAGCAAGATTTAGAACAAGATATGATCGAACGAGGACGAGCAATATTTTTTCGTACATTAGATAACCTGCGCGCACAAGGCTTAGAAACTGTAGCAAAGCCTCAGCGAGATCTGATAACAAAAATACTTAACCCTTTCAGTGAAGCAATTCGAACCCATTACGATACACTTTGTACACGCCGTGGACGGAAACCTGAAATTTTTTATGCGCTCCAAACACTTGAAATACCTGTTGTGGCATTTCTTACTGTGCGTAAAGTGCTTGAAAGTGTCTCTGATTGTGTGTTGTTACAAAGTGTGTGTGTGGCAGTCGGTCAAGACATTTTGCTTGAGCAACAACTAAGCATACTTGAACAAGAACATTATGAAAAATACGAAGAAATACAACGTAATGCAAAAAATATTATTAAACGAAAAACGCGTATTCGACAGTTAAAAAAAGCGTGTTCAGATGGCCGACAAACACCAAACAATGATAAAGAACTTCTTCAAAAAGCGTTTCATATCGGTCACGCGCTCATTCAATGTCTCATTCAGAGCACGCCATTTTTTGCCATTGTTCGAGAACCGTATAAAACAGTGGCCTCAGGTTTTGTCTCGACTGCATATCGCCTTGAATTGACAGCGACATGTCACGCTTGGTTGGATCGTCATATTAACGCTGTCGCCAATCTTTTTCCCGATTATTTGCCTTGTCTCATTCCTCCAAAACCGTGGACAAGCTTGTACTGCGGTGGCTATCATTTTTTAAAAAAGGCTTTACCTTTTGTGAAGACAACATGTCCAATTCACCTTGAAGCACTTGAAAACGCTTTTAAAAATGGTGTGTTGAAAGAAACAACACGCGCTGTTAACGCGTTGCAAGAAACTGCGTGGGCTGTGAATATACGCGTACTCAACGTTATCGAACGCCTATGGAATGACGATGCCATCGATAAGCAAAATTCCAATCTAAAGGCACTGAACTTGCCAATTAAGCCCATTCAATCTTTGCCGCCGTGTCCCGTTTGTGCAACGCCTCTGTCTATCAATGATCATAAACGCCATGCGTGTTTTAAAGATATGGATACGGCATCTCGCAAGCAGTGGATGCGTAACGCAGAAAGCGTGTCCGAACAAAATCGTTCTATGCTTTCGCGACGTTTGGCCATGACAAAAACGTTGGCTATGGCTCAACGTTTTTGTCATGAAGAGCGCATCTATTACCCCTATCAGCTGGATTTCAGAGGACGAATCTATAGCGTTCCGACAGGGTTGTCTCCACAAGGTGACGATCTGGCAAAAGGGCTTTTACATTTTGCCGAAGCACAACCCCTTAAAACAAAAGAGGCCGTGCAGTGGCTGGCCATTCATGGCGCAAACACCTTCGGATATAATAAACACAGTCTTGTCGAACGTCACGCATGGGTAATAGAAAACCAAAAAGCGATTCTTGCCGTCGCCGCCGCACCATTGGAAAACATGTGGTGGATGCAAGCGGAGTCACCGTTTTGCTTTTTGGCTTTTTGCTTTGAATGGGCGGCACATTGTCAAACACCATATCAAAGTCTGTCACGCATTCCTGTCGCCATGGATGGTTCATGCAATGGTTTGCAATTGTTTGCTTTGCTTTTAAAAGATGAAAAAAGCGGTCAAGCGGTGAACCTTGTGCCTGCAAAACATCCCGCCGATATTTATGGACATGTTGCAAATAACGTGCGGCACAGGATTCAAAAAGATCTTTTGCATCGTACTGATCGGACACGCACAGCGCGCTCGGGTAAAACGTTGTATAACGTACAGCAATGTGCATCAATCTTGCAAAATATCAATATTGATCGTTCCATGACAAAACGTCCTGTGATGATTTTGCCGTATGGGGGGACGCGTCAAGCCTGTCGTACACACACGCAAATGTGGCTGAAAGAACACCTATCGAAAGCACAATTGACAGATATAAACAATAATACCTACGGATTATCGCTTTATCTCAGTGAACATATTTGGGAAGCAATGGACGATTCCGTCTCTGCCGCACGTAAAACAATGGATTTTTTGCAAAAGATGGCGTCTGTTCTTTCTCAGCATAACATGCCGTTGCGTTGGACAAGTCCTTGTGGTTTACCAATAGTGCAAGCCTATCGCAAGCGCGTTCCTTATGCCGTAGTTACTCGTATCGGTGATAAATTATTCAAATATACCTTGCGTTCTGCGTCTTCAACACTGGATACACGCCGTCAACGTCAAGCTATTGCACCGAATTTTATACACGCTCTTGATGCCGCGGCTTTGGTGCGTACGGTGAATCGTTGTCTTATACACAATGTGACAACCTTTGCCATGATTCATGATAGTTACGCAACCCACGCAAACAACGCAACACTCTTAGCGCGAGAATTGCGTGAAGCGTTTATCGAGCTGTTTGATAAACAAAACCCGCTTCAAACATTTTATGAAGAAATACAACAAGATCTTTTAGAACATACGGAAAAAACCGCTTCATTGCCTACTTTACCGCAATATGGCACATTGCGTGTCAGTGAGTTGCGTCATGCTGCATATTTTTTTGCATAGAATATGAAAAATAGAGGGTGAAACGCTCGGTTGTGTCTATTACCGAAAACAGAGCGGCGAAGGCTTCGCGGACGCCGCGTTTCTCAGAGAAAATAGTTAATTCATTTTAAAACGACTTGGTTAACAAGAAAAAAAAAGACTCTTTTTAGTGTCTGCTAAAAAGAGTCTTTTAACTTTTTAAAATGGCGGAGCGGAAGGGACTTGAACCCTCGGCCTCCGGCGTGACAGGCCGGCG
>CAYJFB010000030.1:0-23702 GCA_964369685.1 uncultured Desulfovibrionaceae bacterium | reverse complement strand
ATATGGAAGTTTTGGCAAAAGAAGAGGATGATATTTTATTTCATGCCCTTTATAAAACCAATGACGGAGTAAAATCAGAAACACAGCACAAGTTTTCACTGTTAGCAGAAAATTATATACAAGAAAAAAATATTAACCTTTATTAAGGATTGCCTCATGCACTATACCGAATCTCACTTCGAGCAAGCCATTATTGAGCTTATGCAAGGTCTTGGCTATACGCATGTATACGGAGCTGATGTAGAACGAGATTATCGTTCGCCGTTGTTTGAATCGGTGTTGGTGCAATCGCTTGTATGTCTTAATAAACAATTGCCTTATGCTGCCATAGAAGATGCTTTGTACAAACTCAAAAACCTTGATGATGGACACTTTATTCAAAAAAACATCATTTTTATGGATTATTTGCAACATGGTGTGCCTGTAAAATATGTACAAGACGGAATAGAAAAAGCTTCTCTGGTGTATCTTATTGATTATGCAAACCCTATGCAAAATACTTTTATGGCTGTGAATCAATGGACAGTGATTGAACATAGCGAAAAACGCCCTGATATTGTTCTTTTTATCAACGGGTTGCCATTGGTAGTGATAGAATTAAAATCGCCTTCGCGTGAAGAAACAGACGCTTCAGAAGCCTATCGACAGCTCAAAAATTATATGCAGGAAGTGCCTTCGCTGTTTTCCTACAATGCACTGTGTGTCATGAGCGATCAAGCCACATCTAAGGCAGGCACCATCACCTCAGGCGAAGATCGTTATATGGAATGGAAAACTGTTGACGGCTCCTATGAAAACACTCAGGCCGCCAATTTTGAAACACTTTTTGAGGGTATTTTTCAACCTGAACGTTTTTTAAATATTCTAAGAAATTATATCTGCTTCTCTCGTGAAGGACTGACGAGTTATAAAATTTTGGCAGGCTATCATCAGTATTATGCTGTCAATAAGGCCATTACCTCTACCCAAAAAGCTACCGAAACTGACGGTAAAGGCGGCGTTTTTTGGCATACTCAAGGCAGTGGCAAGTCATTGTCCATGGTCTTTTATGCTCATGCCTTGCAAGAAGCTTTGCAAAGTCCAACCATTGTGATCATCACCGACAGAAATGACCTTGATGACCAACTTTTTGCGCAATTTTGTCATTGTGAGAATTTTTTACGACAAAGCCCCAAACAGGCCGCGAGTCGTGAAAATTTACGTGAACTACTTCATAATATACAAGCCAATGGTATCATTTTTACCACGATGCAAAAATTTGAGGAGTCACAAGAAGCACTCTCTACACGGCACAATATTGTTGTCATGGCGGATGAAGCCCACCGAGGACAATATGGTCTGCATGAAAAGGTAAAAATCACAAAAGATCATACAGGAAATATTGAAACCGCCTCCATCAGCATAGGTACGGCACGTATTATCCGTAACAGCCTGCCTAATGCCACATTTATTGGCTTTACGGGTACACCCATTTCTGCCAAAGACCGAAGCACACGCGAGGTTTTCGGTGATTATATTGATGTCTATGACATGACCCAAGCCGTGGAAGACGGCGCAACTCGTCCGGTCTATTATGAAAGCCGTGTTATTCAGCTAAATTTAGACAAAAAGATGCTTGCACTCATAGATGCCGAATATGATATTCTTGCCCAACAAGCCGACGCTATAGCCATTGAAAAAAGTAAAAAAGAGCTTGGAAAAATGGAGGCTGTGCTTGGTGCTGAACAAACAATTACCTCTCTTGTAACAGACATCATAGAGCATTACGAAAATCATCGTGCCCATGAACTGACTGGAAAAGCAATGATTGTGGCTTATTCACGTCCCATTGCCATGAAAATATATACAAAAATGCTGGAATTGCGCCCTGAGTGGCAAGACAAAGTGCATGTGGTTATGACCGGTAGCAATAATGATCCCGAAGAATGGCGTAGTGTTATAGGTAATAAAAGCTATAAGGAAAACCTTGCTCGTCGTTTTAAAGACAATAATGACAGTATGAAAATTGCCATTGTGGTTGATATGTGGCTAACAGGTTTTGATGTGCCGTCACTGGCTACGATGTATGTATATAAGGCTATGGCAGGGCATAATCTTATGCAGGCTATTGCGCGCGTGAATCGTGTTTTTAAGGATAAAGAAGGTGGTCTTGTTGTTGACTATATAGGGATTGCCGCAGCGTTAAAACAAGCGATGAATGACTATACCGTGCGAGATAAAAAACATTTTGGCGAAATGGACATTAAAAAAGAAGCTTATCCGCAATTTTTGAAAAAACTGGAAGTATGCCAAGATCTTATTCATGGCTATGACTTTACATCTTTTATGCACGGAAGCCCTTTAGAGAGAGCCAAGACCATCAGCGGCGGAGTAGATTTTATTCTTGGCAAAAGCCGTATGGAAATAGGCAAACAACAAGGCAAGACAACACAAGATGTTTTTATCAAAGAGGCTTTGTTGTTACGAAATGCTCTTTCTTTATGCCGAAGTGTAACCACTGAAGAACAACGTCTGACATCGGCATTTTTTGACACGGTGCGAACTTTGCTTGTGCGTTTACTTGTAGGGAGTGCGAGCAAAATTTCTTTGCCGGAAATAAACGAGCAGATCAATAATTTACTTAAAGCAAGCATCAAGAGTGAAGGTATTATCAATTTATTTGCTGACGTAAATAAAGACTTTTCTCTTTTTGACCCAAGTTTTTTGGAAGAAATATCCAAGATGAAAGAAAAAAACTTGGCTGTAGAAATTCTTAAAAAGTTGTTGGCAGAACAAGTGAAGATTTATCGTAAAACTAATGTGGTGCAATCACAACGCTTTAGTGAGATTCTTCAACAAAAAATCAATGCGTACTTGAATGGCATGTTGAGCAATGAAGAAATCATTGCTGAACTGCTTAAAGTGGCACAGGAGATGACCAACGCTCATAAAGAGGGAGAAAAACTGGGTCTTAATGCAGAGGAGCTGGCTTTTTATAATGCTCTTACCAAGCCGCAGGCCATCAAAGATTTTTATGAAAATGAACAACTCATAGCCATGACGAAAGAACTTGCTGACACACTCCGAAAGAAGAGAAGTGTTGATTGGCAAAATAAAGAATCTGCACGCGCACAAATGCGTAAAATGATTAAACGTCTTTTGAAGAGATACGCATACCCTCCTGATGGCGTGGAAGAAGCCATGAATACGGTTATACAACAATGCGAACTTTGGGTAGATAATGAAGAAATCCACCACTAGCTTCACGATAAAGACAATACGCTTTACAAAAAAACATTAAATACCTTGAAAAATGTAGCAAAGCTCCTCTTCACTCTTCACTGTCACGCTCTTCTTTTCGCGGCCGTCCACGGCTCATTTTTCTGAAAACACATCATTTTTTTATCAAATAAAAAAGAGGTGTTATGACAATATTACATAACACCTCTAAATTAAAGATCATTCTTATATAGTGTTTATTTCAGGTTATCCCCCCAGAAAAAAAAAGACAAGATTAAAAATGTTATCTCATCATTTCATTACTATTAAAAAACTAAATTCGCATAGCAAGACGATTATTTGGCTGTGCCCATTGTTCAAAAAGCACTCTTGAAACAACGATAGCTGTAAACATTGAGGCCAAGATACCAAGGCTCAATGTGACAGCAAAGCCGCGTACAGGACCCGTACCAAATTGATAGAGAATCGCTGCGGCAATGATTGTGGTGAGGTTTGAGTCAATGATAGAAATGCTTGCTCTTTCAAAACCTGCAACAACCGCTTCGGCAGCAGAACAACCTCGTCGAAGCTCTTCGCGGATGCGTTCAAAAATCAACACATTGGCATCAACAGACATGCCTATGGTTAAAACAATGCCCGCAATACCCGGTAATGTCAGCGTGGCGCCAAAAGCAGCCAAACCGGCTACGAGAAGAATCAATGTAAAAACCAGCATCAAATTGGCAACAAGACCTGCTAAACTGTAATAAATCGGCATAATCACAGCCACAGCCAAAGCGCCGATAAGGGCAGCTGTAATCCCTTTATTAATCGATTCCTGCCCTAAAGACGGCCCAACAGTGCGTTCTTCTAAAATCGACACAGGTGCAGGCAAAGATCCTGCACGCAAGACAATGGCCAAATCTTGTGCTTCGGCAGTTGTGAAGTTGCCTGTAATACTGGCTCGTCCACCCGCAATGCGATCTTGAATGGTGGGTGCAGTATAGACTTTTCCATCAAGGACAATGGCCATGCGGCGCTTGATGTGTTCACCGGTGAGTCGTTCAAACGTGGCAGCACCTTGATTATTGAATGTAAGGGAAACATTTACAGAATTATCTTGTTCAAAGCCGGGTCTTGCGTCAGCGATGTTTTCGCCTGTCATGAGTGGATCACGATCAAGAAGAATGAAGGTTTCTGTTTCTGTAGGGTTATTTTTGTCTTCAACCATGGGAAAACGACTCACTTCAGGAGGCAATAAGCCATCGAGATTGATGTCGTCACGCACAAGATGGAATGTGAGTTGTGCTGTTTGCCCTACAAGTTGTATGGCGCGTTCAGCATCAGACATGCCCGGCAATTGAATTTGAATACGATTGTCGGCTTGTTTGCGAATATCCGGTTCGGCCACACCGAATTGATCAATACGATTACGCAAGGTTTGCACGACTTGATCGAGTGCCATGGCTTCTATGGTCATTTTAAACGCGTCGTCAAAGGTTACAATATAGCGCAACCCCCCTGTTTCGAGAGCTTCCACATTATCAATATTGAGTTCAGAATATGTATCTGCCAATATGGTATCTAAAGCTGTTTGTTCCTCTGATTTCGGCAGAAAAAATTCTAACGCATCTGCATTTAAACGAGGATTGAGTACGGTAAGCCCTTCATCCATGGCTTCTAAACGAATATTTTGTCCTGTTTGCAAGAGGGTATTATTAACGGCTTTTTGCGTTTCTACTCCCAAGGTGAGGCTTATTCCTCCTTTAAGATCCAATCCCAAATTGATACGCGCACTGGGTAACAAAGACCCTAACGCCGAAGTGGCAACAGTCGGAAAACTTGGTAAGGCATAGGCCAATCCGACTATAAAAACCAGCAGAATGACAATTTTTCGCCAGGTTGAGGAATTCATCCATGCATCCTTGATAGCAAATGATTAGAGTGATCAGTGATCAAAAACACCCGAAGAAAAAAGACTGCCTCTTTTCTTCGGGTGTTTTTTGTCAAAATAAAACAACGGCAGCAGGCTTAAAGCCTTTTGAAAGACAATAAGATTTTAAGCAATTGTATTTTCCGTTGATGTTCAACAATCCGTTTTAGGCATCAGATTTTTTTTTGGTATCGACAAGTCCTGCCACATACCCACGCCCCACCGTCACTTTTGTTTCGCCGAGGTCAACGATCAACATGTCGCCGTCAGTATCAACAATACGACCGGCAAGGCCGCCCGTTGTCATGATAGAATCGCCTTTTTTTAACGCTTCCAACATGGCTTTGTGCTGTTTAGCGCGCTTTTGCTGGGGACGAATGAGCAGAAAATAAAAAATAGCCAGCATCAACAACAACGGAATAAATTGCATAAAAGCTTCGGCTCCACCGGCCGGAGCAGCACCACCGGCAGATCCCATGGCGTGAGCGACGGAAACAAGCATGATACACTCCTCAAAAAAATAAGGTTATTTATATTAAAAGATAAAAAGATTGCAGATCCATTCCACAACCGTATCAGCATAACGCTTTATGCTATCGTTGGCAAGCTGTATAGTCATGTTTTTAACCGGTTTTCAAGCTGTTGACCGTATCGGTACAACAATGTTATGAAGATAATGGATGTATGAGACACTCTTGATAGCTGACCTTGTGTTCCATCCGATATATTTACCGACGAGGAAAACCATGGGGCAAAAAGATATAAACGATTCAAAAAACATGCGTGTGTCTTCACGTTGTGCATTGGTTTTAGGCGGAAAAGGTTTATTGGGACAAGCGCTGGTTGCAAAATTACAAACCGAAGGTTGGCATGTCTCAACCATGGAACGCAACCAATTGCGTGCCTTAGGGCAAGATGCCGAAACACTCTATGATCCGGAAACACTCACACGGAATATTCTTGAATTGGCACCTGATGTCATCTTCAATACAATGGCATGGACACAAGTCGATGCCGCTGAAGAACATCCTGCCGAAGCGTTGGCTGTCAATAGCGGTTTACCGGCGTTACTGGGTAGAATTGCCAAAACAGGCGGCATTCGGTTGGTTCACTATAGCACAGATTTTGTTTTTGACGGAACAAAACAAACTCCGTATCTTGAAACAGATGTCACCAACCCGCAATCCGTTTATGGCACAAGCAAGCTCGCCGGTGAACAAGCCTTGTTGGCTTTGGAACTCCCTGAGTGCCTTATTTTGCGTACAGCATGGCTTTTTGGTCCCGGTAAACCAAATTTTATAACAAAAATGCTTTCTTTGGCTGATGAACGCCCTCAGCTCAACGTGGTACACGATCAAATCGGTTCTCCCAGTTATACACCGGATGTTGCCGCAGCAAGCCTCCGACTGCTGGAAAAGAACGCTTCCGGCATAGTACATGTAGTCAATGCCGGTCAGGCCTCTTGGTGTGAATTGACAGCTGAAGCAGTACGTCAAGCCAATAAGCCAGCACAAGTTTGTGCAATAACAACAAATGAATGGCCAACACCTGCCAAACGTCCTGCCTACTCTGTTCTCAGCACCGCACGCTATGAAGCATTGACTGGAGAGCACATGCGTTCTTGGACACAAGCGTTGAGCGAATTTATCTATTCTGTCTATATTTAACACACCGAAACATTGATTTTTAAGGGCATCTTATCAATGCGTTTTGACATCAAATTCACTAAATATTTTATTTTATATAATAAAATAAATAAAGTGTTTTCTAAATATTCAATAAATGTTTTGCTATTACAGAGGTGAATAGGTGAGTCTCATCTGGATTAACACCGGAGAACTCTCCGGAGACATGCAGGCAGCAACACTCTTACAAGCCTTGCGACAACACGATCCGTCTCTCAAAGCTATCGGCATGGGTGGCGAACAACTGGCGGAAGCAGGACAAACAAATCTTTTTGATATTCATGAGCTTTCAGTCATGGGCTTTGTCGAAGTTTTTTCTGCTTTACCCAGAGCATGGCGTTTGTTACGACAAATCAAACAAGCATTGAAACGTCATAGACCACAAGCTGTGGTGCTCGTTGACGCTCCCGAATTCAATTTTAGAGTTGCAGCTATTGCTGCTCGGTTGGGAATCCCTGTTTATTATTTTATTCCGCCAAAGGTATGGGCTTGGCGTCAGGGACGTGTGCGTTTTTTAAAAAAACACATTCAAAAGCTTTTGTGTATTTTACCCTTTGAAGAAGCGTTTTATTCTCGGCAAGAACTTAACGTAACCTATGTGGGTAATCCGTTACTTGATTTGATTCACAAAGCCGATGTGGAAGATATAACACCGATTGAAGGCAGAATCGGTTTAATGCCGGGAAGTCGGTTAAACGAAGTGCAAACATTGATGCCACTTTTTGCGGCTACAGCACAAAAACTTGCCCGTCATCATAACAGACTTTCCTTTCATTGTATATGTGCTCCCAATATTTCAACTCAATTGTTACGCAATTTGTGGACAAGTTCTGTTCCTTTGCATATTGAACCACCAAAAACACGCTATAAATTTTTACGTTCATGTCAGTGTGTGGTTGCCGCATCAGGAACAGCAGTGCTAGAAACAGCATTGCTGGGCACACCAACAGTCATTACATATAAGGTTTCACCTGTGACGTGGTTTGTGGGAAAATGGTTGGTGCGGGTTCCATGGGTTGGTTTACCCAATCTCATTGCAGGGCGTGAAGTGTTTCCTGAGCTGCTTCAAGCAAAGGCTACACCGGAACATCTGGCAAACAAAGTTTCACAATGGCTCGCAGAACCGGCCTTATTAGCTGCTGTACGCCGTGAAGCTGCTGAAGTGCAACGATTGTGCGGTGAACCGGGCAGTGCTGATCGTGCCGCACAAATAATCCTTCAAGATATGAATAAATGACTTTTTTGAATAACGCTCTGCTCAAAACATGAAAAAAATTTTACAAAACACACCACATATTATGCATAAAAAAACGAAGCACCAATGAGAAGCAGACCACCAAATATTTTAATATATTTTACAAACTGAGGCGTTTTCAATGCAAACTCAACATTCGCCATACCCACTAAAGAAGCATAACCAAAAAGAGGCACAATAGAATTAACAATCCCAAATACCGCTAATAACAGCATAGCTGCTATCGGTGACATGGTACTTGCATAACCCAGTGTCGTCAAAAGAGGCGCACAAGGGATGATTGAATATAAGACCCCTGCTCCAAAATAAAACCCCCTCCTCATCAATTTTGGTGAAGACGACAAACTGCCAGAACACCCACAACACGACTCAGCTCGACAACACGACTGCTTTTTAAAAAAAACACCATAAAGAAGCCACACCCCAAATAAACACGTAAATATTCGTATCACCCAAACAGTACTGTTGGGATAAACAGATTCAACCATATCCAAAATCGTTGCACCAAGCAACGATGAAAGTAAACCCAATACAGAAAGAGAAACGATCTTTCCTAATGAAAAAAGTGCAATAGCGTTTCTACTTGCTTTAATATTTTGTCCTTCTCCAAGTAAACTCCCCAAAATAAACGGCGTTGTAATTGTTCCACAGCCAAAACTGCAAGCAAAACCCATAATTATGATACTTGTAAAAATCATCAATGTTGTCATTACGCTGCAGAACCTTGCTCTTGCCGATGTTGTTGTACCGCAATAAGTGCAGCACCGATTGCACCATTAAATTGAGGATATACGGCAGGGTTTACATCACACATCAGTGCGTCTTCAATGGCAAGGCGTAAACCGTCATTCAACGCGCCTCCGCCTGTCATAAGAATATTACCCTCCCCTTTATATTTTCTGGCAAGGCGTGCAATACGTTTTGCCATTGAAATGTGCATGCCACATAAAATGTCCGCACGACTTTTTTTCTGTGCAATAAGAGAAATGATCTCTGTTTGTGCAAAAACCACACAGGTTGAATTGATTTGACATGGGTTTGTGCTTTGTGCAGAATGTTCAGCAACTTTATCAATCGTTGTTTCTAAAACATTGGCGATCACTTCAATAAATTTTCCCGTTCCTGCCGCACATTTATCATTCATGATGAAATTTTTTACACCGCCACTACTATCCAAGGCAATAATTTTACTGTCTTGTCCACCAATATCAATAATCATTGCAGGCGTTGTACCGTTTGGAGATGTTATTTTTGTACCTTGAGCGTGTGCGGTGATTTCAGAAATGGTGTCGTCTGCTATAGAAAGTGTTCGTCTGCTATAGCCTGTAGCTGTAATAAAGGCTATGTCTTCCCGTTGGATTTGTGCTTCTTCCATCAACAGATGCAACATCTTGTCTGCTGTGGCTTCATTATCAATGCCTGTCGGCAAAACTTTTACGGCAATGACTTTTTTTTCTTTGATAAGTGCTGCCTTGATGTACGTCGAACCGCCATCAAACCCCAAATAATAGTTAGCCATTGTTTCGTCTCCTTTGATCCAACATCTCTATAAATGCTTCAAATCGTATTTTGACTTGTTCGACATCTTCACTGCTAAAATCTGTTTCAACACGCAGCAAAGGAATGTTTTCTTTTTCAGAAAAGGCCTCCATGGCTGCCAATTCAAAATCAAACGGCACACAACCGCGCAACACATGATAAATAATCCCTTCGGCCTTTGAGCACTCCATTTTGGTTTTTAAACTGCAAAGGCGATCTTCAAGATCATCAAAAACAGGACAGGTACAAGCCGCAACATAACGAGCGGTTAACGCACGCAAAATACTCACGGTACTATAATCATTCGGTACAACCGGATCATACATCAACCTTCCGGAAAGACACGATTCATCGCCCACAATTTGCGCACCAAGCTCTTCAATCAAAAGAGGAATTTTATAATTTGGAAAACTAATCGGAGATCCGGCAATAAAAATACGTGGTTTACTACGTTTTGGAATTTTAGGATTTTTTTCTTTTTCCTCAATCGTTTGCAACAAATTTCTTGTCGCTTCTGCCCATATTTTTGGCCGAGTATAACAAAAACTGTTCATGGCAAACATAACCTCAGAACCTTTTATCTGAGGATTGGCCGCATACAACTTTTCTTGTAACAAATATGCATATTTTTGTGCAGCATTAATCTCAAAACAAGCGTCTTTCAATGCTTTGTTAGAAAGTTTCTTTCCTGTTTGATACTCCAACGTTTTTACAAGAGCCTGCAATGTTTTTACCGTTTTTTCAAACGAGTTACTATTTTTGGTCATAATAATGGGTACCGGTATGATCGGAAGAAATTGCGAAAGCACCTCAGCACTTTTTCGTTTTCCTTCACAAGTCATAGGCATGATGGCCATTATACATTGATTATAAATAGGCAATACCTTCATGGCATGAAAACCGACAGACGCTTTCACCACAGGACAAGCATCACGAGGAACAATCTCCTCACCGATATACGCAGGAATCTGATGCCCCGCACACAAACGCAAAGGCAAATAACCCAAAGCATAGATGATTTCATCGGGAACCATCACGCAATAACTGCCTATATATGTCTTTTCTGTCGGTTCAAATTCACAAAATGTCTTATAATAGACGTCTTTATAAAAAGCCAAATCCGGATTACTTGCTATTTTTTCGATAGCCACATTGGCTACACGTTGTATATTTCGTATGTATCGATCTTTAGTGCGTTGTTCCATTGTTATCTCGTGTGTCTTTGAGACTCGATGATTGTTTTTCCCATCAAATCATAGCGCAAAGCTTTTTTCTCTGGGCAAACTTCAATACATTTCATGCAATATATACAATCAGGGTGCGTTATGTCTGCGTGTGTTCTGTCTTCGTAGACCTCTTGTATATTCATAGGACACACTTCCAAACACGCCCGACAATGCGTGCATGCATTGCCACATTTTTTTATACGACTCCCACTCAATCGATTGGTTAAGCCCATCAAAGCGCCAAGAGGACACACTTTACAAAAGGCTCGTTCATTGAGAAATGCCAACGTCAACAACACAACTGCCCAAAAGATGTTTGTGGTATTTGTCTCAACACTGACATATCCTGTTGTGGTTACAGTAAAATTCTGTACAGGACAGACACTGCAAAAATCATAAAAGAAAATGTAAAAAACAAGAAACCATTTTCCAAGTGTGAGTACGGGGGTCAACTTCGATGAAAATTGTACTTGAGTCAGTTTCAATTTTTTTCTGACAAGCGTCATGAAATCTTGCATAAAACCAAACGGACAAACGTATCCGCACCATAAACGTCCAAACAAAAAAACAAGCACAATGCAACCAACAAGACTGATGAATGCAGAGGTAGACATGAATGAACTAACAAGTTTGACAAGTGCAATACAAGCACCTCGTGTTGTACCGTCACCAATATATTCACAATTAAACACAGGAAGTAATATTTCCCGTTGTCCGCCAATAAACTGTCCGCCAAAACTAAAAAAAAGCCAAAACCCAAACAGCGTAAGGAGTCGTATATTAGTTATTTTGGTATTCTTCATCAATTTTACCTTTATTGGAAAGCACAGGGAGTGGCGGAATAGTATCTACTGTAAATCGTTTATAAATTAAATAAATAACAAAACAACAAATGGCAGACATCGCTACGATTTCGGCAATAAGAACCAACGCACCTGCAGGAGTAAATATCGTTTTATAGCCTCCTTTTGCTTGTTGGATCGTTGTTTGTTGGGTTCTTTGATTGGCTACTTGCTGTACAGTATTTTGCTGATTTTTTTGGCTTATAGCATCTTGTGTATTTTTTGGTTGACTCTTTTGATTATCTCTATTCTGCATATTTTGTTGTTGAATGTTTTGATTCAATCTTTGTTGAGAGGATTGTTGTTGCATTTGTCGTTGCAACTCTCTTTCTTTCATGCGTTTTTGGTATTCAAGGTTTTCTTGTGCGTAAATTGAAGATATTATATTTTCTATAGCCGGAGGTAAAGTAAGTCGTTCTCTTCGAATCATCGAATTGAGTGTTGATGTGATATACATTCCTAAGAAAAAAAATACTATCGCATAAATTAAAAAATGCTTTATTTTCTTATTTGACCATAACATTTGCATTGCATTTTTGCATTGATTAAGCACTCCAAAGATATACATGACACAGCTCCTTTGATGTATTATCTAGTGTATTATCGTATAATTATTGAATTGTTGATTGTTTATTTTTCCTTTTTATCATTTCATAGAAGGCTTCAACTCTTATTTTTATTTGTTCATTATCCGTGTTTGTATAATCCGTTTCAACGCAAAGAAAAGGAATAGAATACTTGATTGCCATTTTTTCTATTTGTTCTGCTTCATAGGCTTCAGATATTTGTCCTTTAAGCAAATAATAAATAATGCCTTTGGTTTCTGCTGAAAACACGTATTGCTCTTGGTTTGTCAACGTTTGCGCAGTAAAAGATTTCATATATTGAAATTTAAAGCATTCATAGAGCAATAAAAAAGACGTTTTACGCAGTGGAATCTTTTGAAAATTTGGTAACTTAAGACATTGATTGTCAAAATGTGTAATGCCAATATCATTAAATATTGTATATATTTTACTATTAGGAAATTGGATGTGTGAACCCAGCAATAAAAAAAGTGGCTCAACGGCGTCCTCATGCACATCGTTGAGGTATTGCTCCAATTCTTTACACCAAAGGTCTTTTCTGTCATCCAGATAGAGTGTTTGCAAAAAGAAATCTTGAACAAACCGCGGGATAGCTTTCCATTGTATGGATTGAGTGAGGGCATAGGCTTGTTTATATTCACACAATTCTCGCTTAAGTTTGCGATAACTGAGACGAGTATTGTTGATTTTGCTCAATGCGTTTAACGCTTTGAACTGTTGAACAACATAACTCATTGGCATTTTTGATAAAAGAAATGAGGGGGGTTCAACTTCAATCAGCGTAATGTTTAACTCTTTAAGGTAATAGATAAGTTTTTTATAGCTGTCATTGCTTGCCGAAATAATGATGGCGTCTAATTCTTTAAATAAATTAATATCTTGGTTAAAAAGAAAGCCAAGTGTAGACTTTGCTACGGGATCACTGATTTGCGGAAAAATATGGCTTGCGTTTTCACCTAAAGAAAAACTTCCTCCGTTTAGGAAAATGGGAGTCAAGCCAAAAGCACGCGCATAAAGACAATAAAATTCATCACCAATAATACCGACTTTCTTCTTTTTGTTCGTTTCTTTTTTATATTGTTCATTACCGGCAAAGAGCTTGACAAAATAATCAGGCATGGGTCTTTCTTTTTGTAAAGCATTTACAAGTTCTTCAAGTTCTTCAGAATAATCCATTTCAAGTCCTCAGAAAAGCGTTTAACACAAGCTATAAAGCAAAAAACATAAAAAAGAATATAAGATTACAAATAGTGATACCGGTTATAATTCCCCGTCAAACTTGGCTACAAACGAGCTTGACGGGGGGAGGAGTGGAGAAGAGTACAAAGCGTATTTTCATAAAATACGTATGCAATGCACGCATAGTCTTGTGGATAAGATATTTTTTTTATATTGTCAATGAAATTGAAAGTTGTTTTCAAAGTCAACCAATGAAAAAGATATTTATTCTCAAAATACTGATTTATAAAGCAAATAAAAACAATATATTACATACTTATAAAATTTTTTAAATAGGTTTAAAAATTGTATTTGTTAAAAAATTTATCTTAATTTGATATTGACATACATATTCAACAAATGGCATAAGCCCGTTTGTAAGCATCATGCTTACGATAAAAACAAGCTTAATTTCAATATGTTAACTTTTAATTAACATCAGTTAAAAGCTTGTATCATGCGTTGTTGTTTCTATGAACAGTTTTTAAAAATTCAAAAATTTAAACGTTTAGAAAGAAGGAAATCATGAATCGTTCGTTCATTACGGTTTTGATGGTGTATGCAGTATTAACAAGCTTCATGGTGTCTAAAGAGGCGCAAGCCGCAGATAACCAGCTTACAAAAACAGGAACAGTTGTCGTAACCGGCACAAGAACAGAGCACTTGATTGAAGAAGTTCCCCAAACCATGCAAGTCATCACTCAGGAAGAAATTCAACGTTCAGGTGCCGCCTCAGTAAAAGATGTGTTGGCCAACTCGGCAAACATTTCTGTAGATGGTCAAAAAGGAGGCATAAACATCCGCGGTATGGGCTTTGACCGTACGGTTCTTTTAATTAACGGGCGCCGAGTTTCTACAGCAGAAAACACCAAAGATGCGCACAGTTTTTATATCAACAGCATCAATGTCAATAATATTGAACGCATTGAGGTTATACGCGGTCAAGCCGGTGCCATGTATGGCTCCAACGCCATTGGCGGTGTGGTCAATATCATCACTAAATCCAGTAAAGAAAAAAGTGCCACGGTGGGTCTTGTTGCAGGTAATGATTCTGTAAGAAATTACTACACATTTGATACAGGTAATATGAATGGTTTTGATGCCATTTTTACAACATCGCTGACAAAATTGTATTCTGGTATTAAAGAAGACAGATATATTGCCGGAACCGATCAGAAAAGCGGCGGTTGGACAAAAAGCTCTGATGGGTATGACGTCGCTTTTAACTTGGATACAGGCTATAAATTTAATGACGATCATGAGCTTCGCCTCATCGCCGAATGGGCACAGCAAGATTATACGGCTCAATCAAAATCCAGCGCAACAGCCTCTACTTCCACGTCATATACCGACAGAATTCGTTATGGTTCAGGACTTGTCTACAACGGCAGTACAGAAAACCATATGTTTAATATGAGTGCCAATTATAGCGAAATGCAAATTGGTAAATTTAGTAGCGGCGTACAATATTATACCGATAAATTCTCTACGACAGTATTCAATGCCAACGACAGCTGGAGTCTGGCCGATTGGAACACATTCACCTTCGGTGCAGAATACTCGTACTCCACAACCAACCAAAGGACTGCCGTCAGAGGGGACAGCTTGGCTTACTGGTCTTTCTTTGCCCAAGAAGAGCTGGCTTTCTTTGACGACACGTTGTTCTTTGTTTTGCAAGGACGCTACGATCACTATGACGCAGATTTTGGCGGAGCGTTCACCCCGAATATCGGTGTTACATGGGAATTTATTGAAGATCATCGCCTGAAAGCCAACTGGGGTATGGGCTTTATGGCACCCACTTTGGCTCAACTTTATGGTACTGAAACCACAGGCAACGGTACTGTATATGGTTCTTCGGACTTAGAGCCTGAAGAAAGCTCTAATTTTGAAGTGCGTTACGAAGGTGCCATTGGCAACTTTTCCGGCTCTCTCGGTTATTACTATAGTGATATTAAAGACTACCTCAGCAGTGAAGAAACCTTTGATTATGCGACATATGAACCCCTTACCAGCACCGGCAGATCATATGTTCGTAAAAACATCGGCAAAGTGCGCAACCAAGGCATAGAATTTGATTTCAGTTACCAAATGCATGAATTTTTCAAACTTCGCGGTGGATATGTTTATTCAGATGCTCAAGATATTACTGCCGGGACGCAATTGACATATTCCTCTGTTGATACCTATACTGCAGGCATTGAGTTTTTTCATCCTGAATGGGGTGTGAGTGCAAATCTGTGGGGGAATTACAATAAAGATTTTAAAAGTGATTCCAGCACAGTCTATGATTACTATAATGTAAACTTCTCTGCGTCTAAAGCGTGGGGTGAAAAAGATCAATATAAAGTCAACCTGGCTTTGTATAACTTCTTGCAAACCAAAAATGATGCCGATAATGTCACTTCATTGAATCCCTTTGAAGTTCGTGTCGGTTTTGAAATGACTTTTTAGAACATGTTAATATAAAAAACTTCTAAAGTTAGATAAATCTAAAGGAAATATTGCTTTAATCAATACAACTATTGATTTTTATGATTCAATATTTCCTTTAGATTACGTGATTCTATAAAAATTTGAACATAAGGAGTGATAGATGAAAAAATATTCAAAATGTACTCTATTTTCCCCCTTGGTTTGTTATAGACCAAGGGGGTTTCGAATCTATACAACTTGTTAAAAAAATAAACAGGTGTATATTTTTTGCACAAAATAACTCAATATTTTTACATATACTCTTCGTAACTTTTTAAATATTATTAAAAAATATCTGGTATGTATATTGCATAAATGTCAAAAAAACATTTTTCTTTTGAGGGGGCTGATAATGTGTCGAGGGATTGTATGAAAAATTGCGCCATATTGTTTCGATATTTTGTCTTTTTCTTACCGTTTTTTTTGATAGGGTGTGCACCTTTTGCTCCCGAACAGAGGAACGCTACAGACCTTTTTACAAACACCATGCCGACACAATACAGTAATGTGTTGAATCAAGTGACAAACGTAAAAGACTCTGCAAGCACAAAACCTTGGTGGAACAGTTTTAAAAACCAAGAACTCAATACGCTTATGGAAACGGTTTTGGCAAACAATTTTGATATTATGACTGCTTGGGCACGATTGCGCCAAAGTCAAGCGACATTGGATCAAGCTACTGCCGGTTTTTTCCCTTCCCTTGATTTTGATAGCGGCGCAACCCATCAACGTCGCTCAACGCAAAATTCTTCAAACGCATCACGTACCCAAACAACTTCAGACACATTTAACCTAGGACTTGCCGCGGCCTATGAAGTCGATCTGTGGGGACGAGTTTCTTCAGATCATGCCGCCGAAGAACTCAGGACGCAGGCTTCGGCAAACGACGTACAGACAGCAATCATGACCATAACGGCTTCAGTGGCCGACACTTGGGTACAGCTTTTGGGTAACCGTGCCGAACGCGCTGTTTTGGATCGTCAAATTGAAACCAACGAAGACTTGGTACAACTGCAAAGAGTGCGTTTCAGTAACGGCATCAGTTCAGGTCTTGAGGTTTTACAGCAACAAGAACTTTTGGCGTCTGTAGAGGCTGAGGTTCCCGCTTTGGAACAAAGCGCAACAGTACTGCGCAACCAACTTGCCGTCTTGCAAGGCACATTGCCAAACACAGGTCTGATTTTTGATGAATCAGCTCCCCTGCCCTCCATTCCTTCTGTTCCTAATGTTGGTTTACCGATTGATCTTTTGGATGCTCGTCCTGATGTTCGTGCAGCTTGGGCACGCCTTGCCGCGGCAGATTGGGATGTTTCTGTAGCACACGCCAACAGATACCCTGCGTTACGCCTGACTGCGGCAGGTGCGTTTGGTGCGGCGGAAGCTTCGGTGCTTTTTGGCAATTGGGTAACCACTTTAGCGGCTTCTTTGGTAATGCCGATTTTTGACGGCGGTGCTTTGGCAGCCCAAGAAACCGCACAACGTGCCGCGGCCGATATCCAAGCACAAAGCTATGCAAAAACTGTCGCTACAGCCATACAAGAAGTCGATGACGCCCTTGCGACAGAGTCAGGTGAAACACAACGCTTGCAACGCTTACAAGATCAAATGCGCCTTGCAGAAGCCGCACTCACCGAAGCCAGAAACAGTTATCTTGGCGGTGTATTGCCTTTCTTAAACTACATCACCCAACTGAAAAGCGTCCAAACCCTGGAACGTAACATTGCTCGTCAAAAAACGACCGTATTGCAAGCGCGTATCACGCTCTATCGCAGCCTTGGTGCGTTGACTATGCCGGAGCTGTTTTCTTCTTTTTCTGAAGAAGATGATACCTATGGCGGGTTACCTTCCCAACCCACTCTGGTTTCACAGGGAAAAAGTATGTAAAAGATCTACATGATCCAAAAAAATACATGCAGCTTAATGCATAAAAAACCAAACAACATTTAACACTCTATAATATTTTTACTTTAATTTTTCCTAAACATTTTCATCACTGTCACTTTCTTTTTAGATGAAAAAACACTCAAAGCCTCTTGAACTGCGATATATACACACTGCTACGCAGTGTGTATATATCGCAGGAACAAGGGGGTCTGGGGGGCATTGTCCCCCAGAAAAAGAACAATAAGGTATATTTATGAAATGGCGAACAGCAAGTATTTGTGTGGCATTATTGGTAACAGGCAGCATTATTGCGTGGGGTTTGGTAGCAACAAAACCCACCGCAAGGCGCACTCCACCGCCTGTAAGCAGTCAGCTTGTTTCTACCGTATCTGCGTCTGTAGGCAATGCGGATTTAACAGTCAAAGCTTTGGGTACCATAAAACCTGCTCAAGAAACCGTTGTTCGCAGTCGCGTGAGCGGTCAAGTTGAGAGCTTGGGTAAAGGTTTTGAAGTTGGCGGTTTATTGGAAGCCGGGGCATTATTGTTACAGATAGACTCGGCAGATTATAAAAATACATTAGCCTTAGAACAAAGTGCTTTGGATAAAGCCAAAGCCGATTATGATTTGGAAATGGGTCAACAAAAAGTTGCACGCACAGAAATAGAACAACTCAATAAAAGCATGCCCGGAGCCGTACAAAACGCCTCTTTGGCTTTACGCGAACCACAATTGGCTCAAGCACGGGCAACGCTGGAAGCTGCAAAAACAGATGTAGAACAAGCCAAATTAAATTTAGAACGCACCAAGATTGTGGCGCCATATAATGCCATGGTCACGGCCAGAGGTGTTTCTTTAGGCAGTCAAGCCTCATTATCTGATGCTTTGGCAACACTTGTCGGGACGGATGAATATTACATTGAAGCAGCGATACCGTTAGATAAGTTGTATCAGCTTGGTTTGAAAACGTTTGACGGTGCTCCCGTGAAAATTTTTTCAGGTTCCGGTGAGATGCGAGAAGGTTCTGTTGTATACACAATCGGTACTTTGGACGACACAACACGCATGGCGCGTGTATTGATTTCCGTTCCCGATCCTTTGGGACTGAAAAACGATGTTGCGGCGTTATTTCTCGGCGATCAAGCTTATGTAGAAATGGTTGCGGGTACACTTGATGATGTGGTCGAACTTCCACGCGCGGCATTGCGTGGAGGTGACACGGTATGGATTGCCATGCCTGCAGCAAACGGTGCATACACACTTGATGTTCGTAACGTTAACGCGGTATGGCGTGATACAGAAACCACGTTTATTCGTGACAGTATCAAAGAAGGTGAATTGATTATCACCTCTGTTCTTGGTGCGCCTGTTCAAGGTATGCCCTTGCGATTAGTAAGCACCAACCAAAGCACACAAACAAAACAAGTTCAAAAAAACATTGATACCGCGCGTCCAAACCAATCAAAACAGGATGAAAAACGACAACCGGCCGCATCGGCAAAGGAGCGCACAAGAACAGAATCTGTTGAGGAATCCCGTCCATGAATAATGAACACATACATCAATCCTCAAATGCTTCTGCCACGTCCGATCAAAACACAACAAAACCAGTCGCCACAACACCAAAACCGCGCTCCATACGTTCACTCACACGCAGTTCAGTTGGTTGGATGGCAGCCAATCCCGTCGCCGCCAATTTATTGATGGTTGTCTTGGTTGTCGGAGGATTGTTATTTGCTTCGCAAGTGCGCAAAGAAGTGTTTCCCGAATTTGATATGGACACAGTGACGGTCTCTGTTTCATACGACGGCTCCACACCTGAAGAAATTGAATTGAGTATAGTCAAAGCCGTGGAAGAAGCTGTTCAAGGTTTGGACGGTGTCGAAGAAACGACGGCAACGATTTCTTCGGGTAGAGGCAGTGTCACCATTGAAGCCAGCGAAGGCGTGGACGGCAATATTTTGCTTCAAGATGTCAAAGCCGCCGTAGATCGCATTTCAACACTTCCGGAAGATGCGGACAATCCTGAAATTTCTTTGCGTTCATCGCGCAGAGAGGTGATTTCTTTGGTACTCACGGGTGGAGGTACGCCGCAAGTTCAACGATATTGGGCGGAACTCATTCGTGACGAATTGGCACAAGACGACGACATCACACAAGTTGAACTGGATACTGTTCTTGATCATGAAGTCTTGATTGAGATTTCGCAAGATACTTTGCGGCGATATAATTTAACAGTCAATGAAGTGGCGGCGGCGATCCGCAGTTCTGCCATTCAGCAAGGCGGCGGAACGGTACAAGCATCAAGCGGTGACATCATGTTGCGTTTAAATGAACGCCGTGACTATGCCGCCGATTTTGCAAATTTAGCTATTCGTACCAATGCCGACGGCAGTCGTTTGTTGTTGGACGATATTGCGACGATCACAGACACTTTTGATGACGCCAAGCGTTGGGCAGAATTTAACGGAGAAGACGCGCTGTTGATTGAAGTCTACAGCATCGGCGAAGAAACGCCCGAATCTGTGTCTCTCGCCACACGGCGTATTATAGAAAAATTCAACGCTTCCATGCCCGGCGATTTACACATTCATGTGACTGACGATGATGCCGAAATTTATTTACAACGCGAAGAACTGTTGATCAAAAACGCGTTACAGGGTGTTTTTCTTGTTTTTTTGTGTTTAGCGATATTTTTGCGTCCTTCATTAGCGTTGTGGGTCAGTTTGGGTATTCCTGTATCGATGTTGGGTGCGTTTTGGTTTTTCGAGCCCATGGGGCTTACCATCAATATGATGAGTCTATTTGCTTTTATTATCACCTTGGGAATTGTTGTAGACGATGCTATTGTTGTGGGTGAAAACGTCAGTTCATGGCAAGAACGCGGTTATACGCCGCTTGAAGCGGCCATACGGGGGACGGAAGAAGTTTCCGGACCTGTTATATTTAGTGTATTGACCAATATTGTAGCGTTTATGCCCATGCTTTTTATTCCGGGAACGACAGGCCAAATATGGCTGGCTATTCCTTGTGTGGTTGTGGCGGTCTTTTTTTGCTCTTTGCTTGAGAGTTTATATGTGTTACCTGCACACTTGTCACATTCACGTCATAAAAATCTCCTTAATCAAAAACAACAACCTAACGCCACAGCTCAAAACAGTTTTGCAAGAGGACTTGCCGCCTTTGAAGCGTGGCAACAACGCTTCAGTCGGAATTTTTTATTGTTTGTGGAAAAACGGTTTGGCAGCCTTTTATATTCTATTTTACTGAAAAGGTATGTCACCTTTGCGTGTGGTCTTTTTGTATTACTGATCACCATCGGTTATGTTGCGTCAGGGCGTATGGGCTTTGACTTGATGCCTCGTTCTGAAGCAGATTTTGCTTTTGCTGTAGCCGTATTGCCTGCGGGTGCGCCTCGCACTGAAATCGATAAAGTCAAAAATCGTCTTGTCAACACAGCCAAAGAACTGGTTGCGGAAAACGGCGGAGACGCCTTATCTGAGGGGATTTTTACCCAGGTGCGCGATACGGAGCTGCGTGTACAAGTATTGCTTGTCGATCCTGATATTCGCCCAATAAGTACGGCCGCTTTTACTGATTTATGGCGTCAGCGTGTAGGTGTGCTTCCCGGTGTGGAAAACTTGGATATGCAGTCTGACCGGGGCGGCCCCGGGAGCGGTAAAGGTCTAAGCGTGCGTCTTTCACATCGTGACACGACCGTTTTGGAACAAGCCGCCGAAGACTTTGCTGCACGCCTCAGTACCTATGCCAATATCGGTGATGTAGATACAGGCACAAGCAGAACTACACGCCAATTTGATGTAACTTTAAAGCCCCTTGCCGAACAATTGGGATTGACAGCACAAGATATTTCAAGCCAACTCCGCAACGCGTTTGAAGGTTCTGTTGTGTTGCGTCAACAACGTGATTTTAGCGAAGTGACAGTCCGAGTGCGTTTGCCCGAAGAAGAGCGCACGCGTGAGGCCACCTTTGAAGAATTGATTTTACGCACCCCTGACGGACGTGAGGTGTTGTTACGAGATGTGACAGATATCCAAGATGGACGTGCCGATTCTGTCATTCGTCATACAAACGGTCGCCGTACGGCAACTGTAACCGCCAATGTCACCCCACCATCAGCGACAGGACAAATGATGACCAGCGTAAGCAGTGAAATCATGCCCGGCTTATTACAAGATTATAATGGGTTATCTTGGGAATTCAGCGGACGTCAGTCCGATATGCGTGACAGCACAACAGCCATGATTTTTGGTCTTTTATTTGCCTTATTGGGTGTCTATGCGCTTTTGGCCATCCCCTTTAAAAGCTATACACAACCATTAATTATTATGTTGACTATTCCTTTTGGTATGGTTGGTGCTGTGCTTGGACATTTGATTATGGGGTATAGCCTCAGTGTTATCAGTTTATTTGGTTTGGTGGCGCTTTCTGGGGTAGTGGTCAATGACTCATTGGTTCTGATTGACTTTGCCAACCGCCGTCGTCTTGAAGGTGTGCCTGTTTTTGAGGCCGTGCGTCAAGCTGCCATTCAACGTTTTCGTCCCATTTTATTGACAACCATCACAACGTTTGTCGGGTTGGCTCCGTTGATTTTTGAAACATCACGTCAAGCACAAATGCTCATCCCTGTAGCGTTATCATTAGGATTTGGAATTATTTTCGCCACATTCATGTGTTTGATATTGGTGCCATCATTATACCTCATTCTTGATGATATTCAACACGCCATAAAACAATAAGATGTCTTTTATCCACAAAGATCGTCTATATATAATAGGACGATCTTTGTGAGATATATTACCTATAGCACTACTAGATTATAGTTTTCATTATGTAAAGTTATAAAAACTGATAAAAAGTCTTGACAAGTACGCAAAAATGTATATGATTTATATCAAATATTTTGGTAAAAATATTTGATATAAAAATATCCTGTTTGTTAGAATAGCATAAAAGCGTGCTATGATACGCTCCATTAGTGCACGGTATGTGTTGTGGTGGGCGTCTTTTTTTATGTCTTTTTTATTTTATAGTTTTTTTCATAGATTTAAAATTCTATAAGGTGGTACACCATGGCAACAATTGACATTACAAAACCGACTCAAGGTCAACAAAATATCATTGAAACAGACCTTCCGGTTGCAAAATCTACTGAAGTAAGTTCTTCTGCCGAAAGCCATACACAAAACACAGAAATACAAAGCCCTCAAGAATCTGTTGTTTTCAATTTTGATTTTGCCTCGGGTGATGCAATTGTTGAACGAATTGACAATAATTTGGTGTTCACCTTTGATGACGGTAGTTCAGTTGTGATTCAAGATTTTTATACATCGATTACCGATGAAAATCTACCTGACTTCATATTTGCAGACGCAACCATCAGCAGTGGGGATTTCTTTGCCGCTTTTGGTGACGAAATGTTGATGCCCGCCGCAGGTCCAGTAGCAAATATAGAGCTTACAAGTGGCGGCAATGCTCGTGAATTTAAAAATTCTTCAGTAGAAGAAGGACTTTCTGCTCTCGGGCGTTTAGATATTGGTTTTACAGGTGAAAACCCTATAAACAATGATAGGGAAGCCCTTAATTTACAAACAACTGACAATTCCACGGCGACATCCGATCCTAAAAGTGAAGACGACGGCGTATTCACACCGACGCCTGAGCCTGAGCCGACACCTGAATCTGAAGGTGAAGACGGTGACGGTTCTATGTTGACGCCTAATCCTGAGCCAACGCCTGATCCTGAACCGACACCTGAACCTGAAGGTGAAGACGGTGACGGCTCCACGACGCCTCCGACGACAGAGACGACGCCTCCGACGACAGAGACGACGCCTCCGA
>CAYJFB010000029.1:0-28370 GCA_964369685.1 uncultured Desulfovibrionaceae bacterium | reverse complement strand
CAGTTTTTGCTGTAAGTGCTTGAAATTTATTGGCGCGCCCGGGAGGAATCGAACCCCCGACCAAGAGCTTAGAAGGCTCCTGCTCTATCCGACTGAGCTACGGACGCAACATGTAGTTCTATAGTAAAAAAAAACTGGTCGGTCAAGTAAAAAACACTCAACCGAGGGAGCTCTGTTCCCCAAAAAACATTATGCTTCTTGCAGTTGACTAATCAATTCTTGACAAGCAGCACCCGCGCTTTCGTTGAGGACTTGGCATGTCCCTGCATTTTGGTGTCCGCCGCCGCCGTGAGCCAGCATCAGTTCACCGATATTGGCTTTGCATGAACGGTTCACAATGGATTTACCCACAGCAAAGACCGTGTTTTGTTTTTTCATGCCCCATAAAACGTGAATAGATACGTTGACCTGCGGATACATGGCATACAACGTGAAACGATTGGTGCACCAAATGGGATCGGCATCACGCAAATCAAGGACTAACAAATTATTATAAATGGTTGAACATTCTTTAATTTGTTCTATTGCTCGTTCGTGATGTTCATTATATAAATCCACGCGTTCACGCACATCGTCCAATTGAAGAATTTCTTCAATGCTCATTGTGCGGCAACATTCAATCAATTCCATCATTAAGGCGTAGTTACTGACCCGAAACTCACGGAAGCGTCCGAGTCCCGTACGCGGATCCATGATAAAACTCAACAAATCCCAACCTTTCGGTTCAAGAATGTCTTCTAAAGAAAAGCGGGCTGCATCGGCTTTGTCAACTGCAACCATCATGTCTTCGGCGATATTTGGAAAACGCTCTTTTCCGCCATAATATTCATACACAACACGTGCGGCAGACGGAGCCAACGGATTGATAATACTGTTTTCTTTTAATTGACCGGCATTACGGATGGTTTCGGAAAAATGGTGGTCAAAGGCCAGAAAAACATTGGGATTATAAGGAACATTGGTTGTAATATCTTTGGGTCCCAATTCAATTTTTCCGTCTTGCACATCTTTTGGATGAACAAAAAGAATATCATCAATGAGATCCAATTCTTGCAATACAACGGCACAAACCAGTCCGTCAAAATCGCTACGGGTTACCAGTCTATATTTTTTGTCAGACATGTAGGCCTCCTCTACACGGTATGCGTCTTTATTATCTGAAAAAAAGCTTGGTTGCAATGACTCAAAATGGCAAATTGTCGGTATTTTATACAATAGGTATATTATATCGTCGTTTTCTTTTTTGGTGAGATCCCGTTATGAGCAAAAAGAACATTCATTTTTGCTTTTGCACGGTGTATACCGTGTATAACAAATTATACATATGACAGAAAAAGCTGTTTGCAAATAGAACAGCCATGTATTTTATTTCTTTTTGACGCATAGAAGGGTTGAGCTTTGAAAAGAGCGTCGGCAAACAGCTTTGTGCTTGACGTGAAGAAACCAACGCTCTTTTCATTCTAAACCAAGAATTATAACAAAGCTTTACCGGCCATGAATGCGGCATGATTGAGTTGCCACAGTACGGCTTTGGGGCTGAGTTTTTTGAGTGCAGCCAGCCACAGTTCTTGTGGCAGAGCGTTGAACGGTTCTAAGGTGCTGAGCGCACCAAGCATGACAACGTTGGCACAACGTCCGCTATGGTCGCCAAGATGTAACGCAATATCAAGCACATTGACACGAACCACTTTGTAATCATGTAACAATTTTTGAATGGCTTCGTCGGCGGGATATTGTTCCGGTTTTACACCTTGAGGAAGAATGCGTGTTTCGGCCAATAACACGGTGCCACCGGGGCGCAACATGTCTAAAAATCCCGGGCGCAACACTTCGCTTTTTTCCATGACAATCAACGCTTCTGCAGTGCCGGGAATAAGAAGCGGGCTTGATACATTGCCACAACCAAAGGTACTGATGACAGGGCCACCCATTTGAGCCATGCCATGGGTTTCGCCTTTAACGATGTTTGTTTCGTCATATCCTGCAAGGAAGGCGACTTGAGCCAACACTTTACCGAAAAACAAGTTACCCTGTCCACCAACACCGCGAATAGCCAAAGACAGGCGTTCGGGGCGGTCGGTTGCAGAAAGCGTGGGCACGGCAAGCTCTTCCGGAGCTGTCGGTAAGTCGATATTGACGGCACAGGCTGTGTTGTTTGCATCATCAACGGAAATAGCTTGTACCGGGCATTTCTGGCCGCATGAGGGCGTGTTGCCCATACAACCGCAACACAAATTGTTCCATGTCGGTGTGCCGTCTTGATCGCGGGTGACCGCAGGGCAAATCAAGCACGCACCGCAACGGGTACATTTTTCTTTATCGACTTGCAATTGGCGTGCGCAACCTTGTTTGGGCACTTTGCGAATACAGGTGCCGCGAATCATAAGAACAACGTAGCTGTTGTTTTTTGCGGCTTCAAAGGCTTCTGTCAAACCTTGACGAATTTCTTTCAGGTTGTAGGCGTTGGCCGTGATCACGGTTGCGCCTTCGGCACGTAGGGCTTCGTCCAGTTTAAACACAGACGGTTGACCGGCCAAGTTGTGTGGAGAAGAGGGGCCGGGTTGGCCGCCTGTCATCGCGATCCATTCATTATCAAGAAGTAATTTAACGCCGGGAACGCCACGGAACACAGCATTGCGCGTGGCATCCATACCCGAATGGCATTCTGTGCCGTCGCCAAGCAAGCTGATACATGAACACGAGGCTTCAGGTTTTGAGAGCACATACCCTGTGCGAATGCTTTCCGAGGCACCCATGGCAAGCCCTGTATCCAGCGCATTCATGAAATAGAGCAGGGTGTTACAACCGATATCGCCAAAAATGGCTTCCAATTTACCACGTTTGCGCATTTTTGCCAGCTCTTCACCGATCAGGCGATAAGGGCAACCGGCACAAATCATGGGCGGACGCGGTACGGGAAGGGCTTCGGCAGGCGCCACGGCAGGAAGGGGCGTGCCGAGGAAGGCTGCCAATGTTGCGGGTTCCCATTCGGTGATATTGCTGAATGCGTCTTTGCCTTTCACGGACATGCCTTCGGCTTGACAGGCTTCTTGCACAAAACGATAGCCGTCGTCGAGGACATAGACTTCACCGCCATTGGCTGTGATCTCGTCATAGAACGCCCGAATGCGTTTAAGCGGCAGGGGGTTGGTGAATGCCAAAGACAGAATGTCGATAGAGGGATCAAAGCGAGCTTTATACTCTTCCAGATGCATGGCACCTGTGCCGTAGGTGATCACGCCTTTTTTGCCTGCGCCTTTGATGTGTTTGTTGAGCGAGCTTGTTTCGACCATTTCGATCATGGCAGGCAGGCGTTCTGCCATGACGTTGTTGTAACTCAGGCGCGTTTGTACGGGGAGAGAATTCAGTTGACGCAGGGGCGCGACTTCGGCGAGGGGACGCGTTGTCTTTTCCATAAGGCGCACAAGCCCTTCGCTGTGACACAACAAGCCGCTGGCATGGATCACGGTTGCGGTATTGAAACGATTGGCAATGTCTGCGGCAATAGCGGCAGCTTCGTGCATTTCTTGATGATTGCGCGGTTCAAAGACGGGTACAAAGCAGCTTTTGTACAAGTAGCGCGGATCAATAACGTGTTGGGTTGAACTTGGCGTGAAATCGCTGGCAATATAAAAAATTAATGCGCCGCGGGGTGCGGAGTAAAGAGCAATACTGGTAAAAATATCTGCCGCTTGAAAAAGGCCGGGGATTTTCATGGTCACAACGCAGTCACGTCCTGCGTAGGTGTGTCCGACACCGACACCGGCTGCCACGGCTTCATTGACCGACCATCCCACAGTGATTAAATCTTGTACTTGAGAGAGGCCTTTATCAATGACTTCAGTGCTGGGTGTTCCCGGATACCCGTCTGCCGCATGGATGCCTGCACGCACGCATCCTGCCGCAAAAGCGATGTTGCCTTGCAACACTTCAGCCTTACCGGCAGCCTCCTCACACAGTGAACGCATTTTGCTCATGGATCTATCCTTCATTACAGAATTCTTTTGTATGTTTGCGGTCAACAGAACAAACCGACAAAGGCATATATTATACCGTTGAGTTTATGCTTTTGCAAGTCAATCCCTTGCCCCAAACATTGTATTTTTATTTTTTTCTTTGTTTTTCATAGAGATATCATGCGCCACGATATGCTGTACAGCTGATCAGAAAGCAGTCATGTCTCTATTAAGAAACAGGGTCAGTCGTTCGCCTTCCCCACACACCAGATCTATGCGGATTGTACTTTATATAGAGTATTTATTCTATTTTGTAATGTTTTTCTTTCGGGTCGTGGGCTGTGTTATATCTTTTTTCAAGGAGAGCATTGTCTTTTCATTACTAAAAAAAGCCGCCCCCAGCTTATCCCGGCAATATTTCCTCTGATGAGGGGGCTTTTTTGTGTGCAAAAGTGTTGCAAAGCAGAAAAGAAGCGTTCCTCTCAGAGAGAGGCCGTGTCACAATCCCTGACAGAGGGAAAAAATTATTCCTGCAATTCCAGGGTGACACGTTTTTGAGATTTAGAGGCGGCAGCAGAAACCAGCGTGCGCAATGCACGCACGGTACGTCCTTGACGTCCGATAATTTTACCCAAATCATCTTTGGCAACAGACAGTTCAATAATTGCCGTTTGATCACCCTGAATTTCTCGCACGCGCACCTCATCGGTCGCATCAACCAGCGATCTGGCAACAAATGTAACAAGATTCTTTGGCACTCATATTTCCTTGGATTGATGGTGAACAGAGGTTCGTGCTTCAATAAAAAAAGAGGCGACACGCCAAAATCGTTTCGCCCCTAAAAAATAACTATAAGAAATACATTCCTTAGGCGCTGTATTTCTTCACAATTGAAGCAACAGTATCAGACATTTCCGCGCCGAGAGACATCCATTTTTTAAGACCTTCCATATTAATTTTTACATCGGCAGGATTGGTCTGAGGATTATAGTAGCCAAGAAATTCCAACGGACGGCCGTCACGGCGGGTTTGGCTGTTGATCGCTACAATACGGTAGAAGGCGCGTTTTTTGTTGCCCAAACGGGTAAGACGAATTTTAACAGACATGAACTTCTTCTCCTTGAGGAGGCAATAATTGTGTAAAAAAAGCAAGAGAGGCCTTGCTACCCTTTATATATCAAGAACAAAAATCAAACAAAAACGTTGCCAACTGCCATAACGGCACTACGCAAAGCAATGATGCTGATCCGTGTTGTTCTTTTTGGGGCAACGCACTCTAAAAAAACACCTTGCCCTGATATGAAATGGTTATCGTTTTTTATTGTTTTTACGTTTGGCGCGTTCTTTAGTTTTATCACGCTTTTTCTTTGTGGCTGAAGAGCTTGAAGAAGGCAAACCGCCACCGAGGCCACCAAGGCCGCCCATGCCACCAAGGCCGCCCATGCCACCAAGGCCGCCCATGCCACCGAGGCCTCCAAGACCGCCCAATTTACCGGCCAAACCACCAAGGCCGCCACCGGCTCCGCCGGCGGGCATTTTCGGCATTCCTTTACCGCTCATCATATGTTGCATCATCTTGCGCATTTGCTCAAACTGACGCAATAATTGATTGACTTCCTGCACCGTTGTCCCGGAACCTTTGGCAATTCGGGCTCGGCGACTTCCATTTAAAATATCGGGATTGCGTCGTTCTTGCCGTGTCATCGAGTTGATGATCGCTTCTGTGCGCATCATTTCTTTTTCAGGCAAGTCGCTATCGGCCATTTTATCCATCATGCTTCCCAAACCGGGAATCATCTTCATCAGCGAACCAAACGAACCAATTTGTTTTACGCGACGCATTTGTGTAAGAAAATCTTCCAAGTTAAATGTTGCTTTACGCAACTTCTTGGCCATGACTTCGGCTTCTTCGGCTTCATAGGCGGTTTGCGCTTTCTCAATTAAAGTCAGCACATCACCCATGCCCAAAATTCGTCCCGCAACACGATCGGGGTGAAACACTTCCATCTCAGAAAGTTTTTCGCCCATACCCACATATTTGACTGAAGCACCCGTCACCGATTTGATCGATAACGCCGCACCGCCGCGAGCGTCACCGTCCATTTTGGTAAGTACAACCCCCGTCAAACCCAAGCGCTCATTGAAAACCGAAGCAACATTGACGGCGTCTTGGCCTGTCATGGCGTCGGCGACAAAGAGAATTTCTTGCGGTTGCACAGCGTTTTTAATGTCAACAAGTTCTTGCATTAGCGCATCGTCAACATGCAGACGGCCTGCCGTATCCAACAACACGACAGAGGCTTGTGCCTCTTTGGCTGCGTGCACTGCTTGCTGTGCAATCTCAACAGGATTCATAGCAGGCGTTGACGCATACACAGGCATGTCCAACTGTTTTGCCAACGATGTCAACTGCTCAATGGCCGCAGGACGATATACGTCGGCAGGAACAAGGTATGGACGCATCTTTTGCTTACGCAACAAATTGGCGATTTTCCCCGCAGACGTCGTTTTCCCCGAACCCTGCAAGCCCACCAGCATAATCACCCCGGGCTGTGCACCGCGTAAATCTAACGCCGATTGCTCGCCGCCAAGCAATTCAACCAGTTCATCGTGAACGGCCTGAACCAGTTGTTGTGATGCCGTAAGGTGTTTTTCTATCGTTTGACCGAGGCAACGTTCTTGGACACGCGCTATAAAATCTTTGACAACCGTGAAGTTGACATCAGCCTCAAGCAACGCCAAACGCACTTCGCGCAAACCGTCTTTGAGCGTTTCTTCGGTAAATTGTGTGCGTCCGCCAAGGGAACGAAAGACGCTCGACAAGCGTTCGGAAAGACTTTCAAACATATTCGGCCTCAACCCCAACGGAAAAAGTGCATAATCGTGTCAGCCCATGGCTCTTACGCGAGGTTTTAAGGAAAGTCAAGGCGTTGCCGCATTCAGGACGTGCCTTCCAAGGCATAACGTTACTCAAACAAGGCAACATTTTTTAAGGTGTTGGTTTTACGGTATCGAAGCGTTCGGTGTATACGCTGAAGTTTGCGGCAGAGTGTTGTGGCGCTTCGTAAAAATAGGGAGACAAGATCAGATAATCAGCCGTGGCACGGTTACAGGCTGTCGGTATATTATAGAGGTTTGAAATGCGCAACAATGCCTTCACATCCACATCATGCGGTTGAGCAAGCATGGGATCCCAAAAGAAGATTAATAGATCAATACGTCCTTCGGCAATCCGTGCGCCGAGTTGTTGATCTCCACCCAAGGGGCCTGATTTGAGCAATTCGATATGCAGTTCAGTTGTGTCTTGATCTGTTTTTGTTCCGTCTGTGTCTGTCTTTTCATGCAGTAACGCTTCACGCAACAGGCGTCCTGTGGTTCCCGTACACGTCAACATTTGACCGCGCAAGGCATCCTTGTGACACAAGGCCCATTGAATCAGTTCAGCCTTACAACCATCATGCGCAACCAAGGCAATACGGCGTACAACAGCCATGTTTTCATCCTCAAAGTAGAAAACTGAAAAAGCTTAATAACAACGAAAAGTATAGTGTTATGCCACAGAACTCAAGGCTTCGGCCTCTTGTTCCGAAAGGAGTTTATCAAGATCAAGCAAAATCAAAAGCCGATCCTGTAATTTTCCGACGCCGCGAATATATTCCGACCCCATACCGGCCACAACTGCCGGCGGCGGCTCAATGGTTGCCGCGTCAATGCGCAAAACTTCACACACCTCATCCACCACAAAACCGACAACAAGGCCGTTTAAATCCATTACGGTGATGCGTGTTTGATTGGTATGCCCCACAGTGGCCAGTGAGAAACGCTTACGGATGTCAATCACAGGAATGACTTTACCGCGCAAATTAATCACCCCTTCCACAAAAATCGGTGTGTTGGGGACCCGTGTAATGGGCATGATGCGGATGATTTCTTGCACGCGCAAAATATCAACCCCAAATTCTTCTTGGGCGACTTTGAAAGTCACAAGTTGAATGCGTTCATTATCACTTTTTTGTTCTTTGACAGATAAAGATTCCATACATCCTCTCGATGGCGTTCATGACAGATTGTTTTGGTATACACAACGTCTCGGCACACGCAAAAACAATAAAGAACAAAGACAAATCGTTTTATTTTATACGCAGTTATTGTCTCTTTAACTACACAACGCGCATAAATGTATAAAAAATGATTTTGAATGCTTTTACATTAGCCCGTTATACACAATTATGCAAGTGCTTCTTTTTTACAGTCATGTTGAGAGTTCATCGTGTAGAGGAATGCAGTCTTGCAAGAGCTGAAAAAATACTCTATTTTCAAAAGCCAATAAGGAAGATAATGTGGTCTCGCAAGCCCAATTTGACCTTCTTTTGTCATGGAGTTTTTTATGAAGATAGAATCCCAATGTTTACATGCCGGCTATAGCCCCCAAAACGGGGAAGCGCGTGTGGTTCCTATTTGCCAAAGCACGACGTTCACCTATGATTCGGCCGAGCACGTCGGTAAACTTTTTGACTTGACGGAATCAGGTTTTTTTTATTCTCGTATCGGCAATCCGACCGTTGACGCCGTAGAACAAAAAATAACCGCTCTTGAAGGGGGTGTGGGCGCGATTTGTACCGCCTCAGGGCAAAGCGCCACAATGCTTGCGATACTCAATATTGCCTCGGCAGGCGATCACATTGTTTGTCTTTCAAACGTATATGGCGGCACATTCAACTTGATGAACGTCACTTTACCCAAACTGGGTATTGCGTGCACTATGTTGGCTCCCGATGCCGACGACAACGCCGTCAACAGCGCTTTTCAACCCAATACAAAAGCCTTGTTTGGTGAAACGCTTGCCAACCCGGGCTTACAGGTCTTTGACATCAAACGATATGCCGATTTGGCTCACGCACACGGTGTGCCGTTGATTGTCGATAACACCTTTGCCACACCCTTTTTGTGTCGTCCTTTTGAACACGGTGCCGATATTGTTGTCCATTCAACAAGCAAATACCTGGATGGGCACGCTGTGCAACTCGGCGGTGCAGTGGTTGACAGCGGACAATTTGATTGGACAAACGGCAAATTTCCTGCATGTACCGAACCTGATCCGTCATATCACGGGCTCAGCTACACGCAAACGTTCGGTAAAGCCGCATATATTGTGAAAGCGCGTGTGCAATTGGTTCGCGATCTGGGTTGCTTACAAACACCCATGGGCGCTTTTTTGCTCAATCTCGGTTTGGAAACGCTGCCGTTACGTATGGAACGCCATAGTATGAACGCTCAACAAGTGGCAGAATACTTAACAGCACATCCAAACATCATTGCCGTCAGTTATCCCGGATTGGCGCAAAGCCCTTGTCATGACTTGGCTGCAAAATATTTGCCCAGAGGGTGTAGTGGGGTTGTGTCTTGTACGATAAAAGGCGGTCGAAAAGGCGGACAAGCCTTTATTGACAATCTTAAACTGACCTCGTTACAAGTGCATGTTGCCGATATCAGAACCTGTGCTTTACATCCTGCATCGACAACACACCGTCAACTTTCAGATGTACAGCTAGAAGAAAGCGGAATCTCGTCGGGTATGGTTCGTCTTTCAATCGGTATTGAACATATAGACGATATCCTTGCCGACTTGGAACAGGCGTTGGCTGCAATAGATGAAAAATAACAAAAAAATCTATCGACTCTGATTTTTTGTTGATTTTTTTGGGAGAACAACCGTGTCCAGTGATATTTTTGTGGGTGTGTTTGCAACCCGCACTCAAAATAAAAATCCGGCAGCGGCAAGACTTGATATCCCCAATAAATTTTATTGGTTTGTTTGGAAAAACAATGAGGGTTATAAAGTTCAATTACTCAATGCACAGCTTCAACCTGCAGAAGCGCCCGTCAGTCTCAGTGTGACCGACTTTAAACTGAACGGTTTTGAACCTCAGCCACATGTTTTGGTTACACCGCACAGACAACAGGCCGTCCAAGCGGAAGAACGGACAACCATTTATAACTGGAAAGAAGCCACAAGCAAGCCGACTGAGGCTGTTCCGACACCCAAAGCAAAACAGACCGCACCCACTGCGGTTCTTGAAAAACCGTCACCATCTGTGGTGTTGGAAACAGCACAAGCAAAACAGCCTCCGACTGTGAATATTGCCAGGGCGCAAAAAGCGCTGGAGCTTGATTTTGACAGTCGCAGTCGTTTTGCTTTGGCGATGAAGTTATGGCGTCAGGGAGACAAACGCACCTCTTTGAATACATTCAAAAAATTGTTGCGCCTTAAAGACAATATCATGCCGGCACACAAACACATGTTTGCCGATTTTGCCAAAACATTGCGAAAAAACGCGTTGCTCAGTCTTTCTTGCGAACATTGTGAACGGGTTGTGGAGCTGGCTCCCAATGACCCCAACGCGCGTTTCAATTTGGCGCGCGCGTATTATGAAATCAACGAGCCTTTGAAGGCCTTTGAAGAATTGCAATACGCGCTCAAACTGGCGCCAAATTTTAAATATGCTAAAAAATTCAAAGCCTTTTTGCTTAAAAAATTTCCAAAAATTCAAGAGCAGGAATTGGCATCAAAAGCGTTGGATGATTTCTTTCCGCTCAAACATTAAAGTTGATCTCTATATGCTGACAACGATTTTTGTGAGGAGAATCCTTTCTCATGTCTAAAGTTAAAATTGCCCTTGCTATTGGGTTGTTTATGCTTCTTTTGGCCGGATTTGCCGCTTTCGAACTCACTCGTGCGCCAAAGTTGCCGCAATCTGCGCCGCCAAGCGGCCAGATCGTGACAGGTTCGCTCAATACAACGTTGCCGACGGATGCTGCATCCGTAGAGCAAAACGGAAGCGTGCCTCAACAACCAATACAAGAAACCACACTGCCGAAAACACAGGAAGAATCACAAACGCAAGAACGTACCCCGCAACAACTGCAACAAGAATTTGAAGTATTTCAAAAAGATCTCAACAGTTTTCATGAAAATCTTAAAAAAATAGAAGAACAAAACAGACAAAGATCCTTTACACCAAGTGAAGACATTGTCTGGTCTGACACACTTAAAAAAAACACAGAAGAAACACCTCAAACTGAAAAGCACAACATCGCTGACCGCCAAGCAGGAACGGTTGAAAATCAAGATAAAGAGGACGTAGAGCAAAACGCTTTTACTCCGGGCAAACAAAAAGAGAACGCAGAAACACTGCCGGCAACACAAACAACCCAACTGTCCGGCGAAAAGAACGCGTCTTTGGCTGTACCGACAGCGAATCAAACAAACAAGACCGGTAACGACGAAAAACAGGGCAAAAAAGAGGACTCTGCTTCAATCGGTAGTAACAACGCGGTACAATCTGCAGACACACAAAATCCTGCGTCGCTGAATATTGTGACAGGCAGTGGGGTAAAAAAAGCCGCGGATGAAAAGATCGTTGAGGCAAACACCGTAAACATTCATGACGACGCACTCATTTTTCGCATTTTTGGCACGACAGATATGGATGCAAAGGCCTTTTCTTTAGAAAATCCACCTCGTTATGTGATTGATTTGGAAGGCTTTTGGGCCATAACTTTGCCAAAAATTCCCCAAAACGAACGCTTGAAGGGCATTCGAAGCGCACGGCAAACCAACGGCACACGCTTGGTGCTTGATTTGGTCAAAAAGCAAACAGGCACAATGCAACATCTTGATGCAAAAACACTTGAATTTCAACTCCAATAAAGAGTGTATTTCTTCTTGTCTTTTTTTAGATTGTCTCATTGCAGAGAAAAAAAGCCTTTTTATAACCCTAGAAATATATTTTTTCAATATCGTACAGTTTTAATGTGCAGTTATTTCTTTTTGCAATGAGACACTAATCGATCACTTGAATGCGCACGCGTGCCGTGCCTGCTTTGACAATACCGAGTTGAGAGGCTGCAGTATAGCTTAAATCAATCACGCGTCCGCGGATAAAAGGGCCGCGATCATTGATACGCACATGAATGCTTCGCCCCGTATAGATATTTGTGACACGCAGGGTGGTGTTGAAGGGCAACGTTTTGTGTGCGGCGGTCATGGCATACATATTATATTTTTCGCCATTGGCTGTTGTGCGTCCGTGAAACGGTTTGCCGTACCATGAAGCAATACCTTCTTCGCGAAAACCTTCGGCAGAAATGAGCGGGTAATAACTGATGCCTTTGATTGTGTATGACTTTGAACCGCGTACACCGCCGCTTTGACTTGTTCCGTCAAAAAGATTTAATAAATTCATTGGATTAAGAGGAATATGGAAAGAGCCGCATGCACTCAAACTGATGCAAAAAAAGAACACTGCAAAACAACGCACAACATATCGCCATTCCAAAAAAAGTTTTCCGAAATGGAGCGATGTGTGTGTGTCAGTACACCTTGTCGTTGTTGATTTTTGAAACTCATCATGTGCAGTTCGCATACCCTCTGCCTTTTGCAACAAATACTATGAACATGTTTGTAGTCAATATTGGAAAGAGCACTCCGTTGAAAATAATACTCATTTGAAAATAAAAATCAATCCAAAAAAGTGTTAATTGTTTCTTGTTGACTCTTGAAAAAGAATGGCACCGTTACCCAATAAATCATGCATGTGCACTGCGCCGAGCAAACGGTGCGTTGTATCGACAACGGGTAAGACCGTGATTGCCTTGCTTTCCATCACATCCAAAAGCCCTGCGACCGAATCGTCAATGCTTGCGCAACAAGGGTTTTGTGTCATTATTTGGGCAACAGGCGCATCAAGATGCAAACCGTCACCACATACAGCGCGTCGTACATCGCCGTCGGTAAGAATGCCGACAACTGTTTTGTTTGCCGACAAGACAATCAGCGCGCCCAGAGCACCGCGATCAAGCAATGTCAGGGCTTCTCGTTGCGACACGTCTTCAGTCGCAGACGGCACATTGTTTGTACGCATCACCTTGTGTACGGCAACGCGTAACTGTTGCCCCAACGCGCCGCCTGGATGCACGCGCAAAAAGTCTTGATCATTAAAGCCTTTTACGCGCATGAGGCTCACAGCCAAGGCGTCACCCAGAGCCAAGGCGGCTGTGGTTGACGCTGTCGGAGCCAAACCATATGGACACGCTTCACGAGGAACATGCGCGTTCAAAACACATTGTGCGGCACGTCCCAACGCCGAATCTTTTTTTCCTGTTAAAGCGATGATGGGTAACCCCATTTGCGTCAGCGTCGGCAAGATAGCCAAGAGCTCACTTGTTTCTCCTGAATTGGACAGCGCGAGTACCACATCACCGTCGCGTAAGCACCCCATGTCACCATGCACGGCTTCAACCGGATGCATAAAAAACGCGGCTGTTCCCGTGCTGGAGAACGTCGCTGCCAATTTATGCCCGACCAAGCCCGATTTTCCGATACCGGTGATCACCACACGCCCCGTACAAGCCAAAAGTAATGCAACAGCCTGAGCAAAATCCTCATCAACGGCGGCGTGTACAGTTTGCAGGCCTTCGATTTCAATCGCTAAGACTTCGCGGCCCATATGAATCAAGTTGTCTTTAGGTACTGTGTGTGTAAGCAACGACGTGTCCTTTTATTCCGTAAAAAATTTCTTTGTATCAATTCTTGGATTACAACAATGAGCCATGCTTTTTTTGTCAAGGATTTATTATAGATAGTATACGGCAAGAGACACATCTTCATGTTGTATAAAAAGATAAGAAACATAAAAAGAACAAACGCGTTCTCTCTATCCCCTTTTAGCTCTTGCCGAAAAAAAAGCTCCTTGGTATTTTTACAAAAGGCGTTTCTTTTTATTTATCAGAAGACGACCTGGCTCACAATGCCTCAGCGATGTATCGAAAGGTTTTTGGATATGCACTGTTTTGGCATGCCACGCGGCATTGAATTTTCTTTAAACAACGCAATCGTTTTTTATCCATTGGAGCGCAAACATGAATCAAGACATTACCAAACAACAAAAAGTATCCAAGCAACAACGCCTTGCGCAATCACCGATTTGGAACCTTTTTTTATTGACAATCGGCAGTTTTTTGTTTGCGCTGGGTGCTCAGGGTGTTGCGGCGCATCAAGGCTTTTTGACAGGTGGGCTTTTTGGGACGGGGATGTTGATCTGGTATGGATCGGGTTGGCTTTCTCCTGCTATTTGGTATGGCATTATGAACATTCCGTTATTTATTGTTTCTTGGTTTCATATTGGACGCAGTTTTTTACTGTATAGTCTTTACGCAACCGTGGCGACAAGTATTTTTAGTGAATTGATCACCTACCAGGCACCGATTGAAAACAGTTTTTATGCGGCTGTGGCGGCCGGTGTGCTTTGCGGTGCAGGGGCAGGCATGAATTTACGTACCATGGGCAGTGGGGGGGGGCTTGATGTTATCGGTGTTATTTTAAACAGAAAATGGAATATTGGTGTTGGAAAATTTTCATTTTCGTTTAATGCCATTTTGTTTGTGTGTGCGGCGTGGACGATATCGCTGGATATGGTTATTGTGTCTATTATTCAGGTGTTTATCACGTCAAGTATTATGGAATATGTTTTGCGCCTTTTTAATCAACGCAAGATGGTCTATGTGGTCACCGATCACGGAGAAGAAATATCTGAAGCCATTATCGCTGAGGGTTTTGGCGGTGCAACGGTTCTGAAAGGAAAAGGCGCCTATAGCGGCGACAACCGTGAAATCATACTGACTGTGACAAATAACATTGTCTTGCGACAGCTTGAAAATCTTGTGTTTGATATTGATTCGCACGCTTTGTTTATTGTTGAAAACACTTTTTATGTTTCCGGCGCACGCTATCCACGCAAATCAGTGATTTAACTTTTTTTTTTCAAGAGGGAGGATATGTTATTCGCCTCCCTCTTGGAAAAAAAGAAATTATTATTGGTGATGGAGTTGTGAAATCAGTCGATTCAAACGTTCGACTTGTTCAGCCAAATCGGTTATGGCGTGTGCGGATTCACCCATAGCCATGGCGGTTTCTGAGGCTGTATTGCTCACCATTTCCAGTGAATGGTTGATTTGATTGGACGTTACGGATTGTTCTTCTGCGGCTGTTGCGATCATACGAATTTGGTCTGCCGAGGCATCCACAAGATCCACAATTTCATGTAAAGACGCGCCTGCATGACGTGCTTGTTCTGTCGCCTGCACGATGTTGCTTACAGACGCGTCGACATTTTGCATATTTCTGTCCACGCTTTTTTGCACATTATTGATCGCGTTACCCACTTCAACCGTTGCTTGCATGGTTTTTTCAGCCAATTTCCGCACTTCATCGGCAACAACGGCAAAACCGCGTCCGGCTTCACCCGCTCGAGCGGCTTCAATTGCCGCATTCAAAGCCAACAAGTTTGTTTGATCCGCAATATCAGAAATAACATTCATGATCGCGCCGATGGCGTCGGCTTGTTGATTCAATTGAGACATGTCGTCCTTGAGCGAAGACGCTTGACGCTCAACATTACCGATGCTGACAATCACTGCATCAACATCACGAGAACCGTTATCGGCTTTACTGCGCGCTTCATTGGCAACCCCTGCCGCTGTACCCGCATTGCGAGCCACTTCCAGAACGGTAGAATTCATTTCAGCCATGGCTGTGGCAATTTCTTCCATACGTAAGGAACTGTCATTTGTTCCTACTTCGGCTTGACGGATTTGTGTAGAAAGTGCGCCTGCAGCTTCTGCAGAGCGTTGTGCGATATCTGCTGCATTGTTTGCCACATTTTGCATGGTTTCCTGTGAGCGTTTGATATCGCTGATGTCTGTAATCAATTGAATGATACTTGACAGTTGTTTTTTATCATCCAACAGCGGTACGGCTGTATATTGAATGTGCAACGTCTTACCGCGCGGGTGTGCCACGGTTTCACCGGAGCTTTGCTGCAAGGTGCGGATTGCTTTATCCAAGCTATCTTGTGGTGTTCCGCTGTCCTCACGATTAAAGAGTTGTTTGCAGGTTTGCGTTTTATAATCCATTCCAACAAGATCTCTGGCAACTTTATTCAGGTATTGAGCACATTGATTTTTGTCGAGCAAAACAACGGGAGAGGCGATGTTGTCAATGATCGCAACATAACGATCCAGAATGTTGTTTGTCCCGTGAATGAGATCGGCAAAATCACCGGAAAATTTGCTTGCTTGTCCTCTGGCATCAATCTTGCCCACAGTCACATTCTGAGCCAAAAGTGTGTATTCATCCATAACACCGTGTAGTTCTTGAGGAATTTTGCGTAAGGCTTCCGCCAATTGCCCCACTTCGTCTTTTTGCTGAATATTGAGCGTACTTGAAAGATCTCCTTGGGCTATGCGTTGAGCAAAATGAGCGCAACGCGCAATACCGCCGGTGACACTGCGAGAAATAAGAATTGTCAACAAAATACCGACAACAATAACAACAGCCTCGATCATGAACAATGTTTGTCTACTTTGTGTTGCCGATGCAATATTGTCTGCCATATTTTTGGCGACCAGCTGTTCAACTGTTTTGATGGCTTCTGCCATCAAGACAAGGCCTTTTTCGTATTCTACTCGCCCTTGAGCACCGATATTGACAATCTCAGCCCACAGGGTCTCAACAGCGTCAATTAAGGCGATGCACTGTTGTAAATTGTCAGCACCTTTGGTTGCCGTTGTACGGCGCTGTTCCGTACTCAAGGTCGAAGCCAATTCTTGCAACACACCGATATTTTGTTGAATCATCGTCCGTGCGGTTTGCAATATTTTGGGGTCATGTGTGCGTTGGGCTTTCAGAAGCAATGCTTGAGCGTTTTTAATATCGGTTGCAGTTTTATCTGTGAGCATCAAATACCCCAAACGGCGCATGATGTTGCCTGTAATACCAATATTTATATCGTTTTCTGTCGATTCCACCAGCATGGCATTGATTGCAGAAAGGCTTGTGATTGAGGAGTCAAACACGTTTGTTAGGTTGGCAAACAATGCTTGTTCTTGTTTATACAATTCATAACTTTTTGTTGATAATTGTACATAGTTTGCAAACATGGTTTCAAACGGTGTCAATGCAGGGCGCAACATCGCAAGCTCAGGCGAGTTCAAAATCAATTGTTTGACTTTTTGATGCGCTCTTTCCGTTGCGTTAAAGCCTTCGCGAGCGGCAGGAAAAACATCGGGATTGCCCGCATTGACGAGACGAATCATTTGAGACACAGCCCCTTGAAAGGCTTCTCGTACATTGCTGATGGCATTGAGCGTGGGAATATAGACAGTACCCATTGTTTCATTGTCTTGAATGGATGTTTCGCTATTTTTATTGGCAAAATAACCGATAACAAGCGCACACAATAGTATGCAACCAAAACTCAATCCCAGCTTGACTGAAAGTTTTACATTTTTCATAATGCCCACACCTTCGCTGAAGCCAATCGCAGACCGATTGGGTAAAAATGATTTTACCGTAATAACAGAACGATTTTTACCAGTACGTTAAACATAAAAATATACATAATGCTTTTTTAAAAAAAAATCACTTTCAAAGAATGAAATTACCAAAATTGAAACAATAAATTCCTAAAAGCTGTATAAGAAAATACCAAAAAGAATACTGCCATGCAAGATATGGATACATAAAAAACATCACTGTATTGTTGCAATCAATGCTCTTGACATATGTAAAAAAATATTTACAATTCAATGAATTAGAAGTTTATTTTTTCTTTTACACTCAGAAATTATTGTATAAATAGCTTTTAACGCAAAATATATGCTTGACACAACAGCAAGCAGTGCCGTCAAAAAAAATCAACAAGTTAACATCACTTTTTTCAACCTCGCGATACAACAAAACACAATGAATATATGATATATTCACTGCATTGTAGATATATGTTGTAGAAATATAAGGAGACCTCATGAGCCAATCCAACACAAAACAACTGCTAGAAGCCTTTGCCAACGAAACAATAGACTGGGATCTTTCTCCCGCCATGGCAGTCACCTTGTACCTTGAATGGGGGAACAATAATTGGCACGCCGATCACCCGCCCGTTCGCTCAACCGATGACGTGGCCATCTATTTTGTCGTCGATACATGGCAAGAACCGATTCAAGTGCGCTTGGTTCGCCGTAACTCAGAACGTGCCGAAGACTTGGTCGTTGTTCCGCTTCCCGAAGTGTTGCAACAAAGTTTTCATCAAGAATACGGTGATTTGCGCGGTGTTTTTGAACCGACACCGGATATCAAAGCATGGCTCAAATCTGAAATGGGTATCGGATAAAACACATTAACAACATGCCTACTGCCTCATTGAGAAAAGAAAAAATACAATGTTATACCATGAACACATTGATACCCTTGTTTTTACATCGTTATAAAAGGCTGTTGCTTTATACAACTATACACGACACAACTGAATCGTTAGCAAAAGAAACAAACCAAACCCCAACACACACGGCTGTATTGTTTGGCTTGTTTCTTTTTTAGTTTTTATATATTTGTGCGGTGCAAATGTAAGAGAATGGAAAAAGTTTTCCGTTGTTTTTTAGGAGTAAAAGATGCAGGATACAGATCAAAAAGACACCAATGAACAAGAAAACTCAACAGAACCTCAAAAACAAAGTTTGAAAGAGCGCTTGGGTCCAAAAGGCTTGCGCATCATCCTTTTTGCCGTCATTTTTATTGTGTTGGCAGCAGGGACGGGATTATTTTTCTATAAACGACATGTAGGCAGTTTTGAATACGCCTTGGCATCCTTGAACACTGCTATCGTTGCAAAAGACGGTATTGCACTGGCGACCTTGGTTGATTTTAAAAAACTTTCCGAGGATGTGGCAAAGAGCGTGCAACCCATTTTACCCCAAACCCCCATCAACCCGTTTGCACCGACAACAATACAGAAAAAACCAGATAGTTATAGACAGCAACGAATCATTGAAGACACGTTACAACAAATGTTGTTGGAACTGGTCACCGCTCCCGAAATAGCAACAGAAACAGACCCTAAACCCACTGCCAAAAAAATAACCGAAGGGCAAGGGCCTCTTTATAGCGTGGTGCAAGAACATCAGCAACGCCAGCAAGAAGCAGAACGCCAAAAACGGTTGACACACGATCCCGAGGCTGTGATTCTTCCTACATTTCTGCCCGACGATTTGTTGACTCAACTGCAAACGAAACCGTTCCTGTTTGTCGTTGAAGAGAACGGGCGCGGCATAGCTGAAACCACAATCCAACACCCCACAGCCGGCATGAATGTTCGTCTGCGGATTGAAGCCCATGAAACTCCGGCAGGATGGCGTTTTATGCGCTTACCTGAAATTCAACAAATCGCACAAGCCTATATCAACAACTACCAACAGGCTGTATTGCAAAAAATTGACCTGTTTACACGCCGCAATCAAGACATTCTGCAAACAATGAATCAATATTGTACTGTGACATCGTGCCTTGCTCAGAAAGGCTCTACACGCCCAAATGGTACGGTACAATTCATTGTGCGCCTGAATGCCGTGAATAAAGGCAATATAGCCATTGCATCGGGGCGTGTCACGTGCGACTTTACAGACAGCACGGGAAGTGTATTGGAAACGCACCATTTTGATATTGACCGTGTCGTGCCGCCCGGGGAGGCCTTCAGCTTGCACTGGAACAATGAATTTGTGGCAAATACCCCCATAGCACAAGCCCTGCAAAGCCCATTTGGTATGCAATGCCGTCCCCAAGTACAAACCTTGACCCTTGCAGACGGCACATTGCTCTATCTCAGAAAAGTTGAAAACCTTTTTAATTAATGACTTTTTACAAACAACCTGCTTTAAGGAAGCGTCATGAGCGATTTTTTGCAACAACTTTTACGATGTACATCAAAAACATTGACGTTGTCTCGAGCCGGTTTGGCAACGCAGGCACAATTGGCTGTCGATTTGTTGCAGAACGATCGCAATGTAATTTTATGGGCACGGGATCGCGAACAGGCTTTGGCCTTACGGTCGCTTGTTATTCTTTTTAGTTCTGAGCTTTCTTGCGGTTCTACCGAGGAACCTGAGCGATTATTTTTTGGCGACTGGGCTTTTTTGCCGCCTTTTGCCACCCGTTCGGGACATCGCGCGGGGTGGGCCGATCGCATGGCAGTGTTACACGCTTTGCGTCACGGACGACATGAGGGAGGCAATGATGGAGGTATTCGGCTTCGTCCTGTTCGCGGTTTAATTCTCACTCTTGACAATGTGCTTGTGCGCCATGTGCCGCTCACGTTTTTTGACGGTCGTTGTTTGGATTTGGTGCGCGGCGAAGAGCTTTCCCCTGAAATGGTTTTGGAGCAAGCCATTGACTGGGGGTATGAGCGCGTGTCGATGGTCGCCAATCCGGGTGACATCTCACGGCGCGGTGATATCTTGGATATTTTGCCTCCCGGGATGGACAAGCCGTTGCGTTTAGATTTTTTTGGTGATGTGCTTGAAGATTTACGTGTTTTTGATCAAGGGACACAACGTTCACTGGGAAGTCTGGAGCGCGCCGTCGTGCTTCCCGTACACCCTGTGCGACAAGACAACGCGTCGCGTGAAAAACTTCAAGCCCGTTGGAAACGCTTGTTTCAAAAAGGCTTGCTTGGCGAAGCAGAACATTTTGGTTTAACACGACTTTTGGAGCAACGTTCGTTTCATCTTTGGCCCGGTGCGGCCTATGACGCGTCCAGTGTTTTGGAAGAATGGTTTCCCAAAAATCCCGTTTGGTTGCTCCCCGGACACACGGAAACAACAGAAATCTTGGAACAAGCCGAACAACAACTCAGTGAACAACTTGAAGACGCAGACTATCGCAACCAGCCAAAACGTTTGACTGTGCGTTCGGCACACGATGTCTTTGGCATTTGGGAAAAGCAGTGCGCAGTATTTAGTGAACCGTTGCGCATGGGTATTGAACAGCACGGCACAGAACTCCGTGAACGCCCTCTGCAACATTTCAGTGATCTGTTTCCATTACCCGAAGCGCAAGACAGACCGTGGCAAAGTCTCATGGGGTTGTTAAAAACAAGACAAAAAGAAAAACGTCACACACTTTTGGCGTTTTCGAGTGTGCGCAGCCGCAATAAATTTTTACAATTGGCAGAGCAGGAAGGTTTATTGCTCGATATGCGTTACAATGCGCAAGGGCACGGACTGTTTGCTTTGGTGTCACGCGTACAAGGCGGCATGGAACTGTTGTGGAACGACATGTTAATTCTTGGCGAAAGCGTTTTGCAGCCGCATGCCGAGAAAGCGCGTCGAGTGCCTGCGGGGGCTTTCCGAGGCTTGGACAAGTATGACGATCTCAGTGTCGGTGATTTACTTGTTCATCGCGATCATGGAATTGGGCGATTTGGCGGTTTATTGCGTTTGGATTTGGGTGGTGTTGCCAATGATTTCTTATTGTTGAGCTATGCCGGCGATGACAAGTTGTATATTCCCGTTGACCGTTTGGGTATGGTTCAACGCTACACGGGCGGTTCAGAACAAACGCCGACTTTGGATCGTTTGGGCGGTGCGGCGTGGCAGGCAGGCAAAGATAAAGCGCGTAAAGCCATTGAACGCATTGCTGAAGATCTGGTCGAAATGTATGCATGGCGCAAGGTTGCCAAAGGGTTTCGTTATGGGCCTGTCGGTGATTTATATCGTGAGTTTGAAGCGTCATTCAGTTTTGAAGAAACGCCGGATCAGGCGCGTGCCATCCAAGAAGTCTTGACGGATATGGAAAAGGCCGAACCCATGGATCGTTTAGTTTGTGGTGATGTTGGTTTTGGGAAGACTGAAGTCGCACTTCGAGCGGCGTTTCGTGCGGCTTCTGAGGGGCGCCAGGTGGCATTGTTGTGTCCGACAACAGTGCTTGCCGAACAGCACTATCAAACGTTTCGTTCACGTTTATCGGGTTTTGCGGTCAATGTGGGTTTATTGAGTCGTTTTGTTTCACCTGCCAAGCAAAAAGACGTGCTCAAGGCTGCCGCCGCAGGGCAAACGGACGTGCTGATTGGTACACACCGTTTATTGTCTCAGGATGTACATTTGCCGAATTTAGGTTTGCTTATTTTGGACGAAGAACAACGTTTTGGGGTTCGGCATAAAGAAAAACTGAAACAACTGAAAAAAAATGTTGATGCTTTGACGCTCACCGCCACACCCATTCCGCGTACACTGCAGTTATCCATATCCGGTGTGCGTGAACTTTCAGTGATCGAAACAGCACCTCCCGAACGGAAACCTGTCTCTACGGCGTTGACCGAACGCAATGATGACGTGTTGCGCACAGTGCTTGAACGAGAATTGGCTCGAGAAGGACAAGTTTTTTGGGTACATAACCGTGTTCAGGGACTTGCAAAAGTGACGGAATATGTGCGTCAATTGACACCGACTGCGCGAGTGGGCATGGCGCACGGACAAATGAGCGAAAAACTTTTGGAAGAAACCATGCATCAATTTTGGCATGGTGAGTTGGACGTGTTGGTTTGTACGGCCATTGTGGAATCGGGTTTGGATTTTCCACGAGCCAACACGTTGGTGGTGGATCAGGCACAAATGTTTGGTTTGGGACAATTGTATCAGTTGCGCGGACGGGTTGGACGTTCGGACAGGCAAGCCTTTGCCGTGTTTGTGGTTCCAAAGCCCGAACAGTTGCCCGTGCAAGCACGAGAGCGGATGCGTATCATTTTAGACTTGGATTATCTTGGTGCGGGTTTTCAGGTCGCGATGGAAGATTTGCGCTTACGCGGTGCAGGAAACATTCTCGGCGAGGTACAATCCGGGCATATGGGGCGTGTCGGCCTTGAGCTATACTTAGAGATGTTGGAACAGGCGGTGGCGAAAGCGCGTGGTGAAGGCGTGGCATTGAAAACAGAAACCGAACTCAACCTGGCTTTGACCGCACACATACCTGAAAGCTATATAGAAGAAGCACAAGAACGCTTGGGTTGGTACAAAATGCTTTCTTCTGCGCCAAACAGTGCCGCACGACAAGAAATGGAATTGGAACTTCTTGATCGCTATGGCAAGCCGCCTTTGGAATTGCAGACGTTTTTGGCTGTTCTGGAACTCAAAGATCTGCTTTCCGAAGCGCAGGTTCTGCGTGCGGATATTTTTGCGGATCGTGTCAAAGTCACATGGAGCGAAAAACAAACAGCCGTGCCGCCGAACAATCTGTTACAATTCTTGGCCGAACATAAGACGATCGCTCGTTTTGCTCCACCTGCCGTTCTTGAATGCCGTTTGGATACGAGTCTGGAGATTCCCGAACGTCTTGGCGCGATCCGTCGCATGTTGAACAGTTTACTGCCCAACGCTACGATGTAAAATGAACTTTTTGAGGGGGCATTCTTTCCTCCTCAAAAAAATCCTCTTACTGGCAAAACAGACACCAATAACCCTTAAATACGCTTGGGACAACTCAAAACAGGAATACTTTGTTTTTTTGGGCCTTTGTATGTTATATGCCCTTGCTCAAGTCGCAAAAGGTGTGTCAGTGTGTTTGGAAGGTCATGTTCGTGGTGTGAGACGTAGATAAGTTGTGTTCCTCGTGCTGTGAGGATTTGTAAAATATCAAGCAAATGCTCACGCGCGCTTGGGTCAAGCCCTGAGCACGGTTCATCAAGCAACAAAAAATCAGGATCACCGATAAACGCTCTAGCCAACATCAAACGGCGCATCTCGCCCGTTGAACACGCACGAATCGAACGTTCAGCCAAATGCTTAACACCCAACAACTCTAAACCGTTATACGCCATCGTTTTTTCTTCAGCATTCATTACTCGATACAGGCCCACACTGTTGTCCACCCCCGACAACACAAACTCCAAACCACTCAGCGCATACCCATATTGAGCCTGCAATAAGTCAGAAACTAAACGTATCCCTCGACGAATCTCCGCAAGCGCACGCGCCTCTCCTCCACAACTTGACAAAATACGGTGAATTCTACCGCCAAACGCAGGGTATTCATCACCCGCAAGCAACCGTAGTAACGTTGATTTGCCTGCACCGTTTTCGCCGCATACCGCCCAGTGTTCTCCCTTGTTAATCTCCCAATTGAGTTTGTGTAAAACCAAATGATTCTCTACATACACATCGGCATTGACAATTTGTATATGTGACGCCACCATAGAGTCTACGCAAGGCACAGAAAGTCCAGCGGTTTTATCGTGCTTTGTGACCAAATGTTCCGATCGATTCGCTCGGTTTGGAACATCACATATCAGACGTCCTTTTTCCATTACGATTTCACGCCGTACCCACTGAGGCACGGTCTCCGAACGATGTGTCGCAAAAACCAATGTCGTTGTTTGTGCCACTCGCTCAAGACATTCAAGAATCCGTTGGCGAGCCACGACATCAAGCCCATCTGTAATTTCATCCAAAAGCAATACTTCAGGATTACGGATTAAACCACGGGCAATCAACAATAAACGCAATTGCCCCTGCGACAAACTCGGTATCGGACGTTCAAGAAAGTCACACGCCTCCAACGCTTCGGCTAATTGAAGAATACGCGCCCGTTGTTCACCTTCGGCATGGCGCAAAACATATATGGCGTCTGTCATGCCTCCAAAAATCAAATCTTCACCGTTGATAGCCCAACCCTGTGCCAGAATCCGTTCTTGCTGTGCCGCACTGATCAAAGCCACCATGGAACGTCCCGTCAAAGCCGATTCATCTGCTTCACTTTTTTGCCACCAAATGACACGCCCGTGAGGGGTATTGTCGATCCACTGTTCGCCGCGCAATACACGCAACAACGTCGATTTTCCTGTTCCGTTATCACCGCTCAACACACAATGTTCACCCTGAAAGAGGCTTAAAGAAACATCATTTAAAGCTAAATGACCGGCATAAGAGACGGAAACATGCTCAAGTTCAATAAGTTTTGAACCATGTACACTATCAACAGAACGAATAGAGTTTGCTCTCATTGTTTCTACCTATGGAGAGGCCTCAAAAAATACATGAACGATGGGTAAAGATACAACAGCAACACTCGTTAAGAGTTCTGCAGATTTTCTATAAATTTTCCATGTTCCCATATCTCCGGGGGAAGCCCCTGCACTGTGCGCGCATGGGCTTGCTGTAAAAACAATTGCAACGCTTGTGACATGTTTTTTTGATTATATATTCTATTCACATTCGTTTTAATTTTTTGTGAAAGAGTCTTTCTTCGCGTTGGATTGTCTAATAATTCTTGAACTATTTGAATGTATTCATGTTCGTTCGAAGCTAAAAGCCCTTTTATACCGATTTTATGATACACCAAAGAGCTAAAAGATGAATGCACTCTGGCATACTCGCACCCCAGAACGACAGGTGTGCCTTGGCTTAATACGGTCATCAAAGAAATTACACCTTGTTCGGCTTTATATGATCCCAAGGCAATTGCCGCTTGTTGAGCAAGGTATAAAAATTCTCCGTGTGTGAGATACCTGTTCGGTAATAAAATCCGATTTGTATACTGTGGAAATTTTTCATTAAAACGATTTAAAATGATATTCAAATATTTTTGAGAAGAAGGGTGTGGCGGTGTAAGAATGATGTATAATTGAGAATTCTTTGCCAAGAGTGTCTCAAAAATAATATCATCCTCTTTTCTAATCCTTTCCGGGCGTTGGCTATAAAAAATATACTCAGCACCCTGCGGAAGACCTACCCTGGATAAATCCCAAGGCCTTGGCTTTTCAATTGCATCATTTACATAAGGGGCGATATATATTTCATCAAAGATAGTATATTTTTCGTGTTTATATAATAAATTCGGCCATTTTTTATACACATCTTTTTCTGCAAAAAGAAGATAATAGTCACAATATTCACCACCTGTTGGGAAAAATGAATCTAAAATATTACACTGAATAGGAGCAATACGTTGATGAAACAATAATCGTAATTCCGGAAACAGAACATTTTCAGCCAACAATATATCACATTGTTCTTGACTCACAAAATGATAAAAGCTTTGCATTTGTTTACCGGAGGGGGGATCATAAAAAAGGATCTTATGAAAATATTGTTCTAAAAAGTCTGTAAGAGGCTTATACACAGAACGTGTAAAAAGAACCAACTCAAATTGATTTTCATCAAAGCCCGAAAAGACATTATGAATTATTGATTGAAAATTCTTTATTCCAAGACGAGTAAGAAATACACCAACTTTTAATTTCTCTTTTTTATGTACAGAAAGAAATTCATTGTTATAGAGATGCAATAATTTCTGAATGAATTTTGATATTTTTTTTAATAGTACTTTTCTTTTAGAAGATTCCGGATGAATCGTCTGCATAGCCATTGTGTTTTCTAATAAAGATATTATATTCATGAATGCTTTATCATCTTGAGATGCTAAATATGGAAGTGTTTTTCTCTTGAGCAGTGCTGTTATAATATAAGTATTAATTTCTTCTGAAAATGCAGAAACTCCATAAAGTTCATTATGATCAGTCCATAAAAGCATATATGAGTCTACAGTGTTTTTATCAATAATTGTATCTATACATTCATAGATTACTGAAGTGTTACATGATAAAGAGAGTAACTCTTGATAAATTAACATGTTATCTGAAGTGTTACTTTGTTGTATCAATTTTTTATAAAGATTTTCAGCAATTGTATAATGACCAAGTAAATATTCTGCTTTCGCAAGCAGTAAAGTACACTCCAAGGACAGCTCAGAAGTGTTTTTTTCAAAAGCTTGAATAACAGCGAGCACTTTTTCTGGTTTATTTTCTTGCAATGCTTTTTGCGCAAGGAGGAGCACAGGAATTATATTGGGATCCGGCATGATTTTTCCTTTGTAGTAGGTAAGATGTAGTCTATTTTAAGGTATGAAGATCATCGCTTATTTCCAAGAGTTTAAGACGCGAACAATTTTTTGTATTTCTTCATCTTCCAGAATCGGACTGATTGGTAGCGAGAGTATTTCATCATGTATTTTTTCTGTCACAGGATATAGATTGGTCGCCAATTCTGCATACGCTTGTTGTTTATGTGCCGGAATCGGGTAATGTATTATTGTTTGTATTTCATGATCTTCTAAATATTTTTGTAAATCATTTCTTGCTTTTGTTCGTATCGCAAAAATATGCCAAACATGAGATTTTGTATCTTTGCTACTGATACAAGGAAGAATAATTCTTTCATTATGTATATTTTTTATATAATGTTCTGCGATTTTTTGCCTGCAATAATTATCTTTATCAAGATACTTTAATTTAACATCAAGTATGGCTGCTTGAATTTCATCCAATCTTGAATTGATTCCCTTATAGATATGCTCATATTTTCTTAGTGAACCATAGTTTGCCAAGGCTTTTATTTTTATAAACAGTGCTTCATCATTTGTTGTAATGGCACCGCCGTCACCAAGACAACCTAAATTTTTTCCGGGATAAAAAGAAAAAGCTGAGGCGTCACCTAAATTTCCAACTCGCTTATCTTTATAGCAAGCACCATGTGCTTGTGCTGAATCTTCAATGATTTTTAGCTGATATTTATCGGCTATGTTCCACAGTTCTTGCATTTGTGCAACTTGCCCATAAAGATGCACAACCATAATGGCTTTTGTTTTCGCTGTTATTTTTTTTTCTATCTGCTTAGGATCAATAAGATATGTGTCTATATTTGGTTCAACCAAAACAGGAATACAGTTATTTTCAGATATAGCCAAAATGCTGGCTATATATGTGTTTGCAGGGACAATAATTTCATCGTCTGCTTCAAAATTGTATGCTTTGATTATAAGCTTGAGAGCATCAAGCCCATTTGCCACGCCCAGTGCGTATTTTGCTCCACAATATTGTGCAAAATGGTTACAAAAAAGTTCATTTTGTTTGCCGTTCAAATACCAGCCGCTATCTAAGACGTCTTTTATACGATCGTCAATTTCTGTGCGGTACATTTGATTTATTTTGTGCAAATCTAAAAAAGGTATCATTTTTGAACCTAACTTTATATATTTTAAGAGAGCTTTTTTATTTCGTAAAGAGTCGTCTTCTACAGAAGAGCATGAACTTTAGCATAGGCGTCAATACATAAAAACTATCCATCTGTAATAATTTTTACACTTTTAAAATGTGCCCTTTATTGTTTGATCGTCTTCAACATTTTTTGTAACAATGGCACCGGCACCTATCATTGCGTTTTTTCCTATCGTCACTCCCGGTAATATCGTTGCATTTGAGCCGATCGAAGCATTTTCTTTAATAATTATAGGTTCACATTTCCAATTTTTAGATCTTGATTTTGGGTATCTATCATTACAAAAAGAAACATTTGAACCTATAAACACATTATTTTCAATCCTCATGCCATCCCATATTTGAACACTACATTTAATTGTAACATTGTCTCCTATAACAACATCATTTTCAATAAAACAATGAGAACATATATTACAATGCCTGCCTATTGTTGCACCCGGTAAAACAACACAAAATTGCCATATATTTGTGTCTT
>CAYJFB010000028.1:0-29827 GCA_964369685.1 uncultured Desulfovibrionaceae bacterium | reverse complement strand
CGCCCCACCCAAATCCTCAACCTAATCCTGACCCCACTCCTGAGCCTCAGCCTCACCAAAAGCCTGACCCAAAGCCTGAGCCGAAGCCTTAGCCGAAGCCTGAGCCGAAGCCTGAGCCGAAAAAAACGACAGCACCAAAACCAACACCCAAAAAACCATCCAATAATGATATTTTGAAAGCAGCTTTGGCTCAAGCACAACAAAAATCACAAGTGGCAGAGGCTTTGGCACAGGCTCAACAAACTGTCAGCGGCGGCGGTGGCGGCATAGGACGCGGTTCAGGAGGCGGCGGTTTATATGACGTATATGCAGGACAAGTCATCTTGGCAGTGCGTCCTAATTGGAGTGCGGCGATTTATAGTCGTGATTTATTGGTTGTCATGGTGCGTGTGGTATTGGACAAGAGTGGCCAAGTCCTTGATGCCACAGTAGAACGCAGTTCAGGCCGTGCCGATTTTGATGCTTCTGCTGTCAATGCCGTGCTTAGAACACGCAGCCTGCCACCCCCGCCGACAGCAGAACAACAAGAAATCGTGATTGCATTTAATTCTCTTGAAATGGCAAATTGATCGCTGTTATCAACGTATTTGTTGTTTTGTCTTTTTTTAAGGAGCCGCCAACCTCATGTTGTATCGTATCAAATGTTTGTGTTTTGCTTTTTGGAGTTTGTTTGTGCTACCGAACAATGGACACGCTTTGGTTGCAGGTATCGACAGCAGCGGCGGCTTGAGTGTCTCTGTACTGGAGCAGACCCTACAGCATTGGCAACCGCCGACAAATCATAGCGGTATGGCAAAAATACTGATTCGTTTAAGCACCCAAGGCAGAGTTCTTTCTTGTCAAGCTTGGCGTCCCGGGCAATCATTGGCTCAAACCAACACAAGCACATCAGCGGCACCTGCGGCACAAACAAATGTAGCGGCAATGCAGAACGATTTGGCCTTAGCTGACAGCCTATGTATGGCCGTTTCTCGAGCAGGTTCTTTTGCGGCGCCACCTTCGGGGTTAATTTCAGAATTGGTTTTGTTTGCTTCGGCAGACGGAAGCGGAAAAAGTCCGTTATCTATACCCGTTCTTTCTTCAGCCTCGCCGAATGCTCCGCCAACACAAGAGACACAATACACTGTGTCTGAATCCATACATCCCGAAAACGCTTCCACAGGATTACAAAATACCAAGCCCATAACACCGATAAATACGACTATCAATTCACTCAACCAAAAACCGAACGCTTCAGATGTTATTCCTGCATCACAGGGACGGTTGAGTGCGGATCCGCACTATGCCGATGATGTCTTTCAACGCGTGCGTTCAAATATTGTGTTAAACGGTGTATATCTTGATCGAGCGTATACGACAGTTATTCGTGCAACAATTCAACCTGACGGACAGCTTGAGCGTGTATTTGTTGAAAAAGAATCGGGAAACGCTAAAATGGATGAAGCTGTTGTGCGTGCTTTCACAAAGCAAGGCATTATTCCCAAAACACCTGACGGAAAACCTGCTGAAATTGTTTTAACATTTACTGCTAAACCGTAATTGTTCATGATGAATAATATTATCCGATGTGTGATGAGGATTGAGCTATGAATCGATTGATGATGTATTTTATTTGCGTATGTTTTAGCATTTTTGTCGATGTTGTACCGAGTCGTGCAGCCATGCAAATTGACATTTTTGGACCTGCACAAAATATTGTCAATGTGGCTATGGCAACCCCGTTGACGGCTGAAGGCACGGCAGGAACCAATCTTGCCCCACAATTATCTGAAGCCATTAGCGAAAATCTCAGTTTTTTACCTTTTATGCGGCTCATCAATCCTCAGGCTGTGCTTGGCGGAACAACGTTACAGGGGTATAAGGCTCCCAATGTGGATTTCAAACGCTTTCAATTGGCGGGTGCTGATTTGTTGATCACTGCGGGCTGGCCTCAAGGTGACGGAAACAATTCAACGGTTGAATTGCGCCTTTATGAAACCTATTCCGGCAAATTTGTTTTTGGTAATGCATACAGCGGTGCCAAAGAAAATGAAATTTTTACAATTGCCGATCGTTTTTGTGCCGATTTGATGAAAGCCTTGACAGGCCGCGGTGATTTTTTCCTGTCCACATTAGCTTTTGCCAAAGACGCCTCTGCCAAATATCAACGCGATATTTGGACAGCCAAACCCACAGGACGTGAATTGCGTCAAATCACACGCTTGGAAGGCACGGCCATGTCGCCGTCATGGTCACCTGACGGACGTTTTGTCGTCTTTTCACATATGGATGACAGCACACACGCCCTTGGTGTGTGGGACAAACTGACAAACAATGTACAGCGTATCCGTTTTCCCGGAAATACGGTCATAGCACCCAGTTTTATGCCTGATAATAAAGTGGCAGTGAGTCTTTCCAGTGGCAAACACCCCGATATTTTTTTACTGAGTCGAACTTTTGAAAGAGAAAGACCTTTGGAAACGGGATCGGCCATTGACGTGTCACCGACCTTTGACGCCACCGGAACAAAAATGGCTTTTTGTTCCAGCCGCTTGGGTAGTCCGCAAATTTTTGTAAAAGATTTGCAGAGTGGGCTTGTCCGTCGAGTGAGTCTGCGCGGTTCGTATAACACCGAACCGTCTATCAGTCCTGACGGAACACTGGTGGCTTTTTCACGTTTGACAGAACAAGGCAACCGTATTTTTGTTCAGGATCTGCTTACAGGCATAGAGCGTCAAGTGACGTTTGGCCCCGGCAATGATGAACAACCCGCTTTTGCACCGGACAGTTATTTTTTGGCATTCACCTCGAATCGTTCAGGTATCAAGCAAATTTATTTAATTACTCGCCATGGAGGCGATCCCAAACGTTTGCCGACAGGCTCGGGAGCGGTTTCTTTTCCGCGTTGGGGAATCGCTGACAGCACAGCACAATAACTGGAAAAATCTCAATACCATGTTGTTCTCTCTAACGGTGTTTTTTATCGAAGGAGGCACTAATGCCTATTGTTGAAAAAATTGAAAGTTTTTTTACTCCCAGTGTTTCATTGATTGGTGTCGGGGCGACGAATGCCATTCCTGAACGATTACAAATACTCAATGCGCGCAAGCCGCTTATTGTCACCGATCAGGGCATTGTTGAAATCGGTCTTTTAAAATATCTTACAGACATTCTGGATCGAACAAACATTGATTATATTGTTTTTGACAAAACCGTTCCCAACCCAACAGATCATAATGTGATTGAGGGCGTAACAATGTATACAAGTCAAGGGTGTGACAGCATCATTTCTCTTGGCGGCGGTTCGGCTCATGACTGTGGCAAAGGTATTGGCCTTGTTGTGACCAATGGCGGTTCGATTCACGATTATGAAGGCATAGACAAGTCAACAAAACACATGCCGGCATATATTGCAGTCAATACCACGGCGGGTACGGCGTCAGAACTGACGCGATTTTGTATTATTACGGACACAAGCCGTAAAATTAAAATGACGATTGTTGATTGGCGGATAACACCGAGTGTGACAATTAATGATCCGTTGTTGATGTTGGGTCTTTCTCCACGTCTTACCGCGGCAACGGGTATGGACGCATTCACTCATGCTGTCGAGGCGTATGTTTCTACGGCGGCAACACCGCTGACCGATGCTTGTGCAGAAAAAGCCATTCGTTTGGTCAGTCAACATTTACCCAAAGCAGTGGCAAACGGCGGTGATATTGTAGCGCGTGAGGCCATGTGTCACGCACAATATCTTGCAGGCATGGCGTTTAATAATGCGAGTCTTGGCCACATTCACGCAATGGCACACCAACTGGGCGGCCTTTATAATTTGCCTCATGGCGAATGTAATGCCGTGTTGTTGCCGTATGTTGTGTCCTATAACATGATAGCAAATATAGATAAATACGCAGAAATTGCAGCACTCATGGGAGAAGTGACAACCCACATCACCAAACGTGAAGCCGCCGAACTGTGTGTGCGAGCAATCCGTCAACTCTGTGAGGATGTGGGCATTCCAAAGACCATTACAGAATTGGCTCAACGTGACGGAAAACAAATTAATAGAGCCGACATTCCGACGATGGTCAAAAATGCACAAAAAGACGCCTGTGCACTCACAAACCCACGCCAAATGACCGACACCGCTGTTGCTGCACTGTACGAAACAGCGTTTTAAACATCGTCTCTTTTTTCTGAGAACTGTTTCTAGAGCGTGTTCATATAAACCTTGTTCAGTTATCTCAACGTCAGATTTCACGATCTTTTTCGGTTATGTATTTTTGTATACATTCCCTCAAAGCCCGCTTATCTTTCCTTGATATAACACAAAAATCATTTTATATGAACACGCCCTAAATAAAACCTCGACATATATCTCTAAAACATTTATTTTTTTGTAGCCAGAGAGCGTCATTAAAGACGCCTTTTCGTCTTTCTCTACGTCAAACTTCAGTAATAAAAATCATCATATAAAGACACTATCTAAGTTACCAATAAATAAATAGTATTACAAGTACATCGTTAAATTCTTATTCTTCACACTCTTTGCATCCTTTACGGGTGCTTTTTTATTTTTTGAGGACAAATTCTTTTTTAGTTAAATGTTTTTGCTCTTGACTGTGGATAGAAAGTTTGTCAGTATGCGCATACCCTATTGGGGTATGTAGTATGTGAAAAATATGGAGTAAACCATGAAAAAATGTATGGATGTTGACGCAATACAAACGCGTTTACGCAAAATAGAAGGTCAAGTGCGCGGAATTTCAAAAATGGTTACAAACGATAAACCCTGTGAAGAAATCTTGATTCAAATCGGTGCGGTGAAATCGGCACTACACAAAACAGGACAAATCATCCTTGAAGGACACATGCACCATTGTGTGCTTGACGGCATAAAACACGGACAAGAAAAAGAAACAATCAAAAGCCTCATTTCCGCCCTCAATCAATTTTCTAAAACACTTTAAATGGCAGTGTGATCGTCAAAGCGTGTATATTTATTATGTGGTTGACGAACACATCGAAGAAGGATTTTTTAATGAGTCAGTATATTTTTCTTTTAAATTCAATACCAATGATTTGCATTTCCGGCGTGTTTCTTTTTGCAAGTTTTATTACAGAATACATTGTTCCCATGTATGGCGGGACGTTTGTGTTTGCAATCAATCCTGCATGGGTATCTTTATGCATTTCAGGTACCCCCCTTGCGTATATGGCAATACGCAACACGTCGGAAATGCGCATCACGTCACCACTACTTATAACCATAGCCATGATTGCCGCTGTATATATTGATGACATTTTTGCGGCAGGCGAAGTGGCTTTTATCATGGCGATCGGTGAATGGCTTGAAGATCGTACCGTGGAAAAAGCCAAAAAAGGTATCACAGGATTACTCAATCTCGTTCCAAATACAGGAAGAAAAATTACCCAACATGAAAACGGAACACTCGAAGAAAGCGTCCTTCCTGCAGAAGACATCCACATCGGCGACACCTTGAGAGTGTTACCCGGTGAATCGTTTCCTGCAGACGGTATGATTGTCTCGGGAAATACTACAGTTGATCAATCAATCATGACCGGGGAATCGTTACCTGTCGATAAAAAAGAACAAGATGAAGTATTTACAGGAACCATTAATTGTTTTGGTTCTGTTGATATAAAAGTAACCAAAGCGTTTCAGCAGTCATCATTGCAAAAAATGATTCAATTGGTTGCCGCAGCGGAGCAAAATAAAGCCCCGACACAAAAAACTGTCGATCGTTGGGCGGCATATCTTGTGCCGACGGCGTGTATCATTGCTATCATAACGTATTGTGTTTTTAATTTCGTATTGCATGAACCTGAAGCGGCGTTATTGCGTGCTGTGACTGTGTTGGTTGTTTTTTGCCCGTGTGCATTGGCTCTTGCCACACCGACATCCATTATGGCGGCAATCGGTCAAGCAACAAAAAACGGTGTGCTTATCAAATCCGGTGAAGCGCTTGAAAAAATGGGACAAGTACGGATTGTTGCCTTTGACAAAACAGGCACATTAACACATGGAAAATTGACAGTGAGTGATATCATTCCGTTGCATCTTCAGGAAGAAAGCTTGTTGTCTGTTGTGGCATCAGTTGAGAGCCGTTCTGAACACCCTATCGGTAAATCCATTATGGCGTATGTCAAAAAGCAGGCTATCGCTGTGCATGAAGGGCATGATTTTTCTATGTCGGTGGGCAAAGGGGTGTTTGCCAACATAGAGGGAAAACGCATCTATTGCGGCAACGAGACACTGATTGAAGAAGCACAAGAAAACAAAATATCCAAAGCCGTAGAACAGATTGTTCTTGATTTACGGGAAGAAGGCAAAGCAGTTGTGATCGTGGCGGACAAAGAACACTATTTAGGCGTGATCGCTTTATCTGATACCATAAAAACGACAGCAGCCAAAGCGGTTGCCGACCTCAAAGAAGCGGAGATTGAAGAAACAGTTCTTCTTACAGGCGATAACGCAAAAAGCGCACGAGTTATAGCACATCAAGTCGGCATTACAAATGTGTATTCTTCGCTTTTGCCGGAAGCAAAGGTTGAAGCCATAAAAACGCTTTCCCAAACAGGTAGAAGAGTGTGTATGATCGGCGACGGCGTCAACGACGCGCCCGCGTTAAAAACCGCACATGTCGGTGTGGCCATGGGAACCATGGGTAGTGATATCGCCATTGATGCGGCGGATATTGCAATCATGGGGGATGATATTTCAAAGATTGCATATCTGAAAAAATTGTCTCTTGCTACAATTTTTTCAATAAAATTTAATATCATCTTGTCAATGGCTATCAATTTTGCCGCGATTATTTTTTCCATTGCAGGCGTTCTCACTCCGGCAACAGGCGCATTGGTACACAATGCAGGATCTGTTCTTGTCGTCCTGAATGCGGCAAGACTCTATGAAAAAAAGATATTATAACTCGTCTATTTTTTTTTGAGAAACAGAACCTACGCCTTATAGATTCTGTTTCTTAAAAAAATAAAAGTAAAAAAAGTACATTGTGTCAACATCTTAAAAAAATGCACATCAGTGCTTTTTTTTTTGCTTAGGTTATGGACAAGGCGCGACAGATCTCATAAGATATATCTTTCACACAATGCCTGTACACAGACTATAAGCATACAACGAGCGTATGATTACAAATACGGGGTGTGGATCGAATTGATCGCAGGGACTCTAAACCCCTGTAGTCGGGTGAGACTCCCGGACACCCCTCCATTTTTCATACTACGTCTATTGAACACCAAAACTGCTCAAGTTATGCCTCTGAGTGCAGATTTTATGGCATCGCATTGTCTGAAAATATCTTGCGTGAGCTCGATTTTTGTGAAGCTGCGCATCATAAAAAATCTATCCCCGTGTGAGCCGCTCCATGACTGAAAAAAATCCTGCCCTCACCTCAGGAAAAAAAACACGCACCTACCGTAAACACCAATACCTCTTCGCACTTATCGGAAAAATGAAACTTTGGCCGTCACGAAAAGGCTTACTACACGGCATTCGGACGATGGATATACAAGGCGAATTCGCTGTGATCACAACACACTGCGGAAAAACTTTCACGGTTAGGAACTCGCGCACCTCACGCGCCAGCCGTTGGTTACGCAACAAACTTGTGGTTGCCCCCTGCCCCGCTTGTGGTGTGCCCGATTGGAAACTTGAGAAATACCAGGGCACCATGTTTCGTAAAAAATCCGGTTCAGTGCTCCATAACCAGCAAGGCGAACAATAATAAAGACTTTCTAAACTCCACAATCTACAAGGTACACAATAAGAATATTTTCTGTTTTTATGATCAATAAGGTGAAGAACTATGATTTTTAGCGAAGAACAACAGCGTCGGCTTACCGCTCTTGGGGCTTCCGATGTCGAGTTATATGCCGAATTTACAACCGCCACAGAACGCAACAAAGTGTTTCAGCAAACAGAAACACGCTTAGTCGCCGAACAACATCACCGACTCGAAACCCTCTGCACAACGACACGCAGACCGTTTCATTTGGCACTGCAAGAACGCCTCGCCAAAGCCTTACGTGACGCAGGTTTTCTGCAAATACAAACACCCACAATCCTTACACGCAAACGCTTGGAAAAAATGGGCGTCTTTGACGGTTCCATCATGGAAAAACAAGTGTTTTGGCTTGATGAAAGGCATTGTTTGCGTCCCATGCTCGCGCCGCATTTGTATGAATATATGCGTGATCTCGGTCGGTTGCGTCCGCGTCCTTTGCGTTTTTTTGAAATGGGATCTTGTTTTCGCCGTGAAAGCCAAGGTCAACTCCATGCCGCTGAGTTCACCATGCTCAATCTTGTTGAAATGGGAGTGCCTGAAGAGATGGATCTGCGCGAGCGACTCCGTGATTTGGGGGCTTTGGTGCTTGATACGGCAGGCATTGAAGGCTGGCGAATGACCGACGAAGATTCTGTTGTATACGGTGAAACCGCAGATTTTGTCACTGCCGACGGCATGGAGTTGGCTTCGTCGGCTTTGGGACCGCACGCCTTGGACGCTGCTTGGGGAATTATGGAAAACTGGATTGGGATTGGCTTTGGCATCGAACGCCTAACCATGGCTGCCACCAATGAACGCAACGTGGCCAAGACAGGCAGCAGTCTTGCCTATATCGACGGAATTCGCTTACGGTTATGACAAAAAAAAACATCAATACAGACAATATACACTCAAGACAATTGCAATTATGGCTTGAAGATACCGCCACAGAAACACAAAAAAACTTGTTTACCAAAGCACAAGCCTGTCGCGATCGATACTTTGGACACACATTTTTTATGTATGGCTTTTTGTATTTAAGCACCCATTGCCGCAATGATTGTACATTTTGTCAATACCGTTGTAGCAACACCCGCCTGCAACGCTACAGAAAAACACTTGAAACCCTGCTTGAAGCCGCACAACGCCTGATCGACGACGGTGTTCATCTTTTGGATCTCACCTTGGGTGAAGATCCGTATTACGTGTCTGATGAAGGCTTTCCACGATTGCTTGAGTTGGTTCAAACGTTAAAAAATGCAACCAACATGCCGCTCATGCTTTCTCCCGGGGTATTGCGAGCAGAACAATTACGTGCCTTGGCCGATGTCGGTGCCGATTGGTATGCGTGTTATCAAGAAAATCATAATCGTAATGTTTTTGCACAATTACGCTGTCAACAAGATTTTGATCAACGAAAACAAGCGCGATTGGATGCGGCGGCAGCAGGACTGTTGGTTGAAGACGGGTTGTTGATCGGTGTCGGCGAAACAACAGCAGATTTGATCGAATCGCTTTTGGCAATGAAAGAAGAACCCTTGGCACAAGTTCGAGCCATGAGTTATGTTGTCGGGGAAGCCACCACCGCACAACCCACAACACAAACGTTAAAAACACCACATGAAACAGAATTGAGTGTGCTTGCCGCCATGCGTTTGCTCATGCCGCAACGATTGATTCCGGCCTCTTTGGACGTGGACGGCCTTCAAGGGTTGAGTACACGGATTGATGCAGGCGCCAATGTCGTCACGTCTTTAGTACCTTCGGGATGTGGTCTTGCCGGTGTAGCTTCAAAAGATTTGGATATTGAAAACCAACGCCGCAGTGTGGCGGCCGTGTGTGCTGAACTTGCTAAACAAGATCGTCGTCCCGCAAGCCAGAGTACGTTTCAAGCATGGATGCAACAGTATAAAATAGGGCAACAGTCATGCTTGTAAGTATTCTCGGCGGCGGTCTTCAAGGGGTTGAATTGTGTTGGTTGGCACGTAAAGCCAACCTAAAAACACTGTTGATTGACTGTAAAGATATCCCAACAGCACGTGACCTTGCCGATCACTTTATCCAGAGTGACGTCACAACATGGGGCGCCACAAATCATTCGACAGCAGAACGCGCCGTGTTGGCGTCAGATATCGTGATCCCTGCTTGTGAAAATGCCAAAGCCCTTGAAGCACTGATTGCATGGTGTACACACCATCGACTGCCGTTGGCTTTTGATCCTGCGGCGTATGCCATTTCTTCTTGTAAACGTCGCAGTCAAGCATTTTTTATAGAAAACAATACCCCCATCCCCACACCAGTCACATCAGAAAACATCACCTATCCTTTTTTTGCCAAACCTACAGGCGGTAGCGGCAGCCAAGGCGTGTGTGTGGTGCATTCTGAAGCGATCTTTTTGGAGAGATTTCCACAAGGACTTGCGACACCGAATTGGATTTTTGAACGAATCTGTGAAGGTATTTCATATTCTATAGAAGTGTGCGGCACGCCAAACAACTACACAACCTTTGCCGTGACTGAACTGGTCATGGATAACATCTATGATTGCCAAGCGGTGTTGGTTCCGCCGCGTGCCTCTGCGGCTTTGCAACAACAAATGAAGCAAGAGGCCATAAAACTGGCGGAAGCACTTCAACTCAAAGGCTTGATGGATCTGGAAGTGATCGACAGCCCCGAAGGCTTGCGCGTTCTGGAAATCGACGCGCGTGTTCCAAGCCAAACCCCAACAGCGGTTTGGCTTGCCACAGGTGTTAACATACTGGAACACCTGATTGCCTGTTTTTTACCTTATTTCCCTCAAAAAGGCTATGAAACGCATCGTGTTGTACGCTACGAACACCTATGTCATAAAAACGGAACGTTCGCTTTCATGGGCGAACACATCATGACAGCAAAGCCTCCCCTCATCTCCGAATACAAGACTTACGAAACAGACGAATTGCTCCGCGGCGGTTCCTTCAAAAACAACGATTGGGTCGCAACACTGATGTTTGTCGATACCTCCGTCGAAAACATTTTACAACGTCGCAATAAAACTTTACAGACTCTTCTTTAGAGATTGTAATATTGTTTTGTTTAATCCATATATATAAAGAAGCCCCTTATCTGTGCTATATGGCAAAAACAAAGGACTCCTTTACAGTGTGTGATGGATTGATATGAACGCATCTCTGAGTATTTAGAAAAAAAGAAAGGTTAAATGGAGTTATCCGATAAATACATATTTCCCCATGGCAAGAGTAACAATAACAAATGCAAGCGGGGATACCTCTTTGCCCCTTCCTGACAATAAAGCAAGGACAACATAGCAGGTCAAACCAAGAATAAGCCCTTCATGAATCGTTGAGGTCAGAGGCATCATAATGATTGTAATAAATGCAGGAACCCCTTGAAGATAGTCGGTAAAGTCTATTGAGGCTACAGGCGTAATCATAAAAATTCCGACCATAATAAGAGCAGCAGAACTGGCTTGTATGGGAACCAATAAAAAAATAGGCGCGAAGAATAATGAAAAAATAAATAAAATGGCAACAGTGAAACTTGTCAGTCCTGTTTTTCCGCCCTCTACAATGCCTGTAGAACTTTCTATGTATGACGTTGCAGGAGAGCTGCCCAATACAGAAGCCAAAACAGTACCAAACGCATCCACACAAAAAATTTTTTTTGCTTCGGGCAATGTGCCGTCGTCATCAAACCATTTTCCTTTTGTTCCCAGAGCGGTAACTGTTCCCGTCGTACCAAACATATCAACAAACAAAAAAAATATCACAACATTCAGCATATCAAAACTAAAAACATGATTCCACTCAAACTTCATAAAAGTCGGCGCTATTGACGGTATCGAAAAGAGGTGAGGCGTCGTGACAACAGTATCAAAAGAGCTTATCCCCAACGGAATGCCAATCATAGTACTGATCAAAATACCTAAAAGCAATGCGCCTTTTATTTTATACATAAACATGAGGCTCATAATGATAACCCCGGCAATGCTTACGAAAGATGGGGCAGAAAAAATATTCCCAAGTTGTATGAGAGTGATAGGATCGTCAACAATAATACCTGAAGAACGCAAGGCAACGGATGTAATGAACATCCCAACACCGACAGAAAGTGCATTTCTGAGTGACGGAGGGAAACATTTGAAAGAAGCGTTACCAAAACCGGTAAGTGAAAGGATGAAAAATATTATGCCTGCAATAAAACACGCTGTTATGGCAAATTGCCATGAATACCCCATTTGCCCGACAACAAGTGTCACAAAAAGGATATTTAAGTCCATCCCCGGCGCAAGAGCAATGGGTTTGTTCGCCAAGAACGCCATGGCTAACGTTGTGATAATGGCACTCAGTGCGGTTGCAGTAAAAACAGCAAAGGTATCCATTCCCGCCAACACAAGTATGCTTGGATTAATGACAAGGATATAAGACATGGACATAAAAGTAGCAATGCCGGCAATGATTTCTGTTTTTACATCTGTTTTATGAGTTTGTAAGCGAAAAATTTGTTCAAGCATCTTTATCCCCGATTCAAGTTACATGTAAGGATTTAGACTCGTTTTCTTATAGCGTATACATTTAGATTGATAATGTTTTTTTTTTACGTTAAAATTTTTAAAATAATATCTCAATAAATATGTTGTTCTGCTAGAGGATCATGACTTATGTTTACAAAGATTAAACATTCTTTTTTAGGCAACAGTTTTACTCTGGTCAGCATAGTTATCATTATATATATAGTAGTCAGCCTCGGTCAATGGTATACGTCTGTTGTAACCAAAGAAATAGACGGCATTGCCAAAAATCAAATGGAAGAAACAATCTCTCAATTAGAGCTTCTTCTTGAGAAAATTGTTGAAGAAAGCGAAAACGATCTTTCTCTTTTGGCTGATTGTGTTGCCTCTGCCGATGTAACATATGATACTGCCGTGTCATTTTTTCATAGTCAGTCACATGCAAAAAAATTCAACAATCTATACTATATACGACTTGACGGACAGGGTATTTCTGCCCAAAAAATAATATATAATTTTGCGGATAATGAAACGTTTCGCCAGGCTTTGAGCAACGATTTTGTTGTTTCGGATCCTTTTATATCGCCTGAAAACGGCAAATTTGTATTTGATATTGCTGTTCCTGTCAAAAAAGACAATAAAATCGTTGCCGTATTGCTTACCGGAATTTCAATGAATGATTTCCATGAAATCATGATTGACATGACAAGAGAAAACGGGTGGGCATTTTTATTAAACCTCCGGTTAAACATACTTTATACAACAAGTGACGTTCATGAAGCTTTATCTGTCATTCCGGAAGAAGATATTGCAGAAATGGGTATAAAGAATGTAGAAACAGTCAGATCAAACCTGACAGATGGAAAAAGCGGCAGCTTCTTTTACACGACTGAAGGTGAAAAAAAAGTCATGGTCTATACCCCCATAAACATGACTGATTGGGCTGTTGCCGTTACAATTCCGATTAAGTACATTGCACAAGAACTCAATGGCGCAGTAAATCATATCCATTCAGTTGGCATTGTTATCCTATTGATATTGCTTGCGCTTGGTCTTTATATTTGGTTTACAAAATATTCTTTGCTCAAATCTTTGGAGAAAGCTGCTTACTACGATCCTTTAACGGACTTGCCAAACTTACTCAAAATAAAAAAAGAAATAGAGCTGAGTTTCAAAAATTTAAATACAGAAAAATATTCTATATTAAAATTTGATATAGTTCATTTTAAAGTTATTAATGAGATGTTTGGGCATAATATAGGCGATACCCTTTTACAGGCTGTCAAACCGGCTTGTGAACGTGTTACCGCAGACTCTTCATTAACTATCGCCAGAATTGGAGTTGATGAATTTTTATTATTTGCAGAAAATGAACTTTTGAGCAAAATAGAAAACAACTTAGATAGCTATGAAGCTCATTACAAAGAGCTTGTCCCTGAATTAAAAAATCATAAACTTGCTTTTAAGTATGGTAAATATGAAATTACTCAAGATGATACGGATATTGACGGCATTATAAATAAGGTCAATTTTGCTCATAAGCTGGCAAAAGAGGGTCAAGAAGGTATTGTTCAACGCTATGATGATGTGGCAAAGGCTCAAATCATGCTTGAAGCAGAACTTGAAGATAAAATGGAGACGGCTTTATATAACAACGAGTTTGAAGTGTATTTACAACCTAAAATCAGTTTACTTGAAAATAAGCTTGTTGGGGCGGAAGCGTTGATTCGGTGGTTTAACTCAAGCGGAGAGATGATATATCCCAATACGTTTATACCTTTATTTGAGAAGAATGGGTTTATTATTCAGCTTGATCATTATGTTTTGGGAAAGGTTTGTCTGGCAATGCGTAGCTGGCTTGATCAAGGCAAACGTTGTGTACCTGTGTCCGTCAATTGTTCTCGTTTAAATTTGAACAATGCACATTATATAAACGATGTTACAGAGATTGTTGACAGCTACAACATTCCTCATCAATACATTGAAATCGAACTTACAGAATCGTCAACGGTGGGCAGTGAAGAGATTATCAAAAAATTGTTTCAAGAATTACATGCTCGTGACTTCAAGATATCTATCGACGATTTCGGCTCGGGTTATTCTTCTCTTTCCATGCTGAAAAATTTTAATATAGATACAGTTAAAATGGATAAAAGCTTTTTTAATGAAACTTCGAGAACAAAACGTGATGATATACTCATCAGCGGAGTTGTACAGCTGACTCACGATTTGGGTATGTATATTGTGGCAGAAGGCATTGAAACATCTAGCCAAATAGAACGATTAAAAGAGCTGAATTGTGATGCTGTGCAGGGCTATTTTTACTCAAAGCCGATTCCTATTTCCGAATTTGAAGCTAAATATATCTTTTCATCGTAATTTTTTTGGGGGATCTAAGCCCTACGAGGCGATGCCTCCCCCCTAATATGTGACATAAAAAAACACATAAACAAAAACGTTTTGACGTCTTATTTTTTCTTCAGCCAGTCATGCCTCCTCGTCTATTTATAAAGATCTGTAATACTGTTAAGTGCTTCACGCGCGATGGCATAGCCATCTATAACGCTTATATATTCATATTCATGATGTTGCGCACATCAAAGACACGCTGTTTAATGTCTTCGGCACCGACAAGCTCAGAAACCAACGCACAACATTTTGCCCCGTGTCGAACAACGTCAGCAATATTGTGTCGTTTGATACCGCCAATGGCAACAAAAGGGATCTTTGTGTTCGCAACAACCCAGTCCAAATAATCAAGAGTCACCGCCGCACAAACATTTTTTTTGGTTTGTGTCGGATAAATGGGGCCGACACCAATATAGTTTGCCCCGTCACGAATGGCTTTTTGTGCTTGCTCGGGATGATGTGTCGAAACACCGATCAACATGTTTTCTCCCACCAATTTACGCACCTGTGTGACCGGCAAATCATCCTGACCGACATGAACACCGTCCGCCGCACACAACATCGCAATGTCCACATGATCGTTGACAATAAAACACGCCTCGGCGGCCGCCGTCATCGTGCGTAACGCCATACATTCTTGTAACATTTGACCTGCATCTTTGTCTTTTTCACGATATTGAAGGATTTTTACTCCTGCATCCAACAACGCTTGAGCAACCTCAAGGACAGGGCGTCCCAATGAAAGAGTATCGTCTGTCAGGGCATAGAGATCCGTGTGGGGGTGTATTCCCGGCAACAATTTTGGCATAACGGATTGCCTCCTTATGTGTTTTGAAAAAGAAAAGGGGGGATTATTTCCCCCCAAAAAAAGAAAAAACTATTCTATCGCTTGACCGATGCGATCCCAGCGAATGTTGTCAAAGCCTTGCCATGACCAGTAAATTCTCCATGCTTTCCCACGGATAGCCGAGTGATCAACAAAACCCCAAAAACGAGAGTCTGCCGATTCGTCGCGATTGTCGCCCAAAACAAAATATTTCCCCGGCGGAACGGTCAGTTGTGGGAAATTATCGCGTTCATACATATCAGGCAACGAGTGTCGGATATACGATTCTTCAACCGCTTTTCCGTTGCGATAGAGTTGTCTGTCACGCATTTCAAGCACGTCACCGGGCAAACCGACGATACGCTTAATGTAATCAAGAGACGGATCTTTGGGATAGCGAAAAACAATAATGTCACCAATGCTGGGTTTCGCCCCTTCGATGAAATATTCATCGGTGAAGGGATTCTTCAAACCGTAAATAAATTTATTGACCAATAAATAGTCGCCGATTTGAAGTGTTTGCAGCATCGAGCCCGACGGGATCTTAAACGCTTGCACAATAAACGTGACTGTAATAAGTGCAATACCGCCTGCCCATAAAATGGCTTCCACATATTCCCAAAACACAGATTTATGAGGTTTTTTCAGCATGTTGCCTATACTCTTGAAGACCCGAAAACAATGTTCCGAGTCGGTTTTATGTGTTTTTTTTAAGATGAATATTTTGCGGTTATTTCGTCACCGGCTTGTTCCACGGCAGCAGCAAAATCTTTGCGTGCGTCTTTGAGGCGTTGAGCCAATGCGCTGTCGTTTAAGGCAAGGATTTGTGCGGCAAGCCATGCGGCATTGCGTGCGCCTGCTTTATCCAAAGCTACCGTCGCCACAGGGAATCCGGGAGGCATTTGTACTGTCGCCAACAAGGCGTCCATACCGCCGAGCGGTGAAGCGGCGACAGGAATACCGATTACAGGTTTGGTTGTGCGTGCGGCAACCGCACCTGCCAAGTGCGCAGCCATACCCGCCGCACAAATAAAGACTTGGCACCCTTGGGCTTCAAGTTCATCAACCAATTTTTCTGTCCGTGCAGGGGTGCGATGTGCAGAGCTGACAGTAAAGCAATAGGGTATCGACAACTGTTTTAAAATTTCAACACACGGGCTTACCATAGCTTCATCGGAAGCGGAACCCATAAAAACAGCGACTTTTACTGTTTGTTCACTCATTATTGTTGATCTCCTTCTTTTTTATACATGTGTATTTCAGTACAAGTACAAACATTATATTTGTAACGAGATGCTATCTTAGGCCTTTTTGTGCAATATCTGTTCTGTAGCGGCTTTGTTCGATACGAATATGTTTGACGGCGGCGTAACTGTTCGTTTGTGCTTCGGCAAGCGTGTCACCAAGCGCAGAAACACAAAGGATTCGTCCGCCTGCAGCAACAAGCCTATTGTTTTTGATTGTTGTGCCTGCATGAAAGACTTTGGCGCCTTGGGTTTCTGCCTCGGTAATGCCTTCAATGGGCATATCTTTTTCTACGGCTTGAGGATAGCTTTTTGCACTGATAACCACCCCCACAGCCGATTGTGGCGTGAGCTCCAGACGAACTGAGTGTAATTGTTGTTTTAATGCAGCTTGCAGAATGGGCAACAGATCGCTTTGTAAACGCATCAAAAGCGGTTGACACTCGGGATCGCCAAAACGAACATTGTATTCAAGCACCATGGGGCCTTGTTCGGTCATCATCAAGCCTGCGTAAAGAATCCCTGTGAAGGGGTGTCCTTGGCGTTTCATTTCGCGCAAGATGGGACGAATCGCAAGGTCTGTAAGCGCTTCGAGTTGTTCATCGGGAAGAATCGGAGCGGGGCTGTATGCACCCATGCCGCCTGTATTGGGGCCGCTGTCGCCGTCATAAGCGGCTTTGTGGTCTTGTGCAGAGGGCAAGGGTAAGGCGGTTTCACCGTCACAAAACGCCAATAATGACACCTCTTCACCGTATAAAAACGTTTCGACAACAACTTGATCGCCGGCTTCGCCAAAGGCTTTTGTGCCCATAATTTGTTCAATGGCATCAATGGCTTCGGTTTCGGTTTGCGCCAAAATGACGCCTTTGCCTGCAGCCAAACCGTCGGCTTTCACAACCAGCGGCGCGCCTGTTTTTTTCACATAGGCCATGGCTTCGTTTTTGTCGGTGAAGACATGGCTTGCGGCGGTCGGAACGCCTGCTTGTTGCATGATGTGTTTGGCGAAGGCTTTACTGCCTTCAAGCTGCGCACACCACTTATCAGGGCCAAAACACGGCACACCGGCGGCACGCATGGCGTCAACAACACCCAAAGTCAACGGCAATTCCGGCCCGGGAAAAACAAAATCCACCTTACGTTCAAGTGCCAATGTAACCAAACCGTCAATGTCTTCAACGGACACAGGAACGTTTTCGGCTTCAAACGCCGTGCCTCCGTTACCCGGAGCCACAAGCACTTCACTCACTTCGGGACTTTGGCGAAGTTTCCATGCCAACGCGTGTTCGCGTCCACCTGACCCGATAATTAATACCCGCATTGTCTGCTCCTCATTATGGTGTTTTATACTCATTTTTTTCATTGTATACACGATGCGGAACACTTGCCCCCGGAATCATATCGATACATTCTGAGGGACAAAAGCTTGTATTCCCGTAAAAAATATTCTAGTGACATGGATAGTGTCCGAGAGGGCATCCATAAATCATCGAATTTTACAAATCGTCGGATTCAAGAGCACCCCTAGCCACACTCTGCGCCACACACGATCGTTGCCGTGACTTGTCCGCGCAAAGGATATAACAACCTCAAACCAGTAGCTGATTTTGACAGAAAAAACAACCGTGGAGTTACCCATGATTAAGCCGCGCTTTTTACCTGATTTTGACCAAGAATCTCTCGCCCTTCATCAACTTGAAGGCATTCAGTGGACCGTGGGACACGCCATGAACAATCCCGCCTATCGTGCCAAGTTGGCCGATGTCGGCATTACACGTTCTGAAGATATCCAAAGTCTTGAGGATATTAAGCGTTTACCGTTTACCACGGTTGACGATTTGCGTGCGGGCTATCCTTTGCCATTATTATGTGTTCCTCAAGAGCAGGTCGTGCGCATACACGCCTCTTCCGGCACGACAGGAAAGCGCAAGATTCTAGCCTATACGGCAAAAGACGTGGACATGTTCAGTTTACAAATGGCGCGCTGTATGGAACTTGCGGGGATGACTGCCGAAGATCGAATGCAGATTGCCGTGGGTTATGGTTTGTGGGCTGCCGGCGCGGGTTTTCAATTGGGTTGTGAAAAATTGGGTGCGTTGGCGGTACCTGTGGGACCGGGCAATCTTGAAATGCATTTACAACTCTTGGTTGACATGCAGGTGACGTGTCTCGGTTGTACGGCATCCATGGGATTGTTACTCGCCGAAGAAGTCGAACGCAACAACCTGCGTGATAAACTGTCCCTCAAAAAAGTCATTTTTGGGGCAGAACCGCACAGCCTGAAAATGCGTGAAGCCTTTACAGAAAAGCTCGGACTCGAAGGCAGTTACGATATCGCAGGCATGACCGAAACCTACGGCCCCGGATCGGGAATCAATTGTGAATGTGGCACAGGGATTCACTACTGGGCAGATCTTTTTTATTATGAAGTGATCGATCCGCATACGCTTGAACCTTTGCCCATGGGGGAAGTCGGTGAACTTGTGATCACAAGTCTTTGTAAAGAAGCCGTACCATTAATTCGTTATCGAACCCACGATCTCACACGCCTGATCCCCGGTGAGTGCGCCTGTGGGCGCTCCATTCCGCGTCATGGACATATCCGTGGTCGCTCTGATGACATGATCATCTATCGCGGTGTCAATATTTATCCAGGACAACTTGCGGACGTGCTCCATCATTTCCCCGAACTCGGCGGAGAATATCATGTGGAACTCACACGAGATAAAGGTATGGACTATATGCATATGAAAGCAGAACGCGCAAACGGCTATAGCTCAGACATCGACAAACACTTGGCAAATACACTCAGCTTGGAATTGCACACACGCATCATGGCCAGAGTTTCTGTAGAAATAGTGCCCCACGGTTCGCTCCCCAGAGCCTTCTCAAAAGCCAAACGCGTTACCGACAAACGTTTTGACTAAAACGAGGTAGAGAGTGTCGGCAATATCTCAGATTGACTATGTTCCGGATGAGATTTTGCATGCGTTTTTTAGAAAAGGAAAACACAATGTCTGAAATGATTCGACTTGATATATTGGCCGAAGACGCCGAATGTGATGCCGTGCAAGGTGTCATTTTACAACACATCAGCTACGGCTGGGAAGAAGAAAGCCTCCCTACGGGTGAGACTCGTTTTCGGGTGCATTGTGAGCAACCTGAACTTTTGGCAGACCTCAAGGCCGGTATACAGTATTTTGCACCGCAAGCGAGCATGGAACAATCGGTCTTGAAAAACACCGATTGGCAAGCGGCGTGGAAAGAATTTTTTACCCCTGTTCCGTGCGGACGCTTTGTTGTTTTGCCACCGTGGCTTTTAGACAGCACACCGCTTAACGACGCACAACCGATTGTAATTGAGCCAAAATCGGCTTTCGGAACAGGACATCACAACACAACCGTATTGTGTCTCACGGCCTTGTCACAACTTTTTGATGAAGGACGTTTGCATACAGGTATGCGTTTTTTTGATTTGGGTACGGGTTCTGGTGTACTCGGCATCGGCTGTGCGTTAAACGGTCTCACGGGTATTGGTTCGGATATTGATCCTTTGGCTGTTGATAACGCACAAGAAAACGCCGCCATCAATCACGTCGACAACGCGTTTACCATTCGTACGGGAAGCACCGAAACTGCAGGAACAGAAACCTTTGATTGCGTGGTAGCCAACATTCTTGCAGGCCCTTTACGTGAGCTTGCTCCCGAAGTGCTGAAATGTCTTAAATCAAACGGTGTTTTGGTGCTTTCTGGTATCTTGGCAATCCAAGGAGACGCAGTGGCCGACGCATATCAAACTTTAGGTACGCCTGAACGCATGTATTCGGGCGATTGGGTCGCGCTGATTTGGAAATAGACTTATACTTGAATGTTCGGGTTGCATTGATCGGGGGATAGCCTGTTGTCGTTTTTTTCTGCATAGCACTCTAGCTTTTTTCAGAAAATACAACATATTGAAAACAATGGATATACACACTCCTTTTACATACAACGACATCTGAATGAAACAGAACGTTGTTATATTGTTTTTCATTTTTTTCTTGCATTGTTTGTAAAAATTGATTAAAAAATTTTTTCTTATTGCTCTTGGATTGTCATGACGACTCAAGAAAGCATACAGAAATTTTTATAGAAAAGGAGGTGATGTCCATGCCAGGCGTCTATCTGAATGAAGACGATTACAACTTTGATATCGCACTGCGCCGCTTTAAAAAGCAAGTTGAAAAGGCCGGCATTCTTTCTGAAATGAAAAAACGTCAGCACTTTGAAAAACCCAGCGTCATGCGTAAAAAGAAAAAGGCCGCCGCCCGTAAGCGCCTCCTGAAAAAAATGCGCAAAATGAACGCTGCATAAGCGTTTTATTTTGGACGCAACACATGTTCCGACAGACACGAGAAGACAATCATCTCCTCGTGTCTTTGTTGGTTTATGTCGCTATTGGTGAATGCATATTACCTGGATTTGTTTCTTGTTGCGACATCACGGGATGTGAGAGTCTTCTGCTTTGACTTTATTTGATTTTTTCAATGTATTCAACGATCATTGTTTTGTTTTTTGATAAAACAACACTCAAAGCAGCTTGAACTGCGGCGCACTCAAAACGCGACCACGTATACTCAAACAGAAACATGTTTTTTTCGCGTTTTGAGTGCGCCGCAGAATCAAGGAGGGTCTGGGGGGCTTCGCTCCCCCAGAAAAACAACAAAGAGAAATAAAAAATAAAGGCTGTTGCATTTTTTTGTTGGGTGTTTATTTTTATGGTGGAGGGGTGCACCGATGACTATGTTGGAACAGATTGAACAGGATTATATCGCCGCGTATAAACAACGAGAACAACGGCGATTAGATGTTTTACGATTGCTTAAAACGGCTGTCAAAAACAGACAAGTCGAATTGTTACGCCCCCTCACTGATGAAGAAATCCTTGAAGTTATTCAAAAACAAGCTAAACAACGCCAAGATTCCATCGAACAATACACCGCAGTCAAGCGCGAGGATTTGGCGGCAAACGAAACTGAAGAATTACATATCCTCCGAGCCTATTTACCCGAACCGCTCACTGCCGCAGAACTGGACGCGGCTGTGCGAGAAGCGATTGAACACGTCTCTGCCACCACCATGGCTGATATGGGTAAAGTCATGAACCTTGTTCTCGCAACGCATAAAGGCCGCATAGACGGTAAAAAAGCCAGTACAGCCGTTCGTACAGCTCTGCAACAACGTTAAAAACGCGCTTTTTTCAACTTTCGCGATGTTTTATAAACGTGCGCAGTTTGTCTTTTTGGGTATCTTATTACGAAAAACTTTTTCTCATGCTTCGATTGAACACACACTCAACGTTTGCCCCTTCAGTGTTTGCTCCTTTTAGGAACGACGCGGGCAAAGGTTGCTTCTTGAAAAAAGTCGAAAGGCGTTGTGTTGTCTCTTTTTTATTGACTCTGTCGATCGTCAAGCACGCAGGACACTTTGTTGAATCACGCTACCGCAACCATGGATGCTCGAACGCTTAAAGCGTTGGAGTTGAGTAAAGTTCTTGACATTCTTGCTGAATGTTGTGTCTCCGATGCCGGCCGTGCAGCGAGTCTTGCGCTTCGTCCTCTGTCGTCTTTTGAGGCCATCCGTACCGAACAAAACGTATTTGAACAAAACCGCACATGGCTCGCCAGACCTCGCCGTGATACCCAAGACGATTTTTCTTTGGTGAACTTTCCCGACTGCACAGGCTTGCTCGAACACATGGAAAAACCGACATTCGTGGTTGACGGCGATGGACTGTGGGCGTTACGCGAAGTCTTGATTTTAGCCAAAAAAGCTGTTGAATCGATTCGTAAAAATGAAATAGCTTGGCCTGAATTGGCAGCAGAAGCCTCAAGTCAAGCCCTGCCCGAGTTATTTATTGCAGCCCTCATCCGTTGCTTGGGTGATGATGGTCTGTTGCGTGACGAAAGCTCTCCCGAACTCTTGTTGGTGCGTGGTGAACTGCGTCGCTTACACCAAAATTGTTTACGACACGTCAAAGATTTTGCTGTGCAATACAACATCGCACACTATTTGCAAGACGATTATATGACCCTCGCATCAGACCGCTATGTCCTGCCCCTAAAAAGCAATTTCAAAGGCCGCGTGCAAGGCATCATCCACGATTACTCCAACACAGGTGAAACGTGCTATTTTGAGCCCATGTTCTTGGTCGAACAAAATAACCGCTTGCAAGAACTCAAACAAGAAGAACGAGAAGAAGAACGAAAAATCTTTGCCATGCTTTCCAATATGGCGCGCTCAGAACTGCCTTTGGTTCAAGCAGCTTGGCGTTTTGTTGTGCGTCTTGATGTGTTACAGGCCAAGAGCCGTTTGGCTGAACGCTTTAACGGTCATTGTGTCAGCGTGACTCCACCAAACATGCAAAGCGGTTTGGAACTATTGGCGGCACGACATCCTTTATTGGCACTTGATGTGGATCTGGCGCGCCAAGGCGGTCCGTCGCCTCTTGATCTCCGTCTGTCTGCAGACGACAACGTACTTGTAATCAGCGGAGGGAATGCAGGCGGGAAAACCGTCTGTTTAAAGACTTTGGGACTGATAACGGCAATGACATTGGCAGGTTTGCCGGTTCCTGTGGGCAAAGGTTCGCGTTTGCCGTGGTGGCCGACAGTCCATGCCTTTATCGGTGACGAACAAAGTCTTGACGATCACGTCTCGACTTTTACGGCACAAATTTGTTCCTTGGCAGGCATGTGGCCACAAGCCACAAAAGGCACGCTGGTGTTGTTGGACGAATTCGGTGCAGGCACAGACCCTTCACAAGGAGCGGCTCTGGCACAAGCGGTGCTTGACGGATTGATGGAACGCGGCGCCTGTGTTATTGCGGCAACGCACTTTCCCGCACTCAAAACCTATGCGCTCAGTCGTACGGGGGTTCGTGCGGCTTCGGTATTGTTTGATCCGCAAACCAAACGTCCGTTGTTTCGTTTGGCGTATGATCAAGTCGGGGCAAGCTTGGCACTCGATGTGGCGCGAGAACATGGATTGCCCGAATCCGTACTCAAACAAGCCGAACACTATTTACTTTTGGACGGCGAAGACATGACCGTCATCATGGACAGACTCAACGCCTTGGCCGCCGAACGTGAAAAAAGCTTGGATCAACTGAATCTTGAACTCGCTGAAGCACGCAAAAAACGTGATCATTATAAAGAACGCTTTGAACGTGAACGTGAGCGCCTCGCTGTCGAGGTGCGCGGCATGGCTTCTGAGCTCATGACAGCTTGGAAAGCAGGTAAAACCACGGCCAAACAAACACTGAAAGAACTTTCAAAAGTGCGTGCAACATTGGTTAAAGTTGCAGATCACGCCAAAGAAGACAGCTCCGAAAGCACGCCGGATCTGCAAACCTTGAAAGTCGGACAAAGCGTCACGCATAAACCGTGGAATAAAAAAGCGATTGTTGCCGAAGTCAATATTCGACAGCAACGTGTTAAATTGGACATGAACGGCGTGAGTTTGTGGGTCGAACCGCAACTCATTGCCTTGCGTACACAGGCTGCCGTATCAACACAATCAGGCGCGCGTCACACGCTCAATCGCTCGCCAAACACAGAAAATCAATCGCTCTTGCGTATTGACGTGCGTGGAAAAAGCGGTGATGTGGCATTGCATGAACTGGAACGTTTTTTAGATCGCGCTTTGCTTGGCGGTATGGAAGGCGTTGAAATCGTACACGGTCGCGGTACAGGCGCTTTACGGCGTCAGATTCATACCTTTTTACAAGCCTTCCCCGGCATCGGTTCATATGCCGTAGCCACAGAAGAACAGGGCGGTGACGGTGTCACCTTGGTCACATTTAAATAATCTTTTGTTCTTTTTTGAGCAGAAAACAGCCGCAACAACAATGATGCCTGCTCCAAAAAAAAGAAACCACTATGGCTTATAAAGACGATGTACAAGCGATCAAAGCACGATTGAATATTGTAGAGCTGGTACGGCGTTATGTAGAATTACGCCGCAACGGACCGCGGTGGGTTGCGCCTTGTCCGTTTCACCAAGAAACCAAACCTTCCTTTTCCGTGAATGAGGAAGACGGCTTTTTTTACTGTTTTGGTTGCCAGGCTTCGGGCGATATTTTTGACTTTTATGCGAAAATCAACGGCCTTGATTTTCGAGAAACCATTGAGCAACTCGCAGAAGAAACAGGCGTTGTCTTGCAACGCACAAAAGAACCGCGAGAACAACGAGAATATGGTGCCGTCCATGCAAAAGTTTCACACAAACGGCAACTCATGCAACTGCATGAACACGCCGCGGCACACTATGTCAACAACCTTGAGGGAAAAGACGGTACCGAATGTCGAGCATATTTACAACAACGCGGCTTGTCTGATGAGGTAATCAAACATTTTGGCTTAGGTTGGAGTGTGCGCCGTTGGCAAGATCTTGTCGAGACGCTACAGAAAGCACGTTTGCCTATTGAGACGGCACTTGAAGCCGCTCTTGTGGGACGCAGTCAGCAGGGAAAATTATACGATCGTTTTCGCGGTCGCTTGATGTTTCCCATTCGCAGTCTTTCCGGCTCGGTGATCGCATTTGGAGGACGCATTATTGCCGATGAAGAAGAAGCCAAATACATCAACAGCTCCGATTCGCCTATCTATAAAAAAGGTGAACACCTCTACGGTCTACAACAAGCACGGCGCGCCATCGCGGCAGGAACGCCGGCGATGCTAACAGAAGGCTATATGGACGTGCTCACATTGCATCAATTTGGTTATGCCGGAGCCATGGCGGGTTTGGGCACGGCGCTCACGCCTGAACAAGTCAAACGTATCGGTGGTTTTACTTCTGCCGTTGAGTTGCTGTATGACGGCGACGCTCCGGGACGCAAAGCGGCTTTGCGTGCGTGTGAAATGTTTTTGATGCGCGGTATGCGATGTACGGTTGTGTTGTTTCCTGAGGGAGAAGATATTGACAGTTTACTTCGTACTCAAGGTATTGCAGCCTTTGAAGATTTGCGTAAAAATGCTCCTGAGGGCTTGGCTTTTTGTCTACGCATGGTCGCTGAGACGTCACCGCGTGAAGCGGTTGACTGGGCTCGAAATTTTTTAGGGCAGGTTGAACAACCGGAATTACTCAGTTCTTTTGCTTCAACGCTTGCCGGCGGCTTGGGACTTTCGGAAATTGAACTGCGTGAGGGTGTGGCACAACGACGCAGTAATATGGCTTTGCCGCAACAAGGGGCTGTGTCTGCCCCTAAAAGAGATATCCCGACACAAAAAGGCCAAGCCTGTGACCGTGAAGTGATGACCTTTGCAGTGCGCTATCCCGAAGCCTTTACAGCCGTACAACATCTCGGTGCCGCGGTGTATTTACGTGAACCGTGGAGCCGCCAACTGTGGCAAAAAATGGAACAATGGGCATCTGATGAAGTTTTTTATCATCTTGATGAGCGAGAAAAACACTTTTGGATACGTTGCCGTTCCGGCGATGTTCCGCCTTTGAATAATCAAGAGGGAGAATTGGCGGCTCTTCGGGGCATGCTTGACAACCTTCGACTCCTTGAGCAATCGGCTTCGGTCTCTGCCGCATTGCGCCAAGGGTTTGGAAACGGAAATTTTGAAGCGGATCTGGAATACTTACGAGCACTTCAAGAAACGTTGGAGAAAACACATGGCGAGTAATATTAAAGAAATACAACAAATAAAAAGCCTTATTGCAAAAGGTAAGGCCATGGGCTTCCTTACGTTTGAAGAAGTCAATAAAGCTGTGCCCATGGAGTTGAATACGCCCGAGCAATTTGAAGAGATTATCGGTATTTTTGATCAGCTTGAGATTATGATTGTTGATTCTGAGAAAGACGGTAAAAAAATATCTGTAACACCCAGCGAACCTGAATCAGAAGGCGGAGACGCACCGCTCGAATTGGTCGACGCCGAAGACCCGACAGATTTTTCATCACGCAGCACCGACCCCGTGCGCATGTATTTGCGTGAAATGGGTGCCGTTCCGTTGTTGGATCGAGACGGTGAAGTGCATATTGCCAAAAAAATTGAAATCGGTGAACAAGACGTGTTGTACGCCTTGGTTGAAGTGCCTGTTGCCGTTGAAGAGTTGATTAGTGTGGGCGAAGATTTGCGTCAGAACCGCATCAAGCTGAAAGACGTCGTCAAAACCATCGAAGAAGACGACCCCAGCGAAGATGAATTGAACCAACGTTCGCGTGTGATCATCTTGCTGGACGAAATTAAAGCCACCTTCAAAAAGAAACGTAAAATTTATAGTAAATTGGATGATTGTTGTACACTTGAACGGCGTGTTGCCGGTGTTCAAAAAGAAATTTTGAGCTTTAAAGAAGAAATTGTTGTCCGTTTGCGCGATATCAAGCTGGAAAAGACGCTGATTGATCGTATTATTGAAACGGTTGAAGATTATGTTTGCCAAATGCGCAACTGTCAGCGAGATCTTTCGGCATATATTTTGTCTACGGGGAAAGCCCAAGACGAAATCAAACAGTTGTTTCACAATCTCGATGAACGAACGATCAGTCCGACAGCCGCCGCGGCCGAATTGGGTATGAATGTCGATGAACTCTTTTCTTTTAAAGAAATGATTATGGGTAAAATCGAAATATTACAACGATTGCAAGAAAAATGTTGCCATAATGTAACAGATCTTGAAGAAGTGCTTTGGCGAATCAACCGAGGGAACACGGCTGCGGCTCGCGCCAAACAAGAATTGATTCGTTCAAACCTGCGTTTGGTTGTGAGCATTGCCAAAAAATACACCAACCGCGGCCTACAGTTTCTTGATCTTATTCAAGAAGGCAATATCGGCTTAATGAAAGCGGTGGATAAATTCGAATACCAACGCGGCTATAAGTTTTCTACATACGCCACTTGGTGGATCCGTCAAGCCATTACCCGCGCCATTGCAGACCAGGCACGGACAATTCGTATTCCAGTACATATGATTGAAACCATTAACAAGTTGATTCGTACATCTCGTTATCTTGTACAAGAGCTGGGGCGTGACCCCACACCTGAAGAAATCGCAGAACGTATGGAATATCCTGTTGAAAAAGTGAAAAAGGTTCTGAAAATTGCCAAAGAACCCATTTCTTTGGAAACGCCTATCGGTGATGAAGAAGATTCGAGTCTCGGTGATTTTATTGAAGATAAAAAAGCGGTTGCGCCTGCCGAAGAAGTGGTGAACACAAAGCTTTCCGAGCAGATTGCTTCGGTGCTTTCGGATCTCACACCGCGTGAAGAACAGGTACTTCGTAAGCGTTTTGGTATTGGTGAAAAATCTGACCATACCCTTGAAGAAGTGGGTAAACTGTTTAACGTAACGCGTGAACGTATCCGTCAAATTGAAGCCAAAGCCCTGCGCAAATTGCGCCATCCCGTGCGTAGCCAAGTTCTCAGAACGTACTACGATAATTAATTTTTTCCTGGGGGAGCAAAGCCTTACGAGGCAAGGCCATGCCTCTGCCTCCCCCAGACCGCCTTTACCCCAACAATGCACGCAACACGTTACAAAAAAATCTCATTTCTGCTTGGCGCAGTGTGATTGTTTTTGAGTGCGTTGCACCTCAAGCGACTCTAAGAGTCTTTTTACCAAAAAACAAAAAGACAACCTTTGAATATTTTTAAAAATCAATATCGAACGGTTTCGAGATGTTGTATTCTTATTCGATTTTACAAAAAAATTTATAGGATACAAGGCATGATGATTTTTCTTTATTTACCTGAACACCCTCTTATTTGACATTCTTAACAAGCTGTACTGTGACCTCCTTCTAATATATATTAGGTGTTTTTATAGATATGTTTGATTTACACACGCTTGAAGCCTATCATTATACTCTACCCGAACAATTGATCGCTCAACATCCCGGAGAACGTGGCATGTCGCGTCTTTTGTGTTTGAAAAAAGAAACAGGACACGTCACGCATCACACTTTTGCAGACATAGACACACTGTTGCCGCCTGATGCCATGCTTGTCGCCAACAATTCACGCGTTGTGCCTGTACGTCTTTTAGGGCGGCGTCCCAGTGGCGGTAAAATGGAATGTTTACTGCTTTCTCCTCTTCCTCTACTTGAAGAAAGAGCACAACAAAACAGTATAACAAACCAAAGGACTGTTGACGCAGAAGTGCTACTAAAACCAAGTAAAGCCATGTGTAAAGGCACAATCCTTGTCTTTGGTAATGAAAACAACAAAGCAGAACAACTTGTTATAGAAGTGTTGGCGAAAGGCGAGTTTGGGCACCACCAAGTGCGCTTATATTGGCACGGTTCGCTACGTCATTTTTTTGAAACTTACGGACATTTACCCTTGCCGCCGTATATTCGTCGCGCCGACACTGCCGAAGACGCCCAACGCTATCAAACCGTGTTTTCTAAAAATGAAAAAGCAGGCTCCGCTGCCGCACCGACAGCAGGCTTACACATGACCGAATCTTTACGTCAAGAACTGATAGAAAAAGGCTTTGGTTGGGCTGAAGTCACACTCCATGTCGGACAAGGCACCTTTAGTCCCGTACGAAACACAAACATCTTGCACCACAAAATGCACAGCGAATATATCGAATGCAATACAGAAACAGCACAAACCATTCTACAAGCCAAAAAAGACGGTCGTCCAATCATCGCTTTGGGCACAACAGCGTGTCGAACTCTTGAAGGTATTGCAGCCGCACGAGGAGCCTTAGAACCATTTTTCGGCACAACAAATATTTTTATTCATCCCGGCTATACGTTCCGTATGATTGACGGCTTGATTACGAATTTTCATCTCCCTGAGTCAACTCTGCTTATGCTTGTTTGTGCCTTTGCAGGCTACCAAGAAACCCTCGCCGCCTATAAGACCGCCGTACAACACCAATATCGCTTTTTTTCCTACGGCGATGCGATGTGCATTATCTGAAACTCTTTAAGAGAAATTCTCTTACGGAGAGAAGCAATGCTTCACGCACCCCACAAAAAAATTATACTTTTTTACTTATTTGTTCAAGTGATTTGCGCCACTTGACAACAAAAACACACTGTTTTATTAATAAATAA
>CAYJFB010000027.1:0-30211 GCA_964369685.1 uncultured Desulfovibrionaceae bacterium | reverse complement strand
TGCAATGACAGCAAAAGACATCGCTGCGGCTGCGAGTAAAGCCGTCAGCAGAAAACATTAATATTCATATTAATATATAATAATTTTTTTTTGGGGGAGTTAAACTCCCCCAAACCCCCTTAATTCTGCGGCAGGTTTCATTGCTTCGCACTGAAATCTGCCGCAGTCTCAGCTGCTTTGAGAAATATCGCTGACGTCTTTTTATCCAAAAAAATACAAAGAATCATAAACAGCACTCAAAATATTTTCAGCCTTCGGAGAGGAAGCGTGCCAAAAAAGACACGAAGAGGGGAGGGTGCTTTTTATATGTTAATCAAAAGAGCTTCTAAACAGATTCTGAGAATACCCATTCAAGAATGGCTTTTTGTACATGAAGACGATTTTCGGCTTCGTCCCAAACCAATGAGCGCGAGCCTTCCAAAACGGCTTCCGAGACTTCTTCGCCGCGGTGCGCTGGCAGGCAATGAAGAAACATGCAATCAGGGGCGGCTTTACTCATCAACGCTTCATCAACACAAAAATCTTTAAAGGCCGCTTCACGTTTCTTTTGTTCGGCTTCTTGTCCCATGGATGCCCAGACATCTGTTGTGATGTAGTTTGCGCCGTCCGCTGCAAGTGTCGGTTCGTGAGTAATAAATATTTTTGCACCGACTTGCATTGCGCGTTCGAGTAATGTTGTATCGGGTTCATAGCCTTCGGGAAATGCCATGAAAAGTTCAAAAGGTAAGAAAATGGCGGCTTCAATCCATGAATTTGCCATGTTGTTTCCGTCACCGATCCAAGCAACACGAACTTTTGATAAATCGGGTGTGCGTTCATAGATGGTCAAAAGGTCTGCCATGATTTGGCAAGGATGGCCTTCGTCTGTCAGGGCGTTGACCACAGGAATAGAGGCATACTCCATCAATTCTTCAAGTTTACTCTGTCCAAAAGTACGCACAACCATACAATCCACATAACGTGAAAGGACACGAGCTGTATCTTTCAGAGGCTCCGAGCGGCCAAGTTGGCTGTCATTTGGCGTCATGAACAATGTTGAACCGCCAAGATGACGCACCGCAACGTCAAATGAAACCCGTGTACGGGTTGACGCTTTTTCAAAAATCAGTGCTGCCATTTTTCCTTCCATACATGTCGTACGGATATTTTTTTCTTTCATTTCTTTGGCGCGTTGCAGGATGTCCCACATCCCTTGCTGGCCGAGATCCCGCAAACGGGAAAAATGTCTGGGCATACGTCTCTCTCTTTACATATACATGTTATGATAGGTCAGCAACGATGTATTCGAATCATAAAAAAATGAAAACGCAGTGAACATAATGAAAACATCGTTAACATGTTTTTGGGATTGGAACGCGGCTGACGTTTTTTGTTACTAAAAAAACTCACATGACAGAGTTTTTAAAGAAAAAGAATACTCGGCGAGATAAAAAATGTAAAGAGAACTGTTGTTTCTCTTGTGTTCGATTACTTTTTTATTTTTGGGTAAAAAGGGTCTCAGAACACCGTGAACTGCGGCGCATGAACAGTGCGAAGCACAAGAATGCGCCGCAGAATCAAGGGGGTTTGGGGGAGGCACTGCCTCGTAGGAATTTTCCTCCAAAAAAAAGAAAAGCTACGCTAAAAGTGTTCTATTGTGTATTATTGAGTGCTCGGGTTGTGGCGTTGAGATATGCGTAGCCCCATGCTTCACAAGGTTCAAGATGTGCGCCTTCTGCCCATTCGTTCCAGGCGTTGATGAAGACAAAACGTTCTTCCGGCGCATGATTGCTTTGTACAAACCGACACGCCTCGGTCAACCAATTCTCATATTTTTGCGGCGTCGATCCCACATAAATCGACGCTTTGTTTAAACGCCGCGGTGTGTTGTCCCATGAGGGAAAAACACAAGGAAAATGCGTATATTGTGTTGAAAGACTTTTCAGTTGTCGTTCGGCAGAGCGTTCAAAACTCAAAAAATAACCCGAAAAATCATGACACACATCAGAAACCGTCGCGAGCGCGTGCTGACCGTGCGGCGGAAATTGCACCGCCGCATCAAAGCCATACAATTGCGGATCACTGTTTGCAAAACTCTGTACCATCACAAAATACGGCTCGGCCTCGCCTTTGAGACGGCACACAGTGCGCCAACGTTCCAGTGTTGCCCGCATATCGGGGAGAATATCCGGACGATATACCATAAAAAGAGGACGTCCATGAACTCGAATATAACGCGGATCGGCAAGATAGCGTAACAAATCATGCATGAAATCGTCATCGTCTTCCGCTGAATATTCTTGAGCAATAAGCACATCTTCTTCTAAACCATCCCAACGGCGTGTCCAATTTTCGTTTGCCCAATTCAAACAAAACGGCATGTCGAGTGAAGGATCGGCAAGCAGTGCGTCCACAGGTTTTTCCATGAGCCGTTTGCCGGAAAAACGATAATGGTGAAAACAAAACCCGTGAATACCATGTGCTTTTGCCAGTTTAGCCTGAGCATGCAGGACTTCGGGGTTTGCCAAATCATAATACCCGACATCATGATGCGGCACTTCAGGTTGAATATGCCCCGCAAACATCGGACGAGAACGACGAACATTGGTCCACTCCGTAAACCCTTTTCCCCACCATGCCTCGTTTTCCGGAAAGGTGTGAAACTGCGGTAAATAAAACGCAATGGCTTTGACTGTTGTTTCTATATCTTCAATGAGGCGTTGCTCTTGCGGTTGAGGACTGACAATCAACGTTTCTTGCCCCAAATCTTCACTGATTGAAACATCTTGAGAAAAGACAATTTGTTCATGCGCCAACTGCAATTGCATCGTATTATACTGCGGCACAATGCGTCCCCACGAACAACCCGCAAGGCCACAACCAAACAACATGACCCGCTCAAGTGCGTGTGCGAGTGTTCCGTCACGTTTTTCTGCATCGGTGCGTTCAAAATCGGCAAATGTTAAATGCAGATCCAACCACGGTTTGAGAACAGCAGGACGACACCAAAACATGGTTCCCACAGGAAAATCAAGCGCCGTCGATGGTGTAATATCAATGTGATAGTGCTGTAAAAGACGCCGTACCTCTTCAAAATTGCTTGCAAAATCAACCGTTGCAAAATTGACCGGCGGCGGCGCAAGCAAGCCCATGTCCGGTCTTGCGGCAAACAAAGATAAAATGTTTGTTACGCGTTCCGAGTCGCCCATCAATGTTGTAAACAGCATTTCGCGCCACGCTTCCGATTCATGTTGCGGCAAGTTCGACGAACGTTTGGCGTGAAATTTTAACACAATATCATAATTGAGAATCTTCTCTGCAAAACCGACAAAAAACGGCGCAATATCCCAACCCACATTCGGAAAGACGCGCACATCAACTTCCGCAAAACCCAAAGGTTCCAAAAGCGCACGAATGGTTGCAGCTTTTTTTTCACAGTCTGTAGATACGTGCAGGTGTGCCCGTTGCGGAATATTTTTGAGATAGCCGCATATTTCATCTAACAATTCAGTATAATAAACATGAATAAAAAGTCCGAGTGACAATGTTTCTTGAGCTGCCCTTTGCTCCGAATTGGTATATAAATCAAGGTTAACAGCTTTTTGTAACGCAAAAACATCTGCAGGCCATGTGTTTGAACGTGTTCCGCGACAAAAAATCGTATTGATATCAATACCGATACGCCAAAAGTACCGTACGATACAATCAAAAAGGCTTCGGTGTGCGGTGAGTGTGGCTCTGAGTGCGTCGTCTTGTTGCGTATAATATTTTCGCTTTAAGAGATCGCGTTTGATTAGAGGGGCACCGCGTTCAAAGACTTGTTGCCAATAATGCAACACGGGATTGACATGAAGCGCGCGATCATCTGAGGCAGGAATAAAGGCTGCAGGTTGTAACCCATGCGACGCAAGCCACAAGGAAATATTGATTTCAAAAAGAATGGCCGTGCTTCTGTCGGCAGAAAGCGGTACACGTTCCATAAACATTTTAAACGCCTCATGTTGTAAAGCCGAGGCTCGTAACACAAGATAATAACTTTGTAAGTGGGGTTGCAATTCACGGTTTTCTGTGATTCCCCAAAAATCACAAGCAATGGAATCCATCGTGACATGCATAGGCTCAAACGAGCCGAAAGGTCCAAAATAACTGTCGTTTGTCAACACCAACTCAGACGCTTCGTACAATGAAGGAAAGAGTTCCAAAGCCGCTTTCCAGCTTGTGAAATCATATCCCTGACAGGTGCGATATACAATCGCATCAGCCCAATCGTGCCACTGTTCAAGGCTTTGTTCACACGGCTTGCTTGCCGAAGACAAAATCACTTTCCATCCCGTAGATTTCAATGATTTTGCCAAATATTGTACATACGGATCAATACGATCATCAGGATCCCAATGCGCAAGCAAAACGACTTTTTTTCCATAAAAAATGTTTTCTTTTCCATAAAGACAAAAGGCGTATTCATCAATCGCAATAGTGCTGTCGGGAAGTTTTTTGAGGCAGATATCGGCTTGTGCCCGTGCATTTGCCGTGCCTTGTACCAAACCCGGAATCAAATCAATGCATTCAGGGCTCGATGCAGCAATGTCTTGATAGCGCAACGCGCCGCGCAAACTTTTGCAGTGCAAGAGTTTTTGACTGAAAGACAAGGGCTTTGCAACCAATAATTGCCAGATGCGAGATTTGTTTTTTGCCTCAATATAAAGGTGTGCGCTGTTGTGCTTCAAATGCAAAAAGAAATTTTTTCCCGAACATAAAGCGGCAAACCACGCTTTCACCGACGGATAATACAAAAATGAACCGGGAAACAAACACAAAGCAAGAAGAACTTTATACATAAAAGAACGCAATTGTGCTGTTTTTATTCTTGTATGATGCATAAAAAAACGTAGTGGCGCGGTTAATCTCCATGATTTTGAATGTATTATCGCGTCATAGAGTCCTTGCAGGTGCGCAATATGGGCTTGGTCTCGTTCTGTTGCCTGTAAGAATTCTTTTTGTTCTTGTGCTCTTTCTTTGTGAAGATGTTTTAAATCTGTTTCACGTGCTTGAATTTGTGTATTTTTTTGTTCAATCTGTGCATTCAATCGATTTGTTTCTTGTTTTATATGTTCTTCAAGATGTGTAACATGGGCTTTTTTATGTTCTATTTCTTCTTTATGTTTTTCAATCTCATGCATACATCGTCTATGTTGATCAGAAAAAAATTCTTTAACAGCATGAATCTTGACGATGCGTTCGGCAAGATCGTTTTTGACGCATTGTTCTTTATTGTTTTCAAGGTGGGCATCTTGATCGAGATGAACATCTTGAGCAAGAACATGATTGCCCAAATTATTTGTATGGAGCGCGGCAAAGATGAACGCGCTATAATCAAAAAACGCTTGTTCATGGAAAAAATTGTGTAACACGGCCGATTGCAGAGGGGCTCCCCCCGGTTTGCGCCATACACCGAGACCGTTGCTGTGTGTAAAGAGGCGTGTTTCCGAGGAATCTTTTTCTATCTCAGACCAGAAAGTGTGTACGCCAAAATCCGCTTGAAACACACAAGCGTCATGGAAAAGCACAATACCGCCCGGTTTGACCTTGGGCAACCACGTTTCAAAGTCGTGTTTGACCGCTTCATAGCTATGAAAACCGTCAATATGCAAAATATCGATGGATGCTTCGGCAAAATCGTTGACGGCATCATCAAAGTAGGTTCTGAGTAAGTGGGCAAACGGGGCATAATGTTCTTTGGTATATGCTTCAACAAAATCGTAGACGTCATGACTATAAAAACCGGCGTGTTCTTCCCCTTGCCACGAATCTATGGCGTAACATTGTGTGTTGAGCTCCGCTTCGGCAACAGCCTGGCAGAATGCAAAAAAAGACACGCCGTAATGCGTTCCCAATTCAACGAGTTTTTCGGGGCGGTATTCGCGCACAAGCATGTCGGCAAAATAGCGGTGTCCTGACCATGGATATGTTTCTGCATTCGTTGTGGGATAGGTCGAAGTGTATGTCGTATAACGCAGTAGGTGTGCAAAAAAAGACGATTCCATGTGGCTATCTCCCTGACGCAGTATATATTTTAATGTTTTGCATTGGGATTCCCATTTTCCCTGTACTGATGCTTGTGGTTGTTGACGTAAACATGAGGGCATCGTGTTTCCAGTCATGATGGGTGTGTTGTTGTTGTGTGCCTTCTGCGGCGGCGACGGTCAGACTGTAGTCACCGACTTCAAGGATCGGCATAACAAATTGAAATTCTGCAACGAAGGCGGTATTTGCTTCCAAAAGGAGCGGTTGGTCTTGATAAACCAGATAGGTGTTGTCACCAAAAAGGTTTTGCCCGAGTCTGTCTTTTACAAAAAAACCGACAATGGGGCTGAATATTTGGCTGTGGGTGACACATTGTATTTTCAAGATCACCGTTTCACCGCCGACAATCCAATGTAAGGGGGTGTTTGTGCTGTCTGTCAGAAGCACTTGTTCGACGGTGATGCCTTTTTTGCCGAAGCTCTCGGCCGCGGGGTCAAAGCGAAAGACCTTGATGTCGTTGCGCAGAGTGGAATTATTGAACATATTTTTGCGCATGTCGTGGAAATCGGTATCAGTGAGTGTGAGGAGATTGTGGTTTATTTCTTCACTGTGTGGTGTGTTTTCTTTGGGGGTGGCGGACATGCCTTGCATGGATTCAAACATGTCTTTGAGGTACATCTCCGTCACTTTTTTGGGTGTGTCTTCAAGTTTGACCAGCCCGTCTTCAAGCAATAACGCTTTGTTGCACAAGCTGTTGACCGCCGAAGTATCATGACTGACAAACAATACCGTGTTGTGTTCCATAAACGCGCGCAAAAAACGCATACATTTTTGGGTAAAAAAGGCGTCGCCGACAGCCAACGCTTCGTCAATGATTAACACTTCCGCGTCCACATGGGCAATCACCGCAAAAGCCAAACGCACCACCATGCCGCTGGAATAGCTTTTTATCGGTTGATCAATGAATTCACCAATTTCTGCAAAAGCGACGATGTCGTCATAGCGTGCATTGATTTCTTCGTCTGTCAATCCCAAAATGGCGGCGTTGAGGTAGACATTTTCTTTACCTGTAAATTCTGGATTAAAGCCGCTTCCCAATTCTAACAATGCCGCCACGCGTCCGTTGATGTCAACAGAACCGGAGCTTGGCGCAAGCGTGCCCGTAATGATTTGCAATAACGTGCTTTTACCTGCACCGTTACGCCCGATAATCCCAACACAGTCGCCGCGGCAGACGTCAAAAGAAATGTCGCGCAACGCCCAATAAGGGCGATAGAACTGTTTGCGCCCATGACAAAGCATCTGCCACAATCTGTGTGATGGTTTTTCGTATATTTCAAAATACTTACTGATGTTTTGCACGCGGATGGCAAGCGTATTAGAGGACATCGGCAAAGCCTTTTTTGGTTTTACTGAACCATGCGAGGCCAAGTTGAAAAATCACACATGAAAGAAAAAACGATTGCAGATAGTGCATCCAATCAGGCAGTTCTCCAAAAAGAACAACGCGGCGTGCGTCTTCAACAAACGGCGACAGAGGATTGAATTCCAAAATCCAGCGCAAGTCTTCGGGGACAACGGCGATGGGGTAAAAAATGGGCGTCATAAAAAAAAGTACTTGAGTGATCACCGCAACCACTTGTTGTGTATCACGCAAATAAACTCCCAACGAGGCCATAAAAAAACCGATCCCCAAACTAAATAACAACAACGGTAAAAGAATTAACGGTAACAACAAGACCGTCCAATGGATATTGTGTGTCCACACCGCCGTGCCGACAAGCAACAGCATAAACCACGCACAGCCAAAAATCAGACCGGAAAAAACTGTAGACACAGGAAGAATTTCCAAAGGAAACACCACTTTTTTCACATAACTTGCGTTGGCAGTGACAATACTTGTACAGGCGTTGACGCTTTCGGCAAAAATATTGAAGATCGCCATGCCGCAAAACATGATCAAGGGAAAAGGCACCGGTGAAGCTTCTGTTGCGTTTTCTTCGCCCCAACGCACATTAAACACAATACCAAAAACAAACGTGTATACGGCAAGCATTAACAGTGGTTGCGCAAAACTCCAAAAAACACCGAGCACCGAGCCTTTATAGCGTGCCGAAACGGTTCGTTTGACCATTTGAAACAGCAGGTTTTTGTTTTTACGCAGGATGGTTGGGCCGTACAAAGGGTTCAAATAAGTGAGGATCGACATGTTTTTTCTCAAACACAGCAGCGTTTTTCTGTTCCCATTCAGCGATTTCGTACATCATATTGCTATAGTGTACAAAAACAGAATGCGTTCTGCTGTTGTGTGTTATGGCAGGCCTGTTTGTGAATAAACACATGAATTGTATGTTATTGCAACACGCCCGGCGTTTTTTTCAACTCAGCAAAGGACGGCGCGGCCTCGTCTTTTACCGAAAGCCGCGGTTCGCTGACAGGCCATGCGACAGCCAAGTCTGGGTCGTTCCAGCGGATCGCGCCTTCGTCTTCGGGGTGGTAGAGTTCTGTACATTTGTAGTGAAAATGCACAACGTCGGACGTCACGACAAAGCCGTGTGCCAACCCCGGGGGCACCCAGAGTTGGTGTTGGTTTTCGGCTGTCAGTTCGGCACCAAACCATTGTCCGAAGGTCGGTGAATCTTTACGGATGTCGACAGCCACATCAAACACACTGCCAAGCGAAACACTGACCAATTTTCCTTGTGGAAAGTTTTTTTGAAAATGCAAACCGCGTAACACCCCATATGACGAACAGGAATGGTTGTCTTGCACAAAAGGAAGATTGATGCCGGCATGTTCATAGCGTTCTTGTTGCCATGTTTCCACAAAATAGCCGCGAGCGTCGCCCCATATTTTCGGTTTGAGCAACAAGACGCCTTCAATGGGGGTTTGCACTATTTCCATGAAACACCGCCTTGATCAACCAGCTCGTAAAGATATTGTCCGTAGCCGTTTTTGGCCATGGGTTCGGCGATACGACGCACGTCGTCGGCAGAAATGTAGCCTTTGCGCCACGCGATTTCTTCAAGACAAGCGACTTTTAAGCCTTGTCTTGTTTCTACGGCTTGTACAAACAGGCTGGCATCGAGCAAGGAGTCGTGCGTGCCTGTGTCAAGCCATGCGATACCGCGTCCCATGAGTTCAACGTGTAGGCTGTTGCGTTGCAGATAGCTGTTGTTGACGTCGGTGATTTCCAGTTCGCCGCGCGCGGAGGGCTTGACGTTTTTGGCGATCTCGACAATGTCTTTATCATAAAAATATAAGCCCGTGACGGCATAGTTGGAGCGCGGTTCTTTGGGTTTTTCTTCAATGCTGAGCACACGGCCTTGTTTGTCGAATTCCACAACACCGTATCGTTGCGGATCGCGGACGTGATAACCAAACACGGTGGCACCTTGTGTGCGTTCCATGGCGGTGTTGAGAAGTTTTCCCATGCCTTGTCCAAAAAACACGTTATCTCCAAGGATTAAACAAACATTGTGTCCTTGGATGAAGTCTTCGGTCAACAAAAAGGCTTGTGCCAAGCCCTCGGGGCGTTCTTGAACAACATACTTGAAGTGGCAACCCCACTGCGAGCCGTCGCCGAGCAATTCTTTATACAGTTCGATATGCTCAGGCGTGGAAATGATAGCGATGTCTCGAATACCTGCCAACATCAATGTTGAAAGAGGATAATAAATCATCGGCTTATCATAAATTGGCAACAGTTGTTTACTGATGCTGCGCGTGAGGGGATATAATCTGGTGCCCGAACCGCCGGCAAGAACAATACCTTTCCACATAGTCATATACTCATTTTTCTTTTTGGGGTGGGATATTTTTTATGAGGTAAAAGCCTTGTTTCACCTCTCCCTACCTTTTTTTTGGTGTTGTCGCAGGCACAACTGGCTATGGGGTAGCAGTATAAATCAATGTGCCTCTGCGGTCTTGTGTTTTTTGCAAAACACTGAGCTGTTTCATATCACAGTTTGGAATGGAGTCAACGTCTAAAAAGACTGACACATATAGCTTTATAATATATTTATTTTTTAATGTTCTCCAAAAAAGAAGAGCAGAGCGGATATGGTCGTCGTGTATGCTTGTATCTCTCAACCTGTATTTGTAAAAAAAGTCCTTGCTTTTGTTGAAGCAAGGACTTTTCAGAAAACAAAATGGGGCGAATGATGGGACTTGAACCCACGGCCACCTGGGCCACAACCAGGTGCTCTGCCAACTGAGCTACATCCGCCATAAGAGGAACGAGACAGACTATAGCCTCGTACTATAGAAACGTCAAGTCTTTTTCCCAAAAAAAACGCCCTTGTCTCATTTGACAAAGACACAAACCGACAGGTATGACAACATTCTTGGAAATCAACGACAAATTTTGATCGTGTTTGGCAAGTCCGGCATTTGTTGACATTTTAGAGTATCTGCTGACAACGATAACACCTGTTTTATCATCGAACGTTGCGATACGAAAACGTTTTTATTTGTGATGAGGTTTTGTTCATGGAAAAATTGATCATTCACGGAAGCCGACCGCTTAGTGGAGATATCACGGTCAGCGGCTCAAAAAACGCAGCTTTGCCGTTATTGATGGCTTCTATTTTAGTGGACGGAACCGTCACATATCATTCGGTGCCGCAGTTAAGAGACAGTCATACGCTCTTAAAGTTGCTCAATGTGCTTGGTTGCCACACAACATTTGATGTTGAAAACGGTTGTGCCACAATCACACCGCAAACGTTGATGCCGGAAGCGCCGTATCAGTTGGTCAAGACCATGCGTGCTTCTGTGTTGTGTCTCGGCCCTTTATTGGCGCGATTGGGGGCAGCGCGGGTTGCCATGCCCGGTGGTTGTGCCATTGGCGCGCGGCCTGTGGATTTGCATCTTGCCGCCTTGGAAAAAATGGGTGCTCAGTTTGATCTGGAAGAAGGCTATATCGTCGGACGATGCAAACGGCTCAAAGGTGCACACATTTCGTTTGATTTCCCAACAGTCGGCGGTACTGAAAATGTCCTCATGGCTGCAACCTTGGCTGAGGGAGAAACCATTCTTGAAAATGCCGCCAGAGAACCTGAAATCAGTGATTTAGCCGTGTTTTTACGCGCCTGTGGGGCACAAATCAGCGGTGAAGGCAGTTCGGTCATCACGGTTCAAGGTGTTGACAGCTTGCACGGTTGTTCGCATACGGTCATGGCTGATCGTATTGAAGCGGGAACATTTCTTGTTGCGGCAGGCATCACCGACGGCAACTTACTGATCCGTAATTTTCCTTGGGACGAGTTGGAAGCGGTGATCGCCAAGCTGCGTCAGATGGGCATGCGTATTGAAAAAGAAGCCGACGGCGTGCGTGCACAACGCGCCGTTCCGCACAAACGTTTGCATTGTGTGGATTGGAGCACACAACCATACCCGGGGTTTCCAACAGATATGCAAGCACAAGTCATGGCTTTGATGTGTTTGTCGGAAGGGTCAGGGATTATTACAGAAAATATTTTTGAAAACCGCTTTATGCATGTGCAAGAACTTGTGCGTTTGGGAGCAGACATTCGGCTTTCCGGAAAAACAGCGGTGGTTCGCGGTGTTTCTCAACTTTTGGGTGCGCCTGTCATGGCTTCTGATTTGCGAGCCAGTGCGGGGCTTGTTTTGGCAGGCTTGGCGGCGCACGGTGAAACTCACATTCAACGCATTTATCATCTTGATCGCGGCTATGACCGCATCGAAACCAAATTGAACGCCACGGGTGCACAGATCCTTCGTTGTCAGGAAGATTCAGACTGAACGCCGCGCAATTTGCGAAAGAGTGTTGTACGGTTGATTTGAAACATGTCGGCGACTTGTTGTACCGAGCCCACTTGATCCAAAGCACGGCGCAACAAGTCGCGTTCGATATCAGCCATGATGGCTTTGAGCGGACGATTTTCAAGTGGCACGTGCAGAGGTATACTGCTGTGTTCGGAAAGGATTGTTTGCATTTCAGAAGGCAGATCGTCGGCGTGAATGGGGCCGGGGTTTTTGGTGATCACCAAGTTATGGATCAGATTTTGTAGTTCTCGTACGTTTCCCGGCCACGAGTACTGTTTCAGCGCATCAAGCACTTCTTGTGTTAATGTCATGGATTTGCGATATTTTAACGTGTAGTTTGTAAAAAAGTATTGCGCCAAGGCTTGTATGTCGTCGACACGTTCTCGCAAGGGAGGCACATTCACAACCGCAACGGTTAAACGATAATATAAATCACGTCGAAAGATGCCTTGTTCGACTTGTTCAGCCAAATTTCTGTTGGTTGCGGCAATAATACGGACATCAACTTTACGGGTCGTAGCCGAACCCACACGCATGATTTCACCGTCTTGTAGTACTCGCAATAAGCGTGTTTGCATGGTGAGACTCAATTCCCCCACTTCGTCCAAAAAAACCGTGCCTCCATCGGCCATTTCAAAAAATCCGGCCTTACCTTTTGCGCCTGCGCCGGTAAACGCGCCTGCCACATAACCAAATAATTCCGATTCGGCCAAGCTTTCTGCCAAACCGCCGCAATCAACTTTTAAAAACATTTTTTCTTTGCGCAGACTGCGATCATGCGTCATGCGAGCCATGACGTCTTTACCGACGCCCGTTTCACCCAGTAACAAAACGGTGGCATCAGACCCTGCCAAGCGCTCAAGCAGTTCAACCGTTTCACACATTTTTTGACCGACATACACCGGCGTGAGTTTGCGTGCCTGTTCATGAGAAATATACGCAAAACGATCGTTAAAACGTTCAATCAATTTACGTTGCTCTAGCATCTGTTCGTGCATTTCGGTTAAGGTGGTGATGTCGCGCGCAAACGTGACGACAAGGCATAACCGATCTGTTTCGTCAAAAACAGGATAGCCTGTCAATACGAGTGTTTTTCCATCAGAAAGTTGTTGCACATGCGTGATTGGTTTACCCTCACGCACAATCTGAGGATTCACAATTTTATCAAAAACGCCTTCTTCGACCAACATGCGCACATTTTTACCGACAACATCGCTCTTTTTTAAACCGGTCAGCGTTTCATACATCTGATTGATCCACAACGTCATGCCATCGGGATCCGAGATATACACCCCGTCGTTGAGTGCGTTTAAAATGCTTTCGCAATATCGAGAAATCGCAGAATTGATTTCTGTTCCGTGTTCTTTGCTCAAAAGAAAGCCTCATCGTCTTATAATGTTGTTTCAAGTTTTTTATGATAAGGAGTTTATCGTATTTCTAAAATATATCTGTATATGTATAGCGTAGATATACCAAAAAAACAAGAACAGCATTGTATATAGAGAGTGGCTTTCTGAACTCTTTTCATTATATAATATATTGAAACAGATACCCTGCCGTGATTGCCATACCCAAAATGACTGCAAGAAAAGCGATCATCATCGGCAAACGGAAGATAGATTTCAGCAATACAAGTTCTGTCAAGCTGGCTCCGCCTCCACCGATAATTAAAGCCATAACAGCACCAAGCCCCATTCCTTTGCCGACAAGAACAGCGCTTAAAGGAATTAATGCTTCAACACGAACATAAAGCGGTATGCCAATAATGGCTGCAATCGGTACGGCAAGAAGGTTATCTCCGCCGGCATGATTGGCAATAAAGTCTGCGGGAACAAAGCCGTAAATCAACGCCCCCAAAGAAATACCCAATAAAAGATAAGGCAAAACCTGTTTAAACTGTCCCCATGCCTCGATCCATGAAAGGCGCATTTTTTGGCGAAAGGTCATTGTCGTTGTGAACGGTGTTGTCGATGCGCAACAAGATGTTGTATGAGTTTTTGGTTTTTCTGTTGAAGGGCATGCGCAGGCGAGTGTTTCCGGTTGTGGGCTGCAACATGCTGTTTCTAAGGGTTGTAAGGGGGTCAAAGGCGGTGTTGTTGTGCAACAAGAGGTTGCCGTTTCTGATTGCGGTGTATATGCGCACGATTGTGATTCAGGTTCTGTGGTGCAGCACGCTGTTTTTGAGGGTTGCAAGGGATTCAGAGGTTGGAGTATATTTTTTGTGTCACAACACGCGCTTGTTGGTGTCGTTGCAGGGGTATGCATTGCTGTTGATGCAGAGCTGTTACAACATGATGTGAAAGGTTGTGCTTCATGTTCGGGGATAACGTGTTTTTCATAATTCATTTTATCTAAAATAAATGCGGCAACAACAGAAACAACCAACGCAACAACAGTATAATTGATTGTGACTTTTAAACCAAATGTTGCGACGAACAATCCTAAAATAATAGGATTGAGCAACGGTGATGCAAAAAGGAACGTCAAGGTTGGACCAAAGCCGGCTTTTGCCTTTAACAGCCCGCGTAACATCGGGATTGTCGAGCAACTGCAAAATGGAGTAATAGCACCGAGCAAAGCCGCCAAAAGGTATCCTTTACCATGTGAACCGCTTAATATAGATTGTATTTTTGTATCCGGAATGTATTTTTGTAATAGACTCACTCCGGCAGAAATGAGCAAAAATAACACTGAGAGTTCGACACCAAGAAAAAGAAACATGCCAAAAGCGTCTTTGAGCATGGGGTAGTATTGTTCCATAATGAAATCTCCTCTTTGCAATAAATTATATTTCTAGAATAATCGAAATATTTTTGTTGTCAAGATCTTTATATTTTCATATCTTTCAAAAAAAGCTTCGAGGTTCAGAGGCATCATAAAAAAGGAATGTGGTATGGAGATCAGTACAGTTGCTGTGGCACTGAAAGAATTGGGGCACACAACACGGTTGCGTATTTATAAGCGGTTGGTGAGAGCAGGAAAAAAAGGTATGCCGGTTGGTATGTTACAAAAAGAATTGGATGTGCCGAACTCAACGTTGAGTCATCATATCGCTTCATTGATGTCTGTGGATCTTGTCCGACAACGCAGAGAAGGGCGCATCTTGTACTGTACGGCACAGTACGACACCCTCAATACAATTATTGCTTTTCTTATGGAAGAATGCTGCGCAGACACAAATACCACTCAAAATATAACATCGTCAGCCCTCTTGGAGGCTATGAAAAAAGAAGTATAGTCCCTTAATATACGTGCAGGGATGATCGCTGTTTCCGTTATTGCCATCAGCAAATGTGATGAATGAAAAGTGTCGCATGCGGTTATAAAACGGCTATGAGGTATGTATGTGTGTCTGACCATTGTGGATACAAATGTTTTTTGTTTTATCACTTGAAGGTTTGATGTGAAAAAGATAGATTATGAAAAATTATTTAGGAGTGTTTGCATGTTTCGAAGTCTGTTTGTTCTTTTAGTTATGGTGGCTTTGTTTTGTATCGCGCCGAGGGCTTTTGCGGCAGAGGCTGTTTCTGCATTGCCAAACACACCCCAACAAGAAGAACTGAGAAATACAGCGGTGGCTGTTGAATTTGAAGGCAATGATACATTGGGGTCAAAATTATCCACACGCATAAAAGAATTGCTTAATGCCAGCAATCTGTTTGCACTCAGTAACAAAGATGTGTCTAAATTGCGAATTGTTATCACCTCTGTGCCTGAATTTCCGTCACGCCCCGATGTCGGTTCGGCTTATTCGGTTGTTTGGTTGTTTTCACAGTCAGAGGCTACGCTTCGGCATTTTTTAATGCAGGATGTGGGTGTTTTGACAGCACAAGACCTTGAACGTGTTGCAACAACAATCATTGAACGCACAGACGGACTTGCTGTGCGTTACGGCTATCTTTTTTAAGAAAAGATATGAGTTTAATCACACAAGGCTTTACCGATGCGCTTGCATTGCTACAGGCAGGCGATCCGGAAACCTTTGCGGCGGTCAATGCCACACTTGTTACCTCCGGACTTGCGATGACGGGATGCCTTGTTCTTGGCGTCCCGTTGGGCTTTTTTTTGGGATATTTTCGTTTTTTCGGAAGAAATGTTGTTAAACTTTTGGTGAATACGTTTTTATCGTTTCCGACGGTTGTTCTGGGCTTGCTTGTTTATTTACTGTTGGCGAGAAAGGGGCCGCTTGGTGATTTGAATTTGCTTTTTACGGTTCCCGGTATGGCTATTGGTTTGGCGTTGTTGGGATTGCCGATTGTTATTGCCCATATTTCGTTGGCCGTGGAGCAGGCGGATCGGCACCTCGCAGCCACACTGCTTACACTCGGTGCGGACTCATGGCGTATGGCGTTTTCAATTCTTATTGAAGTTCGCTTCCAAGTGATGGCGGCGGCAGTCATGGCTTTTGGACGGGTTGTTTCGGAAGTGGGTATTGCCATGTTGGTTGGCGGAAACATCAAATGGGTCACACGTACAATAACAACGGCAATCAGTCTCGAAACAGGAAAAGGTGACTACGCACGCAGCATTGCTTTGGGTTTGGTGCTTCTTGGGATCGCCTTTCTACTCAACACCGTTCTGACAGCACTCCGCCACGCCATGCGCGATGATTAGAACGTGTTCACATAAACGTTTTTTCGGTTTTTTCTGTGTCAACCTTCACGAATTTTTTTGCTCATGCATGTTGAACACATCCTTACAGTTCGTCCGTCTTCCTCGCTAAAACGTGAAAAAATTGTTAGTTAACGGTCAAATCTAAAAAAATCATTTATTTTATTTTTTAGATGAAATAAACTGGATTATTTTACTTTTATGTATTATTTTAAAAAGAGTGTTCATATTTATTTTTTAAGGAGCTGTAGCATATGCGAGGATTGTTTTCTTTCTTTTTGAGTTGTGTATTTATTTTTTTCTGGTTCAGTCCCGTCTTTGCAACAGGGTTTGCCATAACACCTTGGAGTGCTCGCGGCATAGGCCTTGGCGGCGGCCTTGTCGGACGTGCCGATGATCCTTCTGCAGTCGCCTATAATCCTGCAGGCATCACCCAATTGGCAGGCACGCACCTTTTATTCGGTGCGGCAACATTGACGCCAAGCGGTGATGTCTATACGCAAGATACCGGCTCAACAGTGAAAACTTCCTCACGTCCTCAAACCTTTGTCACACCACATGCCTACGGAACACACCAATTAAATGATGATTTTTGGTTTGGGATCGGTCTGTTTTCTCGGTTTGGACTCGGTGTGACATATCCCGGCTCATGGGCAGGACGCCAATCAGTGACCTCCGTCACCTTAGAAACATTTTCTTTAAATCCCGTTTTGGCATGGAAAGCAACAGACAATCTGTCCCTTGCCGTGGGGTTTGAACTGATGGGCACAACGATTGATTTGAAAGCAGACGCGCAAATCGCACCGGGAGTGTATAATGCTCAACACCTTGAAGGTATGGGCGTTGCGCCTGTTTTTAATGCGGCGCTTCATTATACCTTTAATGAACAATGGGCGATGGGGTTGAGCTATCGTAGTCGCACTGTGCAAAAAATTAAAGGCGACAACAAGTGGGATCTTGAATTTGCAGGCACGCCTCTACAAAACAGTGATGCCCACGGTAACTTACATCTCCCTGATGTGTTGTCGTTTGGCGTTGCGTATAGCCCTACAGATCGTTTGAGTTTTGAATTGAGTGCATCATATACGGTCTGGAGTGCCTACCGCAGTTTTAATATCTATCTTGAAGCGCCATCCTCTTCCGTTGTGCACAGTAGCAGAGACTGGCACGACACATGGGGCGCCGTTTTGAGTGTGGAGTATCAACCGACAGACCTTTTCGTCCTGCGTGCAGCATATGGCTATGAAAGCAACCCCATGGAAGCTTCTACGGTTGATTATATGGTTCCTGCAGGGTCTTCACATGATTTTAGCCTTGGTGCAGGCGTCTTGTTGAATGACTGGACGATTGATCTCGGCTATACCTACGCCATATTTAACGGCGTCGATTTTGACAGCTCACACACCGCAGGTGTTGTACAGGGATTTAGTGATAACGGAAAAATGCATACGCTGGCTTTGTCCGCCAGCTATGCCTTTTAAATCGTGTTGAACTGACAGGTTCGGGGGAGCTGAGCTCCCCCGAAAAAAACTTATTGAAGGTTTCCAAGAAGAACGTATTTGGTTTCTTGGTATTCTGCAAAACCTTCGGTGCCGCCTTCACGACCCGAACCGCTTTCTTTCATACCGCCAAAAGGTGCTTCGCCGATGCCTGCACCGACTTCGTTCACGCCGACGATACCACTTTCAATACCCGAAGCCACACGCCAGCAACGGCCGATGTCTTGGCTATAGAGATAGGCTGCCAAGCCGTATTCCGTATCGTTTGCCATGGCAATGGCTTCTTCTTCGGTTTTGAAGGTAGTGATGGACATGATGGGGCCAAAAATTTCTTCACGATACACGCGCATGTCAGGCGTCACGCCATCAAGAATCGTGTATTGGAAGAAGTGAGAGCCCGCAGGCTGTTCAGCACCGCCAACCAACACTTTCGCGCCTTTGCTGACCGCGTCTTTCACCAACTCAACCATGTTCTCAACAGAAGGACGATCCACAAGCGGACCCATGGTCACGCCTTCATCCATACCGTTACCAAGCTTTACAGTCTTGCCAAGCTCCACAACGCCTTTCACAAACGCATCATGAACCGACTCTTGTACCAAGAAACGGTTGGGTGCAACGCAGATTTGACCGGCATTACGCAGTTTGCCTGCATGAGCTTGAGCAATCGCCAATTCAAGATTGGCATCGTCAAACACGACAAACGGTGCGTTGCCGCCCAATTCCATGGCGATTTTTTTCACGGTGCCGGCGCATTGAGCCATCAGCTTTTTGCCCACAGCCGTAGAGCCTGTGAAGCTGAATACACGCACGTCGGAACTCTTCATCACAGCGTCGCCGATTTGTGCGGAGTTCCCGGTGATCACGTTGAAAACACCTGCAGGAATGCCGGCTTCTTCAGCAAGCACGGCAATGGCAATGGCCACATACGGCGTTGCTGTGGCAGGCTTCACAATCATCGGACAACCCGCGCCGAGAGAAGGACCGGCCTTGCGGCAAACCAAAGAAAAAGGGAAGTTCCAAGGTGTGATCGCCATAGCGACGCCCGCAGATTCTTTCACAGTCATCGGCAATGCTTTGGGGCCGAACGGTGAAGGCACCGTTTCACCATAGGTGCGACGACACTCTTCCGCAGACCAATCCAAAAAGCTTGCGCCCCCCATGACTTCACCGCGTGCTTCAGCCAGCGGTTTGCCTTGCTCCAGCGTCAAAATGGTTGCCAAATCATCAACGTTTGCAAGAATCAAATCTTTCCAACGACGAATCAAAGCACCACGTTCTTTCGCAGGCGTGTTGCGCCAGCCTTCCCACGCCTTCACGGCATCGGCAATCACTTGTTCCGTTTCGGCAGAACCCAAACGCGGCACTTTACCGATCACTTCACCTGTAGCGGGATTATATACTTCTATTCCGTCTGCGCCGGCTTCAATCCATTTACCATTCAGCAGGCAGGCTTCGCGAAACAATTTGCTGTTTTTGAGTTGCATCTGTGCGTCTCCATCAAGCTTTTAAAAAAGCGTTTGAAATAAAAGTACTTAGAATATTGTTGGGTAGAGACCTTTCTCCACCCGATAGACTACATATTCATTCTGAACGAATTGTAAAGCCTTAGCGAATCGTAAATCCACCGTCAATGGCAATGGTCATACCCGTGATGTATGCACCCAAGTCGGAAGCCAAGAACACAACGCTGTTGGCGTAATCCACAGGTTCGCCTTCACGTTTGATGTATAATTTGCTGAAAACGCCTGCTGTTTCTGTTTCACCGCGACGGAAAATCACGCCGTCACGACCGCCAATCTTGGCGCAACTTGTGAATCCGGGAGCCAGAGCGTTGACGTTGATGTTGTATTCACCAAGTTCTTTGGCCAAGAGTTGAGTGACCATGATGACGCCGGCTTTGGACACACCATAACAACCGCGGCTCACGTTGGTGTTCAAACCTGTAGACGAAGACAAGTTGACGATGCTGCCACCGCGGCCTTGTTTGATCATTTGCTTGGCGGCGTATTGAGCGCACATCACTGTGCCTTTGAGATTGATAGACATGACGGCATCCCATTCATCGTCTTCCACATTCATGAGTGTTTGACGGCTGCTGATCCCTGCATTGTTGACAAGAATATCAATACCGCCAAGGGTAGAAATGGTTTGTTCTGTCATGGCGATGATTTGATCGCGCTGGGAAACATCGCAAACAATAGGTAACGCTTTGCGACCAAGCTTTTCAATCTCGGCAACCGTAAACTTCATGTCGTCATCATCGGCGATATCGGCCAGTGCCACGTCAGCACCGCATTCGGCCAAGCGAATCGCTTGAGCGCGTCCGAGTTGACGGCGTCCGCCGGTAACAATGGCAACTTTGCCTTCCAAGTTAATTTCTACTGATGAAGCCATGAAGTTCTCCTTACGTTATGTACTGTTTCTATGACTTGAAAAGATACACATCTTAAAAAATATACAATACCTTTTCAACCTTCCTGACCATAAAAGACGAGATTAATGCGTCTACTTTGTTTGTAGTATTAAATGTTACTACATTTATGTCAAGCCCAAAAAACACATTTTAAGGTCTCCTGTCATTTTTTATATTACAGATAGATACATAATCGGATCGTCTTTGTATCATTTAAATCTTTTATGTTGTTTGACCTCTATCGACCTTTTATATTCGTACATATTGAAAAGAATCAGGAAATCGCCTTCACTTGTGAAAGAAGACACTGCCATACAAAGTTACAAAACCTCTTGACGGATTGTGTAAAATATGCAACGTTATAAAAAATCGCATGTAGCTACATAGTTACCGCTCTTGATCTTAGATATCGGCACATTTATGTATTTGCGACATACCGATATTTTTTAGATATGGCTCTGGAATATTTTGAGTTTACGATTCACTTTTCAACGAATTGTAGGGAGGCTGGCGAGCATGATTAGCAGAAAAAGCGATATCTTCTTAGGTGTAGGTATCCTTGCGGGATTGGGTATTTTATTTAATGAAGCAATGAAAATTCCTGCCCCACGATTTGAACCTATGGGCTCCGCCATGATGCCCAAAGCGGTTCTTTTGATTATGGCTGTACTCACTGTTATCGAAATTATTCAGGCATTGAGAAAACACCATGTGCCGGATACCGACGAATATAAATTGATTCAAGAATCTCGAGAACGCAATCAACCGCGCTCCCAACAAGAATTTCGTCACCAAGCACGGATTCGTATCGGTGTCACCTTCTTGGCGTTGGTTGCTTATGTAACCATTCTTACATTTTCACTCGTGAATTACTTTGTGGTCACCTTTGTTTTTGGAACGCTGCTTTCTGGCTATCTGAGCGGATGGAGCAAAGGACACATTGTCATTGGCATTTGTACAATCACGACCATTCTTGGGTTGTTGTACCTTTTGTCTTCTACAATGGGACTCATTTTGCCCACAATGTAGACGGTGTATTGTGTTGGGATTTTCTCAAAGTATATCAAAAAAATAACAGAATACGTGACTGACATATCAAATGAATTTGTCGAATGCGTTTAATGTAAAAGACTTTTTTCGATATCGTTTTGCATCTGTGACGATGCCTTTATCAAGCAGATAGAAAAATAATATCTGTGTTGACAGAAAATGTTCCCAACATGCCCTTGAAGTTATTGCGTGTTATAGAAAATAGTGAGGACTTTTCTATGGATATGTTTGCAGCTATGTCGGCCGGGCTCGGCCACATTCTTGAATTTGATAAATTGCTCATCATGATCGCGGGGACATGGTTTGGGATCATTGTCGGTGTTATTCCCGGACTCAATTCCATTATGGCCATCGCTTTGATTGTGCCGATCACCTATAATTTTGAAACCATTACCAGTTTGTGTTTATTGATCTCTGTGTTTGTCGGTGCGCTGACGGGTGGTTTGCTTTCGGCCATCTTGTTGGGGATTCCGGGAACGCCTGCCAACGTCGCCACAACCTTTGACGGTTTCCCCATGGCAAAAAAAGGCCTCGCGGGACGCGCCATCGGTTTGGCAACATTTTCCTCTGTGCTTGGCGGCATGTTCAGTTATCTCTGTCTGTTGTTCTTGGCTCCTGCCATTGCTGATGTGGCTTTGAAGCTCAATAGTTTTGATATTTTTGCTATCGTTTTTTGTGCTTTGATCATGATTGCCGACGCGTCGGAATCCACACTGACAAAAGGTTTGATGTCCGGTCTTTTCGGTATGCTTATTGCCATGGTCGGTATCGCGCCCATTGACGCCGCCTTGCGTTTTACGTTCGGTACAGACACGTTGATTTCAGGCTTTTCACAAACACCTGTGTTGATCGGCCTCTTTGCTGTGGCACAGGTCTTTAATGAAGTCCCGAACAGTCTTCTTCCCGTGCCCAAATTTGAAAATCTCAATGACCGCGTCATTCCACCGTGGTCTGATTTTAAAGAAAGTATCGGTAACTTTTTCCGTGCTTCCCTTATCGGTACAGCCTTGGGTATTGTTCCCGGCGTCGGCTCCACAACCGCATCCATCATGGCTTATAACCAAGCCAAAAACGCCTCTGATACGCCTGAAGAATTTGGTAAAGGCACCCGTGACGGTGTTGTCGCTTCAGAAACCGCCAACAACGCCACTTCAGGCGGTGCTATGATTCCGTTGTTGACACTTGGGATTCCCGGTGACCCTGTTGCCGCGTTGTTCCTTTCTGCGCTCATGATTCACCAAATTCAACCGGGGCCGTTGCTCTTTAGCCAAAATGCAGACATTGTCTACAGCTTCTCGTTTGTGTTCATTATTTCAAACTTCCTCATGTTTTTCATGCTGTTGATGTCGGCTCGTTTATTCTCAAAGTTCCTTTTGATTCCCAAATCGATCATTTTGCCGCCTATTCTGATCATGTGTGTGCTTGGCAGTTTCTTGATTGACAACCGCATGTCTGAAGTATGGTCTGTTATCGGTTTTGGTGTGCTTGGTTTCTGTATGGTCAAATCGGGTTATCCGCTTGGTCCCTTGGTTTTGGGTGTCATTTTGGGGCCTGTGGCAGAATCTGAACTTCGTGCCGGTTTGACAAGTACGGGCGGCAGTTTGATGCCCTTGATTACAACACCTGTACCGATCATTTTCTTGACACTTGCTGCGATCATGCCGTTCTTGCCGGCTATCCAAAACTGGAGACGCAAACGCCGTCTGGAAAAAAAGGCTGCTTAACGATTCTTTTTTCTTGAAACGTGTTTTTTGGGGGAAATGTTGTCTTGTTGATGCGATTCGCATTTCCCCCTTTTTCCTTTCTACCGCCACATGAACATGCCTTTGTGGTTGGTGCTTCGTTCAGAATATATCTGTGCTTCAAAGAACACAAAAAGAAACTCGAAAATGATGATCGTTTTATCGAGTTCTTATGCCGTATCTTATTTCGTCGTAAACAATATGTTTTGCCTTTATGCAATAAGCAAAAAGTATTCTGAAAAAGGTGTTACTGACTGAAAAGAATACAACGTATATACTATCGAAAAAATATGTAAAAAGTATAAAATCTGAGAGCTGATGATAAAAAACCGTGTTGTTTTCAAATGATTGTTATTTGTAACAGCTAAACAGCTTGATGTTGTGAAAAAAAGGATTCGCTGTGGCAGGGAAATGCAAAAACATTCTTCCATCAACGAAGCATTGTTTGCAAGACATGAGTAACTTTTTTCTTGGAGTGAAGTGTAATGAGTTCTGCAACGTTTTCTGAAACCTTTGACTATGTTGTTGTCGGCGGCGGTACTGCCGGTTGTATTGTTGCTGCACGGTTGTCTGAAGATCCGTCTGTGCGCGTTCTTTTGCTTGAAGCGGGTCACCGCGGTTTGATGAATATGTGGATGTATATTCCTGTTGGGTATTATAAAAACGTGTACAATCCAGATGTGACTTTCCAGTATGAAACAGAGCCCGTACCCAGCACCGCCAACAGGGTTTTTCCTTGGCCAAAAGGGCGTGTGCTCGGCGGCAGCAGTGCGATCAACGGTTTGACACATCTGCGCGGTAAACCCGAAGACTACGACACATGGGAAAAAATGGGGAACAAAGGCTGGAGTTATGCCGATGTGTTGCCCTATTTTAAAAAGTTTGAGCGCTTTGAAGGCGGAGAAAGCACCTTCCACGGTGGCAACGGCCCCATCGCCACACGCCACATGCGCAACCCCAATCCGCTTTGTGCCGCATTCGTCGAAGCGGGACAACAACTCGGCTTGCAGCACATTGAAGACTTAAACTCCGATCAACACGAAGGTGTCGGCACCTATCAATTGTGTATCAAAGACTGGAGACGCAGCAGCTCTGCCGATCATGTGACCCAAGCGGCAAACCGTAAAAACCTTGTGGTGCGTCTTGAAGCGCATGTCACGCGTGTGCTTTTTGAGGGTAAAAAGGCTGTCGGTGTGGAATACCGCACCAAAGACGGCGTCATTCACCAAGTTGGCAGTAATAAAGAAGTGGTGTTGGCAGGCGGTGCGATCAGCTCACCGCAAATCTTGCAGCTTTCAGGCGTCGGCAACAGCGAATTGTTGAATGAATTGAATATTCCTGTCGTGCATCATCTGCCCGGTGTCGGCGAAGATTTGATTGACCACTATCAGGCACGCTCCGCACACAAAAGTACGCTGAATTGCACAATGAATGACGTCAACGCAAGCCTCTTTAAACAAGGTATTGAAGGTTTGAAATATGTCTTCAAGCAAGGCGGTGTCGCGACAGTCGGTGCAGGACAAGCAGGCGCATTCATGCGTTCGCGTCCCGACGGGCCTGTGGACATGGAAATCACCTTCATGTGTTTCAGCACAGACGGCCCCGGGCGTCCGCCGCACCCGTTCTCTGCATTTACCATTGTCGGTTTTCAGCAATTGCCGGAAAGCCGCGGCTATGTGCGGATTAAATCTTCAAATCCTTTGGATCATCCGCGCTTGGTGCCCAATTATTTGACCGCCGAAGAAGATCAGCGTGTGATTGTGGCCGCCATTCGTGCAGGACGCCGTTTTGCTCAAGCCCCTGCATTGGCAAAACACATCAGCGAAGAATTTGCTCCCGGCCTCAATATCCAAAGCGATGATGAATTGTTGGCCTATGCCAGAGAAAAAGGCGGAACGGTTTTCCACCTTTCAAGCTCTTGCCGTATGGGGAACGATGTGGGGGCGGTGACCGATGAACGCTTGAAAGTTCATGGTATTGAAGGCTTACGTGTTGCCGATGCCTCGATCATGCCCACTTCGGTTTCGGCAAACATTTGTGCCGCAGTCATGATGATCGGTGAAAAAGCCGCCGATTTGATTAAAGAAGATGCGAAAAAAAGCTAGGGATTGTTTTTAAATATTTTTTGTTTTTTTGGGGGAGTTAAACTCCCCCAAACCCCCTTGATTCTGCGGCAGGCTTCATTGCTGCGCACTGAAACCTGCCGCAGTTCAGACGGATTTGAGAGTTTTTTTATTCTAAAATAAAAATTAATGATTCAATGGTGTTAATGGAAACAGAAACAAAGCAAGCTTAAATAAAGCTGAAAAAGGCTGGATCTCGTGTTAGAATTGGTGTAGTTACATTATATCTACCATGGGATAATGTATATTTAACAATGTAACCAAACTGGAGAAGGGATTATGTCAATGAAAAGCTTCTTGAAAACAGCTGCCTGTGCTATGCTCGGCCTGATGCTTGCAGTACCTGCGGTTCAAGCTGAAGAAAAATTCCCCACTAAGCCTATTAAAATGGTTATGCCTTTTGCTCCCGGTGGTTCAACGGATATCGCTGCTCGTATTTTAGCGAAGTATATGACAAAGTATCTTGGTGTTGAAGTGCCTGTTGTTAACGTTGTGGGTTCTGCCGGTTTCTCCGGTTCCTTGCAAGTTGCCGAAGCCAAACCGGACGGGTACACGATTTTGTGTCAATTGCCCACGTTGATGACCAGTTATCACACGGGTGTTTCTCGTTTCACATGGGATGAGTATGATCCCATTGCTCGCGTACAACAATTCTCCACGGCTCTTGCCATGCGTAAAGACGCTCCTTGGCAAACCACACAAGAATTGATCGAATATGTGAAAGCCAATCCCGGTAAAGTGAAATGGGGTCTGAACTTCGGCGCAGGCTTGCACTTCTTGGCTCTGAACTTTGCCGACGCTTCCGACACCGTGGGTATGTGGCAATACGCACAAACAGGCGGTGACGAAACATCTTTGAAATCCATGCTCGGCGGTCACATTGACGTTGCCGGTACGGGTGATTCTGTTGTGTTGCAACACTACAAAGCCGGTTCTGTAAAAGTGCTTGGTGCGCTTTCTGATGAGCGTTTGGCTACAATGCCTGACGTGCCGACCTTTAAAGAACAAGGTATCGATTCCACGTTTATTTATGACATCGTGATGTATGCCCCCAAAGGCACCGATGAAAACGCCATGAAGGTGTTGCGTGAAGTGTATGCAAAAATCTCAAAAGATCCTGATTATATCGCAGAACTTGCTGTTCAAAGCTTGTACCCCGCGTTTTTGGACGGCCCTGCTTTGATCAACTTCTTGGTGGATCAAGACACCATGTTCTACAAATTCGCTCGTCTCGGTAACCTGATTCCCGAACGTCAATAAGTGTTCTTTTTTAAGAGGGATATACGGCTGACAGAGGCGTACATCCCTCTTTTTGATTGAGAATAGGTATAAGATTCCATCCGATTGTAGAAAAAAGAAAATAGAGGAGCAGAATGATGTTGAATAAAGTGCTTTTGAAGGCCTTTGGTTGTTGTTTGTTGGCGTTCGGTATGTTGGCACCGGTTGCTCAAGCGGCTTATCCTGAAAAGCCCATTAAATTGGTTTCTCCTTTTCCTCCCGGGGGATCCAGTGACATTGCCGCACGTTTGCTTGCCAAATATATGGCAAAACATTTGAATACCGACGTGCCTGTCGTCAACATCGCCGGTGCCGCAGGATTTTCCGGAACCTTGCAAGTCGCCAACGCCAAACCCGATGGCTATACATTACTTTGTCATTTGCCCACATTTATGACCTCTTATCATACAGGTACAGCACGGTTTACTTGGGACGCCATGGATCCCGTCGCGCGTGTACAGCAATTTACGGAAGTGTTGGCCGTATCTCCCGACGCACCGTGGAAAGATGCCAAAGAATTGGTTGCGTATGCCAAAGCCAACCCCGGTAAAGTGAAATGGGGTCTGAATATCGGCGCAGGCGTGCATTTTATGGCATTGAACTTTGCTGATGCTTCCGACACGGTGGGCTTGTGGCAATACACCCAAACAGGTGGCGATGAAACATCGACAAAAGCATTGCTCGGTAAGCATGTCGATATCATCGGTTCAAGTGATTCCTTGGCGTTACAACATTATAAAGCCGGCACCATGCGCCTTTTGGGTGCCTTCACCGAAGAACGTATTCCTGCATTGCCTGATGTTCCCACATTTAAAGAACAAGGCATCGACTCGACGTTTATCTTTGATATCACTGTTTATGCTCCCAAAGGCACCGATGATGCCATTGAAAACACTTTGCGTGACGCGTTGAAAAAAGTTTCTGCCGATCCAGATTATATCAAGGAAATGACAGCTCAAAGCCTGACCGTAGCCTATCTTGACGGAAAAGCGTTGTTTGATTTGCTGGTTGACCAAGATGTGCAATTCTATAAATTTGCTCGTCTCGGTAACCTGATTCCCGAACGTCAATAAATATTTTCCTTTGTTTTAGGGCGTAGTCTTTTGAAAAGCTCTGGACAAAAACGAAACACTGTTGTAAGTTTATAAAAATTTTAGACAAACATGATGTATATACATCATGTTTGTCTTGACAGAGGAAAACAAAACACACCGTTTTGTTTGCAAAACCACGATGCCTTGATAATCTTTTTTAGAGCGTATCAAATCTGTTCTGAGTCGACGGTTTTGCACTTTTTTAAACGCATTAACGCGTTAGTACAGTGGAGATGAGATCATGTTGAGCAAAAAATTGTTGAAAGCATTTTGTTGTGTAATGCTTGCGCTGACTGCGCTTGCTCCTGTTGCTCAGGCTGCAGACTACCCCAATAAGCCCATCAAAATGGTCGTGCCCTTCGGCCCCGGCGGTTCAAGTGACATCGCTGCCCGTATTCTTGCAAAATATATGGCAAAATATTTGAAGGTTGAAGTGCCTGTCGTGAACATCACGGGTGCAGCCGGCTTTGCAGGCACCTTGCAAGTCGCCAACGCCAAACCCGACGGCTACACCTTGCTGAACCACTTGCCCACCTTCATGACCTCATACCATACCGGTACGGCTCGTTTTACATGGGACGCCATGGACCCGATTGCTCGTGTACAACAATTTACCGAAGTCTTGGCTGTTGCTCCCGATGCACCGTGGAAAAGCGCCGAAGAATTGGTGACATACGCCAAAGCCAACCCCGGTAAAGTGAAATGGGGCTTAAACATCGGCGCCGGTTTGCACTTCATGGCTCTGAACTTTGCTGATGCTTCCGACACAGTGGGTATGTGGCAATACACCCAAACAGGCGGTGACGAAACTTCCGTTAAAGCACTGCTCGGCAAACACGTTGATGTGATCGGTACCGGTGACTCCGTGGCTCTGCAACACTACAAAGCCGGAACCATGCGCCTTTTGGGTGCGTTCACCGACGAACGCATCGGTGCACTGCCTGACGTGCCTACCTTCAAAGAACAAGGCATTGATTCCGTGTTCGTGTTTGACATCACCATCTACGGTCCTAAAGGCACCGATGAAAACGCCAAAAAAGTTTTGCAAAAAGCGTATCAAGACATTTCCAAAGATCCTGAATATCTGAAAGAAATGGCCGCTCAAAGCCTTGTTGCCGCCTACCTCGACGGTAAAGCTCTTGTTGATATGCTCGTCGATCAAGATGTCGAGTTCTACAAATTCGCTCGCCTCGGTAACCTGATCCCCGAACGTCAATAATTGATCATTGTGTGAATACTCTTTTTTCTGGGGGAGACACTGCAAAAGCGGTTCCTCCCTCAGAAAAACTCATCATCGCCGTTGTGTCAGCACAGCGGCGATACTTTCTAGAGCTTGCGTCATCAAATACGGTTGGGCTTGTGTTCCCATATGTCCAAGGCGAAAGACTTTGCCGTCCATGGGGCCGAAACTTCCGCTACAAATCAAACCGTATTGTCGTAACGCCTCTTGCCATTGTGGCCATGTGAAACCTTCAGGAATTTGTGCGGCCGTCACAGTCGGTGCATTGACCGCTTCGGGCTTTGTCCACAGCTCAACGCCCAATGCGGCAAGGCCGTTGCGACATTGCTTGGCCACGTTTTCATGACGCGCAAAAACAGCCTCCAAGCCCTCATGTAAAATCACTTGCGTTGCTGTATGCAGAGCAGCCATGCCATGCCAATAGGGCGTATACGGACAACGACGATCACGTTGTACGGTGCGAAACGGTGCCAACGCATCATACCCCTGATAATTGACTTCCGACACACGCTCCCAAGCCGCCTCGCTCACACCCAACATACTCATGCTCGGTGGCGCAGAAAGACATTTTTGTGATCCGCCCAACAACAAATCCACGCCCCATGCATCAGCCAAAACAGGCGCGCCGCCAAGACTCGCCACGGCATCAACATAAAAAAGCGGTACATTCAAATCTTTTCTCAATTTACCGAGAGCCTGTAAAGGATTGAGTGTTCCCGATGGGGTTTCACAATGAACGGCGGTCAGCATCACCGGGCGAGTGCGTTTGATGGCATCGGCAATGCGTTGCATATCGTTTTCCGAGATTGTGCTGTCATAGGGCAGAGAAACGGCCTCAACATTACAGCCAAATGAAGCGGCCATTGCACCAATTCCGTCACCGAAAACACCGGTTCCCACACTGACAACGGCATCACCGCTCTTTAAACAACTTTTTAACGCACTCCATAACGCCAACATGCCCTCACCCGTCATCAATACAACATCATTCCGTGTGCCCATGAGTTGTCCGAGATTCCGTGCTGTGGCAGCATATAAAGCTAAAAAATCGTGTTCAACCTGTCCTGAACCATAGTCTTGTCCCATAACCCGACACACTTCAGGATGTAAAGAAACCGGCCCCGGAACCATAGGAATCGGTGCGTATGACATAAACGCCTCCACAAAATAAATTTTTATTTAAAGCCGTTATAACTACTAAAGGCAAGTAAATATGCAGCCATGACAATAGAAATATCTTTATTGTCAATACCAAGTGTTTTTGCCTTTGTTTCAAGTTCTGTGATGACAGTATCATGAGGGATTGTCAGATAACACGCCATTCCGGACGATTTTTCTTTAGCGTTGCGCTTGCATATTTATCTA
>CAYJFB010000026.1:0-30661 GCA_964369685.1 uncultured Desulfovibrionaceae bacterium | reverse complement strand
CTCATAGGTTTTAAGGATAAGGACGTTATCAAGGTTGTCACTGGGGTGCGGCGTTGTGGTAAGTCTACGCTTTTTAAGCAATTTATGGAGCATTTGAAAAGTACGGGCGTGGCTGAAAATCAAATAGTCTTCATCAATTTGGAAGACCTTGCGCATGAGGACTTGCTCAATTACAAAAAGCTGTATGCCTATATCAATGAGCGTTTATTGCCCGATACACCTTGTTATGTTTTTGTGGATGAAGTGCAACAATATCCGCAATTTGAAAAGGTCATCGATAGCCTTTTTATAAAGCCCCATGTGGACGTGTATATCACGGGCTCTAATGCCTATATGCTTTCTGGTGAGCTTGCCACTTTGCTTTCGGGACGGTATGTGAGCATTGATATGTTGCCCTTGTCCTTTGCAGAGTATTTTTCCTCCATACCTGATAGTGCAAGTACGAGTAAGGAAGAAGCCCTTAATACCTATATAAAACACGGTTCTTTTCCGTATCTCTTACAAATTAAAGACAACCCTGAACTCATAAACGATTACCTTGAAGGTATTTATAATACTATTTTAGTAAAAGACGTTGCCGTGCGTGAAGGCATTGGCGATGTATCCCTGCTTGAAAGCATCGTGCGAGTGCTGGCAAGTTCTGTGGGCAGTCCTATTTCTGGCAATAAAATCAGCAACACGATCAAGTCGGCAGGACGTAAAATTTCCGTAAACACGGTGGATACCTACCTACGCGCTTTAAACAACAGCTTCATTTTCTATAAGGTTGACCGCTTTGATGTTAAGGGGCGACAATATCTCAAGACGCTGGGAAAATATTATCTTGTGGACTCTGGCCTCAGAAAGTTCCTTCTTTCGTCTCAAAGCCAAGACTTAGGGCATATCATTGAAAACATCGTTTACTTAGAGCTATTGCGGCGTGACTACCAAGTCTACATAGGCAAAGTGGGTGAAAAAGAAGTGGATTTTGTGGCGAAGAGAGCAGAGGGCTTTGTGTACTATCAAATAGCCGCCTCTGTCCTTGACCCAAGCACCTTAGAGCGAGAGCTTGCTCCACTCAATGCCATTAAAGACCATTTCCCCAAGGTGCTACTTACGCTTGATACTATCGGTAGCGGCACTACCCATAATGGCATTAAGCAAACACACCTCATAGATTGGTTACTGGGTGATGTATAGGGTATAAGTGTTATAGCGCTTTACACTTTTCTCGCAAATCATCCAAATAATCCTCATATATTTGTAGTAATCCACGCCGTTCATTGATGGCAGAGCGTAGACTTGTTTTATGATATGCGGCTTTAATTCTATCTTTTTTGTACACATCATAAACGGATTTTACAAGGTGGTGATGGATTGTATTGGATAAGAAAAAACCGTAATCTCTTTTATTTCTAAGAGATTACGGTCTATAAAATGTTTCTTTGAGTGCGTAAATGGCGGAGAGGGTGGGATTCGAACCCACGTACCGGCTATTAACCGATAACTCGATTTCGAGTCGAGCGCGTTACGGCCACTTCGCTACCTCTCCGCATGAATCTGCTGTTAAAAACGAGTTTTGCTTTACAGATTGTGAATATGATTTTTAGCGTGTTTTTAAAAAAAAAGCAAGTCTTGGAAATGTGCACCCTCAGAGAAAAAAAAAGACTGTACTCCATCTACAGATAATACTTTATAATCTTTGTTTTTTTAAAAAACTTCTTTTCTGGGATTGACACAAGAGCTGAACCGCGCAATGGTAGGAGCTTGTGCAGTGCTTGCACCTGATTGTTTTGGGCTCTTGCTTTGATAAAAGTAAGCCATATAGTGTCGTTTTTTACTATGGGTGTATGACTATGGAACATGTCCTTCAAAAGATGGCTCGACAACTTGATGCCTTGGATGAAGCGTCTCTCATGAACCTTTGGGAACAATATGCAGAACGCGTTGCCCGTTTTGAACCCACAAAACGTTGGGAAGAAGCGGTTTTAATTTTTTCTTTCATTCAAGCAAAACGTTGGAAAAATCAACTCTTCAATCAACATTACGCAGAAGAATGTCGCCCAAATGAGAGCACACCTTCTGTTGAAATGTCCATGCCTGAATTTGCGCTCGAAAAACAACAAGCTCCAGCACCCCAACAAAGAGCGGTCATCTTACCTTTTGTCGCTTCTGAAAAAGTTGTTGCCGAGAACCAAAAAACATCTGTCAATGCCACTAAAATGCCCTTTGAAAGTGCTTCAAAAATGCAAATTGAAGAATAGTCCCCGTCGGAACAAACGTACAGCAGATTGGGACAAGGCATTCATATTGACGTCTATATCTACACAGTGTATGATGTAATACGAATTTATTTATAGATGTTGGTACATTATGAACGAATTATTTCACCAAACAAGCCAATAAACAGAAGGGTGTGCTAAGGAGTAGGTCAGAATGTCTAACGTAGTGGTTGTCGGTGCACAATGGGGTGATGAGGGCAAAGGAAAGATTGTTGATTTATTGAGTCAAGATATTGATCTTGTTGTCCGTTTCCAGGGCGGGAACAATGCGGGCCATACAGTCATTGTTGATGGTAAAAAGTATGTGTTACACCTTGTCCCTTCGGGTATTTTACACCCCGAAAAAGTGTGTATGATTGGCAACGGGGTTGTGCTTGATCCTGTGGTTTTTGTTGATGAGTTAGATGGACTTATCGATCAAAACATTGAAATTACAGCGAAAAACTTACGAGTCAGTCACAAAACCCATTTAATCATGCCCTATCATCGTGCGCTTGATCAAGCGCGCGAAGCGCATTTGTCGCAAGATGCCAAAATAGGCACAACAGGGCGGGGCATAGGCCCCTGTTATGAAGACAAAGCCGCACGAGTGGGAATTCGAGCAAGTGATTTGTGTGATCCCACGTTGTTGTTGCGTAAAATTACGGCGGCATTGATTGAAAAAAACGCTTTGTTTCAGTTGTACGGCGTGGCACCTCTCAAAGCTCAGGATGTTTTTGACGAGGTCTATGCCACTGCGGCGAGGCTTGTTCCGCATTTGGCTGATACATCGCAAGAAATTAACATGGCATGCCGTTTAGGCAAACGTGTGATGTTTGAGGGTGCTCAAGGCATTCATCTTGATATTGATCACGGAACATATCCTTTTGTGACGTCGTCAAATACGGTGATGGGCAATGCGGCTGTCGGTTCAGGTGTTGGAGCCAATGTGTTACATCAAGTGCTCGGCATTACCAAAGCGTATGTGACTCGTGTTGGGGCAGGGCCTTTTCCTACAGAATTGCATGATCATGTCGGTGAAACCTTGCGTACAAAAGGCTTTGAATTTGGCGCAACAACAGGACGTCCACGGCGTTGTGGCTGGCAGGATGCAGTATTGTTGCGCGAGAGCGTACGCCTCAACGGCTTGACGGGCATTGCTTTAACCAAGCTAGATGTGCTGTCAGGGTTTGATGAAATCAAAATATGCGTGGCCTATGAAGTGAACGGACAACGCATTGAGGGCTTCCCTATGACAAGCGAAGGCCTTGCAACGGTGACACCCGTGTATGAAACCATACCCGGATGGCAAGAAGACATATCCGCTTGCCTGACATGGCTCGACTTACCGAAGCCGGTCAAAAATTACATCGACTATCTCGAAAAGCTGATTGATGTCCCCACAACCATGGTTTCTGTTGGCCCCGGCAGAGAACAAACCATCATACGGTAAATGTTTTTTTGAGGGATACGCTGTATCTTTACGAAGCGATTGATACCGCAACATGACAAAAAAGAGCGTGACAGCCTTATCGCAAAGAAGGCTGTCACGCTCTTTTTTGTCTGTGCCGCATAAACAAGGGCACGATCAAACGGGAGCCGGAGAAGTCCATACTTGGTATGGACTTCTATCCCTCCGGAAGAAAACAGTTATGCTTGCAAGAGTGTATTAAGCAATTCGACGGCGTCTTTTTCCAAGTGTGCGCGGTGTTTTTCATCGACAAAGCTTTCCGTATACACTTTACAAATCGGTTCTGTACCCGAGGGGCGAGCCGCAACCCACCCGTTTTGTGTTTCGAGTTTGATGCCACCGATGGCTTCGTTGTTTGCGGGTGCGGTTGTCGAGGCATTGGTCAGACTGTCACCGGCGAGTGTTTGTCCTGCACTGATTTGTGAAGCAGACAGTTTGGCAAAGCGTGCGCGGCGTTCTGCATCAAGCGGTGAATCAATGCGTGCATATGCAGGGTTGCCGAAACGTGCGGTGAGATCCAGGTACATTTCAGAAGGTGATTTGCCGTGTACCGCCATCATTTCCGCGGCCAAGAGGCAGAGCAGAGGGCCGTCTTTATCTGTACTCCATGGTGAACCGTCAAAACAAAGGAACGACGCGCCCGCGCTTTCTTCGCACCCCATGCCGCAGTTCCCGCTGACAAGCCCGTCTACAAACCACTTAAAGCCGACGGGCACTTCATAAATCGGACGCCCCAAGGCTTCGGCAATGCGATTTAACATGGAGGTCGTCACGACAGTTTTGCCGATACCGCTGTCTTTTTTCCATTGCGGACGACTTTGGAAAAGATGCCATGCCACAACAGATAAATAATGGTTTGGATTCATCAAGCCTTGTTTGGTCACGATACCGTGCCTGTCGGCATCGGGATCGCAGGCAAACAATAAGTCAAAGCGATCTTTATTTTGCAACAATCCCGACATCACATACGCCGAGGAACAATCCATGCGGATTTGTCCGTCGTGGTCAAGAGGGACAAAGCTGAATGTGGGGTCAGCCTGCGGATTGAGTGTTTGCAGGGGTAATTTGTGTTTCTCTGCCAAGCGTTGCCACAAAGTGAGTGTGGCACCGCCGAGCGGATCGGCTCCCAAGCTCAGTCCTGAAGCGGCAATCTTTGCCACATCAATAATTTGGTCAAGTTCGTTCACATAGTTGTCGGCAAAGGCATAGGGTTTAACCAGTCCCGAATTGTTGATTGCCGTTTCGCTAAAGCGTTTCACATCGGCGTTGTTGCCGTTCAGAAGTTCGTTGGCTCTGTCGGCGATGCGTTTGGTCACGTCTGTGCCTGCGGGGCCGCCGGTTGGGGGATTGTATTTAAAGCCGCCGTCGGCAGGGGGGTTGTGCGAGGGAGTGATGATGATGCCATCGGCAACGCTTTGTTCTTCGCGGTTGTGTTTCAAAATGGCGTGTGAAATGACCGGAGTCGGTGAAAAACCACCATCAGCTTCAACACCGACACAAACCCCGTTGGCCGTAAGGACTTCCAACGCCGTACGCATGGCAGGTGCGGACAAGGCATGACTGTCTACCCCCAAAAAAAGCGGCCCTTTGATGCCTTCTTGAGCACGAACTTCGCAAACCGCTTGTGTCACTGCCAAGATATGATCTTCGTTAAAACTGCCTTGAAGTGCAGTTCCGCGGTGTCCCGATGTGCCGAAAGCGACACGTTGAGCAGGATTTTGCGGATCGGGTTTTGTTGAGTAATACGCTTTTTCTAACTCGGCAGGATCGATTAAATCTTTTGCTGTAGGTAACGTTCCTGCAAGAGGACTTGTAGACATGGCGATCTCCTTTCAAAAAACATGACTGTGTGCTTTATCGAATCTGAAAACCGTATAGACACCATCGCTATAGTGAAATCCCAAAAACCTTATGCTCAGCAAAGATTCTTGCAAAAAAACAAGAGCATCTCTCAAGAACATTTCTCAAAAACACGCTATTACAAAGAAAAATATATTTTATCAAGAATAAGACTGTAAGAGTAATACTGTTCTTGCAATACAAAAAACACAGGTTCAGAGAGGATAACACCATAAAACAAAGAATTAAAACATCTTTACGTTAAAAAGTCCAGTCGTCACAAAAGCCATACATATATGTTGAAACTATACACAAGTCTTTTGTATCACAACAGACCGCTCTTTGCCGTTATTGCCCATCTCAGCGTCAATGCCCATCTCGGAAACACAAAGAGGCTGTACAATCATTTCAACCCCAACTTCAACGGCTTGATAAAAACGTTCTGCGTATTTTGAATCAATCATTGTTGCGGGACAAAAGCATTTGGCATCGGGGCGTTGTAAGGCATAAAACATGCGTGCACGTTGTCCTTGTGACACAATATTCATCATTTCTTCAAGGTGTTTGCAGGCGCGTTCGGAAGCGGCGTCGGGAAACATGGCCACACCGTCTTCAACCAAAGTCACGTTTTTGCATTCAACCCATAAAGGGGGTAAACCTTCGCCTTCAAGACATGCGTCCAAGCGACTGTTTCCGCGTTTGGCTTCACGTTTAAAGTGTGTATAGCCGTGTGTCCATGGATATTGTTGCGCATGAAAAGCCGCTTCGATGAAACGGTTGGGCACGGCAGTATTGACACCAACCCAAAATCCTTGTCCCGTTCCCGGAGTTTTCCCAAACGGCAAAGACGCCTCATGCGGAAACGAACCGCCAAGCCAAATCGCTTCCAATGTCCAAGCAAGTTTTCTCTTTGGGGTTTGGGCAGGAGAAAGCAATATTGGGGTGCCCTGACGCAACAACCCCAACATGGAACCCGTATTATTTGTGTGTGCGATGATGTGTTTGTTGTGTGTTTGGGCGTGAATAAAAAAGCGTTTTTCACGAAACAATAAACGAGCATAGATCATACCTTGCGGATAGGATAACAAGGGAGACTTGATTTTGTTCTTAAAACGCGTATACATGGACAACCTACAGTATTTACAAATGAAAAAAAAAGGCGTAGCTCTAAAAAAGAGACATATTGATGTAGATACAACATCAAGAAGAACATCGTCAACTCGATATTTTTTTTTCTTCAAGCAAGAGCTTTTGCAGTAATAGCTCTTGAAATGATGACTCTTAAGACTATGCCGCTTGAGACAATGCGTCTCAAGATGATGCCTCCGCAACAAGGAAACATGACATGAAGCTTGCAAAAAGACTGGATTTGATTAAACCCTCTGCAACCCTTGCCATTGCTGCCAAAGCGGCCAAGTTACAACAACAAGGTGTGCCTGTTGTAAACCTTGCCCTTGGTGAGCCTGATTTTGCCACACCGCAACACATTTGCGATGCCGCCAAAGCCGCCATTGATGAAGGGTTTACCCATTATACGGCTGTTCCGGGTATTCCCGAGTTGCGTAAAGCCATTGTGAACTATTATGAACGACTTTTTGGAGTGCGCTGTGCTCCCGAGACAGCGATCATTACGAACGGCGGCAAACATTCGCTTTACGGTCTTTTGCAAACTGTTTTGAATCCCGGAGATGAGGTTTTAATCCCTGCGCCGTATTGGGTAAGCCACCCTGAATTGGTCATGCTTGCCGAGGCCACACCGATCAGCGTGCCGACAAGCGCAGCGACGGCCTATAAGGTGTCTCCCGAACAGTTAGAAAAATATGTAACGCCGAAAACACGAATGCTGTTGCTCAATTCACCGTCAAACCCCACAGGCGCGTGTTACAGCCAAGATGAGCTGGACGCCGTTGTAGAATGGGCGATTGCAAAAAATCTGTATGTTTTTTGTGATGAAATTTATGCACAAATGGTGTATGATCCGATCAAACCCACCAGTGCCGTCAAATGGTTTGAGCGTTACCCTGAGCAAGTGGGCATTAGCAATGGGCTTTCCAAAGCGTTTGCCATGACGGGATGGCGTTTGGGCTTCACCTTGGCACATCCTGATATTATTAAGGGAATCAGCACGTTGCAAAGTCAAATGACCAGCAACATTTGTTCTATTGCTCAAAAAGCGGCTGTTGTTGCACTCAATGGCTCTTTTGATTCGGTGGAAACTATGTGTCAGGCGTTTAAAAAGCGGCGCGATATGGCTTTGGCAGAGATTGCCACATGGCCCGGTGTTGTTTGTCCGAAGCCTGACGGCGCGTTTTATCTTTTCCTTGATATTTCAAGTTTGCTCAACGAAGACTGTCCTGATGACTTCGCTTTTTGCAACATGTTGCTTGAGAAGGCGCATGTTGCGGTGGTACCCGGTTCTGCGTTTGGCGCACCCGGTGGTTTCCGTATTTCTTATGCGCTCAGTGAAGACGAACTGATGCGCGCTTTGAAAGCCATCCGCGCGGTTTTGTAAATGTAAACAGATATTTTTTCCGGGGGAGCTAAGCTCCCCCGAACCCCCTTGTTTCCGCGGTGCGATTCGGGTGTTTTCTCTCCGCTTTGCGTTGATGAAAACCCCCGAATCGCACCGCGTCCAAGTTGCCCTGAGCGTTGTTTTAACAAAACAACTGACAATCTTAAACACTTTTAGAAAAATGCAAAACAGAAGAGCTCTATATGAAAAATCTCTCTTGCTTTTTTGTTTTATCGGCGTTTATACATGTCTTTAAACAATAAAAAGGATATCTTCATGTTGAGTGATGAACAGTGTGTCATTTTGATTGGCATGGCAGGATCAGGGAAATCGACAGTAGGGCTTGCCTTGGCCGAGCGCATGCACTGGACACATGTCGATACCGACTTGCTGATTGAAGCCAGCTATGGAGCTTGCCTGCAAGACATCAGCGACGCACTTGGTAAAACGGTATTTTTAGATACCGAAGCCGCCGTCGTTTCATCGCTCAAAGCTTCCAGAGCCGTCATTTCTACGGGCGGCAGCGTGATTTATCGTGAAGAAACCATGCGATACTTGCAAACATTGGGGCCAATCGTTTTCTTGGATGTCCCTTTGCCGATTGTCTTGGAACGGATCGCCCGCAATCCCAACAGAGGCTTGGCAATCAATCCCGGGCAAACCATAGAAGAGCTCTTTAGCGAACGCGAACGCCTTTATCGACAATGGGGCACACACCGAATCGATGCCGCAACCGACACTCCGGAAACATTAGCCGCCACAATCATGGCAATTCTACACAACATTTGATTTTTTTTAGCTTACCAATTGCTTTGTCATTGTCTTCATAAGGGGATTTTATTATTCTTTTTGTTGTTACAGAAAAAGACACCCTCGACACGAAAAGAATAAAAACACTCTGTCGGACAATAACGTTATAAGGTTTTTTTTCGATGTCTACAACAGAATCTCAAGTTCCTAATCAAGAAACGCCCTTGCGTGTTTCGGGCAGCAAACGTTTTTTACGCCTTGTACGCAATATTTGTCTTGCTTTGCTTTTTTTTCTTACAATCACATTGGGCACCATTTTTCTTTGGATACACAATATCCAATCTGCACCCGTTCTTGCCGACTGGTTTAACAAGGCTGTCGGTTCTGCGGTACAGCTTGAAACACTCTATGCACCGTTACCAAACGGTTTTGAAGTTCAAGGACTTGTGATATCCGATCCGCAAGGCGCATGGCTTCGGATTGAAGAAGCGTCTTTAGCGTGGGACTGGCGTGCTTTATTGAACGGCACGTTCAAGTTGAATAGTGTCCATGTGGCAGAGGTTACTGTCTTGCGGCTTCCTGCTTATCCGGCATCAACAACGGTTCAGCCGTCAACTGACGACAACCCGTGGTATGAATCTGTGTTGCATTGGCCAAAATATGTACCGTCTTTAGCCATTAATAACATGACAATAAACAATATACACGCCTCCGCCGCCGTGTGGCACGCGTTAGACATGGCGAGCAAAGACATCCCCTTACAAACATCACAAAACGCCCCCCTCCCTCTCCCGCAGCTCAACATCACGGCAAATGACCTCAGCCTGAAGCCGAATGATCAAAATATTCCAGCTCTTCACGCCACATTGCACGCCGAGTTCAGACAACTTGGCGTTTTTTTTCCTTTGGAACAAAGCGCGTTAGAAATCACACTATCAGGCGCAGCGATCAATCCAACAGCCACGGTGGAAATTCAGGCAACAGGTGTGGAACTTGAACATGTATTGTCTGTACAAACATCGACAACGCAAAAAATTCCCCCAAAAAGCACAATAACACTGCACAGTGAAATCAATATTACAGACATCATCAACCCAAACGCGTCATTATATCTTGAGGTTCAATGTACCGATCTGCCTCAAACATTGTGGTTTGAACCAAATGCACAAGCCACGTTGACAGGCCGTGTGCAAAGTAAAGACGAGCGTTTACGACTTGACGATGTGGTTTTGGATTCATCTTTTTTTCATGCCGAGGGTTTTGTTGATCTGCCGCTCAAGGCGTCATTATTTACTGTAGAAGGACATTTGCAGGCAACACTTCCTGACCTATCAAAACTGCACAGGCTTCAGCGTGATCTGTTACCGCGTAAAGGGCAAATTCAAGCCATAGTGCATGTGACACCACAACAGATTGCAGACAGCACAAACGACGTTCCTTCAGAAAAAAAGACACAAGAAGAAATAAAAGAAAAACAAATAAAGAGAAACACAAAGACAAACACAAGTGCGCGTGCCTTTGCGACCGAATCGTTACAAGGCCAAGTGGTTATCCACCTTAATGACATGGATTGGGGGACAAACGGTTTGGCGGCGTTACAACCGTTATTCGGGAAAAAGTCCGATTTGCAAACCGCCTTTGCGTTCAAGCAAACAGAGACAAAAAAAGAATACACTCTGGCCTTATCAAACACCACATTGAATATGCAAGCGGGACACTTGACCACAAAAGGCACAGCGGCCTTCAAACCAAGCGGAGAAGTGCAATTGGATGTGGGTCTGACAGCCGCACTCAAGAGTTTGACGCCGTGGGTCACTGATGTTGACGGTCGACTGAACGGTACGGCGCGTGTACACGGCAACATGTTTTTGAATACGAAGACAACACAACATATCGCACAGGAAAATCTACAGGTAGAATTTAAACTGTCTTCCGACACGTTGCGTGTTGCACAACAGGCTTTTACGGACATCACCGCACAAGCGGCGCTGTCCGGTGTGCAGGTAGGCAAAATACAACGGCAAGGCATGCAAGGTTTGAGCGGTTTACGGGGTTTGATACAGGCATCGGGAACTTCTGCAGAATTTGGCCTTGTCTCTGCAAACACCAATGCGGAAGTGTTGCACAGCGACGGTAAAGATACGCTTTTTTTGCGTCAATTGGCTGTAAACGGTCTTGGTGTTGTGCTTCAGGGGGCAGGGCAGGCTGTATTACCGACCGTGTCGTCAATAAAAACACCGAAAATCACAGGACAAGTTTCAGGTGAAGTACAAGATTGGCAAGCCATATCCGCCTTTATTGGAGCAACAAAAGCCGAAAAAGCAGCATTTGAGCTGCTCTTTGCAAACAAAGAAGGCAAACAACACGTTTCAACAACATGTGATATTCAGCAATTTGAGCATGTTCAAAGCGGTTTAGAGTTGGCGCACGCCACGCTGAAAGGTCAAGCCGATGATCTTTTTGGTGCGCTTACGGCAGAGATTGACGGTTCTGTCGGTCGGGGACGGATCGGCTATTTTGCGCAAGATGAGGGCGTGCAACGGTTGTGGCGTGAAGGCACGCTTCAGGGTTCGTTTGCCGATGGGCAAGGGCGTCTACAGGCGGCATTGTTGGGGCCAATCGGTTTCACGTTGGAAAGCGTGTTTGACTTACAAAGAGTGACGCTTGAAACGCTCAACGCACAATGGGATAAGACGCAAAAAATAGAACTCGTCAATCCTGTAACGATTCAGATGGTTTCGGCAGAAAACATCAGTGTCAGTCCTTTTGAGTTGCGCATAAGCCCACGAGGCAATATCAAGGGCAACATGGGGCTTGTCAAAAACAATTTGGACATGGATGTACGGATTGAGTCGTTACCGTTGTTTCTTTTTCAGCCGCTGCTTGAGATGCCGTTGCCGCAGGGTTTCATTCATGCGGAGATGGCACTGAACGGAACGGTTGCACAGCCTGAGGGCTCTGCCCATATCATACTGGATACTTTACACAATAGTGGAATATCTTCGTCTGAGGCAGACACCGACAACATCATTGATACGCCTTCAGAAGAAACAAACCGTTTACAGACCGAACTGACGGCAAGCTTACATAAAGGGGAAACGAGCTTACCGCTTGTCTTGCGTATGACAAGAAAAGACGGCGATACGGCGAAGGTGTTGCCTTTGTTGGAGGGGATGGTTCGATTGCCGTTGCGGTATGTTGTGGGGAGTGTGCCGTTGCCTGATTTGGAGAGCGCGTTACAGGGACAGCTTTCGTGGCAAGGGGATTTGGCTACGATTTGGGATTTTATACCGTTGTCCGATTTTGAAGCGACGGGTGATGTTGATCTTACAGCGAATATTTCAGGCACGATACACAAACCGCATGTGGAGGCCGAGGTTGATATAGAGGGTGCGCGTTTGGCGTCTGTGCCTTTGGGTTTTGAGTTGGTTAATGTGGATATAGAGGGCAGATTACCGACATCCGGTGTCTTGGCTTTGCAGGCAAAGGCTCATGATGTTCGTGGCGGCAGTCTCGTTCTCAATGGTACAGTAGATTTTTTTGGAGGTACACAAGCGATAGAGGCCGCGTTGCAGACGAAGGCGTTTGCACCATTATCGCGCAATGATGTTCGGGTGCTTTTGAATACGGCGCTTTCGGCATCGGGGACGTTGTCGGAGCCGCATGTTTCGGGAAAAATGCAGATAGATTATGGGGAAGTGCGGATCAATGCGTTTTCAAGTTCTGTAGACATTCCGACATTGCCTGTAATCAATGCCGAAGCGCCGTTGAAGGAAGAAGTAGAAAAAGAAGACGTGGTTTCTGAAGTCGGTACGATTGATGTGGTTATTGAGGTTCCCAATCAATTGTTTGTGCGTGGTTTGGGTCTTGAAAGCGAATGGAAGGGAAATCTAACGCTGCAAGGCGCACTCAATCGTCCGACGATTGTCGGTGACATCACGTCTGTGCGTGGCCAGCTTGATTTACTGGGTACATCATTTATGCTTGAGCATGGTTTTATTACATTTCCCGGGAGTTGGCCGCCGTTGCCGTTATTGGATGTGGCATTGACCCACCCGACAGCAGATATCACGGCGAATGTTTTGATCACGGGTTCGGCGTTGCGTCCTCGTTTGCGTTTAGAGAGCCAACCGTCTTTACCTCAGAATGAGATTGTGTCGTATATACTGTTTGGGCGTTCTGCGGCGGGTCTATCGCAAACAGAGGCGTTACGTTTGGCTGCTGCGGTGGTTTCTTTGGGACTTGAGGGCAATGGGCCGAGTTTATTTGAGTTAACAAAGAATGTGTTTGGTGTCGATGTGTTTCGTTTGGGACAGACGGATCAAGAACAAACGAATCAAACAAACAATCCGTTTTCAGGGCCTTCTTTTGGCACGGCTGATGAAGAGGACGCGATCAACACCACATTAGAGATGGGTAAATATCTTTTTGATAATGTCTATGTCGGTGTAGAGCAAGGTATCGCGCCTGACTCAACGGGTGCGGTTGTGGAGATAGAGTTGACACCGAACTTGGATGTTACAGCAAAATCAACACCGAAAGATTCAACATTTGGTCTCAATTGGCTGTGGGATTATTAGATCGTACGCTTGGACTGTGGCAGGTTTCAGTGCGGAGCAATGAAACCTGCCACAGAATCAAGAGGGTTTGGGGGAGGCACTGCCTCGTAGGAATTATTCCCCCCCCAAAAAAAAAGAAACAGTCACAAATACGTTTTTTTATTTTCCCAATTCAAAGGCGTCATGCAGGGTGCGTACAGCGAGTTCTGTATATTTTTCATCGATCAAGCATGAAATTTTGATTTCTGAGGTGCTGATCATATGAATATTGATATTTTCTGCAAACAATGCTTGAAACGCTTTTGAGGCGACACCCGTATGGTTGCGCATACCGACACCAATCACGGACACTTTTGCTACAGTGCTTGAATATTCAACGGTTTCGTGTCCAATGGTACCACGCAAACTTTCCATAAGCGGCAAGGTTTGTTCAACAGCTTTGCGCGGTACGGTAAAGGTCATATTGGTTACCCCGTCGCGAGCGGCGGTTTGGATGATCATATCGACAATGATGCCTTTTTCTGCAAGCAGGCCAAAGATATTTGCGGCAATACCCGGCATGTCCGGAAGCCCAACAAGAGAAATACGGGCTTGATCTTTATCATACGCTATGCCTGAGACGAGTACGGCTTCCATTGTGGCATCCTCCTGAACAACCATTGTACCTGGATTATCGTTAAACGTTGAACGCACATGAACAGGGACATTGTATTTCTTGGCAAACTCCACAGATCGAATTTGCAAGACTTTCGCGCCCATAGAGGCCATTTCGAGCATCTCGTCATAGCTGACACGGTCAAGTTTTTGTGCTGTGCCACACATGTTTGGATCGGTGGTATAGACACCGTCAACATCTGTATAAATTTCACATTCGCACGAATCGAGAGCGGCTGCCAAAGCAACGGCGGACGTGTCTGAACCGCCGCGTCCCAATGTTGTGATGCGACCGTCTTCGGTAACACCTTGAAAGCCCGCGACAACAAGAACATCACAACTTTCAAACATACGGCGCATATTTTTGCCGTCGATGGAAAGTATGCGCGCCGCTCCAAAGTCATCGTCTGTCACAATCGGCACTTGCCAACCGAGCAGCGAACGCGCCTTGATGCCTGCGTCTTGCAGTAAAATACTGAACAAATTGATAGAACCATGCTCACCCATAGAAACAAAGGCATCCACTTCTGCCGGATCGGGGTGTTGTCCCCATTTTTCGGCTGTTGCGATCAGTCTGTTTGTTTTTCCTGCTTTGGCAGAGAGAACAACCACAACTTTGAATCCGTTCGCAAGCGCTATCTTGACCTTGCCGCGCACCATCTTCAGTCGATCTTTGTCTGCTACGGATGTGCCGCCAAACTTTTGTACCAAAATACGCATTCTTTATTCCTCAAACGGTGGCTTCGCGGTATCATCGCGAGCCAGTTGTTGAAAAACACACAAAGCGGTGTTTCCGTGAGGATTCACCACCGCAAAGTGATGTTCCTGACACGAAATAAGATGAATGTCCAGATGCTCATCAGGTAACGCCGTTGCGGGCAAGCGTTGTGCCCACTCGACAACCACACATGATCCGTCATGGCGATCGAGTGCTTCCTCGGCTTCTTCAGGCAACAGGCAGAGCGCGTTTTCGTCTTCGCGGTACACATCGCAATGGATAACGCGCGGTGTTGTCGGATATTCATTGCATATTGTAAAGCTGGGACTGGAGACTTCGGCTTGATCACCGTTTGGCAAACCGAGTATCAAGCCTCGTGTCAGCGTTGTTTTACCACTGCCAAGATCGCCAAATAACAATATTGAACGCAACGGTTCGCCGTTTTCAAACGCCAAACGCAAAGCCGTTCCCAATCGCTTACCAAAACACAATGTGTCTTCCACACTCTGCAAGACAACGCGCAAGGTTGCTGTTGTTTCCATTCTTTTCCTTTTTCCTATAGCATTTTGTTTTGATTTTTCCTAAGCGTGTTTATGGTTATCCGTTTATTGTTTTATATAGTAGCTATAGGAAAAAGGCAAATTCAACAGCATATTCATGCTGTAAGGATTCAGGCACTTTTGAAGAGATGACACACTGAGCAATGAGCGTTGTGTTATATTATGAGCGCTCTTTTCAAGATGGTTGTATTTTTTCAAAAAAAGAAACACAAAGATTCTCAGAGTTCTTGCCTTTCTTCCTTTTTCATAGAATAGTAATAAATCTGTATCAAAAGATATTGTTACAACAAACTATATACAGAATTTCTTTGATAATTGTTTTTTAGAATGTTGATGTATTGAAATAGACATTTTTTGTAATGCATATATTGCATATCTATTCTTTAATGTATGTTTTTTTATTTTTTTGGTAACATCGACAACACATCCTTATTTTTTCCTATGAACAGGTGTGTATTCTATTTTTTTTGGAAGAAGACGCTCAAAAAAAATGAATAAAAGGAGGGGTGATGTATTCAAAGCTTTTTTTTGACAAGAGCGACAGGCACCTTTTACAAAAAGTGAATGAGGCCATGTCCAGCGATCACGCTTCAGACTGGCAGACACCCAATATCAATTTGCATCCACACGGTATCGTCGAGCTTGCGGTCAGTCACGAATTTCGTGTCGCGTTTGCGGTCAGTAATTTATTAAGCAAACTCGAAGAAGGCCAAGCAGAAGATCGGCTTATTGCATTACGCGCGTTATATGATGAAGTGTTGCACAGCGCAAAAACATCTTTCCGTTACAATACAGGACGGGTTTTGCTGGAAATAATGAAAGATTTCATTCGCGCAAAAGAAGATGAAGAACGACAGCTGCGTTTAATCCACGATTTTCGTAAGGCTGCGAGCGGCAATCCACGCGTCATTCGTCATTTTTTAGAACAATATCATCTTCTGGAAATGCCCGAAGATCAAAGCCAACTCACCATCGATCACCACGTCCACGACGCCAACACCAAAGGCCGTAAAAATCCGACACACCTGATCATGGATGCGTGGATCAAAGGCATTCGTTATTTGACCGTCGTCTATTACAACTATGTTGAAATTGCCGTGGCCAAAGAACTGCTTCATGCCGCAAAAATTATGGGCATCACGGTTCGCATCGGTGTAGAGTTCAGCACTGTGTTTTATAAAAAATTTGTGAAATTCATTTGGGTTCCGCGCGGCTTTGCAGACAGTAGCGAATTGTTGGAATTTCTCGAAGAACCAACAACACAAGCGTTGTTTACCGAAGGCCGCAAAGCCTCTATATGGAACACAAGTTTGATCTACACAACCCTTGAACGTTGGAACGCAGAGCACAGAGTCACTCTTGGGCAAGAATTGGATATCGAATTGCCCATGATTGCCTTGGAAGTGTTTAAACATCACGTCCGCAGTGGTCAAGCGTCACTCCTGCACCTATCCGAATTGATCCACAAAACGATCCTCCCTCTGCTCAAAGAACACGCAACAACACTCCATACTCGCCTTCACAATGAACACATCACAGAAGAGCAGAGCGCAGCGCTAAAAAAACAAATCCATGAAATGGACATGCTTACCCCGGACACCATTCTCACCCGCTGGCTCACCCCCGAACTCAATCCCGAATTGTACTGCCTAGAAATACCGTGCACTGAAGAAAACACACCCATACTTTTACAACAATCACCGCAAAGTTTATTTGATTGGCTCGCGAGTTTACGCAGTGGTTTTCGATTATCTTTACAAGTCATCAACCTTTCCGTTGAAGACGTTTTGGAATTATTGTGGGACGGTCAAGGGTACATTTCGCATCTTGAAATTTTCAATCTCCGTGAATGGCAACAAGGGCATATGCGCAATATCGAAGCCATCAGCGCACTGCAACAATCGATCAATGAACGCAGCGTGTTGTATCTTAACCAAATCATCCGTCAAATGATTCAAAAAATGCAGACCTCAGAGAATGAAGAAGATCAACAACGTGCAATAAAATTTCAACTGATTCTTCAGCATGTTCAAGAACTACAAGGTTTCTATCGGGGATTGAGTTTGCAAACAGGTGTAGGCACAGACTCCACAAGCAACTCCAACCTGCGCTATGGTATGGGATTGGCTGTATTTGAGACTTTGCCGCCACAAGCACAAAAAACCATTCGTAAACCAAAACAGTTTCGTCCGATGTATCTTCCCGTACAAGTCGAACTCGCACAACGACAAACATGGACAGAACCCGTACGCCTTTCTCGCGGTGCGATATTGTTACGTAGTGTCTTGCGTCATCTTCCATTTTTTGAAAAATGGGGCATGAACAGCGTGACAGATTGGTCGGCAATGCGTGTAACCGTACAAAAAAAGCGTGGGAATCTCATATCAATGGGTGGCTTCGCAGGTCGTTCAGACAACAATCTCACACGGCAACACCACGACAACACACAATTGATAAAACCCAAATTGTCTTTTGGCTATCTCAATACAACCGTGTCCAACGTGTTAAAAGTACTTGGCGGTTTCATTCCTGCCATGGCAGCGTTTCAGGCCACACAAGAGTGGTGGGTTTTGGCGTGGTTTGGGGCATTTATTTGGTTTGGGATTACAGGTGGGCGCAATATTTTACAAGCTATTTTTGCAGGTGGCGGTTTGCGTGCGTCTTCGCTTTTGCGTTGGACAAAGATGGTGAATTGGACAAGAATATCTGATTCTTTGTTTTACACAGGACTTTCGGTCGTGCTTTTGGAATGGTTCATGCGAGTGAACGTATTACAAGAGGCATTGGGTTTGACCACCGCAAATCAACCTGTTTTGGTTTTCACGTTATTGGCATTAACAAACGGTTTATATATTGCATGGCACAACGCTTTTCGAGGTTTTCCCAAGGCGGTGATTATTGGAAATTTTTTCCGTAGTGTTTTAGCAATTCCTGTGTCTGTGTTATATTTTAATGTGTTTTTTTTCTTGTTTCATGCTATCGGTGTTGCAGATCCCTTGTTAATTTTACAACCGGGTGCAACCATTTTATCAAAAGCCGCATCAGATACTGTCGCGGCTCTCCTTGAGGGGTTAGTCGACAGGCACAATAATTATCGCTTACGCCTTTGGGATTATAAAAGCAAACTGGTGCGTATGGATAAAAATTATACGGCCTTGGCTTTATGTTTGCCACACGTCGATATTTTAGAAGAACTCAAAAAGCAACCACAACGTTTTTTTCCACAAATTTTTCAGCATTGTTCAAAGGCATATCATGAAATGATTTTAAACGCGTTAGATTTGATGTATTTCTGGATGTATCAACCCTGCGCACAGCAAACCCTCATGAACTTGTTACGAACTATGAGCCCTTCTGAACAAGAAGCTTTTTTCGCTTCACAGCAAGTCCTGACCAGAGTCAGAGATATCAGTCAGTTATTTGTTGATGGCATTGTCGGCGAAGAATTTTCTCGTTCATTATCTTTTTATCTCAGTCAGCATGAGAATTACTTGCAGGCACTCAGAAAACAACTTGATAAAACAAACCCGCCTGTTTCATAACTTCACGGAGACTTTAATGTTTCACGGGAAACAATGGCAAGATGTTTCCCGTGAAACATCTTGCCATTGACTATAATAACACATGATTATTTTTCATTACAATCAGCTTCTCTTATGTAAAACAGCACCATACATGATATCGCTTCCGAAATTATCAGGTTCGAGAAGCGTTTCTTTTTCTATATAGCAGTTAGAAGTATTTTTTAAAAAACGAATAATTTGATGCTCGTTTTCGTCTTTATTTACGGTACAGGTAATATACGCTAATCGTCCGTTTTCCGGCAAGCACGCCCATGCGCTATGGAGGAGTTGCTGTTGTGTCTCGCATAAAGTTTGAAGATCTTGTGGGGTACGTTTATATTTAATATCGGGGTGTCTTGCCAGTGTACCGAGGCCGCTACAGGGTACATCAAGAAGAATATTTTGAGGTTGAATGTTTGCAGGGCAACCATTAAGAATAGAATGTACAAAAACAGGAGGGCAGGGCAGTTCCAGTCTTTGTGCTTCTCGTTGTAGGCCTGCCAAACGGCCTTGATGTGTATCGCTTGCGGCGCAGAGTTCCGCGCCTTGTTCGAGAAGGGCAAATGTTTTGTTTCCAAAGCCGGCGCAGGCGTCCCAAATCGAGCCACGCCATGAAGGAATATTTAAAACGTCTAAAATTCGCTGACTGCCTGCACCTTGACGGGAAAGTCTGCCTGAAAGGCACAGTGTCTGAAGTTCGTGGAGATTTTTTCTGGGTGGTATACGCACAGCCCAAGGGGCTATTTGTATGCCATGAAAAGCCTCGTTTGTCGTGTTGTCGAGGAGGTGATTGAGGAGTTGTATGGCCTCTTTGGCTTGACTGTTGACTCGAAAACATGGCCATGGGGTATGACTCGAAGCTTTGGCAAAAACTGTAGCCTTTTCAATATTGTATTGTGTGCTCCAAAGCTCAACAATCCATTGGGGGATACTGAAGGCCAGAGCGCATTTTTGTACAGGGTTGGCGATATGTTCCGTATGGTACCATGTTTCGGTCATGTTTGCACTCTCGCGCAACATGGTGCGCAAGACACCGTTGGCAACATTGGCAAGTCGTTTATCGAAACGTTTGCGGGTCATATTCACGGCGTTATTGACTACAGCATGGTTAGGAATTTTTTCAAGATACAACCATTCGTAGAGTGCCATGATGAGAATAAGGCGTAAGATGGGCGGTGTTTTTTTAGGTGCCGTTAAAAACGTATTAAGAATATGACTCAAGCGCAGTTCATGACGCAAAACGCCGTAGACCAATTCTGTACAGAGTGCTTTATCGCGTTCAGAGAGGGAGCCGGCTCCAAGCGTTTTATTTAAGAATGCCTGAGCGTGCTGGCCTTCTTTGCTTGCGAGCAAAACAGCCAGTGCGGTATCGCGTGCCGTCTGTGCATTCATTAGCGATCCTTTAGTGTCAGATGTATTTCTATTTTTATTTTTTTTGGGGGGAATAATTCCTACGAGGCAGTGCCTCCCCCAACCCCCCTTGTTTCCGCGGTGCGATAGGGGGCGTTTCTCATCGCTTTGCGCTGAATCAACACCCCTATCACACCGCGCTTCAATCGGCTTTGGGAGTCTTGCCTATAAAAACATGAACAATCATTCAACAAAACATATTGGAAAAAGTTAAAGCAAAAGTTCTGTAGATTTATGATTGAACAGAATTTGTAGCGACGTGTTCTTTATTGACGTCTTGCTTTTTAAAAAATACGGAAAAGGCACTACGCAAAAGTCGAACACTTGCAAGGCTCCCACCGCGACGCGGTGTCAGCCATTCCAGAAACTGTTGTCGAACAACATTGGGATCAGCAGGATGTTCGATATTTTGCAGCATTTTTACCGCAAGTTCATCAACATGCTGTGTTTGAACAATCAAGTTTTTGTCAATCAAACTGTCTGCGTCTGCATTCACATCCAGCGCCCAAAGGAAATTTTCCAGATGGGGCCCGACATGAGGAATCCGTCCACCTGCCAATGATTCCAGAAAATTTTGCCCGCCAAGCGGTGCAAGACTGCCGCCGACAAAAACAGTTGTGGCAAGATTGTAAAGAGCGCTGAGTTCTCCGAACGCATCCCAAAGCACAATGTCTCCGTTCCGTGCAGGATCTGCTGCAGTCAGCGCAGAGCGCAAACGCACAGGGACAGTGTTGTTGTTTCCATTGTTCAACGGTGCAAAGCGTTCAAGCCAGGGGTGGATGCGTTGCATGTGTCGTGGAACAAGCACAATGCATATATCGGGCTTTTGGCTACGCAGTTTACCTATTAAATTTAACAGACTTTGCTCTTCTTCTTCTCGTGTTGAGGCCAAAAGGACAATATCTTTTGTCGGGAGCAAGGTTGCCAAGGTTTGGATTTGTTCGTGCTGAGTATCAAAGTCCAAGTCTCTGACGGCGCGATCAAATTTAATATTTGGGATCATTTCGACACACTCCCAACCAAATAACGCCGCATAGCGCTCAGCCGAAACGATGTCGATGGCGGTGATACTGCACGGACGCACCACTTCCCAAAAAAAGGAGCACAGCCGATTGATCCACTGATACCCACGCACGCTTTTTTCTGTCATTCGTGCATTGACAATGCCGACAGGAATCCCACAGCGTCGACAAGCAAATAATAATCCCGGCCAAAGTTCCGTTTCCAACAAGACGACTCCCTTTGGCTGAACAAGTTTGAGCGCGCGATATTGGAGGTTGGGCTGATCCAAAGGGAAAAATGCGGTTTGAATATGCATGTCAGGATAGCGTTCAAGCAATGTTGTCCGCATACCATGTAACACTTCAAGACCTTGTCGCGTCCATGTTGTCACGAGGACACGTTGCAAGGTTGGATCTTCCTCTTTCAAGGCAAGAAGGTATTCCCAAGCCAAATACGCTTCACCGGCGGACGCCGCTTGCAGCCAAAGCTCGGCAGGTTCTGCCCAATGTTCCGGAACAAGTCGGTGTGTGAAGCCGTCAGCCAAACGTTTGTTACGTCGTAAAACAGGGCGAGCCAAACGCCACAGCAACCCGTATATTTTTGAAAAAACAACATGTCCAAACGTCATTTCCATAACCACGACCTTTTTTCTTTCTTTTTTTCTGAAGGTCTGTAACGCCTCAAGAAAAGCAGAAACGTGAATCTTGAATAACACCTATGGCGGTTCTTTTTTGATTTTTTCTCAACACACGGTGTTCAATGGTTGCCATTTTATTTGTGATGACATGACAAGACACTCAAAAGCAACTTGAACTGCGGCGCATATGAACAATGCAAAGCATTGAAATGCGCCGCAGCATCAAGGGGGTTTTGGGGAGGCGCTGCCTCGTAAGAATTATTCCCCCCCAAAAAAAAATAAAAATCAATCTAAAAAAATTCTAATCCCATTCTCGTTTGTCTTCAATGGGACGGATTTGTGGCGGCAACGTGCCCGGAACGAGGATTTTCAGTTCTGGGCGCAGTTTGATCCGTTCACGGAAGAGGTGCATCAATTCTTCTTCCTGTTGAAAATTGTTGGCTTCGATATAGAGAATCATTTCATCGATGCCACCGGGGTTGATGACTTCGATTTGCCAACGTTTCACGTCTTCAAAGCGTGCCATCACTTGTTCTACTTGGTGCGGATAAACAAACATGCCTTTGATACGCGCTGTGGTATCGACACGTCCGACAATGCTGCCGAGCCTGGGGCTTGTGCGTCCGCAAGGGCAGGGGGCGCGATCAATATACGACAAGTCACCCGTTGCCAAACGGATCAACGGATAGGTTTTGTTAAAGGCCGTGACGACAATTTCGCCAACTTCACCGTCTTTCAACGGAATGCCCGTGTCGGGATGGCAGATTTCCACATAACAACGATTTGAAATATGCAAACCGTTACGATGAAAACATTCATAACCGATACAACCCACGTCTGCCGTGCCGTAGCCTTGGCGCATAATGATGTCGAATTTCTTTTCAAGTTGGTTACGAATTTTTTCAGAAAGCCGTTCGCCTGTAACAAAGGCCACTTCTTGAAACAAATCTTTGCGCAAGTTAATGCCTTTTTCTTCGGCTTTTTGGGCAAGGTGCATTAAGAAACTTGCGGTCCCCACATAGCCGGACACCCGCAATTTTTGCATAATATCCAGCTGTGTCACAGGATCTGAAGGGCCTGCCGGAATAGAAGTACACCCAAGGTTGCGCAACGGCTCTTCAAACATCAATCCTGCAGGGGTCAAATGATAGTTAAACGCCACCTGCACCACATCTCCCGGGCGAAACCCCACTGAGTAAAAGGCTTCCGTGTATCCCCAATAATCGTCTGTGCGATCTTCCGGATCAAAAATAGGCCCGGGCGAAAGAAATACACGCTTTAATTCACCAATGTCTTTCGTCAACAGACCGCCGAGACGCGGGCCTATAGACTGCAGAAAAATCAGTTCCTTTTTCTTTAAAATCGGAATATGTTTGATGTCTGTGATGGCTTTAAACTTTTCAACATTAAACTGAGCGCGGTCAAAGCGTTTTTTGACGTCTTCAGAGTAACGGTACGCATAGGAAATCAATTCTTTCAATTGAATGAGATAGTATTGACGACGTTCACTTTCATCCAAAACTTCACGACGGCTGTAGATGCCTTCTGTACGATCCTTGCGGGTCATGGCAACTCCAAAGAGGTAAAAGATCAAAAAATAATCAGTCAAAAGAAAATAATACATGCAGAATCACACGCAAACACAATTATTGCATGATCCGGCAAGAAAACTTTTCAAGGTTATGTTATATTAGTCAACTTGAAAAAAAACGCAAGTCTTTTTTTGACACAAAAAGAGTTTTTTAAAAAAAAGAAGCATAAAACGGAACAGCACATTAGAATGACACACTCACCACAAAAGAGACAACAACTCATCGCAAGCGCGACTTTTATCGTTGAACAACAGACAGAACACGGTCAACGCCTAGACAAAACATTAGCACAACACACAAAAGCATTGGGATTTTCGCGTGAACGCATCAAACGCTTCATCAAAAACGGTGCCTGTACCATCGACGGACAGCCCTGTATCGATCCCAAAACAATATTACGCACAGGCCAACACATACATCTCAATACAACAGAACATGAAACCTCACCATTGATAGCCTCAGCCAACAATGTTGAAATCATCCAAACAGACGGACGATTGGCGTTGATCAACAAGCCCATCAACCTGACCGTACATCCTTGCCCAAGTTGTACAGAAGAAACCCTCGTCCATCGTCTCTTGGGACAATTTCCTCAACTACAAGATATGGAAGGATTGCGTCCCGGAATCGTACATCGTCTGGATAAAGACACAAGCGGCGTCATGCTTGTGGCTCTTGATTCCGCCACACAGCACGCCTTGTCAAACATGTTTATCACGCGTGAAATCCATAAAACCTATTTAGCCTTAGTTCATGGTTGCCCCCCAAAAGAAGGTGAATGCACAGAACCCATCGGTCGCCATCCCACAAACAAAGTCAAAATGAGCGTTCGCGCCGACGGTCGCCCTGCACACACCGAATGGCAAACACTCTATACAGATCCACAGCAACGTTTTGCACTCCTTGCCGTGCGCATTCACACAGGTCGCACACATCAAATTCGTGTTCACTTAAGTCATCTTGGCTATCCGCTCCTTGGAGACAAGACCTATGGCAATAAAATTCAAAAATCATATCCCCAAGCATCTCGGCAAATGCTGCATGCATGGCACATCGCCTTCAATCATCCACACACAAAAGAAGCCCTCAAACACACATGTCCCCCACCCAAAGACATGCAAGAAACATTTTGTAATGTTGCACAAGCCACTTCACATGTAATCATTACAGGCGTTCCCGCATGTGGTAAATCACATACATTACAAACATTGGCAAACATGGGATACCACACATGGAACGCCGATAGCGTTGTGCATGAACTCTACAAACCCGGAAACATGGGCTGGCAAGCCCTGCACACAGCCTTTGGATCACGTTTTTTTAAAACAGATCAAACAACCGATACCATTTTTCCACACATCGACAAACAAAAGCTCTTACAGGCCATGCAAAAAGAACCCGAAACGTTGCATACTGTTAATGCAATAATTCATCCGCTTGTATACAATTCGTTACAAGAGTTTTTTATTGAAACAGAAAAGAAAAATAAATCTATGAGCTTTGCCGAAGTGCCTCTTTGGTTTGAAACAAAACACCTTTATCCTTTCACCCATACCCCCTATATCATAGTTGTTCACAGTCCTAACGAAATTCGTCATGCACGTCTAAAAACACTTCGCAATTGGAGTGAAAAGACCATCGCCACCATGGATGCATGGCAATGGTCTGCCGAAAAAAAACGAACACACGCCGATCATGGCATCATTAATGACGGAACATTGGAAAAACTAACAGCAGAAAGCCAAACCCTGCCAAGACATATAGAAGAGAATATCATAAGAGAGCATGCAAAATTCAGAAGACACTTCTCAGAACTTACGAAAAATCCATACTAAAAAGCATCTATGAAATTGTTTCACGGGAAACATTTTGCTGTGAAACAAGGGCATAAATCCGACGTATCTTTATACTTTATGCAGTAATGGTGCCATTTTTCTCTTTCTTTTGTTGACTCTTTTGTAACCTTTTTGTATAATTATCCTTGCTAGAGAAACATTTCTTTATGAAGAACGCTCTTTTTACACTGTGTTCCAAAAAACACATATTAACTAAAAAACACACAGTGTTCACACGATATTCTTTAGGGGGACGCATGGCTCGAATTATTGCGGTTGCCAATCAAAAAGGTGGTGTCGGAAAAACGACGACATCCATCAATCTTGCTGCATCCTTGGCTATCATGGAAAAAAAAGTCCTTTTAGTAGATTGTGATCCTCAAGCTAACGCTACAAGTGGATTGGGAACAGGACTCGAAACACTCCAAATGACACTCTATGACGTATTTTTTCATCCTGAGCATCTGAAAAAAGCCCTGGTTCATCCGTTGAGTCAACCATACCTTTCGATTTTACCTGCTTCAACAGATCTTGTCGCTGTAGAATTAGAATTGGTTGAAAAACTGGCGCGAGAATTTTATTTGGCAGAAATGTTGGAAACGGTTGCAGATGAGTTTGAATATATCATTCTTGATTGTCCACCGTCTTTGGGGTTGCTGACACTCAATGCTTTGTGTGCGGCGCAAGAAGTACTGGTGCCGTTACAATGTGAATTTTTTGCATTGGAAGGGTTGGTCAAACTGTTTAAAACCATTGACCAAGTGAAAAAACGTTTGAATACTTCTTTGAATGTGCTTGGTATTGCATTAACCATGTATGATTCACGAAATAAATTAGCGCGCCAAGTACGTGATGAAGTGGCGCGGTGTTTTCCGGAAGAGTTATTTTCTACGGTGATTCCAAGAAATGTTCGTGTTTCTGAGGCACCGAGTCATGGAAAATCGGTCTTGCATTATGATATAAAATCAAAAGGCGCGGCGGCGTATTTGGCTTTGGCGGCTGAGGTTGTGAAACGTAAGGTTTCGGCTCGCAGTATAAAAAAGTGATTTTTTGTGTATTTTTTGAGGTAAATTGATATGTCAGAACGGGGGCTTGGAACACAAGGGTTGAATCTTTTATTTAGAAATACACCCGATGCAGAAATGCCTATGGTAGAAGTGGGCGAACAAAAAACGTTACCGGTGAATGTATTGCGACGTTGCGCGACTCAACCTCGTCAATTTTTTGATGAGGAAAGTTTGGATGAATTGGCGGCGTCGATTCGTAAACAAGGCATTTTACAGCCGATTATTGTGCGCCCACTGAGCGAACTTTCGGGTTCTTATGAAATTGTTGCAGGCGAAAGGCGCTGGCGTGCGGCGCAACGAGCAGGGCTGACAGATGTGCCTGTGCTCATTCGAGAATTGAGTGACAGCGATGTATTGATTGTGGCGTTGGTGGAAAATCTGCAACGGGAAGATCTGAATCCCATGGAAGAAGCCGAAGCCATGCACACTGTGAAAGAACAACTTGAGATCAGTCAAGAAGCCTTAGCAGAACGTTTGGGTAAGAGTCGTTCAGCAGTAGCCAACTCGTTACGCTTATTGCAACTTTCGGTACCCATGCGCAGGGCTTTACAAAATGGAGAAATTTCTGCAGGGCATGCAAGAACACTGTTGTCGTTAACTGAAGAAACCTTACAGGCACAACTTTTTGAAGCGATTGTCAGTCAGAATCTTTCGGTTCGAGACGCGGAAAGTGCGGTGAGTCATTGGAAAAAATATGGTAAACTTCCCGACGGCATTCAACAAGGAACGCCGACTGAAGGCAGTTCGACAAGCCGTAAACAAAAACCGCTAGTACTACAAAATATCCAACAATTTTTGCGTAACAATGTTCATCCGAAACTGACCGTTGCAGGATCTGAAGACATTGGCCGTATTACGATTCCTTATGAATCTGCCGAACAGTTTGCGGACGTACTTCAACGACTCGGTCTTAGCGACGAAGAAAAAATCTCTCTACAACAAGAAGAAAATCAACACGAGCAACAAGAAGAAAATACATAAACGCTTTGTATTTTGCTGGCGAGAGAAAGTGACACTCGCTCACTAAAAGCATAAAATAAATTCCATTTTAAGGTGTTATGTCAACACGACGTAACGCCTTTTTCTTTTTGTGCGAGCCTGTTGATAACCGCCGAGCGATACAATGAAGAACTAGACCTAGACAGTGAGACCTATAAGTCAATCATCTTTATTCAAAATTAAAAACTTGATCATCTCGCACATGATATTCTTACCCCCTGATAAGAAGTTCTGTAATCTTTCCTCGAGATGTGGCTTTAAAATTGATCATTCTTGTTGCACTGACCCTATTGATTTCAAAACCATTATAAATTTCTTCAAAAAAATTGTTATTTTCATCACTATTTTTAGGATCTGAATTACTCAGCAACACTTTAGCGTTTTTTGATTTTATTCGTGAAGCAAACTGTGCAAGTTCAATCTGTTCTTTATCATTAAACGCAAACTCAGTGTAGGAGGTAAAGCGTGAAGTCGTGTTGAGAGGACGATAGGGTGGGTCTATATAAATAAAAGTCTTTTCATCTACTATGGTTTCAAGCTCAAAGTAGTTACCGCAATGAATTTCTACGTTTTGCAATAATTTTGACACATTCAACAAATTTCCAGCATCACAAATACACGGATTTTTATATGCCCCCATTGGCACATTATACAACCCCTTTTTGTTCACTCGATATAAGCCGTTGAAACATGTTTTATTCAAAAAAACAAAAAGAGCGGCTTTTTCTAAAGAACAGTCGCTGCTTTGAAGATGAATCGCGTTAAAGGACGCTCTCTTTTGAAAATACAAATCTTTACGTTCATCTGTGGATGCTGGAAGGTAAACGTTTTGGTATTCTGTGAGCCGTTCAATAAGAGACTGAACATTGAATTTGATAACTCGATAGAGGTTAATCAGGTCTTTATTTACATCATTAATGTGAACTTCTTTGAGGTCATATTTAGATAAAATATCAAAAAGTACAGCACCGCCACCAATGAACGGTTCAACATATTTGGTTATGGAACGACCAAGCCCTTTAGGATAGAACGCGTTGAGCTCACCTAAAAGCTGTCCCTTACCTCCTGCCCATTTCACAAAAGGCTTTGCCGCCTTAGTTGGCAGTGTGCGAGCATCTAGAGGCATGGGTGCATGATCCGGAATAAGCCACATATTGCCAACACGATGACATCCCTCAATGCGATTTTCAACGCACAGCGTAGACACCCTGCGCTGTGAAATATTCCATTTTTCGCCTGCTTCCTTGGCGGATATGTACTGCATATTTAGCCTCGTGTAACAATATACAAGCAAAATATTCTATTTCTGGAATAATAGCAAAATCGAATGTTGATGATTTGAATTTCATGATGAATTTTTGAATAATCAAAGGAGTTCTGTGTGTTACAATAAAATTGCCAAACTCTTCTTGAAGATATTTTTTATAGATGCTCATTTTTTTATATTAAAATGCCAATTCAATAACAATAATTTACAATAGGGCAACAAAGTATTGCTGACTATTCAAAACTTTTCGCAGATAATTTCTGGTTTCTCGTGCGGGAAGATTTTTCAGTAAGCTATTGAGCACTTGATTGGGCGTCAGGGTATTGATTGTTGCAATGGCTTGCTCTCTTGTTTTGCCGAAAACTCGCAAAACAGGTGTACTGCCTGAGTTATATGCGGCAATGGCACAATATTCTCTTGTTGTCGTGTTATTTACGCCGTTAAAATGCCTACTGAGCAACATGCGCATATAGCCTGTGCCGTATTTGATGTTTTCATAGGGGTCAAACAGTTTTTTCGCTGAGGGCAGTTGCGCTTCACCGAGCCACTGTCTCACTTCATCACCGGCTGTTGTCGGGACAACCTGCATTAAGCCATGGGCATTACGAGAACTGACAAGATGCGGACGAAAACTGCTTTCCACATACATAATCGCACAAATCAGTTCGGGGCGAATAGAAAAACGTCGGCTCCAGACTTCAACTGCGTGTCGGTAACGAGAGGCTTGTCCACGCATGGAGCGTGAATACTGTTCTTGCCGTGCTTCCCATTGTGTCAATTGTTCTGTCAACTCATGATATTCGGAAGGGTTCAAGGTACACCGTGGTGCTTGTGCGGTCCAGCGCAACAGATAGCCGTTTTCGTCAACGGCTTCGGCTTCGACAAGAATTCTGTCAGATTGCTGAACAGTCGGCCTAGGCAGAATGTCATGCGGTTCTAGATATTCCCACAGTGCGGAATGAACGGAAGCGACGGGATATTGTTTTGATGTCAAATCGATAAAGGGTGTGTGTTGTGTTATGGTTGGCAATGTGGAGCGTGGCATGTCGGTTCGCAAACGCAAACGTAAGGCAGGCGCTGTGTTATTTGAAGAACTCTGTACCAAGATGTTTTTTGCATCAAGGCGCATCGTTTTTTGCAACGCACGTCGAAATTCATATGGTCGTGGTTCTTTGACAAAGCCTGCCAACAAAATGACAGCACAAAAAAGCAAAAAACCACAACATATACATGATATATGCTTTTGGAAAGCTTTGATCACAATACGATAGCCTTGTTTCAGAGGTGTAATGGAAAGGTATTGTTTTGCAAAATATGCGTTCATACAAAAGATTTTTGCAAATTACATACCATTCATTTTTTCTGACGCCTCAAAAAGCTGTGTCTCACAATCGTCGCACAGGGTCTTTACTGAATATAAATCTTTTGTTGAAAAAGTCTTCATTTTTTTATTTTTTTTTACATCATCAAACATATTTTTACTGTTCTGTTTAAATGTGTACAATAAAAATGTATCATTACACATGCAAACAGGAAAAATATTGTGACTGAACTTTTTGTGATAAAATTGCTTTTTACCTAAAAACATTCTATATGTTGGTTTGAAAACATGATTTTGAGAGGAGCCAATAATAATACGACTATATGCAATAACATATTGTAATTATTATGAAAAAATATAAACAAAACGACACAAACAAAAGTGTTCGGGAGTTATTCCGACATGTGTACTTATACAACTGCAAAGACTCTTTTTTCTTTTGAGAATAGACATAATAACAAATTAGAACGTGTCGTTAATGATAGTGAATCCGTTGATGGACAAGAAAAAAAACACAACAAGCCAAAAGTGATTGCGCTTTTTGCAGGTGCAGGAGGCCTCGCTTTGGGGATTGAACAAGCAGGCTTTGAAACTCTTGCACTTATTGAAATAGATAAATATGCAAGCGCAACGCTAAAGAAAAATCGTCCGGAATGGCGTGTTAT
>CAYJFB010000025.1:21048-36390 GCA_964369685.1 uncultured Desulfovibrionaceae bacterium | reverse complement strand
TCTAATACTTCTTCTTTTGCTTTTCTCGTATGGCATTACGACTCTTTTTCATCCCACCGACTTCACTAAACATTCGATTGAGTTTCGCTTCCTCTCTTTCTTTTGAAGACAGTCCCTCATAAGATCTTTCATTAAATATTTTTATATAGTTATCAAATCTTCTTTGGCTAATTATTCCGTCTTCAATCGCTTTTCTCACAGCACAACTCGGTTCTGAATGATGCGTACAATTTTTAAATTTACAATGTTTTGCGATATCTTCAATGTCAGCAAACGACGAGGATAAGTCGGCGCTGTCAATGCCGAGTTCTCGCATTCCTGCCGTATCGATAAGCACACCGCCCGATTCAAGTAAAAAAATTTCTCGTCCTGTCGTGGTGTGTTTGCCCTTGTCATCAAAACTGACTTCTTGTGTTACTATGCTTTCATTGCCTAAAAGCGTATTAATGAGAGTGGATTTTCCTACACCTGATGAACCAATAAAAGCAGCAGTAATTCCCTGCTTTATAAAGGGGGCAAACTTTGATTGAATATCATCATCATACTTTGAAAGTGTAATAATATCGATATAAAGAGCAATATTTTCAACTTGTTGAATAAGTTGTTGAAGTTTATCGCCTGCTAAATCTGATTTTGTCAAAAGAATAATAGGTGTTGCTCCGCTATCCCAAGCTATTGAAATGTAGCGTTCTAATCTATTCAAATTGAAATTATTGTTCAAAGACATGCACAAAAAAACAATATCAATATTTGTTGCAATTATTTGAGATTGATTGCTTAAGGCGACAGCCGATCGTTGAAAGACGCTCTTCCGAGGAAGAATGTGATGTATAATTGCTCGTTCGGCGTCTTTATCATTTTGTACCATAACATAATCGCCGACAGCAGGATAATCCGTAAGTTCACTTACTTCAAAACTGAATTTTCCTGAAATTTCTGCAAGCGTTTCGCCTTGCTCACAAGCTATTCTATAAACACCCTTATATTGAGCAACGACTCTTGCTAATGCTAAGTTTGGGAATTGACTTGCAATAGCAAGAAATTTCTCACTTATTCCATATTTTTCTAAATAATGCATAAACACCTTTTTGACATAATGCCTACAAAGATACCATATTAACAGTATCCCCCTTTGGGTACGCACTATTTCAATCTTTTATTATTATGGCTATCAGGAATAAATGTATCAACTCGCGCTTGCAATTCATTTATAAGCTGAGCTACATGAAATCCATCACATACAGCATGATGCACTTGAATTGCCAAAGGGAGTAACGTTTTTCCCTCAGATGTGGAATATTTACCTATTGTGAAAATAGGAGAAAAATAATTATATCCCTTCTGTAAATTCAAATTAAATCCTGTAAAGTTTACCCAAGGAATACATGAAACGTTGAAAAAATTGTTACCCAGTTGTGGCTTGGAGTGAAGATCATCATTTTGATACTTTTCCAAGTCTAAGATATATTCTCTGAGAAATTCATGGTAATTTTCACTATATTCTGTCCAAACACTTGTAAAGCTCTCTGTCTTTTCATGAAACAGCGTAAAACTTGGATGTACAACATCGTGATAGCCTAAATTTCCTTCTTCATCATGTCCCATACGAAAGGCTTTATGTGTATTGACGACAGAAGAAAGAACATACATAACCGTAGGAAATAGTTTGTAATTATTTAATTTGACTGCGGACAAAAGCTTTGTGAGATCTATATTTACAGTCATGCTAAAAGTACAAGGGATGAGATCTAGGTAACGGAAATATATTTCTTTTCTGCTCCAATGTTCTATATCTATTTTTTTAAAAGACACGGTGCATATTTCCCATTTATTTTTTTCGTAATCTTACTGTCATAATAATAGGCTTTTTTTCTCCATCAAAAGGTACTTCATAGAAGCCATCAAGCATAAAGCCTATTTTAAAAGCCAATCCAAAAATATCATTCATCGATCGATGATAATAGTTTTGCAGCATGGGTTGTCCTTCAATGGCAATGCCTTTATTTATACAACTTGTAAAATAGTCTTCATTTTCATACGTAAAGCAAGGGTGATGCATCGCAAACACAAATAGACCATCAGGCTCAAGTAAATCATAAACGGCTTTGAAAAGCGGTTTGATTTGAGATATATCCATAATAGCCATGTTGGCAACGGCTTTCGTAAAAGGCTTCTCTTGTTGTAAGTTTATGATCGCATCATAGTTTGTAGCATCACATACGTGAAAATTGACTTTGTTTAATACATCGCTTCTGCGTTTAATGGCAAGCTCTATCATTTTCGCACTATAGTCAAAAGCGACGACCTTTGCACCTTGGTGTGCCATCCTCTGTGAAAAGTTTCCATTCCCGCAAGCGATATCAAGCACAAGATCGTTTTTTTGTATTTTTAATAGCTTTTCAACATTTGGTCTTACAATATCACAATGGAAAAAATTTGAGGCATCGCCCATTTGCTCGTCCCAAAATAGAGCATTTGCTTCCCAAGCAGTAAGCCCATTCTCTTTGAAATCCATATGCACTCCATTATCCATGACGCAATGTGTGAAAAACAACGTTAGTGAGATTGCCGGAAATAGCGTCATTGAATCCCAGATCATCGATCTGTATATACGACTTTAAGAATTCCAAAGCATCTTTGACGATTCTCGGTTGTAAAAATGTTCCTGTTTGTGTTGTTGTCTTGCTTCACTTGATGATAAATGGTTCAATATCAAAGGGACTGATCTTTTCGACAACGACATTGCCAAAGGCCTTTTCAATATATTTTATTTAAAAACAGCCCCTTAGAGACGATCCTAAAACGGTAAATGAAACAGAGTGAACACAAACGAGGTTGAAAAACTCACCAAAGGCAGTAAAACAAAACGAAAAGCACCGATCATTAACAATAAGATAAGCAACATAAAGCCATAACGCTCAAGCCCCTGATACTGTGTTGCCAACGGTTCAGGCAAAACTCCCCAAAGAATTTTACTGCCGTCCAAAGGCGGTATGGGCATGAGATTAAACCAAGCCAGCGTAAAATTGAGTGAAACCGCCGTATACAGCACCAAAAGACCATATTCCCATGCAGACGACTCCTGCCACACCTCAAACGGCAAAAAAATGATATACGCTTTGAGTAAGGCCGCAGCAATGAAAGCTAAAATAAAATTTGAAGCAGGCCCCGCAAAGGCAACAATCATCGTGTCTTTCACCAGATTATGAAAGCGGCGGGGATTGATCGGTACAGGCTTTGCCCAACCAAGGACAAACGCTCCGCTAAAACTGGTGAGCACAAAAAATAAAATCCCCATGGGATCAATATGCGGAATGGGATTAAACGTGATTCGTCCTGCCATGGCGGCGGTGGGATCACCACGCTTTAACGCCACCCAACCATGCGCCACCTCATGCACAATAATACTAAACAACAAAGGCAAAATTGCCACACTCAAACGCTTCATAACAAGCGCAATATCCATATTTTCAAATAACATACATACATCTCATAAAAAGTAACAACACGTTTTTTTCTCAATTCATGCCAATAACAGAATAAAAGTAATATTGATATGACATTATGCAAGAGGAAGGCTCATTGTATATCCCAAATATGTTCACCGGTTCCCTTTGCATATTGAGAAAAAAGACTCTCAAAGCAACTTGAACTGCGGCGTATGAACAGTGCGAAGCATTGGAATACGCCGCAGAACCAAGGGGAGGTTGGGGGGGAATTATTCCCCTCCAAAAAAAGAAAAAACTTTAAAAATCTTTTTTGTATACACCGCCTGTGGCGGCGGAGCTGACCATTCGTGCATAGCGGCGCAAAAACGGCGAGGTAATGATTTTTTGTGGTATGGTGAGATTATTGCGCCGTTGTTCCAATTCCTTTTCGTCAACAAGCAAATCAAGACGACGTTGAGGAATATCAATCAGCACGCTGTCGCCTTCATGAACAAGAGCGATATTGCCGCCGTCTGCGGCTTCCGGCGAAACGTGGCCGATCGCGGCGCCGCGACTACCGCCGCTGAAACGTCCGTCTGTAATCAAGGCCACATCAGCTCCAAGCCCCATTCCCATAATTGCTGAAGTGGGCGTGAGCATTTCACGCATGCCGGGGCCGCCACGAGGGCCTTCATAACGAATGATAACCGCATCACCTTTCACAATCTTATTATCCAAAATAGCGGCAACAGCCTCTTCTTCGCTGTTAAACACACGCGCACGCACCGTCCGTTGCATCATCTCGGGAGCCACGGCAGATTGCTTGACAACAGCACCCTGTGGAGCCAACGAACCATAGAGGATCGCAATACCCCCTTCGGCGGCATACGGATTTTCTGCACGAATCACTGTATCATCAAGGACGCATGCCTTGAGGTCTTGGATGTTTTCGGCAACGGTTTTTCCCGTCACCGTCAACGGCGCCCCCGAAGCCAAACCACGCTCACAAAGCGCTTTCATGACCGCAGGAATGCCGCCTGCACGATGTAAATCTTCAATATGCTGTGAACCGGCAGGAGACAGTTTACACATATTCGGTGTTTTACGACTGATTTCGTCAAAAACATCAAGAGTCAAAGGAAGCCCTGCTTCACCAAAAATGGCAGGTAAATGCAATACCGTGTTTGTCGAACCGCCAAGTGCCATGTCCGCAGCAACCGCATTGCGCACAGCCTCGGGGCTGACAATGTCGCGAGGGCAAATATTCTTTTCAAGTAACGTCATCACCTGCATGCCCGCTTGTTTCGCCAAACGAATGCGTGCGGCTTCCACAGCAGGGATGGTGCCGTTGCCGGGCAACGCCAAACCAATCGCCTCCGCCATACAGTTCATGGTATTGGCCGTGAACATACCCGAACACGAACCGCAACCGGGACAGGCGTGCTCTGTGAGATCTTCCAAAGCGTCCGTATCCATTTCACCGCGGCGAACCTTACCCACCGCTTCAAACACCGAGATCAAATCCGAATTTTGACGCCCTGCCAGCATGGGGCCGCCGCTAATCACAATTGACGGAATGTTCAATCGCAACATAGCCATCAGCATTCCCGGAACCACTTTGTCACAATTTGGGATATATACCAAGGCGTCAAAAGGATGCCCCGTGGCAACAATTTCAATGGAATCGGCAATAATCTCACGCGAAGGCAAAGAAAAACGCATGCCCTCATGATTCATTGCCAAACCGTCACACACGGCAATGGCAGGAAACATGAGCGGTGTGCCGCCTGCAAGACGCACCCCTGCTTTAACCGCTTCAGCTATCTGATTAAGATGAATATGCCCGGGCACAATCTCATTGGCAGAACACACCACGCCCACAAGTGGACGAGCCATTTCTTCTTTTGTCAATCCCAAAGCATATAAAAGTGAACGGTGGGGGGCTTTTTCGAGTCCTTGAGTCATTTTTGCACTGCGCATGGTATCTCTCCGTAAAAACAAAAAAAGTTCAGCAGCAAACACTGTAAACGTTTCGTACGTAAACATTTTATAGTCAATCTTTCATAAGCAAAAAGCACAAGAACATGTCTTGTGCTTTTTGGTAGCCGAACACCCGGCATCAACCGTTGCCGCTGCTTCCTTTCGGACCTGACGGGGTTGGCGGTTCCTACCGCCGCTCGGCCATATTTTTTGTAGCCAAAAAGTTTGAATGCTGTCAAGAAGATTTTTCTCACGGAAGGTATTGCCATACAATGAATATTCTTAAACAGCCCTATTTGTACACGAACTTTGTGTATGAAGAGTGTATACAAAACGCAATGCATTTTTTGAAAACCACCACACCATTACATCTTTTCTTTTGTCGGATAGCGTCCGCAACAAAACGCGCCTTCAGGGCAATAGCCAAGGCGTTCACATCGTGCTCCTGCGTGATCAAATATAGCAGGAAGTATCCCTCGACAGTATTGTAACATAAGGGTAGCAAGATTTCTAATTTCCCATTGTGCCCTCGTACAACTGCGGTGTTCAAAAAAATTGAGCAGTGAACGACAGTTCATTGTAACCACAATTCTTGTTGCGGCAGCTTGAGGCAATACAAAGCGCGCGTCTTCATTGGCGCTGTGCGCGTTTGCGTTGTCCCCTTCTGTGAGGAGTTCGCGCAATTCGGCATAGGCTTCGGCGATATGTGTCATACACGCTTCAAAACGCGCTTGTGTTTTGGGGTTTGCGGCAATTCGCGGCGGCAAAATATATTCAAACTCGGTGGCGTCAACATAACGCTGGCTTTGTTGTGAAAAAGACGCTATACGATGGCGCACAAGCTGATGTGTAAGCGCACGCGAGACGCCGCTGATCGCAAACGTAAAACTGACGTGCTCAAGAGGACTGTTATGTCCTGATTCCATAATAGTATACACAAACTCTGCTTGTTTTTGTCGAGAAATTTCACCTCCCAACAAACGTGGCCACATATCCGCCACAAAACCCGCATGATAACACTGACGAAACGCCGCATAGACCAATGCCAAGGGCTCGGGCGTATGGGCAAGCAACTCAACATGGGCTGTTGTCACGGACATAGATGACTCCCTATTTTATTGTTTTGTTTATTATATCGTCATAAAAACGCTTTTTTGCTTTTGTTCGACACACCTTGTGCATTCTGTTCTTTTTGTGCCCCAGTGTCTCATTTTTTGCAAGCAAAAAGCATTGTGAGATAATCTTTTCTTTTGCATTTTTTTGGAGTTGCCATGTTTTCGAATATTACGCGTTATAAAATAGAATTACGCAAGCAATTAAAACTGTTTTTACCTGTTCTGCTTACACAAATTGCACAAACTTCATTCAGTTTTGTTGACACCGTCATGACAGGTCGGGTCAGTGCAACAGATATGGCGGCTGTGGCGTTGTCTGCTTCGTTGTGGTTGCCTATTTTGTTGTTTGGTCAGGGTGTGCTTTTGGCTGTCACGCCGGCGGTTGCCCAATTGCGCGGCAAAGCACGAGAAAGACGGATCCAACAAAACAGTACACAACACACCTCTTTACGCACGGATTCTGTTTTACACATTGAACCGATAATCCACAAACACACCGAATCCGAACACGCTAGCGATCACAAACAACACCCCTCCGTTGTTATTGAACAAAGCACGACAGAAGCGTCTTCTTTCTCCGTTCAGCATAAAACCGCGGAAGAAACACTTGAGGACGCATGGTCTATCATTCGCCAAGGTTTTTGGCTGGCGTTGCTTATTTCAATTCCGTTGTTGAGTATCGTTTATGTGTTATCCTTTCGCTTGGAACAGTTGGGGGTCACGCCTGACTTGGCAGAGATTGCCGGGCCATATTTACGCATGATGATTTGGGGTGGTCCCGGGTATTTGTTATATGTGGCATTGCGCTCGGGGATGGAGGGCTTTGCGTGTGTGCGTCCTGCGTTGTTTGCGGCTTTTATTGGGATGTTTGTGAACATTCCTTTAAACGCGATATTTATTTTTGGTTTATACGGTGTGCCGCAAATGGGCGGTGTCGGTGCAGGGGTGGCTACGGCACTCACAAATTGGACAATGTTTTTAGTTCTGGTGTTTTATGCTATAGCGATGGCTGATTTTCGACAAGGTTTGCATTACAAAAAATGGGAATACCCTTCTTTGTTACGCTTAGGGCGTTTGGTGCGTGTAGGACTGCCCGGCGCGTTGGCGATGCTTTTTGAGGTCGGCTTATTTTCTGTTGTTGCGTTATTGCTCGCACCGCTTGGCGCGATACAAGTTGCGGGGCATCAGGTTGCTCTGAATGTCAGTTCCATTATTTTTATGTTGCCTTTTTCCATTGCCATTGCGGCGACGATTCGGATCGGGTATGGACTTGGCAAACAAAATCCGGAAAACGTGCGCTTGTCTGCGCGAGTGACATTGAGTTTTGCACTCTTTATCGGTGTGCTGTCTGCACTTTTTACAATATGGCTACGCACGCCGATCGCTTTGATGTATAATGACAACCCTGCCGTAACCACACTGGCTTCTGCGTTATTATTGTGGGCAGCGGTGTATCAAGTCACGGACGCAATACAGGTTTCTTGCGTCGGTATTCTACGCGGGTATAATGATACCAAGGCGATTTCTATCACATGTTTTGTTATATACTGGTTGCTTTCGTTGCCCTTGGGGTATACCTTGGCACGGACAGATTTGTGGGGTGTGACGCTTGGCCCGACAGGTTTTTGGATTGGCTTTGTTGTTGCCGTGACGTTAACTGCAGTCATTTTTCTCATTCGCCTATGTGTCCTTGAACGACGCCTTGTTGCAGGCACATTGCGTCTTCCTGCTGTCGATTAGCTCAACGCCACGTTTTACGTGCTCTTTGCATCAGGTATCACAGTGTTTTTCGGTCAGGCGGTGTTCAACCAACGTTGACGAACACCGTATGCCGCCAAAACAGCCAACGAGGTTAACGCAAGATACAGTGCCGCGGCAAACAACCAGACCTCAAAAGTCATGAATGTGTCGGCGATGATCATTTGTGAACGCATGGTTAAATCGGTAACCGTAATTGCGCTGACCAAGGCACTGTCTTTAATGAGCGCGACGCCTTGTCCCGTCAAAGCAGGAAATACGGCACGCAACGCTTGCGGAAAGATAATCAACCAAAAAGCGTGTAACGGAGAAAAACCAAGACTCATTGCCGACTCCCATTGTTGCCGCGGCACACTCAAGCACCCTGCACGAAGAATCTCTGCCACATACACGCCTTCAAAAAAACTTAAAGCCAACACAGCGGAACCGAACGGCCCCAAATGAAACACCGGTGCCAACAAAAAATAAACCATAAAAAGTTGAATCAAAAGTGGCGTGTTGCGTACCACACCCACCAACAATGTTGCAAACATTCTTCCGACAGGCCAAGGCAACAAACGCAACAAAGCCGTACCGAGCCCGATACAAGCCGTACAAACAAAAGAAAGAGCGATGATAGATAACGTCACGCCCAAGCCTTCAAGCAGCGGCCCCGCTCGAAAACCGTTTTCTCCGAATCGTCCGACAAAACGCCACAGTCTATACCATTGCCAATCATAATTGAGCGTGCTGTTTTGCCATAACCAAAGCAAGACAAAGCAAAAAAACATGATGACAGCAAACGGTTGCCAATACTGCCGCCAACATATTTTCATGCTTTATTCGCAGTATTTGTTGGGGCATTTTCTGTGAAAGCAATGTCTTCAATGGTGAGATTGGTGTTTGTGTAGACACACATTTCTGCGGCGATGCGCATGCTTTCTTTGGCAATAAACACAGCATCAAGGTGTGGCGCGTGTTCGGTGAGGGCACGAGCAGAAGCAAGCGCATAGTTGCCGCCGCTACCGATGGCAGCCACGCCGTGGTCGGGTTCGATCACGTCACCCGTACCTGTGAGAATCAAGGTTCGTTCGGCGTCTGCGACCAATAATAAGGCTTCAAGGCGGCGCAAATATTTGTCTTGGCGCCAATCTTTAGCCAATTCGACAGCCGCACGCAAAAGGTTTCCGCTTGTTTCTTCGAGTTGTTTTTCAAAGCGGTCAAAAAGGGTGAAGGCGTCGGCGGTTGCGCCGGCAAAGCCTGCAATGATACGATTTTTATATAAACGCCGCACTTTACGTGCGGTATGTTTCATCACGACGGCTTGTCCCATTGTCACTTGTCCGTCGCCTGCGATGACGACATGACCGTTATGACGAACGGCAAGAATCGTTGTTCCGTGCATTTCCATAGTCGTGATTCTCCTTTTGTTTTGGGGAAAATAATTTTAGGGCATTACAACTTATTGAGAGGCTGTCATTCATGTTAATCTTATGTTGCAAAACGAACAACACACTTGATAAAAAAATGCTGTCTCTTTTGGTACGCCAAATTATCGTTCAAGAATAACCACCGCAGCGGCTTCAAGACGGCTATGTGTAAGAGTAAGGTGTGTGTGGTGTACGTCAAGAGCATTAGCCTGTAAAGCGGCGTTCCCATAAAAATACAGCTGAGGCTTTCCCGAAGTAACACGTCGCACTTCAAGATCAAGAAAAGAAATGCCATTGGCAAATCCCGTACCCAACGCCTTGACCGCCGCTTCTTTTGCAGCAAACCGCGCAGCCATATAACTGATTTGATGTTTTTTATTATTTGGTAGCAAACGTTGTTCTTCTTCCGTCAGAATGCGTTTTACAAAACGTATTCCAAAACGTTCCAGTGAAACCGCAATACGTCCACATTCACACAAATCAATACCAATACCGACAACAGCCATCTTTAACTCCAACATCTTTGTAGGTTGACGATAACCATGACAAGGCTTAAAAACAAGTTTAAAAGTATCTGATTGTCATGATTTAAGGGTTGTATCTCAATACAGTCCCTAAGCCATACGCTGTATTTTCATCCTTTATTTTATTGGAGTGTGCATGCGCCTTTGCATTATTGGAACAGGGTATGTGGGTTTGGTTGCAGCCGCCTGTTTTGCGGAAATGGGCAACAGTGTTCGTTGCGTTGACATCAATCCTGAAGTTGTCGAACAACTCAATCGCGGTGAAATACACATCTATGAGCCGGGTTTACAAACACTTGTCAGCCGCAATTGTGCAGAAGGCCGTTTGACGTTTACATCGGTACTGAGTGAAGGGCTTGAAAACAGCGAGTGTGCGTTTATCTGTGTGGGCACGCCGCCGAGAGAAGACGGCTCTTGTGATTTATCGTATGTGGATGCGGTTGCCGTGCAGATTGCAGAAAACATGCAACAGCCCTTAATCATTGTTAATAAATCAACCGTACCCGTCGGAACTGCGGATCGTGTCTACGGTCTTGTGCGTGCGACACTGGACAAACATCAACAGGATGTGGCGTTTGACGTCGTTTCGAATCCCGAGTTTTTGAAAGAAGGTGACGCTGTTGCCGATTTCATGAAACCCGATCGCATCATCATCGGCACAAACAACCAAGAAAGCGCAGAAAGAATGCGTGAACTCTATGCCCCGTTTGCCAGAAGTCGGGAAAAAGTGTTGGTAATGAATCCGCGCAGTGCCGAAATGAGCAAATACGCCGCAAACTGTATGTTGGCAACAAAAATTTCATTCATCAATGAAATGGCAGGCATATGTGAACAACTCGGTGCAGACATTCGTGATGTGCGAACAGGGATCGGCGCCGATCATCGCATCGGCCATCATTTTATTTATCCGGGCATCGGTTATGGCGGTTCATGCTTTCCCAAAGACGTCAAAGCCCTCATTCACAAAGCCCACGAAGTGGGACGGACTCCGTTATTGTTGGAAGCCGTAGAAGCGGTCAATCGTCAGCAAAAAGTCCATATGGCACAACGTGTTCGTGAGATCTTCGCAACAGACGGGGGTGTACAAGGAAAAACCCTTGCCATGTGGGGGTTATCTTTCAAAGCCAATACCGACGATATCCGCGAATCTCCCGCACTCAGTATCATTGAAGACCTCCTCGCCTACGGTATGCGTATTCGTGCTTTTGATCCCGAAGCAGGAGCCAATGTTGCCACGTTGTTTGCAAATGAACCAAACCTACAAATAGAACAAGATCCGTACGCACTCTGCCAAGACGCAGACGCTCTCCTCATTGCCACAGAATGGAATCAATTCCGCAATCCCGACTTTGAGCGACTCAAAACACTGCTCAAAAAGCCCCTTATCTTTGACGGACGAAACCTCTATTCACCAACCCTCATGCAACATCACGGTTTTACCTATATCTGCATCGGTAAACGATAGAGTAAAACGGCTACAAATACCTTTTTTATAGAGCGTCAGCCACTCTTCTCAAGTGAGGCCATATTTTCAAGATACGGTCTCACTTGAGCAGAGTGGCTCAAAGAGTGTTCTCCAAAAGGCTTTTCTTCAAAAGATGATCATACGGTAGAAGCGCATTCTATCAATGAAACAACAAGCTGACAGGTTTGTTCAAGGTGTTCGACAGTGATGTATTCGTCTGTTGTGTGGACGTTCGACATGCCTGTCCCGAGGGGCACGGTAGGTATACCATAGGCGTTGAAATGATTGGCGTCACTCCCCCCGCCTGTGGTTTCGATATGCACAGACAACCCGATTGCTTCAGCGGCTTTTTGTGCCAGACGAATGACGGGCAATCCATGATTCAATTTGTATGAAGCGTAGTTACTGTAAACCTCAATATTTGCTTCTGCGTGATGTTCCTGTGCCTTTTGCTCAAAGATATCGACAATCTGTTTTGTAATCTTTTCTAATGATTCGGCATTCAGACTGCGTGCTTCACAGACAACCTCTGCGTAATCTGCAACAATATTATTGGCAGTGCCGCCGTGTATTGTGCCGATATTGGCTGTTGTTTCATGGTCAATGCGTCCTTGGGGGCATTGGGCAAGGGCTTTTGCCGCAACAACAATGGCATTGATACCCGTCTCGGGAGCAATGCCTGCATGAGCGGCTTTGCCTTTGATGCCTATTGTAAAGGTGTGTATCCCCGGTGCGGCATAGACTATTTGTCCGGGAACACCGCCGGAATCCAAAACATACCCAAAATCAGCCCGAATTTTGCTTACATCCATGTGCCGAGAACCGCTCACGCCTGTTTCTTCGGCGACTGTAAAAATGACCTGAATGGTACAGTGCGGAATATTTTTTTCACGAATCCTGCGGATGCCTTCCAAAATCGCTGCGATACCCGATTTGTCATCAGCGCCCAATATGGTATCACCTTTTGAGGTGATCAATCCATCTTTTATTGTTCCTTCAATCCCAAGACAAGGCGGCACACAGTCCATATGTGCGCTAAACATGATTGTCGGTAATGTTTCGGCATGGGGGGAGGTGCCTGGCAAATAGGCAAACAGATTGTTTGCAGTGCCGCCGATGGCACTCCCTGCACAGTCTTCGCTGATGTCTTCAAAGCCTAACGCATGAAGTTTTGCCTGCAACACAGCACTGATACGCGCTTCATTTCCTGAGGGGCTGTCGATATGAATGAGTTCTAAAAATTCGGCAACAAGACGTTCTTCTTTCTGCACTGTAACACTCCGAGACTAAAAATATTAAGATGTAGCGTTAAGAATCAATTGTCGTAAAGGCGCAACTTTTTCAGCAAAGAAACGACTTTCTGTTGCAAGAAGTGCGTCGGCATCCTCTGCCAATGAAGGAAAGGCATGTTTGAATTCGCGCCGATACACTCGCAGACGCTGAAGTCGTTCTTGCGGTTCAAGACAGTAATGTTGTAATGCACTGAAGACGTCTATGTTTTCCACATCTTGTTTGCACGACAATCTATACAAAGCACAAAAAATTTCCGGATCCGGTTGAATTTGAGCAGCCAGTTGTAAAAAAAAGACAGCATTCAGAAAATCATTCTTTTGTTCATAGATTGCCGCTAAACGTTTATAGCCTTCCATCCAATAGGGTTCATGTATAAGCGCCCGACGTAAAGCTTCTTCATTTTGTTCTTTCTTCATGAGACGAAGAAGTTTTTGTTCACGTGGAGCAGGCAAAAAAATATCAAACGTTAACCAAGGAGACAAAGATAAGTTATATCCATCCTTTTGAAGAAGCCGATATTTATTTTTTTCAAGTTTTTTTGAGCACTGTTCAAAAAGATATTGACCGTTTATGCTCGGTTTTGTATCCCTTCCACGGGTTTGACCACAAAGATGCATCATACGAACGTGTGGGTTACACGTTGTTTGATACGCTTCTTGATGCACTCGAACACAGAAATCTATATCTTCAAATTCATTAATATATTTTTCATCCATTCCTCCAACACGATGATAGAGTGCTGAACGCATTAACATCGCTGCACCTGTAATGACTTGAAAGCGACGTTGTTTATAGACAAGAGGATGGGTGGCAGGAAAGAGGTGATAGAGGTGCGAAAACTTATAACTTGGGCTCATAACCACACCCAAATGCTGTATACGTTGAACGCCATCAGCATCTTCAGGGTATACCAGTAAGGGGCCGACAACTCCGAGTGTCGGCTCGTTTTGCAAGGTCCGGATGAGCGGTTCAGCCCAATTTGGCTCATGTAAGGTGTCGTTATTCAATAAAAACAACCATTCACCTTGTGCTGCACGCGCGCCGATGTTACACGCACCCGCAAAATTGCGGTTTACCTCTTGGCGCAAATACTGAAAACGTTTACCAAACAACACGTTACCCGTCGGTTCACAAGCCAGAGCCGTTTTATCACTTGATGCATTGTCAACAACAATGACTTCCATGTCTTCAGGCCCTGTTCGAGCCAATGAAGTCAAGCAATCGCGCGTCAATTCCCACTTGTTGTATACAGGAATAACAACACTGATCATAAAAAGGCCCTCACTTATTGGCAAGATGATGTACTTAACAACATGTTGATCATGAAGCAAAGAACATTTTTGTTTTATTTGTTTTCTGTTTGCAACAAATATTGTCGCAAGGGTTCCACTTGCTCAGCAAAGAAACGACTTTCTGTTGCAAGAAGTGCGTCGGCATCCTCTGCCAATGAAGGAAAGGCATGTTTGAATTCGCGCCGATACACTCGCAGACGCTGAAGTCGTTCTTGCGGTTCAAGACAATAATCTTTTAAAGCACTGAGGACGTTTATATTGTCTAAGCCCAAGCAAGAAGCCAATCTGTGCAAAGAACAAAAAATTTCCGGATCCGGTTGTATTTCCCCGGCCAATTTTAAAAAGAATATCGCATCCACAAATGCGTTCTTGTGTTCATAGATTGCCGCTAAACGTTTATAGCCTTCCATCCAATAGGGTTCTTCTAAAAGCATTCTGCGGAGTGTATCTTCATTCTCTGCTTCTCGCATTGTACGTAATAATTTCTGTTCTTTTTCAACAGACAGCCCTACAGAAAAGGTTAGCCAAGGTGATATATGCAATATGTATCCATCAGCTTGTAACAAGCTTATTTCATTAACTAAAAATGGGTTCTGTGATATCCATTTTTTTTTAAAATATTGTAAATTCTCTTGATGATTTGCAGTGCTTTTCCCACGGCTTTGTCCACACAAGTGCTCCATACGCACACTTGGAATACAACTCATCCTATAGCCTGCTCGATGTAGACGTATACAAAAATCAACATCTTCAAGATCGTTGACATAGGACTCATCAAATCCGCCAAGTTGCTGAAAAAGTGTGCTTGATAATAAAAAAGCGGCACCGGTGATAATTTGAAAATATCGTTGTTTTTGTATCAAAGGGTGTGTTATAGGAAATTTATGATAGAGATGACGAATCTGCTCACTCAATGTAGTAATCACCCCCAAATGCTGCACACGCCGAACACCATCCCTATCTTCAGGATACAGGAGTAAAGGGCCAACAGCTCCAAGTGTCGGATCCTCTTGCAAAGCGTGTATGAGCGGTTCAGCCCAATTTGGCTCATGTAAGGTGTCGTTATTCAATAAAAACA
>CAYJFB010000025.1:0-20948 GCA_964369685.1 uncultured Desulfovibrionaceae bacterium | reverse complement strand
ATGAGCGGTTCAGCCCAATTTGGCTCATGTAAGGTGTCGTTATTCAATAAAAACAACCATTCACCTTGTGCTGCACGCGCGCCGATATTACACGCACCCGCAAAATTGCGGTTTACCTCTTGGCGTAAATACTGAAAACGTTCACCAAATAACGCTTTACCCGTCGGTTCACAAGCCAGAGCCGTTTTATCACTTGATGCGTTATCAACGACAATGACTTCCATGTCTTCAGGCCCCGTTCGGGCTAAAGAGACCAAGCAGTCACGCGTTAACTCCCACTTATTATATACAGGAATAACAACACTGATCATAAAGAATCTCGTATAGAATATATTTTTCAGGAGGAGGGAGAGCTCAAGAGGGGGGAACCCCATTGTTAAAAAAAAAGGGTTCCCCCCTCTCGAAAGACAACCCCTTAATGAACAGACCTACTCGTCGCCGACTTGCAAGGCGGCAAGAAACGCTTCTTGCGGCAATTCCACATTGCCCATGCGTTTCATACGTCGTTTGCCTTCTTTTTGTTTTTCAAGCAATTTCCGTTTACGGGTGATGTCGCCGCCGTAACATTTTGCGGTCACATTTTTACGCATGGCAGAAACCGTTTCACGAGCAATAACCTTTTGACCGATGGCAGCCTGAATCGCCACTTCAAACAGCTGACGCGGAATGGTGCGTTTGAGCTTCAACGCCAAGGCACGACCGTAGTAATACGCTTTATCGCGATGAACAATAACAGCCAAGGCATCCACGGGTTCGCCGTTCAGCATGATATCGAGTTTGCACAAATTTGAAACACGATAGTCGATCACTTCATAATCCATCGACGCGTAACCGCGTGTCGCCGATTTGAGGCGGTCAAAAAAGTCATAAACAATCTCGGCAAAAGGCAATTCATAGGTGATCACTACGCGAGTGGTGGTGATGTAACTCATATTCTTCTGTAAACCGCGCTTTTCTTCGCACAATTTCATCACATTGCCAACAAATTCATTGGGTACATGAATTTCGATGCGCACATACGGTTCATACAGTTTTTCGATCCGTGCAGGATCGGGCAGTTTTGAGGGATTATCGATGTCTGTCGTTTTGCCGTCTGACGTTTCTACGCGATAAATGACCGACGGTGCCGTGGCAATCAGTTCTACTTGAAACTCGCGTTCCAAGCGTTCTTGAATGATTTCCATATGTAACAAGCCAAGAAAACCACAACGAAAACCAAACCCCAAGGCCTGAGAGGTTTCAGGTTCCCAAGAAAACGCGGCGTCGTTCAGTTGCAATTTTTCCAGAGCCGCTTTGAGCGGTTCATAGTCACTTGCGTCTGACGGGTATAAACCACAAAACACAACAGGTTGCACTTCTTTAAAACCGGGCACCGCTTCCGCGCATGGTGTGGCATCCAAGGTAACGGTATCACCGACTTTGGCGTCACCAAGTTCTTTGATGTTGGCACACAAAAAGCCGACTTCACCCGCGGCGAGTTCGGGCATATCTTTGATTTCAGGCGAAAACACACCGAGGCGAATGACTTCATAGTTGGCACCTGTAGAAAATAAACGAACGCGATCGCCCTTTTTTAATCTACCGTCAATAATACGGAAAAGCACCACAACACCCTGATAGGAATCATACCACGAATCAAAAATTAAAGCTTTCAACGGCGCTTCGGGATCGCCTTCGGGGCCGGGTAAACGTTGTACAATCGCTTCAAGTACCGCATCCACACCAAGACCGGTCTTCGCACTGACAGGCAACGCCTCGGAACAATCCAAACCAATCGCTTCTTCTATATCTTGTTTAACACGATCCACATCGGCACTGGGCAAATCGATTTTGTTGAGCACGGGAATGATCTCGTGGTTGTGATCAAGTGCCAAGTAGACGTTAGCCAAGGTCTGAGCTTCAACGCCTTGGGTGGCGTCCACAACCAGCAACGCACCGTCGCAGGCTGCCAAAGAACGTGACACTTCATAGTTAAAGTCAACGTGCCCCGGGGTATCGATAAGATTGAGAATGTATTCTTGTCCGTTCGTCGAGGTATATGGAATGCGTACGGTTTGTGCTTTGATGGTGATACCGCGTTCGCGCTCCAAGTCCATTTTATCGAGATATTGGTCACGCTTTTCGCGATCAGAGACGAGGTGTGTTTGTTCCAGAATACGATCGGCGAGGGTTGACTTACCGTGGTCGATGTGTGCGATGATACTAAAATTACGAATGTGATGTTGTGTGGGCATGGGTATACCTTTTATGGAGCGTAGGGTGTGGTCTTTACAGCGGTACAGAACGTGTACAATAGGCTTGAGTAAAAAGCTTATTTGTTATCAAAGCCAAAGCCGGGGATGGCAAATCTTTTTTCAAGTTTACGCAACAACCATGTTGCCGCAGAAACAAGGAGTAAATAGTAGATCCCTGCAACAAGATAGACTTCTGTCGGTTGAAAGGTGCGTGAGACAAGGATTTTGGCTTCTCCTGTCAACTCGATACAGGTGATCACATACGCCAGTGAAGAATATTTGATCAGGTAGATGATTTCGTTACCGCAACCGGGCAGTGCGCGTCTGGCGGCCTGAGGAATCACAATCCAAAAAACGGTTTGCAATTTGGTAAAACCAAGAGCCGCAGCAGCACGCAACTGTCCTTGTTTGATAGACAGTAAAGCACCGCGCACGTATTCGGACTGATACGCACCCGTACACAAGATAAAACCCAAAACAGCCGCCGTATAGGGTTCAAAATAGATGCCGATATTGGGTAAACCAAAATACAAAATCATCAGTTGCACAACCAACGGTACACCACGAAACATCGTCGAAAACACATCGCCGACAAAGCGTATCCGACGTGTTCCAAAAACACGCACAACACCAAGACAAACGCCAAAAAGAAAACCAATCGTTGCCGAAGGCACAATCAAAGCCAAAGAAACAAGCAAACCTTTGTTGAGTGCAGGCAAAACCTGTTGCAAAAGAAAGGTGGTATCAAGCCAATCCACGGCTATACTCCCGAGGTATTGTCACGTCCGACAACAAGGTCTTGCTCGACAGGCAGGTCGGATTCAAAGATCTCTTCGGCAGCCACGCCCAAGCCGTCAGAAAGACGTGTAAAAAAGTCTGCAGTGCGGGTTCCCGATCCGGGAGCCAAGAGTGTTGAGGGCACGCCTTGTTCTATAATGCGTCCTTGTTCCATAAACAATAATTCTGTGGCAAGCGCTTGTGCAAAATCCATTTGGTGTGTTGCCATGACCATGGTCATGCCTGCGTCGGCAAGATTACGAATGACAGCCAACACTTCGCCGACCAATTCAGGATCAAGTGCCGAGGTGGGTTCGTCAAGCAACAAAACTTTTGGATCCATGGCAACCGCACGCGCAATGGCCACCCGTTGTTTTTGGCCACCCGAGAGCTGTGCAGGATACAGGTGTGCGCGTTTGCTCAAGCCAACGCGATCAAGCTCTGCCCGAGCACGTTCCGAGGCATCGGCTTTGGACAAACCGGCCACTTTTCGTAAAGCAATCGCCACATTGTCTTCGGCTGAGAGGTGATCAAAGAGATTGAAATCTTGAAAAATCATTCCAACCTGTTGGCGTAAAGCATACAACGCACGAGTGCTTTTGGGGTTGATCTCAACACTTTCAAGACTGACCGTACCGCTGTCCGGTGGTAATAAAAAATTCAAACACTGTAAAAAAGTGCTTTTTCCTGCGCCTGATGGGCCAATCAAAACTTTCAATTCACCGCTGCATACGTCAATGGAAACGTCATCAAGGATCGTTTTGCCGCCAAGCTGTTTACACACATGCCGCGCCGAAAGCACCGGTGTTTTATTTTTTTTCATATATATTCCAAATATGTTGTATGAAAAACAAAAAGAGTCTTAAAAAGCGTTTTCTGTGGCATAGCCGGGGATACGCACCGCATTTTCGAGTTTACGCAACAGTGTCACGCCGAGCAGGGTGATCAAAAAATAAATCACTCCTGCAGTCAAATAGAGTGGCAAATGTTCATAGGTACGTGAAGCCACAAAGTGGGTACGCGCCATAATTTCCGGAGTACCAAGGACAAAACACAACGCAGAATCTTTAAGTAAAATGGAAAATTCGTTTGACCAACCGGGAATAGAAAGACGTATGGCTTGTGGCAGAACGATATTTATGATGCCGGCAGGTTTACTCATCCCAAGCGCCAACGCAGCACGCATTTGCCCTGACGGAAGGTTTTCTATGGAACCGCGAAAAATTTGTGATTGATACGCGGCACTGGCCATGCCGAGCACCAAGCAAGAAGCGGTGATTGTAGAAAGATTGAATCCCAACAGCTCAAACAGGCCGAAATAAAAAAGAAAAAGCAACAGCAAAATCGGCATACCGCGAAAAAACCACACATACACATCAAGCGCACGCCGTGCCCAGAAAGAACCGTATACTTGACACACAGCCATCGGTACTCCCAAAAGCAACCCTAATGTCAACGCGCCAAGCACCGTAATCATGGTTACGAGGCTGCCTTCAAGAATATAAGGAAGCGCTTCAAAAATAACAAGGAAAGGCGTGCTTACGGTTTCAAGCATGATGTTCTCGATTGCTGTGACGGTGTGCTGAGTTGGCAGGAGACATGAAAAAAGGCAACAACATGTGCCATTCATTCTGTGCGGATGTCAAAAACAAAGGCGATGACATCCGCACAGAAAAAATTATTTCAAATATTTATTTTGCAACTCTTCCCAATAAGGATCGGCCATCAACAGTTTGTAGCCTTCATTAATCAGCTTACGCAATTCAGCGTCTTCATGACGTGTCGCCACGGCAAAATTGTCTTCAACACCAAAATCGCCTGCCAGTTTTACGGGCTTCCCTTTACGAATGGCGTCATTGGCGGGAGCGCTGTCAAGGCCGACAGCCTCAATACGTCCGTTCACCAGATCTTCAATAGCCATGGGGCCTGAATCATAAAAACGCAGGGTAAAGTTGGCTTGCTTATTTTCCAAAGCTTTTTGCATCAATTCTGCCTCGTTGGTGCCGCGTTGCACACCGACCATTTTTTTACCGTTCACAATATCATCTTGTGTGAGGTCAGAGTCGGCTCTGGTCAGGTAGACTTTACGAATCGTCCAATAAGGATCAGAAAAGGTCACACGTTTTTGCCGTTCGGGACTGACACTCATACCCGAACACACCATATCAATTTTGTTCGCTACCAAAGCAGGAATGATGCCGTCCCAATCCATGGGTTGATGAGTGACTGTGAAACCCATTTTATTGGCAATCCAGTTCATGGAATCCACATCAAACCCTGAAGGATTGCCTTTGGCATCAACATAGCCAAAAGGCGGATAATTGGCATCAATACCGTTGATATAGCTTTTTTCTGCAAAGCTCATGGTTGGTAACAAGAACACGGTAAACAAAAAACAAATGAAAGAAAATAAAAACGTTTTTTTCATCGGAATCCTCAAAAGTTGTTAAAATACTTTGTTTGGAGCACCGTTTAAAGAATAATGCTCTTTTAGGATTGCAAAAGCACCCGTACACAATACATAGCCGCTATCGACTCTTTTTAAACAACTGACTATTTTAGCAAAAAAAAACTTTTCTCGCAAGTCTTCGCCTGTTGTCATTTTTTGGAAATGCATTATTAGAGAGTGTTATTAAGGCTTTTATATATAGATAATTATATAAAACACAATAATACAAAGAACAACTGAGGCGGCCTTTGTGCTTTGACGACACCTCTTCTCCGGCGTGAGGATGCCTTTGAGAGAGCTTTTTCCTTGATTTATCTAAAAAAAACAAGTATACACTCGTCTCGATATTTTTCGCATGTAAAAGAAAAGGCTGCCGTATTCGACGACAGATTGAGGTGAATTTTTATGAATATTGGTTTTACAATTATGTTTTCTTTTGTTGTGTACCTTTGTTTTATGATCGGTATAGGTGTTTATTTTTATGGTAAAACAACCTCAACGGATGAATATTTTCTTGGTGGCAGAAAGCTTGGGTCTTGGGTAACGTCCATGTCTGCTCAAGCCTCTGACATGTCGGGTTGGCTTCTCATGGGACTGCCGGGAGCGGCATATATTTCAGGCTTATCTGCTTCATGGATTGGAGTGGGGCTTGCGTTCGGCACGTATTTAAATTGGTTGCTTGTTGCCAAACCGCTTCGTCAATACACAAAAGTTGCAAACAATTCTATCACAATACCACAATATTTTTCTAACCGATTCAGAGACACATCAGGCCTTTTATCCATTATCAGTGCCGTATTTATTCTTGTTTTTTTCCTCTTCTATACGGCAAGCGGCTTTGTGGCCGCAGCAAAGCTTTTTTCTTCGGTTTTTGGCATGTCTTATTCTCTGTCTCTTGCTTTGGGACTTGCTGTTGTTATTTCGTATACTTTTGCCGGCGGTTTTTTTGCTGTGTGTTGGACAGATTTTGTCCAAGGTATTTTGATGTTTTTTGCCGTGTTGACAGTGCCTGCGGTTGCCATTTCTTCTATGGGGGGTTTTGGCGATTTTCTTGCTCGAGTTGAAACCCTCAATCCCAACATGTTACACTTTTTGGTCGACGACAGCGGTGTTCCTCTGACATTTATTTCAATTGTTTCTTTGCTCGCATGGGGCATCGGCTATTTTGGTCAACCGCATATCTTGATTCGATTTATGGGCATTGCTTCACCTGAAGCCGTTAAAAAGTCTCGAAAAATTGCTACAATTTGGGTTGTTATCTCGCTGACTGCGGCTGTGTTTATCGGCATGTCGGGGCGTGTGTTTTTACCTGAAACGGCAGAACTTATGGAAAGCTCGGGGGAAACTGTCTATATAACAATGGCACTTGCTATTTTCCCGACATTTATAGCAGGCATTCTGCTTTCTGCAATTCTTGCAGCAATTATGAGTACAGCGGATTCACAACTGCTTGTCACGGCATCGGCCATCACGGAAGATTTTTATCGTGTAAAAATCCGTAAAAATGCTTCAAAAGTTGAACTTCTTTGGGTTTCGCGCATCACAGTCATTCTCGTTGCGCTCATTGCCGGCATGTTGGCAATCAATCCGAACAATACGGTTCTTGGGCTTGTGGAGTACGCGTGGGCAGGCTTTGGCGCAACATTTGGGCCGTTGGTTCTCTTTTCTTTATTCTGGCGCAGAGCCACACGCAACGGCGCTTTAGCCGGCATCGTTGTGGGTGGGCTTACAACAATTATCTGGACACAACTTGGTGACATCTACCCCACATCAATATTTGCATCACTCTATGAAATTGTACCCGGTTTTCTATTATCGGCTTTATCCATTTGGCTTATCAGCTTAATGGATAAAGAACCTTCTGAAGAAATTTATACAGAATTTGATTCCTACAGAAGCTGCAACGATTAAAAACGTTCTGTTTTGATTTTTTAATTATTTTTAGGTTCAATTGACTTTTAACAAAAAGACGCTCAGAAAAAAGAAAAATCAAAACAGAACGACTTGAGAAAAAAAGAACGGATTCAAACATAATCAAAAGCGTTCATTGAAAAAAAGGATACACACTATCAATAACGAACTCGTCATTTTATCGACAAGCCCACGATGCGGTAACGGTCAGGCCTTGGCAGCGTTTTTAAAAAAGATGCTGACGCCCATGATAGAAGCGTGCGATACAACGTGGTCCTTAGCCTCTTTAACACTGCGTGACTATCGGGTTGCAGCGTGTGTTGCGTGTGGGTTTTGTTCAAAAAATCCAATGTGTTGTTCTTTTGACAAACAAAAGAATGACGAAGGGAGCGCATTACTGCGACGCCTCTTTCAGGCACAAGCATTGATTGTGATTGCACCTGTCTATTTTTATGGGCCACCGGCACAATGTAAAATATTGATTGATCGTGCACAAATGATTTGGGAAGCGCGCACACGCGGTGTTTTACAAACGCCTTCACAACACCGTCCCGCATACTATGCCTGCACTGCCGCACGAACCCAAGGTGAACGACTCTTTGAAGCTTCGGGATTGATTCTGCGCTCTTTTTTACAACACATGGCTTTCACCCCGCAACCTCCTTTGCTTTTGCGCGGTCTCGACGAAGCAGACGCATTTGAACAGGATCAACACGGTCACATAAGCGCACAAGATTGGGTTGAAAAACACGTATATCCAACACTTTTTATATAAAGTTTGTATAAAATTTGTATAAATATTGCATAGAAAATCAAACACACGTTTTTTCAGTGCGGCCTCTTTGTCACAGCAAAAAGCGTTAACAAACCATATATCAAATGCATGACGCTCAATACAATAAGGCTTTAAATGTATGCGATGTTCCAAACCGATTTATGTGTTACTGATTCTGACAAGCTGTTTAACTGCTTTTTTCTATTATCAAAGCAGTATAAAAACAGAAATTTCCAGAAACAATGTCTTAAAACAAAGCTATGCAGAACGCATCAAGCTTGTTCTTGCCTCTGTTGCCCAACCGATTGCCGGATTTGAACGATTAAACAAGAATATAAAAAGAACACTTTCCCTTCAAGAGTTCAATGCGTTTGCAGAAATCATGTTTGATCCTAAAAAACATATTGCCATTCTCTATTCCCCCAACGGCATCAATACATATATTTACCCTCTTCAAGGAAATGAGCAGGCACTCGGCCGCGATGTCATAACCTCTCCGCTGACCAACATTGACTCGAAAAAAGCCATAAAAAACAAAAAAACAACAATTACCGGCCCCTATTCTTTGCCCAACGGCACAAAAACAGCCATAGTCATTCGTAATCCCATATTTACCCAAAATGACGGAAAAGAACATTTTTGGGGATTTATCAGCCTTGTCCTGGAATCACCGACCTTTCTTGATGTAACGGGTTTACTGAATGTGCAAGAGTTGAACTATCAATGCAGCTTACTGGGGCTTTATCAAGATAAACCCACTCCAATTGTACAAAGCAGTGACTTTGACATAACAAAAGATTCATATATTGATTTTGATTTATATAACAGCACATGGCGCCTTTCTATCTACAGACCACAGGTTTTTTCATCTGCTTTATACTATGCATTGGGTCTGTTATGCCTGCTTCTTGCAGCGGCAACGGTGTTATACCATATCCTCGGCTATTTTGAAAAACATAATAAACTGTATAAACAGCAACTCGTTAAAGATAAACTGACAGATTCATATACCCGTTCTTTTTTAGAAGAATATGTCTTTGATAACACTTTTTGTCTCTTATTTCTCGACCTCAATAAATTTAAACCCGTCAACGACACATACGGTCATGAAATCGGCGATAAACTTTTAATCAGCTATGTTGACAGACTCAAACATAACCTCAAAAAAGGCACTCCCATTGTGCGTATGGGCGGAGACGAATTTTTACTTATTATTAATGAACAAATCAGTGAAAAAGATATCCTGCAAATAAAAAAACGCATACAAAAAATCTCACAACAAGTGTTTGTTATTGATACACACAGGATAGAAATCGGAGTGAGCATCGGCTATGCTTTTTGTCCGCAAGACAGTAGTAACCTCAATGAACTCATAACCATTGCCGATAAAGCCATGTACAAAGAAAAACACGCTTCAAAGCCGTGAACAAAATCAAACTGTCTCAAATAAAAAGACTTCAAAACGATTCAATATAAAAAATAGAATATACGAAGAGCCCCAACAAAAACAAGACGTTCAGAAAAAAATAAAAACGAAAAGACTTTCTTTTTGCAATCCTTTTCGCTATCCTTCACAAAGTTTTTATCATTGTTGCAGTATTTTTCATATATTTACATGAATCGAAGCATGCGGCACTGTATACTTTTTTACAGTCTTTTGCAGTCCTTGACGATATCAAAATAAAGGGGTGAAACATGCAAAAAAAGGTTGTCGGTTGGCTTAAACTGATCGCTTTTTTTGTTTTTGGTTGGTTTTTTTTGTTTGTTTTTACACCTTTTTGGGTTTCGTACAGCCCTATTCATCAACACTTTTTCCAAACGGCTGAAGAAAACGATATTCCTGTCGGCGCATTATACTATAACGACTTACCTTTTATCAATGACGCAGCCATGATTTTACGTGATACATGGCGTTTTCGACACATGAACCCCTCACAAGAAATGCCGGAACAGACACAACCAAAAGAATGAATCCTGCCAAAAAGAATCATTCTTTTTTCAACAAAAACAACGCATTAATACAGTTCTCAGGCGTTGTCAAACAAACACACAAGGATGAACCATGAAACGTGCCGTAATGTTTTTAGGATTGTGTTTATGGACATTGTTGACAGTACAACCCCTCAGAGCAGAAATGCCTTCAACGATTGATGAAGTAGTGAAACGCGGTGTTTTACGTGTGGGATTTTCTTCATTTGTCCCTTGGGCAATGCAGGATAAAGACGGAAAATTTATTGGCTTTGAAGTTGACGTCGCAGAACGTTTGGCTCAAGATCTTGATGTTGAATTACAACTGGTGCCGACACGCTGGTCCGGCATTATCCCTGCTCTCTTGGCAGGAAAGTTTGACATGATTATCGGCGGCATGAGCAGCACCCCTGAACGTAACCTTAAAGTCAATTTTAGCATACCTTACGATCAAGCCGAAATCGGTGCCGTGGCGAACAAAGAAAAAGCCGCAACACTCACATTCCCCACAGACTATAATAATCCCAATGTGATCGTTGCTTTGCGTACAGGAAGCAGTGCCGTTGTGCCCGCCAAAAACTTACTGCCCAACGCCACATATAGATTTTTTGACGATGAAGCCCCTGCCGTACAAGATGTTCTCAACGGTCGTGCACACATCTTCTTCACCTCAGAACCTCTCCCAACCTTTGAAGCACTCAATGCACCCGAGACCTTGTTTCTCCCAACAAACGATTCGTTGCATTCACAACCAATCGGCATTGCAGTCAAAAGAAACGACCTCAACACTTTGAATTTTTTAGATAACTGGATCCGCGCACTGCACGGAGAAGGTTGGTTGAAAGAACGCAGAACATACTGGTTTAAAACACAAGATTGGTTGCCTCGCGTACAATAAAGCCAATGAGAACCCTTGACAGCCTTACAACGAAGCGGAACTCGTGGGATCCTTTTGACAGCAACGGACGGTCACGCCGTTTTGGTTTGGCCGACCTTGTGTTGTTGTCTTTTGCGATCCTTAGCGTGTATTGGTTCATAGAGCAGGCATTGATGCAAGCAGAGTATCGGTGGCGGTGGCCTCTTTTGTTTGAATATTTGCTGCGTCCTGCCGGCGAAGAAGAAACATTGTTTGCATTTGAATCGGGACTTTTATTAAAAGGTTTGTTCTCTACGCTTCGTTTGGGCTTTTGGGCGATGCTTTTGGCGCTTATACTTGGTGGCAGTGCGGGCATGATGTTTGCTCATGCCCGTGGTTTTAAGGCGGCACCGTATGTGATGTATGTACAGCTTATTCGCAACACGCCACCACTTATTTTGCTTTTTTTGATGTATTTTGTTGTGGGAGGGGTTGTTTCGTTTACGGTGTTAGACGACATGGCTTTTCGGTTACCGCCTTGGGGGCAAAGCATCCTGAGCACGCTGTACGCTGCTCCCGGACAACTTGACAGAATGACTGCCGCAACACTCACGTTAGGGCTGTACACCGGAGCGTATGTTGCCGAAATCGTTCGCGGTGCGCTTGAAAGCGTTCCTCGAACACAGTGGGAGGCTTCTGCGGCATTGGGTTTTACGCGCTGGCAAACCCTCCATGAAATTCTTCTGCCACAAGTGCGTCCGTTATTGGCTTCACCGCTTGTTGGACAAACGATCTCTACGTTTAAAGGCTCGGCACTGGCAGCCTTGATCTCACTTCCGGAGCTGACTTTCCAGAGTCTTGAAATCATGGCTGTCAGCCGCATGACGTATGAAGTCTGGTTGGTTTGTGCCCTCTTATACTTAGCGATAGGTCTTGTTTGCAGCGTGGTAGGAAAACGCTTTGAAAATCCCCCGTGGCGCGCATAACGCATTCATAGAACGCCTTTAGCGTCTGACACCTTTTTCTTGTGAAAGAAAGATGGTTTCTCTCTCTTCCTCTTCCTGATCCTATTCCTCATTCCTCTCATGAGGAAAGCATTGTATGCCCCACGTACCACGTTATTTACGATATGATTGATATACTGTTTGCAGAAAGCGCACCAGTTGATGATGACGCACGGCTGTCGGTTTTTGTATGTCTTCAAGCAAGAGGGCAATGTCACAAAATTTCATATATCGCCGACCATGCAACAGCAAAGGCGTATTCGGCAACAATGTCGGCAAACGGAGTGTGTCAGGTATGGTGTCACATAAAAAAATCACTGTTTGCGGTTTTAAGTGTGTAACCCCACTCCAAAAAAAAGAGGCCTGTGGCACTTCTGAAGCAGACGAGACGATATCGATCGGAGGCACAAGAGGCCAAAACGCATGACTGCGTGACGGCAAGCCCAAGTCTGTCAATAAACGTCGTAAATATATACGCCGTTCAGCGTTTGCCTGTCCACCCAAATCACATTCCAAACCATGGTAACTCCATAATAAAAGGGGTTGTGTGGGCACTTTATCCAGACAACGTAACCATACGGCAGGCCATTGCGCTTTGGGTAAGGCGTCCGGCACGGCATCTGCGATGGGAGGAGGCACTGTTGCAAGGGATTTTGTCTGTACGTGTGTCGTTGTCGTGTCGTGTGGGTCTGAGGAGGTCGTTTGGCGCAAAGATGGAGACGGCACAGGGGGCCTAACCGTGCTTGTTGTCGATGGACTCTGCCGTGCTGTCCGTTCCGTCACCGTGGCCGCGAGCGGTTTGGCAACAGCACGTTCGCGCACCGCAGTCACTGTTTCTTGATCACACAACAAGTGGGTGATCCCCGCCTGTACCCAAGGGTATAAAGAACGGTGTAAACCTAAAGAGAAAAGAGCCATGCCGTCAGTCTCCAAGCCAAAGCCGTTTTGGATTGCAGTGGCAAATAGTCTTCTTTTCCACAACGATCGGCAACAAACACAGTATTTTTTGCGGTTGCAAAACCGTCTTGAACCAAGTTGCCCACGATCATATCAGCGCGTTTATCACAAAGTTTATGACGCACCGCATTTTCGAGATGTTCGGTTTCCGCCGCAAATCCCATAACCCGTTGAGGATCCGTTTGACGACGGTTTGCCGCCAATGTTTTCAGAATGTCTTGGTTTGGCGTGAAATGAACGTTCAAATCGTTTGGTGAAAGGTGTTTTTTAAATTTTCCGCCACGATACGGCTGTGGAGCAAAATCAGCCACAGCAGCGGTAAAGAGACCCGCATCCATGGCATTCCATAAATCTGCTGCCGCAGTAAACATGTCTTTTGCCGTAATCACATCATAGCGTTTTAAGGGTGCCGTGTCACCAAGCCAGGCCGTCTCCGGCAGCCAAGGCGTGTTCGGTCCACAAACCGCATGCACCTCTGCACCGCGAAGCCACAACGCCACCGCCAACGCCGCACCCATCGTCCCCGTTGAAGGATTCGACCAAAACCGCACATCGTCCCAGTACTCTCTGGTCGGCCCCAAAGTGACCAAGGCTTTGACACCGCTCAACGATTGCGGTAAGGCTGCGCGCAGTCCGGCAAGCCAAATACTGCGTAAAGACGCCAAACGTCCTTGCCCGACATCACCACACGCCATTTCACCGTGGTCAGGCGGTATAATGCGACAACCCCGCTCACGCAAGAGTGCCACATTGGCTTGTGTTGCGGGGTGTGTCCACATCAACGGATTCATGGCAGGCGCAAGAACCGGCGGAACGGGAAACGCCAAAGCCTGACAAGCCAACAATTCATCCGCCGCACCCGTTGCCAGTCGAGACATTGTGGCCGCTGAAGTCGGCGCAATAATCAATGCACGAGCACTTTGTGCCGGTTCAAGATGTGCAAAAGGTGATATCGCTTGTTGATCATGATACATGTCGGTATAAAGGGGATCTGCCCCAAGTGCCGCAAAAGGTAACGGTGTTACAAATTTTCTCGCCGCAGGCGTGAGTGTTGCACTGACAGCAAAGCCACTGCGTTGCCACATCCTAACCAAATCAAGGCTCCGATAGGCAGCAACAGAACCACACACACCAAGATGCAAACGTAATCCGCCACCTCTGCCGTAGCAAGCAGACGCCGCGACTCCCGTACACCATTCATGATCGTGTACATCGTCGGGGGTAAAACGAAAATCCAGAGCGGTGCCTTCAAGATGAACATCACTCATGTCATGATCCTTTTTCATTCAGGTCTGTTTGATTTTTGCTTGATACGGTAAAATCTTTTTTATATGCAAAAAGAGGGGTGAAGCCCACCACTATTGATTCAGGGGTGTTGTTCCATACGGTATAGGGCTACCGTAGTTTGGATCAGCATAGTCTGCCGCACTGTTGACGCCTGAACCTGAAAGTTCATAACTACTGTTGCCTTCATCATATCCATACGTCGAGGTTTCATATCCCAACGAACCGCCTGAAGGCAACACACCGTCAGGCAATCTCAAGGCCATCCAAATTTCCATGGCAACCGTGGTGAGTTGCGGATAATAATAGAGTGTCATGGTACGGCTGTCTTTTTCGTAGACTTGCATCATTCGCCTCCCGTTGAGCATGGCTCGCAGTGTCCAACCTTGACCGGTCAAGTTATGCACCATAGCCGTTGCCAAAGAGCTCATGTCATAGTTGCCTTCGGTGGTCAGCAAACCGATTTTTGCGCCTTCTTGAGTTACAGAAACAAGGCTTGTATCACGCAAGACAACCATATTTCTCGGTAAGGGAACATCAGGGAACTCATCATAATAGACATCACTCACATCTGTGGCAGTCGTTTCAAAAGGATTCCTCAAGGCTGTACATCCACTCATAAACATGATGAAAAACACCAACAGTAACGGCCTGATCATGAATAGACTCCTCACGATGCAATACGCAGGTTTTCTTTTTATGTTTTTGCTTGTAAAGAACTGTAAGAACAGTATCTTATATTCAATAAAAGACCATATTACAAGACTTTTCATAAAATCGCAAACAAGCGAATAATGCCAAATACCAAACAGGATCTCAATCATTAGCGAGAAAAATTTTTGAGAAAATATTTTATAACAATAACCAAAACCAATCAAAGAGGAGATAATCGATGTGAAATCTGTCATTGGAAAAAAGTACTAAGACGCGCTATTTAAAAAAAACGTGTACGTCGAATGATACAAAAAGTTTATTTTTTGTAATAAGCACGGTGTCATCTTATTATATAGTATGAATGGTATTTTAGGTATACATTGAAACGGCATTTATAATATATATCAACATTATTATAGACATCGCATACACTTTATTTATGTTTTAAATAGTGTTATTCTATGTCCTCAAAAGAGATATTTCCAGTGCATCATCAATGACATCCTGAAAAATAAATATTTGACAACAACAGTTTCTAATAGAACAATGTGTGTCAAATATTTTTTGCCCATCAAGCATACACATGGTAAACAACAACTGAATGTTATTTTTTCAAGGTTGTATGTAAAGACATCTCTCTATACAGCATTGAACAACACGGACTAAAGGAGTATACATGAACAATTTTTTTCAAAACGATTCATTACGAGAAAGGGTTTATAAATACCTCAATCAAGCCATGAGCAACGGCACATTGCGTCGTGGCGTGTTTTTGGATCAAGACCAAATATGTCAAGAGTTGCGTGTCAGCAAAGCGCCGTTGCGAGACGCGCTGATCCGTTTGGAAGCGGAAGGCTTTGTAACTATTTATCCTCGTAAAGGTGTTTTGATCAACCCCATTACTTTAGATTTTATCAAAAACGCCTATCAAATCATCGGCGCACTTGAAGCAGATTGTTTAGAGGAAGTCTTTCCTTTGTTAACAGATGAAGTTTTGATACGTTTTGAAGAATCAAATCAACGACAAGCAGAGTTTTTGGCTGCAGAAAATTTTCAACAATACTATGAAGAAAACATTGCGTTTCATAACATCTTTTTAAAGTTGGGCAGCAATCCGTTATTATTGAGCATCATCACGCCCCTTAAACAACGATTAAACGACATGCCGTTACGCTCCTACTCGACAAGTTGGGAAAAAATTCACTTAGAAGAGCATCAACGTTTTATCGATTCAATAAAAAAACACAACAAAAATGCGGCAATCAGTATTTTCAAGGATGAACACTGGTCATTTGAACAACATAAACAATACTTTAGCACACATTATGATTTTGAAACGGAAGAGGGGAAAGCATATTTTTATTCATAGCAAAAATACTGTGTATTAAAAAAAATTACAAAAATATTTTGTAAAAACGATCATTCACACCGTGTTTTTTTTATAAACACATGCAAAGAGACTGCAAAAAAAATCAATAGGGATTGACAAAAAATGTAATACAAAATATATCACAAGTATTCTTCCACATTCAGCTTCGCTAATGAGCGAAATTTGGAAAAGGTGAACTGTATGCTAAAGAAGCTCTTTACAGCATTGCTGGATCGCTTTGAGGGATATGTCTGCCAATGCTTGCTTGTGTTTTTTGTCGTTATCTTGTTCTTGCAGATTGTTTTGCGAGCTACAGGACACCCTCTCACATGGACAGAAGAGGTCGCGAGGTATTCTTTTCTGTGGTTTATTCTTTTTGGAGCCTGTTACGCGACACGTTTGGCAGCGTTAAATCGTGTCACCTTGCAATTTTCGATGTTTCCCCCGATTGTCACGCAAATTTTATTATTTATCGGTGATATGGTGTGGGTAATTTTCAGTCTTGTGTTGGCATGGTATGGTTATCTTTCTGTCATTGAGCTGATTGAATTGCCTTACTATACTCCGGGGTTAGATTGGAATTTGAGCTATGTCTATCTTGTTTTTCCTTTTGCTTTTCTGCTCATGGCCATACGGATTATTCAAATCAATGTGATGAGATACCTTTTGGGTATTGACATTGTGGATCCGGATAAAGCGTCTGTTGAAGAAAGCAAACGAGCTCTGCTTGAAGAAACTGTCGAAAATTAAGGAAGGCAAACCATGACATCAACAGAAATTGCTCAAATACTTTTTCTTTCATTCGGCCTATTGCTGTTTATCGGTTCTCCAATCATGGTTGCTCTTGGTATGGCGACATTGATTGTTTATTTTGTTGTCGGCCTTGATCCGACCATGTTGATTCAAATGGCTGCGTCTTCGTTGACATCGTTTCCGCTGATGGCCTTACCGTGTTTTGTTTTGGCAGGTGCACTCATGGAGTGTGCCGGTATTTCTCGACGTTTGGTGCATATTGCCGAGACAATTGTCGGCCCCATTCCCGGTGGTTTGGCTGTTTCAACGGCGTTGTCGTGTGTCTTTTTTGGTGCGATTTCGGGTTCCGGCCCTGCAACCACGGCAGCGGTCGGCATGCTCATGATACCCGCCATGACACGACGTGGCTATGATCCTGCGTATGCAGCTGCGGCAACGGCAACAGCCGGCGGTGTAGGCATCATCATTCCGCCGAGCATCCCCATGGTTATTTATGGTGTTGCGGGACAGCAATCGATCACGAAAATGTTTATGGGGGGCATTATTCCGGGGATTCTCATTGCGGTAGGGCTCAGTCTTGCGCACATGTTCATCTCTCGCAATCTGAAGACCGGCAACGCAAAATGGTCTTTACGAGAATTGGGCATCGCTCTTAAAGACGGCTTTTGGTCGGTGATGGCGCCGGTTCTCATTCTTGGCGGCATTTATGGCGGTATTTTTACCCCTACAGAGGCCGCTGTTGTTGCAATTTTCTATACATTGATTGTTGGAATTTTTATTCACCGTGAAATAAAGATAAAAACCTTCATGCGAACATTAAATACGACCTCGTGGCTTGCGGGGCGTGTTTTGATTATTGTATTTACCGCATACGCTTTTGGCCGTTTATTGACTGAATATCGTATTCCAAATGAAATTGCTACATGGATTCTTGGTTATACGCAGAATGTCAATTTAGTTTGGGCGATGGTTATTGTTTTGCTTATTTTCTTAGGTATGTTTATGGAAACCTTGGCCATCATTCTGTTGGTTACGCCGGTGTTATTGCCTGTTATGATGGCTTATGGTGTTGATCCCATTCATTTCGGTGTTATTTTAGTATGCTGTTGTGGGGTCGGGTTTTCTACACCGCCAATGGGTGAAAACATGTTTATTGCATCGGGCATTGCGGATGTATCATTGGAAAAAATTTCTTTTAAAGCGTTACCGTTTGTGTTTGTCAATATACTGGTCATCGTGCTGCTTGTTATGTTTCCACAAATCATTCTTTTCTTGCCCAATCTTTTGGCAGGGTAAGCGTTTTTTCTTGTTCCATTCAAGGGATTTTTGTCTAGACAAAAAACGTTTGCTCTTTTGCAACAACGCGTGTTGTTGCGAAAGGTGCACATAAAAACAAACGAAACCGATTTACTGAGGAGGGGAGCGTATTGCTCCCCTCCGGCCGAAAAAAGTATAAAAAATTAGGCTCCGAAGGAGCGGTCGAAAAGGTCAGTGATTGCTTTTCTGCCGTTATTTTCCAAAAAGCGTGTACCTGTTGCGGTAAAGCGGCTGCTTGTGATCACAGGTTCTGCCACGGGTGCCCAAACTTCTTTATCCCAACCGAACCAACCGTCACGTTCTTGGTCGAAGACAGCCAAGGGTTTATTACAAATTTTAGCAAATTCTGCGCCCCAGCCTGTACCGCCTTTCACGGTATTATCGGGTTGAATTGAGCCGATAACAAAGACTTCTTGTCCGCTACTCACTTGCCAACAAATCGATTGCAACACTTTACGAAACAGCGGTGCTCTTGTAAATTCACGTCCCATCAGTTTTGAAACATACGTTAAACTGACGTCTTTGAGAGCCAATTCTTCGGATGTCAGGATCCTGATACCGCGTTTACGTTCCATTTGATGACCGTTAAAGCTGTAGTTCACTTCTTCGATGTGCCATTTTTCGGCCAAAGAACCAAAAAATTCTTCTGTTCCTGTAGCTCCGCCGCTATACAGTATGCACTCTTCAGGATTCAACATGTTCACTCCTTACAATGTCAAAGCGCTTGATCAACGTGTCTTAAATAAAAAGATTCTCATCTTCACAGCAATAGAGTTGTCTTTTATAAGTATATCCTTTCGCTATAAAAGGGTCAATCATCATAAAAGAGATATTCACCATAAAAAGGAATAAAACGCGTTGTGTTCTTTTTTTATTATTCTTTGTGTTTGTGTCTTATTTTATCCCTGAAAAGGTTAAGGGATCGGAACCTGTTCGTCCCGCATTTTCGGGGATATGGAGTGCATCAAGGGCGTGTGTGGCTTCGGTATCCAGTGTAAAATCAAAAACGTGTGTGTTTTCAAGAATGCGTTCTGCGTGTAAAGATTTGGGGATTGGCACAAGATTTTGTTCAATATGCCAACGCAAAAGCACTTGTGCAGGTTTTTTTTCAAGGCGTGCGGCTTGTTGTAAAACAGTAGGGTGGTTGAGAAGATTGCCACGTCCAAGCGGTGCCCATGAAACAACATGGATCCCTTTTTCCGCACAAAATTGACATAAAGCCCGTTGATTAAACGTCGGATGCACTTCGATCTGATTCAGTGCCGGCCAGATACCAAAGGTTGCATGGAGTTCCTCCAAATGCACTTGTAAAAAATTTGAGACCCCGACACTACGAATGTATTTTTTTTCTACAGCGTATAGGAGTTGTTCAAAGGCTTTCAGACGCGCCTTTTTATTTGTACCCGGCCAATGGAGCAGAAAGGCATCAAGATATTCGGTATTGAGCAAGCGTAAGGATTGTTCCAACTGTTTTGGGGTATCTTCAAAGAGTGTCGGCCAAATTTTTGAAACAACAAACAGTTTTTCTCGTGCAATACTGCTTGCACGAATGCCTGAGCCAACGAAATCTTCATTTTCATAGAAGCCTGCGGTGTCAATCATGCGATAGCCGCAATCCACAGCAACACGCACGGCTGTTTCTGTTTGTGTCGGGTCTGTCATTTTATAGCAACCAAAGCCATACCCGGGCATAGTCAAACCGTTATTCAACGTGATTGTTTCATCAAGATGTGTAATCATAGTCTGTTGTTCACCTTTTCATGTTTCTTTCGTTGTTGTGTTTGCATCTATGCCTTTTATCATAAAACGGTTACGGAAACAAACAAGTGTTCTTTCCATAACCGTTTTATGATTCTTTTCTTCTGGTAAAGCTGTTTACATTTTTTTGATATGTTTAACATCAACTTCAATGCCTTTTTTGGCATCCACATCAACTTCGCCGTCAATGGTGACGGTGTCATTATCACCGACTTCTTGACCACGCCATTTTTTTTGGTCAATTTCAACAGGTATGGTACCTGTTGCGTCTTTAAACATATAATCGTTGCCGCCAAGATGCTGAACAATGGCGCCTTGCAGACGAACATGCGTGTCATCGGGCAATTTTTTCACTTCTTCAACGGTCATTGTTTTGGGTCCGGGGCCTGTGAAACCGCCTTTTTCAGGTTTTGCCCAAGCCGAGACATTGCCAAGAGCCAATGAAGTCAGTAGAGTTCCTGTAAATAAAAAACTCCTGAAACAAGGTGTTTTTGTAAAAATACGCATAAGATCCTCTCTAAAAATGGAGTAGGGAAAAATATCCCTTTTTTTCAATAAATACAAGGTATAGTAGAGTGTGACACCTCGTCAAGAATGATTGACGGTATTTCAGATACATTTTATATTAAAACGCTTATTTTTTTGAGGTCTGAGTTTTTTGTTCACGATGTTGTTTATAATACGACGTGTACATATATCAAAATCGCATTATTGACGATCAAACTGTTTTGACTGTTTAAGGAAGCACAACTATGGGTTTTTTTTCTTCCATCAAAAAGCTTTTTTCGGGTACAGCAGAGTCAGAAGGTGTTACCGAGGCACCAATACAAACAACAGAACACATTGAAGCAACAGAAAAAGAACATGTTTTTGAACCTGAGC
>CAYJFB010000024.1:0-37190 GCA_964369685.1 uncultured Desulfovibrionaceae bacterium | reverse complement strand
CCAATGAGCAGATGGCGGTCGTGTTGCATCAGGATTTTGCACGTCGCGGCTTGGTCGTCTTAAATTTGATCAGTTCTCCCGGAGCGGGCAAAACGTCGCTACTTGAATGCACGTTGCGTGATTTGGCAAGCGAATTTCGAATGGCAGTCATTGAAGGCGATCTTCAAACAGACAACGACGCACGCCGTGTTGCGGCAACAGGGGCACAAGCTGTACAAATCAACACTGAAGGCGGCTGTCATCTGAATGCGCATTTGGTTGCAGAGGCATTGAAGCACCTCAAGCTTGAGGAGGTGGACATTTTGTTTATTGAAAATGTCGGTAATCTTGTTTGTCCTGTAGAATTTGATTGCGGAGAAGATGCGAAAGTGGCTTTATTAAGTGTCACCGAAGGTGATGACAAACCCGAAAAGTACCCACAATTGTTCCATCATGCACGGGTGATGTTACTCAATAAAATTGATTTACTGCCTTATGTTGATTTTGATCGAGAGCGAGCCATAGAGCACGCACGCGCCACCAATCCCGCATTACATGTTTTTGAGTTATCCTGTAAAACGCAGCATGGTCTTGAAGAGTGGTATGCATGGTTACGTCATGCGGTACAGGTGAAAAAATTTAAAAAAAGACATATATAAAAACGGCTTTATTTTTTTGGGTAAAACGACGTAAGCAATGGTTCTCAACGCCGCTCAGACTGCGGCAGGTTTCAGTGCGCAGCAATGAAACCTGCCGCAGAATCAAGGGGGTTTGGGGGAGTTTAACTCCCCCAAGAAAAAAAATGATTGAAACACAGCTTCTAGCGAGTCATCCAAATAACAGAACCTTGTCGTCCCGTCACTTTTTGGCGACGCACAGAAAAAAAACTGTCATTCATGGTATACGTACACAAATCCAAAGCAAAAAGACGTTCGGGGCGCAAGCCCGCTTCAAGCAACTGATCGCGCGTGAGTTTCCAAAGATTCATGGTTTTATCTCTTTCTGTAAACCACGCGGCAAAATCCGCACCCCATTCGGTATCAAAATTGATAAATTCAGCACAGGAAGGCCCAAGGCTCGGCCCGCGTACGGCAAAAAGTTCTTCGGGGGCTACGGCGTAATGTTCGCAAAAAAGCCGCACGCCTTCGGCAGGAAAATTGATACGGTTGCCTTGCCAACCAACATGTAAACCGGCCACGCACCGGCCGCTTTGATGGGCAATCATGAGCGGTTGACAATCGGCTGTGGTGATCAACGCGCCGATGTTCGGTTGAGAAACGGCAACACCGTCTGCTGCAACGGGCAGTGCATCGGCTGTGGGGTCAAAAACCATCTCTTTACCGTGTACCTGATTCACACAGACGAGGTGTTTGACTTGTAAGGCCGTACGCAAATCTTCACGATTTTTTTCTATAGCTTGTGGATTATCTTCCACATTGGTACCGATATTGCCTTTGTCGTAGGGCGCCGTTGACGCACCGAGTTCACGCGTTTGAAACGCACAACGCACGTTTTCAAGCCCCGGAAAAGTAAAGGGAATACAACTTACAGCCATAAGGCCTCCTGTTCGGTAACAACACCATGAAACACCGCGTCCCAAGCTTCACGGGGTAACGCGTCCACCAATTGTAATTGATACACCAAAGCAACTTTATAACACACATCCCATTCTGGCGCGTTTAAGGCACGGTCATAATAACCGCCGCCATATCCAAGACGCAACCCTTGCCTGTCCATGGCTACGGCAGGGGCGATCACCAAGTCGGGAACTGTCGTGCTTGGCGGACAACAAACGGGATCAGGTTCACGAATACCAAACAAACCACTGACGAGTTCGTCTTCCTTTGTACACCGAGCAAAGACCATTTCACCGCTTTTTGTAGGCGAACAACGCGGCAACAAGACCGTTTTTCCACATGCAAAGGCGTCATTCAATAATAAAAGCGTATCAAGTTCTCCGCGGATCGGCATGTAAAGTGCCACGGTTTGTGCTTTTTTCCAACGTTCTGTTGTCAGAATGCGTTGTTGCGCTTCTTGTGCAGCGATGGAACTTTCAGGCGTTAGCGAAAAATTTTTGCGTTGTGCAAGGATATTTTTTCGCAACAAAGTCTTTATTTCTGCCGAGGAAAGATTTTTTTTATCAGAATCTGACAAAAAAAGTGTCTGAGAGGGGTTTACCCCCTTTGCCAACGTGCCACTCATGGCGTATACCTCCTATCAACGCATTGTTACAACAGCGCGTTAAACCACGTCTTGCCGTGCAGAAAAATCTAGGCCATTTTTTTTGAAAAAACAATGTTCTACAGAACAAATCAACGTTGAGACGTGCTCAACTTTGAGTTTTTTCACGCAAAAAGAGGCGCAGAATCACTTGTGAGCCGTGCTTTTTGGCAGTAAACACGCCGCTAAAAAGTGTGTAAACCCGTTTGGTTTTGCTTGGCACACATACAGATTTTTTATTGTTCCGCAGAAATGTCGTTTTTTGATGGTTTCAAATGTTTTGTTATTCATTCACGAAACCAGCAAAAAATAACGACAAACACGGTTTCAAGACGAACGAATTTTTGTTTTTTTGAGGAATGTATGGCTACTATTGAAATCTTTGATTCAGAAGAAGAACAGGAAGCACACCGTATGGCGTCAAAGAACGCGAAAGACCTTTCCGAGGCTGAAAATCAAAACGCGACTCCAAACAACGCGACAACCCCCCGTAAACCGCGCACGACAAAACGTGCCACAAAAACAGACACCGTCAAAACAACAGACGCCGTCGCAACAACAGAGACCACCGACACAGAAATGACGGCATCGACACCCACAGAGCCCCCAAAACCCGCTCGCCGCGGCCGCCCCCGAAAAACGGCTGTTGAAACGGAAAATGCAGACGCTGCCAAAACCGAAGAAATACCCGTAAAAACACCGCGTAAACGACGTACAACAAAAACAACCGCGTCGTCGATAAACAACAACGCCGAAACCGTCGCAACAACAGAAAGCACAGAAGAGCCGATTCGTCCGCGACGCACCCGCAAAAGCAGCAAAACCACCGACGTCGAAGCACTCTCCGAAACAACAGAAAAAAGCACGCCGTCGGCGAATACAACGCAAGGCAAAGGTCAAAAAAACAAAACAAAAGAACCCTCAACACCTCCACAACACGCCCTGCCCGAATACGACAGCTCACAAAGCACCTTGATGGCTTTTGTGGAATCGTCCGTACCTGCCGCGGAAGCACCGCAAACCATGTTGGATATGATCCAACAACAAAAGCCTGCCGCAGAAACCGCGTACACGCCGACGTCTTCGGAAACACCGCGTGTTCTTCTTTCAGAAGAAGAAAAAAACAGCGATCTTTCAGACACACGCCACACCGATGAAACGGCTGTGCTTGAAGGCAAACCCGCTCGAGGAGGACGGCGCAAACCTCAGGGGCTTGCCCCACGGACACCGCGCGGTGGGCGTAACCGTAAGCAACCATCCAAAATAACAGAAGAACCGTTACAAGACGCCGCCTCAGCAACACCTGCTGTCGAGAAAAAAACTGTTGAAACAACGACAGAGACGTCCGCTCGTGCGACACGCGATCCGATTGAAACAAGTGCAAACACGTTTGATGAGGCTGTTGTCTCTGCACAAGCGGATACAACAATTGTCGCATCATCGAAAAACAAACAACACCCACAGCACACAAAAGCCTTTGTTCAAGCCACCGCCACAAGCGCGATATCGGAAGAGCGTGTCGTCGAAACGCGACAACATGCCGAACTCGCAGACACTCGACAAACCGAACTCGCCGACGACGAAGAACAGAACGCAAAATCCCGTTCTCGTTCGGCTCGCCGACGCCGTGCGGCAGCACGCAAAAAAGCCGCGTTGGAACAATACAACACAGCTCAAACCGAATCTGTTGTTGCAGCCCCTGTTGCGCCTGTCGATGAAGACGATGAACACGATTTGCGCACCAAAGGACGCAAAGCGCGTAAACTCCCAAAAGAAGCTCCAAAAGCACCTGTTGTCGAGCGCAGCATGTTGGTGAGCGCGTTACCCGGCGAGCTTGTTGAGGTTGTGGTTCTTGAAGACGGTATGGTTGCGGAATATTATGTTGAAATGACGCACCATGCCAAATTGCGCGGACGCATCTATAAAGGGATTGTCAGCAATATCGATACAAACCTACAAGCAGCCTTTGTCAATTTTGGCAGTAACAAAAACGGCTTTTTACAAATAGACGAAATCCATCCCGAATATTGGCTGACACACCATGAAAGCACAAAAACACACCGCTACCCACCAATTCAAAAAGTGATCAAGCCCGGGCAAGAGGTGCTTGTGCAGGTTGTCAAAGAACCAAACGGCAACAAAGGGGCTTTTTTAACGACATGGGTGTCTCTTGCCGGGCGTTTTTTGGTATTGACCCCGGGACAAGAACAAATTGGTATTTCTCGTAAGGTGGAAGACGGCGAAGAACGTAATCGTTTGCGTGAATTGATCCGCGGCCTCACCCCGGGTGAAGGCTTAGGAGCCATTGTGCGTACGGTGAGCATGGGCACGAGTCGTACGACCTTACAAAAGGATTTAGATTATTTAAAATTGGTATGGAAAAATATTCGAGAAAAAGCCACCACGGAAAACGCGCCGGCATTGATTTATCAGGAACCGGGGCTGGCGACACGGGCTGTTCGCGATTATTTTTCCGAAGACATCAACGCCATTTGGGTCGACGATCAAGAAACAGCGGAAGCGATTCAATCAATGACGGATTTGTTGTTCCCCGAAAAAAGCGCGTTATTGCATCTGCACGCCAATAAAGACAGAACCCTTTGGGAACGTTTTGATATCCGTCGTCAGCTGGATCAAATCCATGCCCGCGAGGTGATTTTGCCTTCGGGAGGACGCTTGGTGTTTGACCAAACCGAGGCCTTGATGGCCATTGACATCAACTCGGGAAAGATTGGCGGCAAAGCCAATTTTGAAACCATGGCTTTACGCACCAACATGGAAGCCGCCGAAACCATTGCGCGTCAATTGCGTTTACGCGATATCGGCGGTCAAATCGTGATTGACTTTATTGAAATGCGTGATCCGACACACACCAGAGATGTAGAAAAAACCTTGCGTAACGCCATGAAAGGCGATCGTGCTCGTCACGATGTCGGCAAAATGAGCTCGTTTGGTTTATTGCAGATTGTGCGTCAACGGATTGGTTCTTCGGCGATATCCATTTCTCAAGAATCGTGCCCGCATTGTCACGGCACAGGCTTACGACGGACGTTGGAATGGCAAGCCTTACAAGTCTTGCGCGAATTGGAACTGCGAATCCGCAAGGCTTCTCAAGCCGATCAGCGTCATGTGGCTCTTGTTTTGGAACGCGACTTGGCAGTGTATTTGTTGAACAACAAGCGGAGCCGTTTGTCAATGCTTGAAAAACGTTACAACGTCCAGGTGGAGATCACAATCACAGCCAATAAACATCCGGACAACGAACACTGATGCGGATTCTCTTACACGCCTGTTGCGGCCCCTGCGCCTTGATGCCGACACAACATTTGCAAAAAAACGGACACGAAGTCACGCTGTTTTTTGCCAATCCCAATATTCATCCTTTGCATGAATATTTATTGCGTCGAGAGGCGCTGCAACAGGCTGCAGAACATTTGCATGCCGAGGTCATGTTTCAAGACGACGTGTATGACGTACAGCGTTGGCTGAAAGACGTATACCGACAAAATCTTGCGGAAAATCATGAACAAGGGCGTTGTCGCTATTGCTATGCGAGCCGTTTGCAACTGACCGCAGAAGCAGCGGCTGAACACGGTTTTACCGCGTTCAGCACAACGCTTTTGTATTCACGCTATCAAAATCATGAAATGATTCAAACAGAAGCCAAACACGCTGCAGATACCGCAAAAACCGTGTTTTTCTATCAAGATTTTCGACCTTTCTGGCAAGAAGGTATTGATTTGTCTCGAACATGGGGCTTATACCGTCAACAATATTGTGCCTGTATTTTCAGCGAAAGCGAGCGTTATGCAAAAAAACTGCAACGCTGTAAAGCTCGGCACGCTTGACCATGGCCGATTTGAAACAAGCGTTACACAAAACATGGTCATATGGATTGGGGAAAATTTTTCCTGTTTATATTGGCATACAACTTGCTAGATTACAGACAGTTCTTATTTAACCCCATGTGGAGGGGAACGCTTATGAAAATCCGTTCTGACTACAGCGAAGCCTTGCAACAGAGGCACACTCAGTCCGCAAAGACTGAACCTACAGATAGCACAGACGGCTTTGCGGCGTTACTGGCTCCGACAGGCAACCAAGCTCCCAGTGTTGACGGGACTGCTGTTTTGCCCCTTGATGCCAGCAGGATAAACCCGCTCATGCTGTCCGGTTTGTCAAAAGACAACGACTCCGGTGGCGAAGCACTTGTAGAGCATTTGCTTTCTCAGGCTTCTGATGTTTTGGATTCCTTTGATGGATATGCCGACATGTTGGCCGCCTCCAATAATGCAGAGACAGGTTTTGCCAAGAGCGCGTGGTCGTTTCTTGGAGGTTTGAATACCGAGATAGAGTCCTTGCGGCAAAGTGCGGCGAAGCTGCCTGCCGAATCGGAATTGGCCGAAGTGGTCAGCGAACTTGAATTGCTGGCTGCGACAGAAACCTTTAAATTCAACCGTGGCGATTATTTGGAATAAGTTTTTTATGCAAGACGGTTACATGTGTAACGTCTTTTGTGAACTAGCGGATGGATAAGTCCCCTGTCGCATTGTGTGACGGGGGATTTGTCTGTTCAGTTGTTTTTTATTTTACATCATCTTGTCGAGAGAGAGGCTTGGTGCCTCTTTGAAAGACAACAATATATAAGGTACAGTACAATGATTTTTTTACGCAATGACTACAGCGAAGGCGCACACCCCAAGATTCTGACAGCCTTGTCTGAAACAAACAATGAACAACATCTCGGGTATGGTGAAGACACACACACGCTCAACGCGTGTGCGCGTCTGCGTGAACAGATCGGCTGTTTGGATGCCGATGTTCATCTGTTGGTGGGCGGAACACAAGTCAACAAGATTGTGACGTCTGCGTTTTTACGTCCGTTTGAGGCCGTGGTTGCGGCGTCTTCGGCACACATTGCGGTGCATGAAGCGGGAGCCATTGAAAACGGAGGGCACAAAATCATTGCGTGTCCGACAAGCAATGGAAAATTGACTGTAGAAGAACTCGACTACGCCGTGCAATCACACAAAACAGAACACATGGTTCACCCCAAAATGGTCTATATCTCCAACGCCACAGAATTGGGCACCGTCTATAGTAAAGACGCCTTGGAAACACTCAGTTGTTATTGTAAAAAACATGATTTATATTTTTATATTGACGGTGCGCGGTTGCCAAACGCGTTGACGGCAAGCGGTATGTGTTTAAAAGAACTGGCGGAACTGTGCGACGCTTTTTATCTTGGCGGCACAAAAAACGGTGCCATGTTTGGTGAGGCGTTGGTGATTCTCAATCCGCAATTAAAGAACAACATGCGCTTTTATATGAAACAACACGGTGCGTTGTTGGCAAAAGGGCGTTTTTTGGGGATTCAATTTGACGTGTTGTTGCAGGACAATCTCATCTTTTCTTTGGCACAACACGCCAACGCCATGGCTCAAATCTTGGCTGAAGGCTTGAAACAACGCGGTTTTGCATTCTTGGCTGACGTAGACAGCAATATGATTTTTCTTTTATTGCCGCAAGCCATGCACAAAGAACTTGCAAAACACTGCCACTACGAAATTGAATTTGTACGCGGCGGAAAACATGTTGAAGCACGCTTTGTCACTTCTTTTGCAACAACAAAAGAAGAAATAGAAGCCTTTTTAACGCACATCGACGCGCTGTTGCCTCAGCAACAATAAACAGGCTTTCCAAAGAAAAGACGTTCAGGGGGAAAGACTCAGCTCATAGCAACACTTGCCCCCGGAACACATTTATTGTCCGAATAATAACGATTTGACAACCACAGGTAAAACACGTCCGCCGCCGACAGGCTTACCGAGATCAATATAATCACCGTTTTCAACAGTCACAGAATCAAGACAAATCAATGCGGTCTGTTGATTCAGCTCATTATAGAGCGCATTGCCTAAAGCCTTTGCCAGATCGTTCTCAACGATAACAACAAGGATACCCGTTTGTTGTGCCATTTCTGCACACCCTTTCGCAAGGGATTCAGCCAATGACACCACCCGTTCATAAGACGGATTGTGTACCCCTGTCAGGCAGATCGCCACGGTGATGTTTTTATTATCGTGTTGAAACCAGGAAATTTTTTCACGCAATAGACTTGGAAGATTTGGATTTTCTTCATCTTCGGGCGCGAGTTTGAGCACGGGGATGTTTTTAATCGGCAACGGCTCGGCACTGGAATAAAAAATTGTGCTGCCGCTCAACTCCATAATGTGTACACCCACACCGACAACCGTTGCCCGAATGGTTTCTCGTGCGGCAATCAACGGCACCCGCTTAAAAAGCGGCGATTCATTCAACGATAAAGCTAACAAAATACCCAAATCACCATGAATAAACAGTTCGGCCTGCGTGGCCGGCAACGTGTTTGACGTGATGCCTTTTTCCGTCAATTCGCGCATGCTTTCCGCAACACCGCCGGAAAAGGTCACCCCGGCCAAGGGCTGTGTTTGACGAAAATCTTTATTGGTGATCAGGGCTTGCATTTGGGGTGTTGGCGGCACGATGCGCAACATCTCTGCCATCAGTTCGGCACAGCGATCAGTCAGACGACGCAAATCATGCAACGTCGCAATCTGTCCTTCTGCCAACGGTAAATGCAAAGAAGCGATGAGCCGTTTGTATTGATCGGATATGCTGAGAATACGCAATGTTTGCGGATCAATGCGCACATGACGTCCGCCGATATCCAAACAGGTGGTGTCCAAGGGAGCACCGTTACGAAACATCACATAATTGGTTGTGCCGCCGCCGATGTCCAAATTGACAAAAACACCGGCCTGTTCACGTGAAAGTTGCTCTGTACCTGCACCGCGTCCTGCCAAAAGTGACTCCAAGTCAGAACCGGCTGTGGTCACAACAAACTCACCCGCAAGCCCTGCCAACGTGTGTAACACACTTGCCGCATTACGCTTGCGTGCGGTTTCACCGGTAATGATCACCGCACCGGCCGCAATGTCAACAGGCGCAACACCTGCACGAGCGTATTCTTGTTCAATCACCACACGCAGTTGTTCGGCATCAATGGTTTCACGATCAATCAACGGTGTAAAGGTAATGGGACTTTTATAAATCACTTCACGCGAAACGATATTCACCTTGGGTACGGACACCGCCGAGGCCGTATTTTCAACCACAAGACGACTAAACAACACTTGTGTCGTCGTTGTACCCACGTCAATGCCGACGCTATGCATGATTTCTTGCATACACGATCCTTTTCTTCACGTCTTGTGTGTTTTTTCCATTCAAAACAATCACATACCCAGTTGAGCCAAAAGATCATCTATTTGAGCTTGTGATGAGCCTGTTGTCGAGGGGCCTTTCAGCGATGAGCTCAAGATAGAATCCGGTTCTTTGAGTGCAGTCACTTTTTCTCGTGTTTCCGCTTCTATTTCATCAAGATTTCTGGTGGGTTCATCTTCATACGCTTGAATAAGCAAACCCGTCGACAGATACATTTCAACAACTGTTGCTTCAATTTCTTTCAACGACGTGACCGCCCGTTGAATACGCTGTCCCGTCAAATCTTGAAAACTCAGCGAAAGCATCATCGAAAGCAAATCTTCACCCAGTTGCGCACTGATTGAATCAAGACGCTCTATTTTTTCAACATCAATATAGGTCGGCTTGGCTTCTTCCGCAACGTGCAGTGTCCGCAACAATTCTTCTGTCTCCGCTTGCAAGGTCATGTGTTTTTCAATCAAAACCATGATACTGTCGGTAGCGGTCTTGGTTTGCTCCAACACGGCGGTGAGTTGTTCTGAGGCTTCACTAAACAATTTATCGGCGTGTTGTTTGCTCACAATGGCGCGTGTTTCTTCGTTGCCTTGAGGTTCTGTTTTATCTGAAGCCGCATTAATTTTTTGATAAATATTTTTTAAGCCATTACGCATGTCACCATTGACTTTTCGATAAAATTCACTCTCAACAAGCGCGTTGGTGAGCGCGGAAGAAAGCTCTTCTTCCAGCTTCTTGACCAACACATCACGAAGATCGTTGGTTAATTTCTCTGTCACTTCACCCAAAAGACGACGCAGGATTTCTTCCGGATAATATTCTGGTTGCTTTGTAGACATGCTGTTTCCTTTCTGCAAGAGATTCTGGCTTCCGCTTGTTTGCAACACACGCAGCATCGCTTACCGGTTTTTTCTTACAAAGACTGTAAAAAGACACACACCCTGCAAGCATATTGTGCTGTTCTGTTTATAAAAAATAGAAAAAAACCGAAAACTACGCTTGATCCTTCAGCACCTGATTGGCTCTGGCCGCTTCGGGCGTTTTCGGAAACTTTTGAATCAGTTCTTTCAAACGCACTGTACCCGCGTCTTTATTTCCCGTTTCCAAGAAACTTATTCCTTGTTTGAGATAGGCCGTCGGTGTTTTCTCACTCTTTGTGTGCTCAGAAATCACTTTCTCGTACGCCAACACGGCACTCGGAAAATTTTTCAACGCAAATTGACTTTCGCCTTGCCAAAACCATGCGTCACCAATCAACGTGTGCGTCGGATAGATATTGGTAAAATCGGTGAACGCGTTGAGCGCTTCTTGGTAGTTGCGTGTGTTGAATGCCGCGACACCGGTGTCATACAAAATGGTTGCGATGTCTTTTGTGGAGACTTGATTTGTTGCATGCTGTAACACATTATCCGTAACATTTTCCGCAAGCGCGGCCGCACCGGAAGGCAACGTCACGCCCGTTCCGGCAACAAAACCGGATATGCCGCTACCTGCAGACGAGGCAGAAGAAAGAGCCTCGCCCAAGGCCGCATTGACATTGGGTATGGCAAGCGTATCCAAATCCAAATCCAAAGCAAATTGTGTTTCAACAGCTTGCAAGGCCTGCTGATGACGCTCAAGCTTCCCCACAAGCCCCGACAAACCACCCACGGCGGCAGAGGCGTTGTTGAAATCATCAAGCTGGCCCCGCATGGTTGCCATCTCTTGACGCAATTGTTGAACCTGTGCCCAAGTGTCGGCCTGTGCAGGTTGAACACCGGAAATTTGCATATTCATTTGACGCAATTGTTGTTCCTGCTGTGCAATACGCGCTTGCAGTTGACCGATTTCATCCTGTTGAGGCACGCACGCAGACAACAAGCCCGTTGTCACCAACAGCGCAGAAGCAAAAGAAAAACAAGTGATTTTGTTCATAAACATTCTATCCTTCAAACCTTCACACACCGTTGATGTGTGCTTCTGTAAGCTAAAAAAACTCAGCAAGGTTGCACCCGCCGAATACCAAAAAGAAGATAAATGACTCCGCCAAGAAAAGGAAGCATCACACAAGCCAACAACCACCCAATGCGTTCGACAGGGGTCGGGAACGTGTGGCTGTATGCATGCCAAATACCAAAAACATTCAATAAAAACGGCATGAACAAAACCAAGATTTGCCACAATTCCAATTGCATAAGCACCATAAAACCATCTCCACGCCATTGTCGCAACGTTGTGTTGTCACGTCAGTATCTATACGGAATAACCCAACTATGTATTTTTCAACGCCGCATCTTATCGGTCCTGTTGCCATCGCGTTTCGAGTGCGGTGTTACTGCTGTTCGGGTAACCGCCACAACAACCAACATAAAACAAAAGCTCCGCCGCAAATCGCCATATCCGCCACATTGAAGGCCGGCCAATGCCACCCCCCCACATGAAAATCCAAAAAATCAACAACGGAACGAAAACGAAGCCGATCAATCAAATTGCCGACAGCACCGCCACAAATCAACCCCAACGACACATGGGCAAACAACGGCTTCGTTTTCCACGTTCGAACCAAATACACAACAAAACCAAGAGCAAGCACCGTTGCCGCCAAAAAAAACCAAAAAGACCACTCGTATTTCGGATCTGAAAGAATACCAAAAGCCGCACCGGAATTGCGAATATGCACAAGGTTAAAAAAATCCGTTACGGGAAAACCTGACCAAACAGGTATCCACGACATCACAGCCCATTTGGAAAGCTGATCAATCACGACAACACACAACGCAACCAACAGCGGTATCTGAAAATCCGAGCGTATCAACATGCCTTTCTTTGTGTGAACCGTTTAAATGTATCGTGCAAAAAAAAACGAAACAGTCAATGTCATCATGTTTTTTTGTTTTGAACGCAAAACAACCCGTGTGATGAGGTTGAAGACACGAATGCCATACAAAAACACATTTTGTGCGGCATGGCGTCTTCAACAAAACACTCATTCACACAACACAGCCGTACACCTGGGACAAAGTGTCGGGTGTTCCGCATTTGTACCGAGCTCTTCACTGTAAATCCAGCAGCGTTCGCATTTTTCCCCATAGGCGCGCTCAACATGAACGGCAAGCCCCGGCACTTCACCGAGTACGGCGTCCGCAGGCGGCGTGTCTGTGCTGACAAGCAATTGCGAAACAATAAACACCGCACGCAAATCTGTACCGAGTGTATTCAACGCGGCGGCGTTTTCGGCATCAAGATACAACGTCACGCGCGTATCGAGCGAATGGCCGATGGCTTTGGATTTTCGCAAAGGCTCAATGGCGCGAGTCACGTCTGCCCGAATAGCAAGCAAACGCTCCCAACGGGCGCGTTCTTCGTCACTCACAAAAAACCGATCCACAGAACCCAACGAGGCACTCAGTCGTGAAGCAAAAATACTCTGTGCGGCATCGGCAGGCAACAGCACCTTTGGAATATAGCCATACACCTCTTCTGCCGTAAAACTCAAAATCGGTGCCATACTGTGGATCAACAGGCGCACAATCACATACATCGCACTTTGTGCAGAACGTCGTGCTTTTGAGCTTGCCCCCGAAGCGTAAGCGCGATCCTTAATAATATCCAAATAAAACGCCGAAAGCTCAGAAACACAAAACCCATGCAACGTATGGAACGCTTTATGAAATTCGTAATCCAAATACGCTTGTTGGACGCGTGCGTGCATTCTTGCCGTGGCATCAAGAATATGACGATCAAGCGGATCCATGTCTTCGGGAGCCATCAGATCATCCAAGGTCAAATCACCAAGACAACCAAGCAAATACTTACAGGTGTTTCTGATCCGCCGATACGCGTCCACCAAACGATTGAGAATTTCGTCAGAGATGCGCACGTCTTCACGATAATCAACCGAAGACACCCACATCCGCAAAATTTCCGCACCGTATTTACCGATAATTTCATCGGGTGCGATCACGTTCCCCACGGACTTGGACATCTTCAACCCATGACCGTCCACAACATAACCGTGCGTCAACACCTCTTTGTACGGTGCCACACCCCGCGAACCCATAGACGCCAACAGCGAAGAATGAAACCAACCTCGGTGCTGATCAGAACCCTCAAGATACATGTCCGCAGGAAAATGCAGTTCGGGACGCTGTTCCAACACCGCCGCAAAACTCGTTCCCGAATCAAACCACACATCAAGAATGTCTGTTTCACGCTTCCAGTGTGTGCCGCCACATTTACTGCACACCAAATCGGCAGGCACAACATCATTCAATTCGGCTTCATACCAATAATCACACCCTGTGGGGTGTTTTGCAAAACGCGCCGCCATATCGCGCATCCATGCAGGATCGTTCCAAGCCTCGCCGCACGACTCGCACAACAACGCCAAAATCGGCACGCCCCATGTCCGTTGACGAGAAATACACCAGTCGGGACGTGTTTCAATCATATTATAGATGCGTTCTTCGCCCCAGGTCGGAATCCATTTGACTTGTTCGCGAATGGCTTTCAAAGCGCGTTGACGCAAGCCTGCTTGCTCCATGCCGATAAACCATTGCGTGGTCGCACGAAAAATCACAGGCTCTTTACACCGCCAACAGTGCGGATACGAGTGACTCAACGAACTTTTGGCAAGCAAGTTGCCAACTTCTTCAAGCTTGACAATGACATTGGGGTTGGCTTTGTGAACTTGTTGACCCGCAAAAAATTCCACGCTGTCAAGGTATTGTCCTTGATCGTTGAGCGGCGAATAGATTTCAAGACCGTATTGCAGACCGACTTCATAGTCTTCACGACCGTGCCCCGGTGCGGTGTGGACACAACCCGTACCCGCTTCAAGCGTCACATGCTCACCAAGCACCAGTAACGACTCTCGATCATAAAACGGATGCCGCGCTTGCAAACGGTCAAATTGACTGCCGACGGCACGCCCGCGTTCGACAACGTCATTCATGTCCCAATCGGCTTCTTTGGCCACGTTTTCAAGCAAGTCTGCCGCCAAAATATACAATGCACCGTGATACTCAACCAACACATACGTAAACTCGGGATGCAACGCCACACCCATGTTGGCAGGCAATGTCCACGGTGTTGTTGTCCAAATAATAATGTATGTTTGTTGCCGTTCTTGTTCGGTCAGTGTCGGAAAAATGTCTGACAAGCGTTTGTCGGCAAAGGGAAAACGAACATACACCGAGCTTGAGGTGTGGTCGGCGTATTCAACTTCGGCTTCTGCCAAAGCGGTTTGACAAGAACAACACCAATAAATCGGTTTTTTACTGCGAACCAAACTGCCGTTTTCGGAGAAATTGGCCAATTCTGCGGCGGTTGCGGCTTCGTAGCTCGGATCCATGGTCATATAGGGCTTGTCCCATTGACCAAAAACACCCAAACGTCGAAACTCTTTGCGTTGAATATCAAGGAATTTTTGTGCGTATTGCCGACACCGACGCCGAACGGCGGCAGGCGGCAATGTCCGTTTTTTTTCGCCGAGCTCGTGTTCAACTTTCAATTCAATCGGCAAACCGTGACAATCCCAACCCGGAACATACGGCGCGTGATAGCCCTGCATGTTGCGCGATTTGACAATCATGTCTTTCAAAATTTTATTTAAAGCCGTACCAAGATGCAAATGTCCGTTGGCATAAGGTGGGCCGTCGTGTAAAAGGAAGGTTTCACCCGTTTCTTTGGCCGCATCAAGCATGGCGTTATATATATCGTTTTCTTCCCACCATTTTAAGCGTTCGGGTTCACGCTGTGCCAAGTTGGCTTTCATGGGAAATTTGGTGTCAGGCAAATTTAGGGTCGCCTTGTAATCCCGTTTGGGAGCCTCGTTCATGTTTGCACCTCGATAGCTATGAAACTCAAAACAAAATCAGTAACACGGAAGTATTGGACAGATCAGCGAGACTGTCAAGATATACAAACGCTTTCTACTTTTTTATGGCAATAAAAAACCGCTTTTTTACAATACTAAAAACAAATTTGTCGCTGTTCCGCACGCATACCGTTTGTCAATTCGCGAAACATCAGCAAAACAGTAACAATGCTGATTTGAATAAAGCATACAGAGCAATTTCACAGTAAAAAAGAATATGTCTTACCATACAATCTCTTGCAATAGACAAGACGACATGATATTTTATATAAAATTCCGCTCATACAATGGCTTTTTCACTTTAGCATCACATCATCTTGCCAATAAAGCCAAGCAAACATCATCTAAAAAATATACATGTTTAACATAACAACATGTCATCAACGGATTTTCTTGATTTATGGAGAGTATTTTTATGTATAACAAAAAATCTCTTACCGGTATAAAACTATTATTCATATTGTTTTTAGCTATTTTTTCTTTTTGCCAGTTCTCATTTGCTCAAGAGGAAAAAAATACGAAAAAAACAGTCTTAAAAGTTGGATACAGTAAAAATTCCGGTGTAATCAATAACATTGATTCATTGGACGAGCAGGGTTTTGGCTATGAGATACTCATGAGAGCCGAACACTATTCAAACTATACTTTTGAATTTATTAAATATGACTCATCAGAACTTCTTCATGCCTTGGCAAACGGTGAAATTGATGTGATGGGTATCGCGCTTGATAACGGCACCATTCCCGATGCATATACATTTGTTTCCAAACCATTGGGAACAACACAGCTGATATTGGCCTCAAAAGAAGAAGGCTTGTCTTATGATAATCCCCAAGCCATTAACGGGAAAGTCGTCGCAAGTTTTCACAACAATCCGTGTGAAAAATCGTTTGATGCATATTGTGCCGCCAACAATATCTCTGTCACCTATGTTCGTGACAATATGAGCGATTATATCAAACAAAAAGCCGATTTCTATTTAGTCACCACCATCAACAGCGATGTGAAAGACTTCTATATGGTCATGAATTTAGAAGTCTTTCCCATGTATTTTTTAACAACAAAAAAAAACCAACCTCTGGCGGACGCCTTAGCAAAGGCCATAACCCTTTCTGTTTCTGCAGACGGACGATTTTTGGAAGAACTGCAGATGAAATACTATGGCAGTAAAAATCTGACAAGACGGTATCTGACAATCGATGAATTGAAACTGTTACGAAATAAAATCCTGACATGCGGGTATATTGATCACCATCAGCCGATTCAATACACCAACGCCGCAGGGCTTCCCGACGGAGTCAGTGTCCATGTCATGAATAAGCTTGCAAAGAATTTTGATTTTACATTACAATATGTACCGTATAACCACGGCATGCCGAATCATTTACATGAACGTTTTGACATGCTCATCTCGGCCACGGGTGATTATGAGCATGAAATGGCTTTTTATACGCCATCAAAGCCGTTTATGGAATTACCGATACTCTTGTTTGCAAAAAAAGGCTTTATCGAAGAGATTGTTTTGGACAGCTACGCAAGCACACTGGGCATGCTGAATTATATTACCCTCGATTATAAAGATGTTGCAGAGCGATATCCGAATAACAGCGTGAAAAGCTATGGAACATTTGAAGCGCTGATGGCAGGCTATAAAAACGGAGAAATTGACGGCATTTTGGCAACAGAAAACGGTGTGGAGTATGCGCAAGCCGTTTTTGGCGAAGATTTGTATACTATACGAAGTACAGGACTTTCTTTACCTTTACGTATTTTTTTATCCAATAAGCTTGAGAATCTGACTGAATATATCGGCGCATTTAATGTCATGTTTGAGCATGTCGATCAAAATATTATTGATGAGATCATGTCCATGCAGTCTGTTTCTTTTTTACCTGAATACACGGTAGAGAAATTCTTACAAGATCATTTGCCGCTGATTTTGATTATCTTGTTGGGCATGATGCTTATTGTTGTCTGTATTATTTTTTATTTACAATATAAAAAGAAGCAAGCTGTTTTGAAGATTGTCAACTATGACGATCTGACCGATTTATTTTCTTTGTATTATTTTAAAGGCAAGGCAACCAAACTTTTACAAACTGTTGCGCCTGATGAATATGAAATGATTTCGCTTGATATAGACAGCTTTCACACGATCAACAAGATGTATGGTCAGGAAAAGGGTAATGTGGTGATTCACGCTGTTGCACAGGTTTTGCGTGAAGTGTACCGGGAGCCTACGGATCTTGTTTCACGAATCATTGCCGATCAATTTGTTATTTTTCATAAAACACAAGACGAAAAATGCATTGAAAACATCTGTAAAAATGAAATATATTCAAAAGTGAGAAGTCTTTTAGGGGAGAAATATAATATTAGTATCTCTGTGGGTTCTTGCGTTATTTCGGATCCGACTTTGGAGATCGACGAAATCATTGATGCCACAGTCGCAGCACGGCAAAAAGGCAAACAAAAATATACCTTTACACACTATGCCTATAACAGTGACATTAAAAAAGATCAAGAAATGCGTACAAGCATTGTATACAGAATGCGTACCGCACTGCATGATCAGGAATTTAAGGTATTCTATCAACCAAAAATTCGCTTTGATACATTACGAATCGGCGGCGCCGAAGCCTTGGTGCGTTGGGAATCAAAGAGCAATTATGGCGTCAGCCCTCCGGATATGTTTATCGGTATTTTTGAATCAAACGGTTTTATCGTCGAGGTTGATCTCTATGTGTTTGAAGAGGTGTGTAAATTTGTTGTTGCCCATCAAGACACGATTGCTATTCCGACAATTTCAATCAACATGTCTGCGATCACGTTGTTTGATGACAGAGTGCCTGCCGCATATTTTGAAATTTTATCAAAATATCAACTGAATCCACATCACTTGGAACTTGAGATTACCGAAAGTTCAATGACGTTGGATATGAATATATTGAAAGAAAAAATTAAAGAGATTCGCACCATGGGCTTTGCGGTCTCCATTGATGATTTTGGCACGGGTGAATCGTCGTTAAATCGACTCAGTGCCATAGATATTGACACCATTAAGCTCGATAAAGCCTTTCTAGATAGCAATATTATAGAAAAAAAAGGCGCTGTTGTGGTAGACAATGTAATCCGTATGGTCAAGCAGCTGAGTATGCAGGTTGTGAGTGAAGGCGTTGAAACAGCAGAACAAGCAACATGGCTGCGAGGTTTAAACTGTGACTACGCGCAAGGTTACTTTTTTGAAAAACCAATGAACGAACATGCCTTTCTCAACTTGCTCCATGCGGATAAAACGTACACGATCTAACCATTTGTCTTTTAAGTTGTTTTATGCAACGATTCAGGTACAACTCATGAACATTTTATTGTGTAAAATAATATCATATCCATTCGAAATATTCTTTGGTATTTCCTTCTGAAGCAAGGCATATGATATTATTGTCACAAAGAAATTACTATAAATCACATATGATAACTGATTGATACCATCAATGACATCAAACCGGTGTTTCATTGTATCAGCGAAGACTTTTTTCACACGGCTATCAACAGTGTTCTCAAAATGTTCCACTTTACAAACCAGGCAGATATTTAGAAACAGCCCCAGAGACAATACATAAAAAACGGATTCAAGCCAGGAAAAACGTTTATGCATTCTGTCATTCCTCTTTTTGCTCAGCCGGCATCGCCTTTTTTAACACAACTTGCTCGTGAGTATCCATTGCAAAGACGTGCTCAAGGCATGATACTCAACGCTGTCGGTGTGTCAGAAACATCCATTATTTTTATTGAATCAGGAATTTGTTCATTGTGTCTTGGCTACAAGCAGCTGAACACAATCAGCCTTCTGGGTGCGGGAAGTGCCTATGGTGTTGTTGCGTGTTTGAATCCGTATCAAAAACAAGGCATAGTGCGTGCGCTCACCCCTGTTGAAATTCGCATGATTCCTCGAGAGCATTTATTGATACATTTACAGAATAGTCCTGAAGATTCTGCACAATGTTTGCGCTATGTGATCAATATAAACAGTCAATATTGGCATTGCATGTCTACCTTGCTACACATGAATGCCCAAGAACGCTTTCTTTTTTTTGTCAGTGCCTGTATCAGCAGACACGGCAGTCAGCCGACAGACGACGGGTATTATACGCTGTATCCAACGTTGACACAAACCCAATTGGCCGAAATGTTAGCGATCAATCGCATCACTTTGGCACGAGTTTTACGCCCCTTGCGTGATCAAGGTTTAATCAGTAAACAAGGTACACATTTACAAATACACCACAACGCACTCGCACTTCTGCATCATAAACGATGTGTCGGTGGAGAATTTTTCCCTATACCACAAAACAATTTTTCAAAAAATATACAACACAATATCTAAAAACAACATAAAAGAACTTCTACAAAAAACTCTGGACACGCCACGGCACGATTAACAACGTTGAAGCAGAGTCAGTGTTTCAAGATGCGGTGTTTGTGGAAACATGTCTGCGGCGCGCGCGAGTTTCAGAGAATAGGCAGGAGAAAGACGTTTGAGATCTCGCGCCAACGTTGCAGGATTACAAGAAATATAAAGAATGTGTTGTGGTTTGACAGCCAACAAGCCTTGAATGACGTGTTGAGACAAACCGGCTCGCGGCGGATCAAGCACAACAAGGTTGTCTTTGCCGGCGAAGGCTTGGCCTTTCATGGCTGTAAAGGCTTTCGCCGCATCACCCGTATGAAAACGACAGTGTGTAAAGCCGGCTGCATGGGCATTTTGCACCGCATTGTGAACAGCCTCAGGCGCAATTTCCCAACCCTCCACAGCCATGGCACCTTCTGCCAAAAAAAGACCGATACTCCCAACACCACAATACATATCCCATATGACCGTGTTTGTATCAATATCAACATGCTGTGCGGTTTCGACATAAAGACGTTCGGCAACAGCCGTGTTGACCTGAAAAAAAGCAGAATGATTGTATGCTAAAGTGAGAGGCGGCTTCAACATTGCCGATTCCTTGTTTACTGACAGCATCTTTGCTGTTGACGACACGTTGGTTGTTGACGACACATCATTTGTCAAAGACCGATACAACCTTTCCCGAATCTGTTCTTGACCGCAACGATATAATACTCGCTCACCTTGCGCCAATTCTGCTTCGGCAAAACGAGAAGAACACACAACACCGTCCACGCCAAACGCCAACACATCTTGGCTCAGCGTCTCGGCAAGCTGTAAAGCCGCACGATACCCCTGAGGATGACGCCCCACAATCACCTCGACAAAACACCCCCCAAGCCGCGGACGACGCAGCACCACATGACGCCAAAAACCTGCCTTGCCAACATACGCAGAAAGGCCGCTCGCCTTGGCAAACGCACGAATCCGTGCCAACACCGCCATTGAAAAAGCGTCCTGCATCTGACAACCCAAAACGTCAACAACACGATGCGAACGTCGATGACGCAAACCAAGCACAACACCGCCGCCTTCAGCCTCACCAAAAACAAAACTCATCTTGTTTCGATACCCCCACTCCTGCGGCGCGGCCATGATCGGCAACCGCTCTTGTGGCTTTACACCGCCCAACCGTGACAAGGCATCATCCAAGATGCGCTCTTTCCAAACGAGCTGTTGCGCATATTCCAACCGCGACCACGGACACGCACCACATGCTTCACCATGCATACACGGCTCGTCTCGTTGATGCGCTGAAGGCATCAAAATCTCAAGAACATGACCTTCTGCACAATTGCGCTGTGTTTTATCGATACGCACGCTCACCCGTTGCCCGGGTAACGCGTCCGTCGCAAAAACAACAACACCGTCTTTACGCCCGAGTCCGCGCCCGTCCGACACCAATTGCTCAATATCCAGTTCTATTATTTGATCAAGCATCATCATACGCTTCAATTCCTTGTGCTGAGTGTTTCATGTCAAATCGTGATCCGAATTCTCAAGTTAAGAGAAATTCTAAAAAAAGAAGCAAAGTTCCGATTGAACATTTTAACGCTTTAGGTTATCTTTCCTGACAATATACGGTATAGACTGTCATACATACATGTGTTCTTGCTACAGATTTTACATGAAACGGCTGAACATTGAATGTGTCCTGTGTGACAAACACCCGTAATGCGGTCCATAGCATCAAGACTTCCGATATGAGCAGTCCTCTTTTTTGTTTTAGATAGTCTCGTCAAAAAAACACATCGTGTTACAAAGACGGTTCCCAAAACACCTTGGCGTGTATAAAGAACAGCGTTTCAAAACAGCGTTGAAAAACCCTGTTTAAAAAACATCGTTTCGAGCACTTTCAAAACAGTTAAGTCGGCCTTTTTAGGCGTGTATATATCAAAACACAAGCCCCAAAAGGCAAGAAAAATCTGATCCACGAAGCCTCGAAACCATCTTCTTGACAACCCGTCTGACTCCATTTGTAACACACTTTGCAGGATTTTTCCATGAATAGAACGCGACCCAAAAAAACAACCCCGACAAGCTCTCTCACTGCCGTAAACCTTCCCGGAAAATCCGCGGAAAATCAAAAAGCACCGATTGTTGTTACGCCCCTGACACTCGAAGAAGCACCGTCCTCAATCCAAAAGGCCTGTGCCTCCGCAGAATGGACAGCCCTCATGCCCGTACAACAACACAGCCTACCCTACTTGCTCGAAGGCCGAGACCTGATGGTGCAATCACACACAGGCAGCGGAAAAACAGGCAGCTATCTCCTGCCAATGCTCGAAAATCTCAACTCGCAAAACAAAGCCGTACAAGCCTTGGTGCTCGTTCCCACTCGTGAATTGGCCGTACAAGTCGAACGTGAAGCGCGACGCCTGTTCCAAGATACCCCCCTGCAAGTGACTGCCGTTTACGGCGGCGTGGACTACGACAGACAAACAAAAGCCCTCAGAAACGGCGTTTCTGTTGTTGTCGGCACACCCGGACGAATCCTTGATCACCTCCTGCGCAAAACACTGAAACTCGATCACTTGACCAACTTGGTCTTTGACGAAGCCGACAGAATGCTCTCCATCGGATTCTATCCCGATATGAAAGCCATTCAAGGCTATTTGCCAAATGCGCCACGGCAGTCAACACTGTTTTCGGCAACCTATCCGCCGCATGTGTTGCGACTTGCGGGCGAATTTTTACACGAGCCCGAATTGCTGTCACTCTCAGGCGAGCAAGTCCACGTTGCCGACGTGAGACACCTCTATTGCGAATGCAAACCCATGGATAAAGACCGTTTATTGTTGCGCTTGCTCGAAATCGAAAACCCCACCTCTGCCATTTTATTTTGTAATACCAAAAGCAAAGTCCACTATATCACAACCATTTTGCAAAACTTTGGCTTCAACGCCGATGAACTCTCGGCAGACCTGAGCCAAAGTAAACGTGAAGCCGTGCTCAAACGTCTGCGTAGCGGTAAACTGCGTTTGCTGGTTGCCACCGATGTGGCCGCACGCGGTATTGATATTCCCGAATTGTCACACGTTTTTCTGCTTGAACCGCCCGAAGACCGCGAATCATACATCCACCGTGCCGGACGTACGGGTCGTGCAGGCGCGGCAGGCGTGGTCATTTCACTCGTTGATATCATGCAAAAAATGGATCTGACACGCATCGCTCGCTTTTACAAAATCAAACTGGAACCCATGGAAGCCCCAAATCCCGAAGACGCCGCCAAAGCACTCAGCGCACGTCTGCAAACACAACTCGAAGCACGCTATCGTAAACTCGGCAGTATGGAAAAAGAACGCTTGTTGCGTTTTGAACCCTTGGCCAAAGAATTGGCCGCAAACCCCGATCAACTCCATATATTGACTCTGTTGCTCGACGAAAGCATGTATCGTTCTTTAGAATCTGACGGCAACGCCTTTGCCGAAACACCGAGAACACCCAAAAAATACAAAAAAGCTTCAAACACAAAAAACGACAGCCCCTATCAAAAAAATAAACCTTATCAAAAAAATAAGCCTTATCGGCAAAGCAACACAAAACCATACAATGCACCGCAAAAAACTTCCGCAAAACAGCAGTTGAAACAACCGCTCATGACTTTACCCAACGATCTTTCTGATCTGATTGAAGGTGATGTGTCCGATGTTTTACGCTTTGATGCGTCAAAATCCGATAAACGTCGTTATCACCGTAAACCCAATAAACAACGGAAATAAAAACAAACAAAACTATGACAACTACAGCACTCATCAATCCTACCGCTCTTGTGACAACAGCGGCTTATGCGCACAGCTATCCCGATGTGCTCGCAAACTTTGACGCGCTGTTACATGATATGACCTTTGTTGAAGAACTACAGATGCTTGAAATCGGCAGGACACGTTTCATATTGCGTTACCAATTGAAACAACACTGGATCGCACTGACCATCGCCTTATGGCGTTTGGCTCTTGAACGTTCTTTTCCTGCCGATTGGCAACGCATTTTTGAAGCGTTTGTGCAGCATCATTTGAAGTGCTTCGGCAATGAAAAAAAACGTTCTGCATTTTTGACTATCCTCCGATGTTATTTGGATCTTTCTGAAATAAACAAAGAAAACAATTTTACACCCCTCAGCAGTTATTTAATCAACACATTACCAAAACAACCCAAAGAACTCACAAACATGCGTTTGCGTGTTTCATTGCATTTACGTACTTTGTATAATTTGATTTTTGAAAAGTTGATTTAGGTATCACAGTTCTGCTTTAACTGTTTTGCAATATATTTTTGTTTTCATGGTTGTCATGTTCTTTTGGATGACAAGACTCTCAAAGCAGCTTGAACTGCGGCACAGCCGAAAACGCGACCGGATCGACTCCGCAGACACAACGTTTTTTTTGCGTTTTGGCTGTGCCGCAGCATCAAGGGGGTTTGGGGGGAATGATTCCCCCCAAAAAAGAAAAAAGAAAGAACAAAAAAGAGTGAACAGTATGCGTATTATTATTGTCACATCTTCAGAAAACCGTAGCGGCGGCACGCGTCAGGCGTTATATCAGGCGCAGGGCTTGCTTGAACGTGGGCATGATGTGACGTTGTGTTTACCTGCTCGGTCATCGTTTTGGGATTTACCTGTCACGGAGCACGGTTCTTTTTGGCATGCATTGCCGGAAAAAAGAAAAGAATGGCGAGTTGCTATTGAGGCGTTGTTTGCCCAGAGCACAGAGCCTGTTGTGGTGCATGCGTTTCATAACAAAGCGGTGAAATTGATTGCTTGGTGGGGGCTTTTTTGGCGCCGTCGGGGAATTATTTGCGTGGCGCATCGTGGTGTGATTTATCGTCCCGGCAATCCTTTTCCATATTTATCACCCGGAATGCAGGCATTTTTGACCAATTCAAAAGCCTGTTCCAAGGCGTTGCGTTGGCATTGTCCGCCGAAAAAGCGTCTTGTGATTCCCAATGCCGTTCCCGACGAACGGGTTCGCGTCACTCGTGAACTGGACGAAGTGCGTGCCGAATTACATCTTACAGGTCAAGAAACGGTCTTTGGTTATGTCGGCAACACGGCTCCCATTAAAGGCATGCAACGGCTTATCCTGGCTTTTGCCAAGTTGTGCAACAAACCCAATACGGAACATTTGCGTTTGGTGTTACTTGGCGGCCCCAAGAATCATTGGGATTCGTTGTTGCACGCGCTGAATATTGCCGATCGTGTTTCCTGTGTTGGTTTTGTCGAACACGTTGCGGATTATTTACAGGCGTGTACTCTTTTTGTTTTTCCTTCTTCGGGTATGGATTCTGCGCCGAATACAGTGCTTGAAGCGATGCGTATGGGGTTACCGATTGTTGGCACCCGTGTCGGTGGCATGCCTGATATTGTCAAACACAACGGTATTCTTGTCGATCACAAAAATAGCGATGAATTGATGAAAGCCATGGAATACGCCGTGACAAACCCTGAGATGTATTCAACATGGGCAGAAGGCAGTAAACATTTAAGCAAGCAATACTCACTTGATTCTCGCTGTAAAGCATTAGAAGAAATTTATTGTCGGTTACTCAAAAAAAGAGGCCATGCCATATGAATTTTTGGCTCTTTAAAAGTGAAGCATCATGTTTTTCTATTGATGATCTGGCTGCCGCACCCCAACAACGCACAAGTTGGGACGGTGTGCGCAATTATCAGGCACGAAATATTATGCAACGTATGGCACTTGGCGATCAAGGTTTTTTTTATCATAGCGGAAAAAACCCTGAAATCGTCGGCGTTGTTGAAGTTGTACGCACCGCCTATCCCGATCACACCGCATGGGATCCAAATAGCCAACACCCTGACTTGAAATCAACACCTGAAAACCCTCGATGGTTTATGGTTGATGTAAAACTTATCCGTCGCCTGACACCGCCGATCCCACGCACACGCCTACGCCAACACCCACAGCTGGCACAGATGGAACTGCTGAAACAAGGCTCGCGTCTTTCTGTTTTGCCTGTTTCAAAAGCAGACTTTACGTATATCTTACATCTCTAAACATCGATTTCAAATATCTCACTGCTCTCAGAAAAAAGTTCTGTATGGCTGCTTGCCTCACTCTCTTCAATGAAGCATACTGCAAGAGATCTTTGCTGTTACGCTATTTTTGAAAAGAGGACCGTATGATTGCCCAAAATATGCTTGAATTGATCGGTGAAACACCGTTGTTACGGCTGAATCGCGTGAGCCACGATTGCGGAGCTGAAGTCATTGTCAAACTAGAAAACCGTAACCCCAGCGGCTCAGTCAAAGACCGTGCGGCGTTGGGTATGCTTCTTGATGCGGAAGCCACAGGCAAACTCAATCAAGACACCCTTCTTGTTGAACCGACAAGCGGGAATACCGGCATTGGACTGGCGTTTATTTGTGCTGTTAAAGGTTGGAAATTGATTTTAACCATGCCTGAAAGCATGAGTATAGAACGCCGCAAAGTGTTACAAGGTTTTGGCGCACAACTCGTGCTCACGCCTGCGGCAGACGGCATGGACGGCGCATTGCGCGAAGCCGAACGCTTGGTAAACACAAACACAAACGCACTTTTGGTCGGTCAGTTTACCAACCCTGCCAACCCTGAAATACACCGCCGTACCACTGCCGAAGAGATTTGGAAAGCAACAGAGCACCGTGTGGATGCGTTTGTTGCGGGTGTCGGTTCTTCGGGAACGCTTGTCGGTGCGGGAGGACGACTTAAAGAACTCAATCCACACCTGCATGTTGTTGCGGTTGAACCTGCCGAATCGCCTTTATTGTCCGAAGGCAAAGCCGCTCCACATGGCATTCAAGGCATCGGCGCGAACTTTATTCCGTCACTGTACAACCCACACATCGCTGACGAAATCTATACAATACCAACCACAGCGGCCTTGGCGATGGCACGACGCTTGATTGCAGAAGAAGGCATTTTATGCGGCATTTCTTCGGGAGCCAATGTTGTGGCGGCGTTGGCGGTGGCCTCTCGACCTGAAATGGTAGGCAAACGTGTTGTCACAATCATTTGTGATACGGGTGAACGCTATCTCAGCACCGCATTGTTTGACGACACGATCTAAAAAATTCTAAAAATACCTAAAAATTCTAAAAATACCTATAGATATGATTATTCATAACAATAACGCGTCACCACTGCGTATTGTATGAGACATGTTTTTCAATCATATTACATATGGCACGGCACGCTCTTTGACTCCGTGCGACATTCTTTAATGAATAAAGGCGAATAACCAAGAATGGTTATTCGCCTTTATTCATATACCGCACAGCGGCAATAAAAGGATTCGGGGGATATGTTTTCCCCCGAAAAAGTCTCAATGAGTTATTTTACTTCTTCAAAGGCCAGTTCGCAACGACGGTTCATATAGCGGCCTTCTTCGGTGTCATTGTCATAACGGAAGGATTCGCCTTCACCGACTGCGGTCATGTATGCAGCGGGGATACCTTGCATTTCAAGGTATTTCATAACGGCATCGGCACGACGTTGAGACAACGCTTGGTTGTATGCGTCAGAACCCACGCTATCGGTGTAACCGGCAAGAACAACACGATAGTTTTCTTGGCTACGAATGAGGTTTGCCGCTTCATTCAAGACGCCTTGAGCGGTCGGGTCGAGTTCTGAAGAGTCAAACGCAAAATTGACGCCGCGCAACACGATCACTTCTTCAACCATAACAGGCATACAGAACACGGTGCTGACAAAATTTTTCACAACGGCATCGGAAGCAATAAGATCCGTAGCTTTTACAACAACGCTGCTTTCGGCAAGAGCTGCAATGGCGTTGAGGGTGGCTTCACCTTCGGGGGTGTCTGCCAAAGAAATGATGTGGAAACGAACGTTGGGGTTCGAACGATAAATGAGCTTTGCTTCGGCAACAGGATCCACACCGCGGTTGGCTTCACCATCAGAAACCAAAATCACAGCAGCTCTGTCGATCATGTCCATGATCACAGGCGTGTGTGCGCCCATACCGGGTCCCATGGGGGTAAAGCGGGCATAGATGTCCAGCTCGTCAGAGATTTTTGCGATACCGGCAGCAAGTTCGTCACGATCCCATGCTGTTTGATTCACAATCCCTTGATAGGGAGCGAAGGTATAAAGACCACCGGAATAATCCAAAGCAGGGACAGTAGCATTGACACGTGCAATGGCTTCTTTGGCCAAGGTCATTTTTACGGCGCCGTTGCCTTCTTGCCCTTTATGCTTCATCATCATCGAGCCGGAATAATCGACAAGATAGTTAAAGCTGTCAATACGTTTGGCGCATTCAGCGGCCGACAATTCGGCTGCATGGCTCAATGAGGCAGCTCCAAGCACCATCACAAAAGCCAAAGCGAGCGTACGAAAAATACTCATGAAAACTCCTCCATGGTTTGATTAGGGAGAACAGTAACAATGTTCTCGTAACCTGTTTAACACTTTTACAATATACAAACATCTTTTTCAAGCACAAAAAGATACAAGGCCGTATTTTACAACGGCACGTCTTTGTCGGGATAGCAAAAGACCTTGGTAAAAGGCAAGTCTTTTATGCCTTTTTTTTTAAAATTTATATATTTTTTTTGCAATGGATATATGATTTTCTTATATCATTCCATGTACAACACGACACACAAACTGCAAAACAATAAACCAAAACAACAACACTTTGTCAAAAAAAATATTTATACGTTGTTTTTTAGACTTTCTTTAAAGTTTATCATAGTGCGACATGTATCGTTTTTTCACACGGTATGCGTCTTAAAAAAACATATATACTCACTCATTTTACCTTTTTAAAAGTCGATTTAAGGCTTCATTGACCAAAGCAGGATTGGCACGCCCGCCCATTTTACGCATCACCTGCCCCACAAAAAAGCCCATGAGTTTTGTTTTTCCCGATTGAAATGCAGTCACTTCGTCGGGATTTTCTGCAATAACGGCCGCGACGGCTTCGTCAATGGCAGAGGTATCGGAGACTTGAACCAAACCTTTTTCTTTGACATAGGCTTCGGGGCTCATGCCGGCATCAAGCAGTGCAGGGAAAATGTCATGAGCAATCTTTGCAGAAATCAGACCCGAATCAATGATTCTTGCAAGTTCTGCCAACGCTTCGGGTTTAAAGTTGAGTTCTTTCAACGGCACAGCACGTTGATTGAGCTCTCTTAACAGCGAACCGAGAATAAGGTTGGCGATTTTCCGTGCGTGCTTGGGTTCCCACGCTTGGACAGCGTGTTCAAAGAAGTCTGCCAAGGCAGGATCGCTTGTCAAGGTTTCGGCGTCTGCATGGGGCAATTGCCATGCTTCTTGGAAGCGTTTCAATCGCGTGGCGGGCAATTCCGGCAAGGAGGCACGCCATGTTTCCAACATCTTTGGATCAATATGAATAGGAATCAGATCGGGATCGGGAAAATACCGATAATCATGCGCTTCTTCTTTACTGCGCATGGATTGGGTTCGGTCTTTGACGCTGTCGTAGAGTCGTGTTTCTTGCACGATGTTGTTGCCGTCTTCGAGTTCATCTTTTTGCCGTTGAATTTCGTATTCGATGGCTTTTTGCACATGACGGAACGAGTTCAAATTTTTAATTTCGGCACGCGTTCCAAACTCACTTTGCCCTTTGGGACGAATGGATACGTTGGCGTCACAACGGAAACTCCCTTCTTCCATATTGCCGTCACTCACCCCAAGGTGCACAACGATAGCATGTAGGGCCTTTAAATACGCCACCGCTTCTTCGGCACTGCGCATATCAGGTTCGGAAACAATTTCAACAAGCGGCACACCGGCACGATTCAAATCCACATAACTGGCGTTTTCTGTTGTTGAGTGAATATTTTTCCCTGCATCATCTTCTAAATGAATGCGTGTGATACCAATGGTTTTTGCAACATTATCAACCATGATATCCAGGTGTCCGTGTTCACAGATCGGGCGTTCAAATTGTGAGATCTGATACCCCTTCGGTAAATCGGGATAAAAATAGTTTTTGCGTGCAAACACAGAATCGTTATTGATGCTGCAATCGACAGCAAAACCAAGACGCGACGCATACTCCACAGCCTGTTCATTGAGGACAGGCAACACGCCGGGCATTCCCGAACACACCTCACAGACGTTTTCATTTGGCTCCACACCAAACGTTGTGGGACAAGGACAAAACAGTTTTGATTGTGTGGCAAGGTGCACATGCACTTCAAGTCCGATAACAGCTTCATACTGCATGAAACAACGCTCCGAGCAATAAAGGGATATAAAAACCGAAACGGTTAACTTTTTGTATACAATTGAGGATTGAGCGAGGGGTCATTATACATTTTACACTGAAAATATCGTGCAGGACGTTTATTTCCCTCTACATAATCAACAATCAACTCTTTCAGTGCCTGAACAAGTTCAGCGTGTTGATTGGTCAACACATCCAATTTGCCTTTACACTGTACAACATGCTCTTGTGAAACGCCGTCTCGTTCGACCTGTTCACGCATGTGCCAAATTTTCAAATTTAAAATAGAAAGCCGATCGATAACCATGCCCGGCGGTTCTGTATTGATACGATTTGTGGACTTGGCAGGCAAAAGCGGTACGAGCAGTTTTAACAAACAGTCGTCGATGTGTTCCATGGCATCGTTACGTTGTTGGTTAAGGCCGTCGATTTTTCGTTTACAGTCGGCAATCACATCTGTCCCGATATCAGTACGTCGTGCAATGTCCTCAACATGCCAAAGTTGAAAATTGCGCTGATGCTGCGCCAAGACATACGAAATCAAATCACCTTCAACACAAAGAGGCTCGTCCAACGGTTCTTCGCTGTGCCAATCGCGTACGGCATGGCTTTGGGCAATGATACACGCATCAAGTGTTTGAAGCAACGCTTCAAGAGACATACGAACTCCTTCAAACGCGGTTCATGTTTGATTGGGTCTTGAGAATTTTGTTGCACAAAAGAACAAAATCCCATGACGGGAAATAAAACTACTCGATTTGTCTGACTATATCAATGTTTTTTCCTGTCAATAAAAAAACAGAGAATGACACAAAAGAAATAAAACAGCGTGTGAATATAAAAAATACATTTTTGTTGTTTTTATATCTCGCAATTGCTTTTTTTAGATAAACATAAAACAAACAATCTATAATCTACATAATTGTATTTTAATTTCTCACACAGACAGCCTTAATCTACTAAACGGTATATTTATAGACAGAAAAGAGCACATGCTCTTTTTTTTCAATCAAAAAAAGCACAGAACATATTTATATTAAAAGTTTTTTTTATTTTGGTATGCGGTATGCTTTAAACAGTTCCGTTGCAAGTCAAAGGTTGGCTTGTGCGGATATTTTTTGATTTATTGAACGTTAGAAGGATGGTAACACCATGAATGCGGCTGACACCACGTTTATTTTGATTTGTAGTGCGTTAGTTATGTTGATGACACCGGGAGTAGCTTTATTTTACGGTGGGCTTGTCAGAGCACGCAACGTTCTCTCCACATCCATGCACAGTTTTGTTTTGATGGGTGTTATTCCGTTATTGTGGTTTGCGTGCGGGTACTCGTTGGCTTTTGGCGGAGATATCGGCGGAATTATCGGAGATTTTTCTTTCTTCATGCTGCGTGGGGTTGGACTTGAAGCCGGCCCTGTAGATAACATTCCTCACATGTTGTTTATGTTGTTTCAATGTATGTTTGCTGTATTGACGATCGCGCTGATTTCCGGATCCTACGCAGAACGGATGCATTTTCCTGCGATGTTATTATTTTCTGTTTTATGGTTAATTTTTGTCTATTCGCCTATGGCTCATTGGGTTTGGGGTGGCGGATGGATGATGGAGATGGGTGCTGTTGATTTTGCCGGCGGTGCTGTGGTGCACATGGCTTCGGCTGCGGCGGGTCTTGCCACGGCGCATGAATTGGGTGCTCGGATTGGTCTTGGCAAGCAATCGTTTGCACCACACAATTTGCCTTTAACGTTGCTTGGTTGTGGTTTATTGTGGTTTGGTTGGTTTGGTTTTAATGCGGGCAGTGCGTTGGGTGCGAACGGTCTTGCGGTTCATGCTTTTGGCACGACTGAAATGGCTGCGGCTGCGGGGATTTGTGGTTGGTTGATTTGCGAATGGTATCATATGGGCAAGCCCACCACATTGGGTGCGGCTTCGGGAGCACTTTCCGGTCTTGTTGCCATTACGCCTGGAGCAGGTTTTGTCGGTTTGGAAGCGTCTGTATTGATTGGTTTGATTGGCGGCGGTATTTGTTATGGTGCTGTCTTGTTTAAGAACCGTTTGGGCTATGACGACGCGCTTGATGTTGTTGGTATACATGGTATTGGCGGCACATGGGGTGCTTTGGCAACGGGTATTTTTGCTTCGGCATCGATCAATGGTGTAGACGGGTTATTGTATGGCAATCCGCATCAATTGTTTGTTCAAGCGGTATCTGTTGTGGGTACATGGGGTTTTGTCTATGTGGCAAGCCGTATATTGCTTAAGGTTGTGGCACGAGTTACTGCGTTGCGTGTACAGCCCGATCCTGAGGCGGTTGGTTTAGATGTCAGCGAACACAATGAACGCGCCTATCAAATTTCATAAGGACACATGCCATGAAAAAAGTTGAATTAACGATTCGGTATTCCAAGTTGGAAGAGGTAAAGGAAAGACTGGTTGCACTTGGTGTGCATGGCATGACGTGCTTTGAGGTGAAAGGCTTCGGACGTCAAGGCGGACACAGAGAAACCTATCGCGGAACGAGTTACAGTGTGGATTTTCTTCCTAAGTATCGTGTTGAAATTGTTGTGCATGATGAAGCTTTGGAAAAAGTTATTGCCGCAGTGATGGAAACAGCGCGTACGGGTGCTGTCGGCGACGGAAAAATCTTTGTTTCAGATATCATCGACGTTTGGCGTATCCGCACAGGTGAACAAGGCGACATGGCCTTATAATAACAAACACATAAAAAATCGGCCATTGAATGCAGAAGCAATACAAAGGCGTTATGTCAAGAAACATAACGCCTTTGTATTGCTTTCAGTATATAACACCCTAAAATCATGAAAAAACAAACGCTTCGTACCAGAAAAGCCGCGCTTCCGAATGTTGATGACTTTGCGGCGGCAAACCTGCTTTACGACAAAGCTGTGCAAGATATGTGGGCACATCCCATTGTTGTTCAACGGGCACTTGCGGCAAAAAAACACCTTGTCGTCCTTGAAGATGTAAAAGAAGCCCATGGCGCCCAATCTCTATCTGTTCCACGCTAGGGCATACAGTCAATGGACCGAGCACAGAGATTTCAATATGTATTGAGGGCCATTCTTCTGCATGCAGCGGTTGAAACCGCCGATCTTCAAAGGCGGCGGCTCGCGCCATGGCAAACACGGTTTCGTGCAACGGGCGTTCGCCGATCATGTGTCCGATACATCCCCGTAACGCGCCGTTACGATGCAGAGTGACAAACGCGCCAAGATGTTCTTCCGTCACACCGAGAGGAGAGGAGGGCACTTGTTCTTGTTGTTCTGTCACAGCCAACGCTGTTGCAATGCTGTTGCGAGCCACGGCCAACAAATACCTTTGTTCTTCTTTTGATAGTGTAAACACAAATCCTCCGTAACAGTGCAAATACAAGTACGTCAATCATACCAACACAGATAATTCTTGATTGTCATCCTTTTTTTGAAAAAAACACTCAAAGCAACTTGATACGCGGTGAGCGTGGGGCGTTGACTCAGCGCAAAGCAATGAGAAAACGACCCCAAACTCACCGCGGAAACAAAGAGGGTTTGGGGGAGGCATCACCTCGAAGGGATTACCCCCCCAAAAAAAAAGAAAGGTCAATCTCAAAAGATTCTTAAATCGCAAGCCAATCACGCATCGGCTGTTGGTGCGTTTCGACATTTTTTACCAAAAAGTCAATCATGTCTTCAAGTTCATTTCCTGCCTTCAGTGTTTCACCTTCTGCAGTGCAAACCGTAAAATAACAACGATCTCGCTCAAGCCACAAACTGAGTTTATTTTCTTGTGATGCCAAGAGCCTATTTTGACAAAATTCAATCAGTTGTACTGCCGTTTGCACATTGTTTTGTTCTTCTTCAGGGTCACCATAGGCGTTGCCATAGGGAATTTTAATACTCATACGTAAATACGGCGTACTCAAAAAATAGCAGAAAGACCAATTTTGTATACCGTATCCGGAAAGTCCCACAGCAAAGAAATACACAACATTTTTATCGTCAGTGGCTAAAAGCGCTTTGTTGTCGGACTGTGCATCGGCAAGGAGTGCCTGCCTTTGTTTTTTACCGTGCTCGTCAAACCCATCAAAGACCACGTTGGCTTCTGTAAAACTGTCTATCGAATTTAAAGCTGATACAGTATAGGATGTTGAAAAAAACGTGTTTTCAAGGTGTATAAGACGGCTTAACGCATCATTCGGAACACTGATTGTGGGTAAGTCGTTTGACTCCAACATAAAAAGAAACTCTTGCAGCACTTGATCATATTCGGACATGGTTTTCTCCATCTTTTAAATAATTGTTTTAATATATTGCAATCATGTGGTGATTCCATTGCTCATATGAAACGGTGAAGAAACACTCATCCAAGCACCTCAAGAGCACCACCCCCGCGAATTGTGCTCGCCAAGCGCTCAAACATAGGTTGCAATTGATAAAAATCTCTTGCAATAAAATTATGACGCGCCAATTCCGAACGCGCCGCACGGTAAGTCGCAGGATTTCTTGCCTCAACTGCCATTCTTGCGGGCAGAGCAGCTGTCATGCGCATGGCAACAGATTCAAAGATCCTCGCTAAGTCATGAGGATCGTTTGAAAGCACAGGGCATGTTGTGGCATGCGCTTTTGCCGCTTCAAGACGCCCCATAGCTGCTGTTATCGCTGCATCATCAACTTTGCCGACTAAAGATTGTCGATATTCTTCAGCATTGATTGCGAGGAGTTTTTCCTTAATTTCCGGAGTGATGACAAGAGGCTTAAACCGTTGATTCAAGCCATATATACGCGCCGGATTCACATCCGCAGGAACAGTGGGAGCAACAAATTCCGTAAAATCTATATCGCCTTTCCTTGCCAACCCATCAAGTTCTCTACTAAAACAACAATCGTTGTCAATACCGGTAATTTTAACGGCGGTCGTTTCGGGATCAAAATGGAAAAAATAATTGCCTTCATGCCTATCAGTTTGCCCTGAAAGCGCGTCTGCCCACTCCAGTTTCGCCAGCTCTTGCATTAAATTGACAGCAAAGGTTTTTTGTTGTTCATCAGTCAATCTATGCCGCAAGCTCACCAAGGAACATCTGACGCCGTTCACCAGAAAAGTGGGCTGCACAACTCCGTCTTTCTCTGTGGGGTGCAGATACTCCTCAAGAGAAGCCCCGGGGGCACGTTCCATAAAAAGTCCAAATTGTCCATCCAAGCTACCTATTTTTGATTGAGCGATGGCTCCCTCACAACCAATTTGTGCGGCAACCTCTGTTGCAACAATATTCAATCCAAGGAGCGAAGCATCAGGACTATAACCAAGACGTGTTACAAAAAGATCAAAAAAGCCCCGTCGCCCGTCGTATTCATTTTTAAAAACGTAAGAAACTTTTTCTCCTGTGCTTGCCGATTCATACGTGCACAATACAACTTGATTCACTGCCCCTTGCCCCAGAACCTTCCTGTCAACCAAATTCGCGTCAATAGCCAATTCCGCCAAACCAAAGTCAGACGATAAACCGCGTAATTTACTTTCTATAAGCGCCGAGAGATTGGCAGGTGAAAGCAATGCGGTCGTAAGTGCATCACCTGTCTCATAACTATTTGGATTCACAGATGTTTGTGTTTTTTCGGCAATTGCCAAAAGTTTTTCGCATTCCGATTGAAAAGTCCTTGTTATCGAAGGAGAATCATAGTCTATATCAACAAGAGCAGAGAATACCTCATCAAATACAGCACTATCCACCGCCATGTCAGCTAACGCACCCCTCACATCAGCAATGTCTACTGCAGCGGGGACTTTTTGTAATTGAGTGACAACCTTTTGCATTAATCGCAAAGCATCTTGTATATCTGCTTCATCTGGAGCATTAAAATCATTAATAAGCTCAGTCCAGTCTTCAGTTGTCTCCGGCAAGTTATAACTGGTAAACAAGCTCTCTGTCATTCTTGAAAATTCTTCGTTTATATTTGTTTCTGAAAATTCACGGAGACGAGCTTCAGCAGCATCCAAAGAACTCGCAACGGCAGTCAAAACTTTTGGGTCATACGTCGTCATTTCTATAATAGAATCCATGCTATTTTCATTCATGGTTTGGCCTCGTAACTGTGAATCAATTCTGATTCGAGCCACTGTGAGATGCTCTTGAAGTGTTTTAAGTTCATCTTGAAAGACAGCAGGATCCATCGTCTCTTTTTGTGTTTCCAAGGCATCCATTTTTTCAAGCAACGTTGCCACTCTTTTACCGATAAAACTTGTCGTTCCATGCATATCAAGACGCATCTCATTCATGACATCAGAAACACTTTGTGTTGCAAGCGCAGTAGGGACATCTTGATTTTTTTTTGCAGCTTCCATCAACGAACCTGCCATATTCATCAATTCTGAAATCTTACGATCACAATCCATGATTTGTGGGGTAAGATTATTTCCTGAAGCTTGAGCGTATTGAACAAAGGCTGTGCGCAACTCGTATTGCGCTGTGATGGCTTCTTGTACGGCAGCTTGTACGGCTATCCCTTTTGTATCTGTATCGGCGGCCGCGGCCGCGGCCGCTACTTTTGTCTGAGAGCTCAAATCTTTGAGGGTGAGTTTACCTACTTGCTCCATTTTGTTTTTGGCATTGTTTGCCAATGTTTCAGTAGTCATGGCCACACCTGTACTGCTTCTGACAAGAAAATCTTGAAAGCCTACTTGACCCGGTTTAGATGCGGGCACAGTCACTTCCATAGAATATTTTTGTGCATTCTTCATGGTACCTGATGCGAGGCGATGAAGCAGAGCTTGTGTTTTTTGCAATAAACCTGTTTTTTGCGGTGTTTCAGCTCGGGGAGCCGTGGCGTCAGTCGCTCTCGAAGCGGTCACGTCTTGAGTGTCTCTTGCAGAAATTTGCGTAGCAATATTGAGCGAGGGAATGTTTGATCCAATACGTGGTGCCATAAACCTATCCTCTCTTGTTCGTGTACCTTGATGATCTTGTTCGTGTACCTTAATGACGCAATAAAATAAAAATGTATATTTTAAGGAATAGCATATTGTGTGCCATCAAAGTTTGTAAAGTCATTTCTTGAATTACAGCGTCTTTTTCTGTTCATTCAAGTAAAATAAAGACAAACATTGTCCACAAAATTGGCGATACTGCCAACAAAATCGCACCACTCATTCTTTTTTACAAACCAACAACAAAAAAGCCCTTACTTTTCAGTAAGGGCTTTTTTCAAATAAAGT
>CAYJFB010000023.1:0-38101 GCA_964369685.1 uncultured Desulfovibrionaceae bacterium | reverse complement strand
GTGCAAACGCGTCTGTGAATTTAGAAGGTTCAGGACTCAAAGATTCAACGCTCACCGCTTATAATCCCTTACCGACACCGCCAAAACCCACACCGGCCGACTTTGCAGGCACGTATTCGGGGGCTCTTCAAGGTCAACTCCCTTCTATCGGGAGTATGGTGAATGCAACAGGCAATTTCTTTATCAATATGGATGATTTGGATACAGATGTCCTTATTACGGCTGTTTCGATGTTTGCTTCTGATGCAAGTACATCTGTGCTAGGCTACCAATCGGGTTGGAATATTTATGACAGCACAGCAACAACGGGTGTCGGAGTGTATCTTGCAGATGATTCACTCGCCACACTGGATGCAGACGGAACGTTTACTTTTACAGTAGGAAAGAATAACGGCTTTGAAAGTTTGAGCTATTTGGGAGAATCTGTCAGCGTTTCAGGTACCGCAACAAGTAGCGGTGTTGATGTTTCTGTTTTGGGAGGGAACTCGTTTGTTTTGAACGGTGACGGGACGAAAGGTGAGCTCATGACGGATTCGCTTCCGCGCCCGACAATACCGACACCGCCGCCTGTTGATTTTTCGGGAACATATTCAGGCAGTTTGGTAAGCTCTATTTTTAATGGTACAAGCGATACTTCTCTTGTCGGTCAATTTTATATCAATCTTGATGGTCTTGACAACGATGCTATAGTGACCGCTGTTTCGATGTATGCGTCTGATCAAGGGTGGAATGATTTTTATTCTTCCGCAAACGGTATCGGTATTTATGCGTCAGACACAACAAACGGTCTTGCACACGTTGATGCAAATTCAAAAGCATTTAGCTTTGTTCCTGCGACAGCCTCTGTGACAGGGCGAGGTTCTGTAATCGCCGATACTTCTATATCTGTAACAGGCAACCTAGACTCCGCGAGACAAGAGGTTCACGTCAGTATCCTTGGCTCTACACCGCAAATTCTGACGGTTACGGGCACAGGCTCCCATATCGCTGACACAACCTTTCTTCCGCAACCGACAAAGCCGACTGTTGTTGATTTTTCGGGAACGTATTCAGGCAATTTGAGCGGTACACATGGCAGCGCTTCTGATCCGCTTTCAGGTCAATTTTATATGAACTTAGATGACCTTGCAAACAACACAACAGTGACAGCCGTTTCGATGTATGCATCTGATCAAGGGTGGGACGGCTTTTATGATGGGTCATCTACGAAGCTCGGTATTTATGCGTCAGACACTGTAAACGGTCTCGCAACCATAGATAAGAACACACAAACATTTAGTTTTACAGAATCATTCGGCTCATCAGTCATTGAAGCTGATGGCGTCGAATTTGAGGACTTAACTCTTTCAGGTTCTCTGTCTTCAGCGGCAACACCGGGGGTCAGTGTCAGTGTTTTGGGAACGGCTCCAATGCTACCGGGAGAAACAGCATTAACGCTTTCAGGTAATGGTTCAAAGCTGGAATCCTCAATGACAACACTGCCACGTCCTACGGTTCCTTGGCATGAATTTGGAGGACGGTATGTACAAATAAACACACAAGAGAAGCATGGTCCTGACGTGCTTAATGACACATATGATGTTATAACATCAATGGAGGCACGCGTTTCAGGACTTGCAAATGAAACTCCGCAAGTAAATTCTTTGAAGATTGCCGCCCATACTAACACCAGTAATCGAATTTCCGTAGATATAGAAGGAAGCTCTCTCACAATCCAGATTGATCCTTCCGGACAATTTGCTGCCACAGCGACAACGTCAAACTCAGGTACAGGTTCGCTTAAGGCGCGTGCAAGTTTTGACATATCATCTGGTCTGACTCTCAATGGTCAAATTGCTTCCGGAACAATGGAGGTTGATGTCACCGGTCCAAATAATACAAGCTTTGATGTCATTGGAACGAGATAATAACGAGAATACATTTTTTTCATAACATTGTATTTTTTTGCATGAGGGGCGAGAGAGCTATTTTTCACAAATAGTTCTCTCATTTTTTTTGAAAACGCAAAATGAAACTATTTCTATGATAAACCAAAAAGAAACCAAAAAAAAATAACAAAAGTATTGACAATTTTTTTAGATTTGCCTATGTGATATAATGTCATTCGTATTTTAGATGAGCGTACAGATATATCTGCACATATATGTAATAAATGCCACATACGACAATAATTAAACATTGTCAGAAAACAGAAGTTGTCAGCAAACTCTATCAAACTTTTTTATACTGAGCTGATTGTGAATCGCTTGCTTGTGGTATAAATTGGTATGATGAGGTTAGAATAAACACTGTAACATTCATTAAAAAATGGGGTATGTATTATGAAGAGATTTGTCTTAGCGTTTATGTTAACCTTAGCGTTCTTGCTTCCCTGTGCAAACACAGCCTCGGCAGAATACCCCACAAAGCCTGTTACCGTTGTGGTTGCTTGGGGTCCCGGTGGTGCTGCTGACCTTGCTATCCGCATCCTTGCAAATGCCGTGACCGATAAAATTCCACAGCCTGTTGTTGTTATGAACAGACCGGGTGCAGGTGGTATTGTGGGCACAGCTGTGGTTGCTAACGCTAAACCCGATGGATACACATTACTGAATGCTCGTGTAGCCAATGCCAGCATCCTTCCCGTATTAAACAAAACGATTCCGTATAAATGGGATGATTTTGAATTTATTGGTCTTCTTGATGTAAATCCGCTTGTTTTTGTTGTCCATAAAGATTCTCCTTATAAAACGATGAAAGATCTCGGCGATGCCATCAAAGCTAACCCCGGTAAAATTACATTAAGCAACACAGGGCCTTTGAATATTCAAGAACTTACAGTCTTTGCTTTTTTACAAGCCCTTGGCTTGGGTAAGGATGCTGTTGTGAATGTACCGTTCAATGGCGGTGATGCAGACTCTAAAAATGCTATTCTTGGCGGTCATATTGTTGCCGGCGCGCTCACCTTTCCTGCCGCATATGATCAACTCGGAGAAGGCGGCGGCTTGAGAGCCCTTGCTGTAACGACCGAAGAACGCGTACCGGATTATCCGAATATTCCCACCGTGCGTGAAGCCGGTTTTCCCGAATTGGAAAACATGATTTCATGGAATGCCCTGTATGCTCCCAAAGGCACTCCTCAAAATGTTATCCAAACATGGGAAACGGCTCTTGAATCACTGAAAACAGACAGTGTGTGGGTCGATCCGACAAAGAAAATGGGTTCCCTTCCCAATATCCTTTCTGCTCATGAAACCAAAGAGTTTGTCATTGGCCAAAGAGCGAAGTTTAAAGAACTCGGTGATGCTTTCGACTTATATGTTGAATAAATTGTTTTGTTTGTAGAGAAACATAATGAAACGCTGATTTAATCAGCGTTTCATTTAAGTAGATCGTTTCAGTTTTTTTATCTTTTTTCTATAGTTATGAGGATTATTTATAAAAGCCTAACGCACATGCACCTCCAATTTTTTGGATTGCCTATGAATTGTATGCCATTCATTTTAGACGAATTTTGAATGGTATAAGATAAATGTTAGAAAATGCTCAAACTGCTTGGTATACTCTATTGTATAGTTATGTGTACTGTTTCTTATTATATCAATTGATATAATATGAGTAAAAAGGCTAAATGTAACATTGTAACATTCATTGGAAAATGGAGATCATAGTATGAAAAAACTAGTGTGCATAAGTATGTTAACCTTAGCTTTTCTTTTTCCCTCTATTCATGCCGCGCAGGCAGAATACCCCACCAAGCCGATTACTGCGGTCGTCGCTTGGGGTCCCGGGGGTACCGGTGACCTTGTTATGCGTATTCTTACCAGTGTTGTAGCCGATGAATTCCCTCAGCCTGTTGTTGTTATGAATAGACCGGGTGCAGGCGGTATTGTTGGTTCAACATTGGTTGCCAATTCCAAACCCGATGGCTATACACTGCTTAATGCTCGCGTGTCCAATGGCGCCATCATTCCTGTGTTAAACAAAACAATTCCTTATAAATTGGATGATTTTGATTTCGTCGGTCTTCTTGACGTCAACCCTCTTGTTATTGTTGTTCGTCAAGATTCTCCTTACAAAACACTGAAAGATCTCGGCGAGGGCATCAAAGCCAACCCGGGTAAAATTACCATGTGTAATTCAGGCCCGCTGAATCTGCCGGAACTGGTCTCCTTGGCATTTTTACGTGCACTCAATTTGGAAAAAGATGCTGTTGTGAATGTACCTTTTGGCGGTGATATGGATGCCAAAAACGCCATTCTTGGCGGTCATATTGTTTCCGGTGCCATAACCTTCCCTGCCGCTTATGACCAATTGGGAGAAGGCGGCGGATTGAGAGCCCTCGCCGTAACAACGGAAGAACGTTTGGAGGGGTATCCTGACATTCCTACCGTGCGCGAAGCCGGCTTCCCTGATTTAGAAAATATGGTATCATGGAATGCTATCTATGCCCCTAAAGGCACGCCAAAAGAAATTATTCAAAAATGGGAAAGTGCTCTTGCCACACTTAAGGGAAATAAAGCATGGGAAGACCCAATAGAAAAGATGGGCTCCATACCATATATTCTTTCCGCCAGTGAAACAAAAGAATTTATGGCTCAGCAAAGACAAAAATTTAAAGAGCTTGGTGATTCTTTCGATTTATATGTCGAATAGCCTGTATGCGTGTTGAAACAACCTAAAGGAGGCATTAGCTCATACAGGTGCTTTCTTTAGGATTGGTTCGCTTTTACTTACATCTTATCGTCATCTCAAGAAGATTCGTATAAAATATTCAGCAAATCCGCATTAAACAACAAGTTGAAACGATTCTTCTTGATAAGCAACGGAGCATCCATGAGTGACATCAAAAAAGATTTAGAACTGAGTCTTGTCTTGACCTTTTTCTTTGCACTGCTTGTCTTTTGGCTTGTGCCTACGTACGTTGACGTTCCGTCTCAGACCGGCGGACAACTTTCTCCGGCGGCGTATCCCATGTGGATCAGTGTGACAGGGTTGTCTATTTCTGTACTGATGACAATAAATGCATTTTATACGTTCTTTCAAGAAAGGAAGACGACGCCAAAGACAAAAAAGCTTCCTTTTGATATCTCAGATCTCTCAGGCTATTTCACCCTTCTTATGGCCTTTGTGGCTCTTTTTGTCTTTTATTTCACCATGGAAATTTTAGGTATGGTTGCCGGAGGTTTTATTCTTTATATTGCGTTTGCAATACTTGCCGGTGAAAAAAATTGGAAAAGGCTTTTTATTGTTAATACAGTCTTAATGGTTTGCATGTATGGCTTCTTTGTTAAAGTAGCCGGTGTGCCCATCCCACTGGGTATTTTACGTAATCTGTTGTAGTTTACTATTCTTCTTATAGTTATCAACTTATATACTTGTTTGAAAGAAGGAGTCACACATGCTAGAGAATATTCAGCAAGGGTTTCAACTTATAGCATCTGTTGAAAATATTCTTGCTCTTTTTGGAGGCACGATCGGTGGTGTTATCATTGGTGCCTTACCGGGGTTAACCGGAGTGATGGCTGTGACATTGGCGTTGCCTTTTACCTTTTACATGACCCCCATCACCTCTCTTATGCTTTTGCTTGGTATTTATAAAGGCTCTATGTATGGGGGCAGTATTTCTGCTATTCTTATTAAAACACCGGGCACTGCTGCTGCTGCCTGTACAGCTATAGACGGTTATGCTTTGACACAAAAAGGCAAAGCAGGACAAGCCTTGAAGCTTGCTTTGTATGCCTCTTGTTTTGCTGACTTGATTTCAAATATTTCTTTGATTTTCTTTGCAGGCATTATTGCCAGTTTTGCCTTGCGTTTCGGGCCTGCAGAATTTTTCTCTCTCATTTGTTTTTCTTTAACGATTGTGGCAGGTCTTTCCGGTGGAGCTCTCGCAAAAGGAGCCATTTCTGCTTGCCTTGGTCTTTTGCTGGCTACTGTCGGCATGGATATTGTTTTTGGTACGGGACGTTTTGCCTTTGACAATGTCAACTTGATGGCAGGTTTTACTTTTGTTCCTCTGCTTATCGGGCTTTTTGCCTTACCTGAAATTATCAAAGCTGTGCGACTCAAGGCTCATCAAGGCATGGCACCTCCGGAAATGGGTGAAGCCGGTGCTTCTTTCAGTGAATTTAAACGTTGTTTTAAATCCATTTTCCGTGGTAGTTGTATCGGTGTTCTTCTTGGTGCTATTCCCGGTATTGGGGGAGCTCCTGCTGCGTATCTTTCATATAGTGAAGCGCAACGTACTTCTAAAAATCCTGCTGAGTTTGGTAAAGGATCGCTTGAGGGTGTAGCAGCAGCAGAAGCAGGCAATAACGGTGTGTGCGGAGCAACACTCATACCCCTTTTGTCTCTTGGGATTCCCGGAGACGTTGTTACTGCTGTTATGCTCGGTGCGTTTATGATGCACAATATCACGCCGGGTCCTCTTTTGTTTATTGAAAACGCGTCTTTTGTAAATGCTCTTTATATAGGCATTTTATTGAGTTCTTTATTCCTTTTCATAGCGGGTATGTTTTGTATCCGTTCTGTAAGTCAAATTACAAGAGTTCCTAAAGCTGTGCTTTTCCCCACCATTTTGATTTTGTGTCTTTTTGGTTCTTTCTCTATCAACAACAACTCCTTTGATCTTTTGGTTGTTATATTTATGGGTATGCTTGGGGTTTACATGGGAAGGCATCATATTGCTGAAGCGCCTTTCTTGGTAGCATTCATTCTTGGACCGCTTTTTGAAAATAATTTGCGACGTGCATTGCTTATTTCTCATGGTGATGTCTCAATTTTGTGGAGTACACCGCTGTGTTGGTTCTTTATTGCCTTAACAATTCTTTCTTTAGCTCTTACAGTGAGAAAAGAAATTCAACAAAGGCAACGTTTAAAAGCTCAAATGACAGAAGCATAAACGTAAAAAGAGATAGCAATACTTACTATTTTACGTGTTTTTACGTTTTTTCCTGCTTCTCGTAATTCTTCGTATTGTTAATCCTCTCCCAAGGGATTATTTCTAGAGAGATAACATGCTGTTTCTACAAGGACTATTGTTTTTATATCTGCATTGCATGAACGTAAAAACAGACCCTCTCTTGGGGAGGATGACAGAAAGTAATGACATAGCCTTCCTGTCACTCTTTGATTGTCAATGTAACCATGCATAATTATATTGCAATGAGAATGTATTATTAGGAGTGTTTGCTATATACATGCTGTTACGTTTGAGTTGTTTTCCAATAGATGGAATATGAACTAGATGCAGTGATTTTGTCTAAAGAAAACGTAAGCTCTAAATATATGGAGCAGTAACACATAAAAATGCAAACAAAACTTGACAAAAACATGAGACGTGTTTTATCATAATTTTTGGATAAGGTTTTTTCTTTTATGAAGCGAAACGATACAAGCATATTTTTTCGCATGCTTGTACTGCATAGAAGAAGATAATGTTTTTATAAAACAAAATAAAAACATTATAGTTCATATTTTCTCAAACTCTTTAAGGATGTGGAAGACAGCCTCTGTCGATATTTTTATTGCGTTAAAAAAAATAAACTTGTATGAACTATATATGTCAATACTATGCATAGTTCATGTTTTTTGAAACGATACATATGCAATATGCACTGTGTAAATGCTTTCAAGCATACTGATACACTCTGTTTATCTGTAATCGTTGTGACGGTATATCATTTTAGAATGATTTTGACGTAAAAAAGTTTGTCCATAGAGCCGTTATCCATAAAATTGGCAGTAACACTACAAAAAACAAAACAAGAAGGACTTTTATTATGATTATTGATCTCCGTGTAAGGCCTCCTTATCGTGAATTTCTTGACATGCCGGTCTTTAGTAATCCGCAATTCACCACTGATTGGGCCAACCGGCTCTCATTGGCCCCCGCTCCTTCCTGTCTGGAAAAGTCAATGCCTTTGTTTTTGGATGAACTGGAAACAGCCGGTATTACCTACAGTGTTATTGCCGGACGTCAAGGCAGTGCTACTGCAAAAGTGCCTAATGATGATATCGTTTCTTTAATGGAAGAATACCCAAATAAATTTATCGGCGCAGCAGGCATTGATCCTACGGATCCTACAAAAGCCCTCGCAGAAATTGAACGCACCGTTGTGAACGGTCCATTGACTGCCGTGCATATGGAGCCGGGTTTGATGAAAACGCCCTTATATGCAGACGATAAATCCATTTATCCCATATATGAATATTGTGCAAACCATGGTGTTCCGATTCTCATCACGGCAAGCGGATGCAACGGACCTGATGTAAGCTATGGTAACCCCGCTATCTTTGATAGAATTTGTGCGGCGTTCCCCACAGCGACATTTGTTGTTGTCCACGGCGGCTACCCTTCCACGACCGAAACGCTGTTTGTAGCCTTTAAGCGACCTAACATGTATCTGTGCCCCACTATGTTTATGTTTAATATGCCCGGCGTAGAAGATTACGTTCAAGCTGCGAATACCTTTATGCAAGATCGCTTTATGTTTGGCTCGGCTTATCCGTTTACCGCACACAAAGATGCTGTGGAAACGTTTTGCAAGCTGCCTTTCAAACCTGAGCTTCTTTCAAAATTCTTGTGGAAAAATGCTGCAAAAGCATTAAAATTTGAAGTGCAGTTGAAGGCCATTTAAAGGCATTGTTGTTTGGATTTATGTGTATGACAACCTTAAACGGTTGTTATATATTTTTACGTTTTTGACAGATATATCACAAGCGTTTGAAACTGTCGCCTTAAACACACTGTCGTGGGACAATGTGTTTAAGAACGGCAGAGTACTCAAAAAAATGAGTGTATTATTTGATAATCATAAACCTTTAAAAAATAGAAGATGAAAAATGAAAAAAAATGATGCAGTAAAAAGAAGCCAACATGAAATGATTCGTAATAAAGCCGGTATTTTTGATTTCACTCATGGTCGTATCCTTGTCAGCGGCGCTGATGCGTGCCTTTTCTTGGATGAAATGAATACCAATTATATCAGTAAAATGAAACCCGGTCGCGCTATATACTCAGCGATGCTTGACGAAACGGGCTTTTATATCGACGATGTCATTATATACTGCCTTGACAGCAACAATTTCTATGTTGTTACCGCAAGACCTGATATGCTTATTCAATGGATGCAGGATCATGCCGGTTCAAAAGCTGTAACATTTGAAAATTTGAGCCCCGGTTACGTTATGTGGTCTGTTCAAGGCCCCAAATCACGCGACATTGTGCAAGCTGTGTTTGATAAAGACATTACCGATGTACCGTTTTTTGGTTTCATGCTCAACACCTTCGAAGATTTGGAACTGTTTGTTTCTCGCACAGGTTTCAGCGGTGAACTTGGTTACGAAATATTTGTCAAAGAAACAGACCTTCCGCGTCTTGTTGAAGCTTTGGAAAAAGCAGGCAAACCTTTTGGTGCCGAAGTTCTGCCGAAAGAAGCTTGCCTTGAAAGTATTCCCGGGGAAAAGGGTCTTTTGCGTCTTCGTGATTTTGCGGGAACCAATCCGTTGGAACTTGATATGGAATGGATGGTTCGTTGGGACAAAGAATTTTTTGGTAAAGAAGCTTTGCAAAAAATCAAAGAAGCCGGTGCTGCTCGTCAATTGAAGGGCTTTATTTGCGCAAATGATGAAGTTGATATTGCTAATGATGCTCCCGTAAAATACAATGGTGCTGTCGTTGGTAAAGTTACCAGCCCCAACTACGGCTACAGCATTGAAAAAAGCTACGGTTATTGCCTTATTGATTCAAAATGCGCAGCAAACGGAACAACTGTCATGGTTGAAGCAGACGGTCAAGAATTGGAAATTACCCTTGTTGATCGAAAGAAATTTTTTGATATATAAGTATGTAATTGTCTAAAATAATGTATAAAAAAAGCCTTTCAGTGTTCACATTGAAAGGCTTTTTTTATACTATTTTTTGAACTGTTTTTTGAGGCGTGTGCCATGAAATGCATGTTTATATTTTTGGCTCTTTAAGGATGATATAGTCATTGAATGAAGCACTTGTGTCAATGTTGTTTTACTCATAATCTATTTTTTTGTTGCTGGATTCATAGAGAAAATATAAAAATGGAGTTCAACGGTTATGCAAACACCACTTGTACGTTTTGTATATGTCAATAATGCTAAAAGCATCTATACACAGGCAAAAGATGGATATCTTTTAGGTTATGCAACACCCGGTTCTGTTGGCCTTGATCTACGGGCTTGTTTACCTTCTTCTGAAGAATCTGTTTCTTCTGGCCTGATGATTGCGCCGAATGAACGTGTTTTTGTTCCAACCGGGATTGCCATTGAACCGCTTAATACAGATATTGCCGGTTTTGTTTATTCTCGTAGCGGACTCGGAGCCATGAAAGGTATCGTTGTTGCACAAGGTACAGGGGTTATCGATCCTGATTATCGTGGTGAAATCAGTGTTGTTTTGCTCAATACGTCACAAAATCCCTATACACTACAGCAAGGAGAGAGAATTGCACAGTTGGTTTTTCAGCCGGCCTTGCGAGTGACATTGGAAGAAGCAGAACAACTGAGCACAACACAGCGCGGTATGGGTGGTTTTGGACATACCGATACAAAAAAGCTTGACAGTTCTACATAAGACTCAGCATACTTCTTTTCTTTATCTTTTCTTTTTTCTGAATCAACTCGCTTGAGGAGAATGCACATGCAATGCCCATCTTCTGAACTGCAACAACGTGAAGAACACCTTTTATGTAGAACCTATGCCCGTTACCCCATTGATGTGTCTGAAGCCTGCGGTTCGCGTTTGCGAGATCAGGCAGGTAAAGAGTATATCGATCTTCTTTCGGGCATTGCCGTGACCAGTCTCGGACACTGTCATGAAGAAATTGCCGAAGTCATTGCTCGTCAAGCCCGTAAGTTGATCCACGTCAGCAATTTGTTCTATCAAGAAGAGCAATTGGATCTTGCTGAGCGTCTGCTTTCGACCAATCATTTTGATAAAGTCTTTTTTTGTAATTCGGGAGCCGAAGCCAATGAGGCCATGATCAAATTGGCTCGCCGTACCATGCAACGAGTGTATAAGAAAGACGCTTTTGAAATCATCACATTACACAATGCGTTTCACGGAAGAACTCTTGCCACTGTTGCTGCAACAGGACAAGAACGTTTTCAAGATGGTTTTGCCCCTATCCCGACAGGGTTTAAACACGTTCCGTGGGGTGATCTTGATGCCTTGGAAGCCGCCATCACACCACAAACCGCAGGCGTTTTGGTTGAAATCATTCAAGGCGAAGGGGGCATTCGTCCCATGTCTGAAGCCTATGCCAGAGGCATTGAAGCCCTTTGCCGTCGTAAAGACATTCTTTTTATGGTAGATGAAATTCAAACAGGCTTGTGCCGTTCGGGACGTTTTTGGAGTTTTCAACACGCGGGCTTACAACCTGATATTATTTCTTGTGCAAAAGCCTTGGCAAACGGTTTGCCCATGGGGGCTATGATGACCACCAATGAGGTGTCACAAGGCTTTGCGTTCGGAAGCCATGCAACCACTTTTGGTGGCGGCGCACTGCTTTCTGCGGTGGCGAACAAAACTGTGGAAATCATGCAACGTGATCGTCTTGATGTGCGTGCCGAACAACTGGGTACGGTTTTTCGCCAAAACGTACAACGTCTTGCCGAAAAACATCCCGGTAAAATCGCCGAAGTTCGCGGTATGGGACTGATGATCGGTATCGAGCTGACTTTTCAAGGTAAAGATATTTGGAACAAGCTTCTTGAACAGGGGTTTGTTTTGAATCTGACACAAGATACCGTACTGCGTCTGTTGCCTGCCCTGACCATCGAAGAAGCGGATTTGAACGCTTTTATTGAAACGCTTGATACGTTGTTGGCAGAATAATTTCTTGTTTGTACAGTATGTTGAGGTTTGTTATGCCTCAACATTTTTTTACACTCTATAAATGTATATGGGGAGCACATGATTTACGATAATCTTGAAAATGGAAAATTTTATAATCTCGGGCCTGTATGGCAAGAACTCATGACTTGGCTTGCTGCACAAACAGTAGACAGCATTTATGAAAGCACCGTTGTTGCAGGGTGTCATATAGGCTTTACAAACCGTGACACCAAAACATTTGAAAGTTGTCTTTTTGAATCGCACCGCCTTATGGCCGACATTCATGTGGTTCTTGAAGGTGAAGAATGGATGTATGTCACGCCTGTGAAAGATTTGCCGTTACAAGATCCTTTTGATGAAACCAAAGATCTGGGTTTTCATGTCGCTCCTCAGTGTGAACCGAGTAAAATCGCGTTGCTCCCCGGTGATTTTATATTTGTCATGCCGTGGGAAGCACACATGCCTATTGTGGCACCACACGATAAACCGGCACCGATTCGTAAATTGGTTGTTAAAATACCTGTGGAAAAACTTCAAGCCTAAGGCTGTTCACGTTTTATTTTCTCGGGGGAGCTAAACCTTACGAGGCGAGGCACTGCCTCTGGCTCCCTCAGATTCCTTGTTGTGGGATCGGTTTTTCTCGGATTCTTGTTACCTTGGGGAAAACCGTGTTTTATAGTAGAATAGACTTCTTCCTTAAACAATATTCTTGACAAATATTTCATCTTAGACTATAGAATAGAATATAAAAAATCATTTTCCTTCTATTAAACAAAACAAAAAACTTCACAGATCATCCAAGAAGACCGTATAGAGTTTTGACATTTGGTCAGAGCTCAAACAATCAATAGAGATCATTTTATTGAAAAAGGAGTAAACATGGCTGTTGTCATGGGAACTGCAGGACATATCGATCACGGTAAGACAAGTCTTGTACGTGCTTTGACTGGTATTGATTGTGATCGTTTAGAAGAAGAAAAACGTCGCGGTATCACTATTGAGCTGGGTTTTGCTCATGTCGATTTGCCAAGTAATGAAGGAGAGTCTTCGCAACGCCTTGGTATTGTTGATGTTCCCGGTCATGAAAAATTTGTTAAAAATATGGTTGCGGGTGCTTCAGGTATTGATTTTGTGATGTTGGTTATTGCTGCCGATGAAGGTGTGATGCCACAAACACGCGAACACTTAGAAAATTGTGCGTTATTCGGTATTCGACATGGTTTTGTGGCTGTTACCAATCTTGATATGGTTGAATTAGAATGGTTAGAACTTGCTTTGGAAGACATTCGCAATACCCTGCAAGGCACATTTTTAGAAGCCGCTCCTTTATTTCCTGTTTCTTCACAGACAAAACAAGGGATCGATGAATTACGGCATTATATCACTGAACAAGCAAAACAATTGACACCGAAACGACGTAATGATTTATTTCGTTTGCCTGTGGATCGTGTCTTTACTCTTAAAGGCCATGGTACAGTTGTTACAGGCACAATGATTTCAGGGGCTGTAAGTCTTGGTTCAACACTGGAGGTTTTGCCAACGGGACGTACCACCAAAGTACGCAGTTTACAAAGTCACGGAAAACAAGTCGAAACCGCCTTGAGCGGTAACCGAACTGCAATTAATGTTCATGGTTTAGAGGTCTCAGATATTGAACGCGGTGATGTATTGGCTGTACCGGAAACGTTGTTTCCTTCGGATCGTTGGCTTGTGCGATTGGTGTGTTTGTCTTCATCCCCACGTCCGCTGCGCCACAGGACAGAAATCCATTTTCATCATGGTGCACGGGAACTGACGGCTCGATTGTATTTTATGGATCGTGACAAATTGGTTGCCGGTGAAACAGCGTTGTGTGAAGTGCGTTTTAGTACACCTATGGTTGGTGTTTTTGGTGATCATTGTGTTATACGTACGTTTTCGCCGCTCCGCACTGTTGCAGGCGGTGTCGTGTTAAATCCCTTTGGTCTACCGTTACGGCGCAGTGCATATACGCCGGAATTGATTGCTAGTCTTATCACTTTACCACAACATGCCATGTCACAGGAAATCGCTTCCCAACGTCTTTTTGTTCAAAGACAAATCGCATTGAGAGGCACACAAGGAGCCAACGCCAAACAACTTTCTGTACTCACCAATTTTGATAATAAACAGCGTGAAAAAATTATTCAACCTCTGGTTGGTAAAGAAATCATTTGTTTTGATCGAGAAGCGAAAGCCTATATAAGTATCGAGAGTTTTACAATTCTTTGTCACGCTTGTCTTAAACAAGCAGCCGTCTTCCATCAAAAAAATCCCCTCAAGCTTGGCATGGCGCGTGAAGCTCTTCTGCTTGGAGGCATTGCTTCAAGTTGGAGCAATGGATTACATCCGAAATTGATTCATTGTGTTTTTGAACGTTTGACTCGTTCGGGTGAATTGATCATTGAAGGTGATGTGGTGCGGCTTGCATCGCATAAAGTGGCTCTTGAAAATGATCAAGCTTCGATTAAAGCCGATCTGTGCAAGCTTATTATTGAAGGCGGTATGACACCACCAATATTAAAAGAAATGTTTGAAAAACTCAATGAAACGAAAACAACGCCGGAACGTGCCAATGAGATTTTGGCTGTGCTAAAACTTTTAACTGATGAAGGATTGATTATAAAAATCAAAGACGGCATGTACTATCATTCAGAAATCATTGATAGTATCAAAAAAAAATTACTCAAATGGTTTGAACAAAACATAGATCTTGAGCCGGCACAATTTCGCGATTTAACCAACGGCCTTTCTCGGAAATTCAGCATTCCTTTGTTGGAATATTTTGATAAAGAACGCTTTACCATTCGTATTGGTGACAAACGACAACTGCGTCAAAGCAAATAAGTGTTCTTTTCAATTTTTAAACGATAATATATTGAAATAACTGTGTTTACAATTATATAAACAGGGTGTTAAGTTATACAATCAGACACTCAATAACACCGCAGAAATAAGGCTGTCTGGGGAACGAAGTTCCCCAGACAGATAAAAAATTACACTAAACCTTTTATTGCTTGAGCCTGAATGGCGGTGATGGTTACGGTATTAACGATATCGGGTACGAGACAACCTCTTGATAAGTCGTTGACCGGTTTGTTGAGTCCTTGGAGGATCGGTCCGATGGCGGTAACGCCTGCTGAGCGTTGTACAGCCTTATAGGTGTTGTTGCCTGTATTCAGATCGGGGAATACAAATACAGTCGCTTGCCCTGCCACTTTACTGTCGGGGAGTTTTGTACGAGCCACGTCAAAATCAACAGCGGCGTCATACTGAATGGGGCCTTCAAGGAGCAATTCGGGCGCCCGTTCTTTGGCAGTATTTGTGGCTTCAATGACGACATCCACGTCGGCGCCTTTGCCTGATGTTCCAGTTGAATAGGAAAGCAACGCGATACGCGGTTCAATACCAAAGGTTTCTGCTGTGTGTGCTGAGGATATGGCGATGTCTGCCAATTGATCGGCTGTGGGGTTAGGGATCACGGCGCAGTCACCAAACACAAGTACGCGATCGGGCATACACATCAAAAACACACTGGATACATTCGAGACTTCAGGACGTGTTTTGATAAACTCAAAAGCAGGACGAATCGTATTTGCCGTGGTATTGATTGAACCTGAAACCATGCCGTCGGCATCGTCTTTATAAACCATCATGGTTGCATAATAGTTGGGATCACGCATTTTTTCTCTGGCCTGTTCAAGGGTTACGCCCTTTTTTTGGCGTAATTCGGCGTAAGTTTTGGCGTAATCTTCAAAGTTTTTGGCTTGTTCAGGTTCAATAATATCCACACCTTCAAGTTTTAAGCCCATTCGAAACGCTGTACGTTGAATAATATCACGACGGCCAAGCAAGATAATTTTGGCAACGGCACGACGTGCTATGATCTCTGCAGCTTGTAAGATACGCTCTTCTTCACCTTCAGGTAAGACAATGCGCATGGTGTGTTTTTGTGCTCTGGCATTCAATTGCATTTCAAACATCAGTGGTGTCACGCGTTTGGATTCTCTGGTTAATAATGTTTGAGCAAGAGTGTCCGCAGCAACACCTTTTTCAAAAACTTGCAAGGCTGTTTCGATTTTACGGGTATCACCGGGTTTTATGCTGGCATAGAGCGAAGCCAGTGCCATGATTACCGTATAGGTATGCCCGGGAACAGAAAGAATGGGTGTCGGTGAGCCTTCAAGGCCGGCAGCCAATTTCAGCACATTTTGCGAAACTTTTAAACCGCCTGTAAGTAACACACCCGATATATTTGGACATGTTTTTGAAACCCGTGAAGCCAGCGCCGCAAGCACAATGTCTGAGCGATCTCCCGGGGTGACAACCAACACACCGTCATCAATATAATCTAAAAAATTACCCACCTGCATGGCAGCAGTGCGATAATCATCAACAAGCGTATCAAGATATTCAACACCATAAAGCACTTCGGCTTGTAAACTCCGTTGCACGTCCGCCAACGAAGGCCGTGCGAGAATATTGTTTTCTTGTAAAACAAAAATCGGTAACGAAGGGGCATTGCTCCCTATGCATGCCGCAATCCCTTTGGCTTCTACATCAGAGAGTCTGGCGCGGTTGATGAAAAGCGCTCCGATTTCTTGTTGACGTTCAAAAAGCAGTTCAAGACTGCCTTGAGTAATGGCGCAAATCTCATCGGCAGCACGTTCCGTGCCGCTACAGACAAGTCCCAAAGGGCTGTCCAAGACTGAGGCTATTTCAAGATTCAATTCAGCTTCAAAGGAGGCACTGCCGCCTGTAAATTCTGTACCTTCAACAACAATAAAATCATATTTTTCTGATAATTGACGAAATTTATGGAGAATCAGTTCTAAGAGTTGCCCATGTTTTTGTGTATTGATTAATTCACGAGCGTCTTTGAACGTGCAGGCATAGGTGTCTTCCGGATCCATATCCAAGTTAAAATAACTCAACACCAAAGCTGTATCTGAATCTTTGCCCTTGGCCACATCTACAATAGGACGAAAAAATGCCACTTTTTGTGTATGGCGCAACATGGTTTGCATCATTCCAAGCACAACAGCAATTTTTCCGCTATGGGGTTCTGTGGCTGTAATATAAATAGAATTGGCCATTCCCTGCAACCTTTTTTTTAATACAATGAAAAAAAGGGCGAACAGTTCTTAAAAAGTTCTGTTCGCCCATCAACTCAAATCAATTATTCAGCTGTGGTATCTTCGGTCTTTTCGTTGACCATATCAGCCAAGATTTGATACCGTTCTGCGTAGGATTTTGCCAATTCTTCATTCAAAGCTTTGGCTTCTTCGGGTTTGGTGCGTGCCAATTGCGCAAAGCGGTTTTCGCCTGCCAAGAAGTCCAAGATGCTGCCGTCGGGAGCTTTGGAATCAAGGCTGAATGCTTTGCCTTCTGCGGCCAGCTCAGGGTTGTAACGATACAACGGCCAGTAGCCGGAATCAACAGCCAATTTGCCTTCTTCCATGCTCTTACCCATACCTTTGCGGATACCTTGGTTGATACAAGGGGCGTAAGCAATAATGATAGAAGGACCGTCAAAAGCTTCGGCTTCGCGGAAGACTTTCAAGACGTGTTGTTTGTTGGCTCCCATAGATACGGAAGCGACATAAACATAGCCGTATGTCATCACCATACGACCGAGGTCTTTTTTGCCTGTGCGTTTGCCTGATGCGGCAAATTTGGCAATGGAGCCGAGCGGTGTGGCTTTGGAAGCTTGTCCGCCGGTGTTGGAGTACACTTCGGTATCCATCACCAACACGTTGACGTTTTTGCCGGAGGCCAAAACGTGATCCAAACCGCCATATCCGATGTCATAAGCCCAACCGTCGCCACCGAAGATCCAGACGGATTTTTTGGTGAGCAGATCGTTCATTTCCCAGATTTGTTCAATCACGGCGTTGGCGTCAAGATCATGAGTCAAACCGAGGATTTGTTCACCGTATGTACGGGATTGTTCGGCGTCTTCTTTGTTATCCAGCCAGCCTTGCAGGGCTTCGTTGAGTTCGGGAGAGATGCCTTCAATATTTTTGGCTTCGGCAATGAGGTTTGCCAAGCGTGCACGACGTTGGTCGTAAGCGGCAAACATACCGAGGCCGTATTCGGCGGCGTCTTCAAAGAGGGAGTTACCCCATGTGGGGCCGTAGCCTTCTTTGTTTGTGCAGTAGGGATTTGTGGGTGCAGAACCACCCCAAATTGAAGAACAACCCGTGGCATTGGCGATGAACATCCGTTCGCCAAACATCTGTGTCAGCAGTTTGACATAAGGGGTTTCGCCACAACCGGCACACGCACCGGAAAATTCTAACAGTGGTTGTTGGAGTTGTGAACCTTTGAGCGTATGACGAGCCATGAGATCGTCTTTCAACTCCACATTGTGATCGGCAAAGGTCAGATTGACTTTTTGGTCAGCAATTTGTGTTTCCAGTGGTTTCATGACCAGTGCTTTGGTTTTTGCGGGGCACACATCGGCACAAGATCCGCAACCCAAGCAATCTTCGGCGTAGACTTGCATACGGAATTTGAGACCTTTCAGTTCTTTACCGATGGCGTCTCTGGTCGTGAAGCTTTCCGGTGCGCCTTCAAGTTCTTCTTCGGTCGCCAGAATAGGACGGATGGCGGCGTGAGGACAAACAAAGGAGCATTGGCAGCATTGAATACAATTTTCCGTGATCCATTCGGGAACGGCAATGGCTACACCGCGTTTTTCAAAAGCGGTGGTGCCAAGGGGCACGCTACCATCGGCATCAAAGCAAGACACGGGTAACGTATCGCCCTGTTGAGCCAAGATGGGACGCACGACTTTGGAGATATATTCCGGTTCGCCGGAGTGGCAGGAGCAAGAACATGTTGCGCTGTCGGTGCAACATGCGTCTGTGGCATCGCCCCAAGTGGCGGGCACTTTCACTTCAACAAGCGCATCCAAAGATTTGTCAACGGCGGCAATGTTCATGTTGACGATTTTGTCGCCTTTGCTGCCGTAGGTCTTTTTGATGGATTCTTTTAAGAGTGCCACGGCTTGTTCAAAAGGAATCACTTCAGCAAGCTTGAAGAAAGCGGTTTGCATGATCATATTGATGCGTCCGCCAAGACCCACTTCGGTTGCCACTTTTACGGCATTGATATTATAGAAGCGAATTTTTTTGGCAGCCAAAGCGCGTTTCATGGACGCGGGCAGGTTGGCTTCTAAATCGTTTTGATCCCAAGCAGAGTTCAGCACAAACACGCCGCCGTCTTTGATGCCTGCAAGCACATCATATTCATTGACATAGGAGGCTTTGTGACAGGCAATGTAGTCAGCTTGGTTGACCAAGTAGGTAGATTGAATGGGGGATTGACCGAAACGCAAATGCGATACGGTAAAGCCGCCTGATTTTTTGGAATCATACGCAAAGTAAGCTTGTGCGTACATGTCGGTGTTGTCACCGATGATTTTAATGGCTTGTTTGTTTGCACCGACGGTACCGTCTGCACCGAGTCCGAAGAATTTACATTGTACGGTGCCGGGAGCCACGGTGTAGATTTCTTCTTCCACATCCAAGTTGGTATGGGTCACGTCATCGACAATACCGACATTGAAGTGGTTTTTGGGGCCGCAACTCAACATGTTGTCATACACGGCTTTGATCATGGATGGCGTGAATTCTTTGGAGCCGAGGCCGTAGCGTCCGGCCAGGACACGAGGTGCTTCGCCGTGCTCCATGAAAGCGGTGCAAACGTCAAGATACAAAGGATCGCCGGGAGCGCCGGGTTCTTTTGTACGGTCAAGGACGGTGACGGTTTCAACAGTTGAGGGCAACACTTTGAGCATATGCTCTGCCGAAAAAGGACGGAACAAACGCACTTTGATAAGACCGACGCGTTGACCTTGGTCGTTCAAGTATTTAATCACTTCTTCAATGGCTTCACAGCCGGAGCCCATAGCGATGATCACGCGGTCAGCTTCCGGGTGTCCCACATAGTCGAAGGGACGATATTTACGGCCTGTGATTGACGTGACTTTTTTCATGGCGTCGACCACAATAGCGGGTACAGCGTCATAAAAAGCGTTACAGGCTTCACGGGCTTGATAGAAGATATCGGGGTTTTGTGCGGTACCGCGTTGATGGGGATGTTCGGGGTTCATGGCATTTTGACGGAAGCCGTTGACTTTATCCCAATTGACCAGACCGCGAATCTCTTCATAGTCAATCACTTCGATTTTTTGTACTTCATGTGAGGTACGGAAACCGTCAAAGAAGTGACAGAACGGGATGCTTGACTCAATGGAAGCCAAATGCGCAACCAAGGCCATATCCATCGATTCTTGCACAGAGCTTGAGCAAAGGAAGGCAAAACCTGTTTGGCGTGCAGCCATAACGTCTTGGTGGTCGCCAAAGATCGACAGTGCGTGTGAAGCCAATGTACGGGCAGAAACGTGAAAAACACCGGGAAGCAATTCGCCGGCCATCTTATACATATTCGGAATCATCAGGAGCAAGCCCTGTGATGCCGTAAAAGTGCTGGTGAGCGCACCGGCTGCCAATGAACCGTGTACGGCACCGGCCGCACCGGCTTCAGATTGCATTTCATAGACCGAGACGGTTTGATCCATGAGATTTTTACGCCCTTGCGCAGCCCATTCATCAACCAATTCGCCCATTACTGAAGAGGGGGTGATGGGATAAATGGCAGCTACATCACTCAAGGCGTAAGCAATATGCGCTGCCGCTGTATTGCCATCCATGGTTTTCATTTTTTTGGCCATTGTAAAAAACTCCTTCGCATGATTTCCTGTTTTGAAATGTTCCTGCTTCTGTGTCTTCCATTCATTTAATGTTGCAATCAATTACCCTGTTTTGCAAATAAAGACAAGTAGAACACATCGAACAACCCCTTTATATTCCACGAACAAAATTATAGGGGGACTGCGGTTATAAAAAAGCGTTTTGTATACGATTTTTTCTTTCAGTTGTGTAATAAAAAGTTATATGACATTTGACAATAAAAGATCTCTTCGACGGCAGACAGCAGAAACCTGTCTGCCGGTGCGTTTTTGATATTCTTTCTCTTTGGTGTCATTTTTTCTTCGGTTATGATATGTATCACAGGACTGTTTGATTGAACAGTCTGTTTTATTGATTTTTTTTGAAAAAGATATTTTTTATTACAACATTTTAATATAATATACAAAAATAAAAGTACAGAGATGTTCTTTCTTTGTTGTTTTTCTTTTTTTTGTTATGGTATGGATTTTGCATGATTAAGTTGTATCTGTCAGTATTCAAACGCTGGAGGCGTCGTATATGTTTTTTTTACTCAGTGGAAACGATAAGAAAAATCGGAAAAAAGAAGAACAACCCGATCTCATGACCGAACGAGTTAAAGATCTCTTTCTTGGCGGTAAATTTCCTGTTGTGACAACCGATAAAGTCGAAGGCAAACAAATCAGTAAAGTTTTGGGACTGGTTTGTTGTCGTGGATATGATTCTGAAGAGGCTTTCTTTGGTATGGCTTCACGTGCCGTCAATAAGGGCGCACACGCCATTGTCGGTTATTCCGAAAATGTGGCTTTCCATCCCGACGGCAGTAAATATTTCTCATGTTTCGGTACGGCGGTCATGTTTGAATGGGAAGCTGAACAACGCTTCGGTGCCGCGGCCTTGCTTAATCGATTTTCCATGATGGATGACGGTTTGCCCACATCCAATGAACGCCCCCTTACCAACACCTTCGAACGTGAAGAAGATTCGGTTCCCCAGGGGTATGAAGCGGTTCAAGATAAAACCGTTATTGCTGCTCGTGATTTTCTGAAAAGCCAAGCTTCAAGCATCCTTGGTGCTCAAGCTCCCGAAGAAGAGCAAAAGAATCTTGCCGATATGCAAGGGCAATCCGTCAGTCAAGCGCTCCTTCGTTCCAACAATGCTAAAAATGACGAAGATGACATTGATCCTGCCATATTTGATGCACGCGAACGCCGTCGTCGTCGCAACAGTCTTCAACGCCAAATTGGCTGATTTTTTACATCTTTAAAAAAGCTGTGCTCCACAATAAAATGCATAGTAAAATCTCTATAAACAGAGACAACATGTAGAGGTTTTATTATGCATTTTCGTGCGATGAAGTCGTGCATTCTTTCTCTTTAATCGCGTTCATATAAATGTTTTTTCGGTTTTTTCTGCATCAGGCTTTACGATCTTTTTCGGCCATGTATGTCTGTATACACTCCCTCAAAGCGTGTTTTTCTTCCTTGATTGAGCAAGAAAATTCGTTACTTGACAATACGTTCTCAAAAATTCTTGTTTCTTTGAAGAATGCTTTTTGAAAAACGTTTGACGAGTCCCCCTTATGCGTTTTAATATTTCTCTCTTCATCAAATTTAACAGGCTCTTTCGGTCGTGTATTATGTATATACTCGTCCTCAAAGCTCGTTTTTCTTCCTTGATATAACACAAAAAATCGTCAGTTGACGACACGACCTAGGGAGTGTTTATGTTTACAGCCCAAGACATTCGTCGCTTATTTATGGAACATTTTGAATCCTATCGGCACCAAAGGGTCAGCTCGTCGTCTTTGATTCCCAAAGACGATCCTTCGTTGCTTTTTACCAACGCAGGTATGGTACAATTTAAGCGGCTGTTCCTTGGTCAAGAAAAACGTGATTACACTCGTGCCGTGACATCTCAGAAATGTTTGCGTGTCGGCGGTAAACATAACGATCTTGATAATGTTGGACGCACCGCAAGACACCACACCTTCTTTGAAATGCTCGGCAATTTTTCCTTTGGTGATTACTTTAAAGAAGACGCAATTCGCATGGCTTGGGAACTGATCACCGAAAAGCTCAAACTGCCCAAAGAAAAATTGTATATCACCATTTATTTGGACGACGATGAAGCCTTTGATTTGTGGCAACGCGTTGCCGGTGTTTCTTCTGATCGGATTTTCCGTTTGGGTGAAAAAGATAATTTTTGGAGTATGGGTGACACAGGTCCTTGCGGTCCTTGTTCTGAAATCCATGTGGATCAGGGTGCAGACATGGCTTGTGGGCCAAATTGTGGTATTGGAACCTGTGATTGCGATCGTTTTTTGGAAATTTGGAATTTGGTGTTCATGCAATACGATCAAGCTGCCGATGGCACACGCACGCCCTTGCCGCGTCCTTCTATTGACACGGGTATGGGCTTGGAACGCATTGCGGCTATATGCCAAGGTGTTCGCAGTAATTATGATACGGATTTGTTTCAAGCCTTCATCCAATACACCGCACAACTGGCTAATGTGCGTTACAACGATAATGCAGACACCGATACAGCGCTTCGCGTTATTGCCGACCATAGCCGTTCTATGGCTTTCATGATCGCTGACGGCATTTTGCCTGCCAATGAAGGACGCAACTATGTCTTACGGCGTTTGATTCGTCGGGCGTGTTTGTTTGGTTGGTTAATGGGCATGCGTGAGCCTTTCTTGTATAAAACGGCTCTTAAAGTTGTTGAGGTGATGGGTACTGATTATCCCGAACTGCAAGCCCGTGCAGATTTTATGGCGCGAGTCATCCGTGAAGAAGAAGAACGTTTCGGCGTGACACTCGATAAAGGTTTGGTCATGCTTGAGTCTGCTATCACCGGCTACAAAAACTCTGGGCAAACAATCATTCCCGGCGATTTGGCCTTTAAGCTCTATGATACCTACGGTTTTCCTGTGGATATTGTGCGTATGATTGCTGAAAAACACGATTTTGATGTGGATGAAGACACCTTTACCAAGCACATGCAAGAACAAAAAGCTCGTGCGCGTGCCGCGTGGAAAGGATCGGGTGAAAAAGATCTCGGTGCACGCTTTGCTCCACTTTTGGAAGACGGTTTGACAAGTTTGTTTACAGGCTATGACAAAACGACGGATACAGGACGGATCGTTGCTTTGCTCGACGCCGACGCTTTGCCTGTTGAAATGTTGGAACAAGGTTCAAAAGGCTTTCTTGTGACCGATCGTACTCCTTTCTATGGCGCGTCAGGCGGTCAAACAGGCGACAGCGGTTCGTTAAAGGCTCCTGAAGGCCTCGCTACTGTTGTAGATACACTCAAACCGTCTGCAGAGTTGACGGTTTTACAAGTCAATATCACCCAAGGTTCTTTGCAGCTCAGTCAAGAGGTTGAGCTTTTGGTTGATGCAGAGCCGCGTTGTGCGTCGGCTCGTTCTCATACTTGTACACACTTGTTGCATGCTGCGTTGCGTAATGTGCTTGGTGAACACGTGCGTCAGGCCGGTTCGTTGGTGACTTCGGAACGTTTGCGTTTTGACTTTTCACATATTGCTGCGCTGACAGAAAAAGAATTGCAGGCTGTTGAAACCGCAGTCAATGCCGCAGTTATGGCAAACTATTCGGTCACAGCGGCACTCATGAACCGAGAACAGGCCGAACAAGCCGGCGCCATGGCTCTTTTTGGTGAAAAATACGGTGATGAAGTGCGCGTGGTAAGCATAGGCACTCCAGAGCATAGCGAATCTGTAGAGCTGTGCGGCGGTACGCACTTGAATTATACAGGGGAAATCGGTTGTTTTGTATTGCTCAGTGAATCGGGTATTTCAGCCGGCGTGCGTCGTATTGAAGCGCTGACAGGTTGGAACGCCTTAAATTACTTAAATAATCAGCGAACACAATTGCAAAAAGCCTGCAGTTTGTTAAAAAGCCAACCCGATGAACTCGCTGAACGTGTAGACACGCTACTCAAAGAGCATAAAGCACTCCGTAAAGATTTGGAAAAAACCAAAGCAGAAGCCGGAAAAGACGGACAACTCATCAATAAAGCACAATCTATCAATGGTGTACAGGTGATTATGGCAGAACTGCCTGCCATGTCTGTTAAGTTGTTGCGTGAAAACATGGATGATGTGCGTTCAAAAATGTCTTCTGGTATTATTTGTCTTGCCGCACCTGATGCAGAAACGCCTGATGAAAAAGTGGCGTTGATTCTTTATGTTTCAAAAGATTTGCACGATCGTTTCACAGCACCGGCATTGATTAAAGTGCTTGCACCTCATGTCGGTGGTTCAGGTGGTGGGCGTCCCGATCAAGCCCAAGCAGGCGGCAGCAACCCCAACGGTGTAGCCAACGCTTTTGAGGAGCTAAAACAGGCTGTCGTATAGCCACATGGTTACTTGAATTGTTTCTTTTCTTTTTGACAGATGTGTGTGTTTAGCCCTTCATGTATGCTCATTCTCTTAAAATAAGGAATGAGAGCAGAGGAGGGAGACACCGCATCTGTTTTTTTCAATCTCAATGAAATGATATTTTGCGCTGGATTGACGGTTGTGAATACGTCTGTTTGGTTTCGATACTTTCCAACATATACGTATTTTTTCTATAGATATTTCTTGACTTATTTATAGCCTGTATATTAAATTTTTTTATGCAGAGTTGTATACGCTTGACAGTGTTTCATTATATAAAATAACACTCTTGTCATATGGCTATAAACATAGTTTTTTTAATGTGTTATAGTTCTTATAATGAGGGTTGTTTTTGCAATGAAACAATAGGCAGGGTGTGTTGACATGTCCTTAGGTATTGGTAAAATATCCCTGTAAAAAAATGCCACTGATATAAACTAAACTAAGTTGTGCTATATATTTTTCCAGTAATAAAATTTTATGATTGGTCATATATTTCAAATTGTTAAAGTGAATTTATGTGTCCAATGTTTATGTAGTTTGGTTTATAATAAAACAAATACAACAATAATAAAAAGAAGCGTTACATAAAGCACGTCACGGCTTGTGATTCTTTGTGTGCGTCTTTTGTTATATTGTTTTAAGATGTGTTTTGTTGATGTTGTTGATAATTTTATTTGATATTTTTCTTAGAGGTTGTATTCAGTGGCTATAATCAATGTTGTCAAACCAAATCAAGATCAACACAATGCCGTACGTGGTTGGGCAGTAGGCGATATAAAAGATGTTGTCACTTCCTATGCACCTGATATTGCCATTGGCGGAGCTGATGTTCAACCGCGTACCACGACTGCCGTTGCACAACACCAATTGACGGAAGATGCCATAACTCGCACTGTCAGCGGCACTGTTTCAGTGGCAAATCTTGATACCGACAGCACGACACATACACTGAGTGTTACACGAAACGGCATCACGGTGATGGCAGATAATGCCGGTGAAAATCTTGATATGCCGACAGAATACGGTACATTGAGACTCTCTGTCGACGGAAAATATACTTATACATCAAATAACGACGCTGAAGCTGTACAAGGACTTGCTGCCGGTGAAAGCGTTGTCGAATCTTTTGTGGTGCGTACAACAGACATGCACGGCGTGTTCAGGGAAAACGCTCTTACCGTTACCATTACGGGTACAAACGATGTGCCGATATTGAAAAATTTCAACGCCGCCGGCATACTGTCAGACAACCTTACAGTACAAGAATCAGGGGTACTGGCTCCCAACACGCCCTTTGGCGGGCTACTCATTGATGTCGGTTCTGATTCCACGGAGAATGTGACTGATGTTGATGGCGACAGCTTGACGTTTGTATTCCAATTGGACGGTGCGCGTGTTTCTACACTCTATGCTACAGAAAATGGTTTTGTGACTGGAGACCCCCCAGCAGCCGTAGAGGTGTTGGGGGTTCTGACCTTGGATCAAAACACAGGTCAACCGACATTCACTTTGAATGACAATAATCCTACAGTGAATGCCTTGAGTGCCGCAGAGTCTATCTCGTTGCCCCAAGCATTTGTCTTTGTGCAAGACACACAAGGTGCTTTGAGTAACAACTCCAAAACTGTCAATGTTGAGATTGAAGGCACCAACGATCGCCCGATCTTCTCTCTTCGCGATCTTTCTGTAACCGAAGACGTCATAGGCTTACCTGTAAAAGGCGTGCTTATAAATCTTTTTGATGCCGAAAATGATGCCCTGAGCTACAGCGTCGGTGCTGCAAACAGTACGGCTCCGACAGGAAACACCACCTGTGTCGGTCTCTATGGCACGTTGAATATTGATACAAACGGTACATACAGCTATTCCTTAAACAATACTGCTTCCGCTATACAAACACTCAATACCGATGAAATCGTCAGTGACATATTTAAAGTCTATGTCCAAGACATTAACGGCGCTTGGTCGACACAAAACCTCACTGTTTCTATAAATGGTATGAATGAAATGGCTGTCAACGCGATGCCCGTTATTGAACCTCTCGTGCATGATGACAGTATATCAGGTTACATCGGTCATGATGATTCAGATGATCAACAACATTCCGAAAGCGAATCAAGCAAAATCGATGGCGATACCCTGACAACGCTGTCTCTTAGCGATATGAACACCATGCCCATGGCAGCAAGTCTGACCGTGTCACCAGACGATCTGCAATATGACACTGTAAATTTGAATGTTCAGGAAGAACTTCGATATACAGATTTTTTTATACTGAATGAGCATTCATTTTTCGGTGATGATAATGCCCAAGATCTCATTCCCACCAGAAAAGATACCAATACTCAACCTATATTGACGGTTGACAATATGGATGCCTACTCGGGGGTTTTTGCGGCAACAGATCCTGATATTATACACCACGAGGGTCATATAGCTTCCATTCATTATCATAACAGTGAAGCGCTGACTTATGCTTTTGGCTACGTGGTGCCTACATTTCAAGAAATATTCTTTGGTAAAGAATTTTCGCAACTTAATCTGTTGTTCAAACAAAATCACGCGATTGAACATGTGATGAGTACATTAAAAGACAAGCTTACGGATTTATTCCCCGGCAGTCTCAACCAAGATGTGCTCAATGCGTTGCAAGCGGCCTTTGCTACGATGCAGCCGACTTGGACTACTCTAGGCAATGTTACAGAGTACAGTTTTCAAGATATCTATGACGATTTTTTGATTGATATCGCGCAGCTAGCGCCGGTTATTGACGGAGCAAAAACCACAATATATGGCCTATACGGCAAACTGACGATCAATGCCGACACCAATACCTACGAGTATACAGAATATACGTGGGAAGAAGCACAACACAATCCTGCAAGCCTTATTGCCTATGTCGCTTTACACATGCGCGGTGACAGCAACGAGGCCTTGCCGACAGAACAATTTACAATCACCGTGACAGATCATTGGGGCGCATCAGCTTCACAGAATCTCTCGTTTACGGTGTTGGGCAATAATGAAGCGCCTCTCGTGTTTGATGACGGTGTTGTTGAATACACAGTACAAGAAGCGGGTGTGGAAATTATGAGTGACGGTCATGTTGTCTTGAACCTCGTTGATTCCGGCGTGCCTGCCATGATGGGTATCGTGCCGGTTGCTGCTTCAGACTTTGATGACACTCGCAGTTTGACATATACCGTCGCTGACAGCACGATTGTGTCTGTAACGTCAATGAGTGTGTCCGGTGTTGATTTTACCTATGATACCACTGTTGATGTAGACGGCGGCAATTTGTATTTAAACAGTATCAATGGCGCGTATGTGTTTGTTGTCGATCAAAAAGAAGCGGACAAGTTGAACGAAGGGGAAGACCTTTTGTTTCGTTTTTCTTTTACCGCAAAAGACTCTACACATGTAATCAAAGATTATGTCGTTCATATGCGACTTGAAGGCAGTAACGATAAGCCTATTTTAACGCTTGATACCGAACAGCATAATATCATCTATACATACAACGAGCCTGATTCCGTACAATCCGTTATAGGTACGCTGATAGGTACAGATCCCGATGCAAACGGTTCCAAAGGCGATGTTTTGACTTTTAGTGCATCATATATACATCCCGAAGAGGCTTTGTTGCCTGGGGGTTTTACACCGAAGTTGTTTGAAGCGTTGTCTGAATTGCCTCAATCTGTTGATGAAGCCTATGGTTTGTACGGAAAATTAAGCATTGATAACATCACAGACACATACGCCTACACACTGTATACATGGGAAGAAGCCAAAGACAATTCGGCTACTGCGGCGGCCTATGTGGATTTGCACTCAGGCACAAAGCATGATGACGCCCTATTGACAGAGCAATTCACCGTGTCTGTCAAAGATGAACTTGGCGCATGGGACAGCAAATTGTTGTCCTTTAGTGTGCAAGGTATGAACAACGTGCTGGGCAGTGAGAAGAAAGATGAACTTTTCGATGACGCTGATGACAACATATTCATTGGCGGAAAAGATGATACACTGCCCGACGCTACAACGAACGACGATCTTTTTACGTCGGATACAACAATCATAAAGATTGATGACATTTTGGTTGACGATGGCTGTGATGATTTTGAGCTTTTGCTATCAAGCACACTGAATAAAACAGATATACAACAAGCGCTTGTAAGCAGTAATATTCAAGATGTTGAGTTGTTTGTCTTTGGTCAAGGAGCTGAGAACCTTGGAGGCAGTGTTGATGTTGTTTTAAATAGACTTGGGCTAAGCCTTGATAGGAACGGTACTCTTTTTGACAAGACATTATCTGATACCCATGGAGCATGGTCTTCTGACATGTTGACAATAGACGGAAAAAACTATGATGTATACACCGTCGATGCACACACACCACACGATACCAAAGATGATCTGATCATGATAGCAGAGAAAGGAATGATAGAATTAAACTGATTGTTGATCCCATACAAACTATGATTTGACGTCTGTATCTAAAATAAGATATAACAATAAGATATAATAATTGAGTAGGTCTTGGTATAAAAATGGATTATGCCAAAAAATATATTGAAAAAAGAGTTGTTCACTTGCACAAGAAACGATAGGCTCTTTGCAGGCAGCAAGAGGGATAAAGATATCCCCCTTCATATGCCGATCAGGAGGATACGTGCCCATGAGCACAGCACAAATGGCTTTGAGAAATCAACAAGCACAATATAATAAAACGGTTGTTGATTATATTACAAAAAATGGACGCATTTTTGCTCTCAGTGATGATCAGATTTTTTTGTCATTGTTGCGGATGTCACTTGCAAAAGGTTTGGGGATTAAACAACCCGAAGTCTTGACTTGTATGCATGACAGTGAACTCTTTCGTAAAGAACTCTATTCTCAATACAGCCCCCAAACACCGCCGCTCGTGTTTATTGAACGGCAACTCATGAGACAAGATTTGAGCGGAATGGTGAAAGAATTTAAAGCCGCTTTTGCTGCGATTCATATCATTGCGCTGACAGATACAGCTGAAAAAAATCGTTTGATGCTTTTGCACGAAGTCGGGGCAGACAGCATGATCATCAAACCCGTCTCTATGAACAGCTTGATTGAAAAAATGGCGTTTACTCTCAAACCTCAATCAAAACTCGGACAAATTATTGATGCTGCCAAGTTGGCTTTGGCAGAAGAACGTCCGCAAGATGCCCTGAGACTTTGTAATGAAATCATTCGCTTAAAGCCAAACAGTGCCACAGGTCTGTTGGTGCGCGGAGATGCCTATATGGCACTTGGTGAACTCGAATCCGCTCGAGAAGCCTATGAAACGGCAAGTAAAAATGCCGATATGTACCTTGAACCGCTGTTGCGACTTGTTGATTTTTATACAATAACAGGTAATGTGGAACGCCGTCTTTATTATTTGCAAATGCTCAATCAGCTTTCGCCGCTCAATGCAGAACGAAAAGTTGAAATCGGAGAAATTTATTTGCAAGCCAATCAACACGATAAAGCTGAACAGTTTTTTACGGAAGCCATTGAACGTGCGTCACGCGATGCCGCCAATCTTGCGCGTTCAATCGGTAAACGCATTGCCAGTGTGTATGAAAAAACCGATCCGGAACTTGCCAATAAATATTTACAGAAGTCTTTGGAACACATTCCTGCAAACGCTTTGACACGTGAAGACGCCGCGGTTCTGAACCGTCTCGGTCTTCATCTGCGGCGTCAAGGATTGTGGAAAGAAGCTTTGGCAGAATATAAAAAAGCTATCAAAATAACACCGAACGACGAATTTTTATACTATAACGTCGGTATGGCCTATGCTACGGGAAAAGATTTTAAACAAGCCTGTACATTTCTGCTTAAAGCGTTAAAAATGAATAAAAACCTTCCGCAATCATCTGCGTCGACAGCGTATAATATGGGCATTATTTTAATGCGCGAAAAACACTATACCCAAGCAAAATACTGTTTGGAACTCTCCCTTGAAAGCGATCCGTCCAATGAACATGCACAAAAAGCCTTGGCTATGGTTTTACAACAATAATACAATACAAAAAAACAAGATGCCGTTCATAAGAGCATTGCACACAACAATCCCCATACGTTTTTGCTTGGGGATTGGTTTTTTTTTCGTTTTTTTACTCACTGGGTGTTTTGAAACAAAATTGCCTCACGGTACTGTGGCAACCGTCAACGATCGTCCCATATTTTTGCAAGATCTGAAAGCATATAGCGATATGCTCTATGGTTTTGCTTCTGATCAACCGCTCGATCTGCAATCAATACAAGAGAATTATCAAAATACATTGTATGAACTTATTGCTTTTGAGTTGATGACCCAAGCTCTTGAAAAAGAAAAAATTCCTATTGCAGAGAAAAAAGTTCATATCTCCGAAAACACACTGCAAGCAGAAGCGTTACATAACTTTGTAGATAAAGAGTTTGTGAATGATGACGAACTTGAACAATGGCATAAAATCTCTCATATTCGTATTGTGACCAGGGTGTTTCAAGAAGAACTTTTACGCCCGACAATTCATGTTTCTGCTGAAGAAATTGAAAAGTACTATAGCTTGCATGCAACAGATTTTATGCGTCCGGAGCAAGCTTCCTTCACGCTTTACTCCGATCAAGAAAAAGAAGTTATTGAAAAAGAATACGCACGATTGCTTGAAAAAAAACAAGAAGTGCAAGCGGTGCGTAAACAAACTTTTACCCTTCCTCTTGCACGAATTTCTCCGGAATGGCGCAGTATTATAGAACAGAGTACGCTGAACGTTCCTACAGCAATACATCACCTTGATGACACATATGCTTTTTTTGTTGTTCATGTATTGGATAAAGAGGAAAAACTGACAAATGTTGAAGCCTATCAGAAAATAGAACAATTGCTGTTAGATAAAAAAGAAGCTGTAGCTTATGACACATGGCTTGAAAACACATTGAAGCAAGCCGTTATTCACATTTCACCAACACTGTTGAAAGAGATCACAAGCAAGCACAGCGTACCGAACACATCCTTTTCAACAATAACCGATTGGCTTAAAAATAAATTTCATAAAACAGAAATCCCCTCGCCAACAACATCAGATTCAGGCAACCCCATATAAGAGTACACACGTTGTATGCTTTTTTTATGACATGCTTGACGGCATTATATATATCAATTTTGTCAATGGTAATCACGCCTGTTTATTTATGATTCTGTAACAATTTTTTTGGGGAATGATGCATGAATCCTACTCAAAGCGATACGCCTCACGGATTGCGTGCGGTTTTTGCCGCATCAATCATGTGGGGATTGTTGCCGATTTATTGGCGTTTGCTTGAAACTGTTCCTGCGTTGGAAATTTTAGCTTATCGTGTTGTTTTTTCATGTATTTTTTTTGCTTGTGCAGTGACTGTACAACGACGTTGGTCAGAAACGTTTTGTGCTTTTTCTTCTTTGTACACGGTCATGCGGCTTATATTGAGCTCCTTACTCATTGCTGTGAATTGGTTTTTATATATTTGGGCTGTCAACAATAATCACATTACTGAAACCAGTTTAGGATATTTTCTTAGTCCGCTTTGTAATGTTTTGTTTGGTTTTTTATTATTGCGTGAGCAGTTGAGTCGGTTACAACTTTTGGCAGTTTGTATTGCCGGGATTGGTGTTTTTTGGGCTTTACTTCTTTTTGGCAGTGTGCCTTATGTAGCGTTGGCTTTGGCGTCTTCTTTTGCGTTGTATGCATTTTTACGAAAAACGATTAACATTGAAGCGTTACCCGGATTATTGATTGAGTCGCTTTTTCTTATGCCTTTTGCTTTGGTATGGATTCTTTGGCTGACATGGAATGCTGAGGGAGCCTTGTATGTGGGTGCTTGGCGGGATGTGTTTTTTCTTGTTTTTGGAGGGATTTTTACAAGTATTCCTATGGCATTATATATATATGCCGCACGCCATGTCCGTTTAACGACCTTGGGATTTATTCAATACATTTCTCCGTCGGAGTCGTTGCTTGTGGCATTGTTTCTTTATAATGAATTTGTTCCGAATTATCGTTGGTTTACATTTATATGTATTTGGATTGCTTTGGCACTTATGGCGTGGAATTCGCATCGCAGTATTATGTACTCCGGCAATATTCAAAAAAAATGATTACATTTATTTCTACACAAACGAACTAACGGTTCTGTGATGTTGGTGTGTTCTATCAATAACAAAGGACTCCTGCCCATAGAGTTTTGGAAATAAAGTCTTTAGAAAAAAAGACGTCCAAAACAGAGCAGGGGGCTTCTTGATTTTTTAAGATGTTGAGTATATTATAAAGTTTTGGAATGAATGTGGACTATATGATTCAAATACAGAAAAATTGTTTTTTTTTGCTAACATATAACATCTTTATCAAGAATTTTTGATCAGAAATTCTTGAGCAAACTTTTGGAGATTCTCCATGACTATTTTGCTTCAAAAATCTTCTCGTGTCGCATTGATGAGTTCTATGATGCTGGCATTCTTTGGCCTTGTTGCTTGTGAGGGCAATGATTCGAAACCAACGATGGGTGCCGCACCGGCACCTGAAGTTAAAATAGAAGTGGTTGCACCACAAAAAGTGACCTTCACAACGGAATTGGCAGGGCGTACGTCACCGTTTCAGATTGCCGAAGTGCGTCCACAGGTGAGCGGTATTATTCAGTCACGTCTTTTTCAAGAAGGTTCTGATGTCAAACAAGGAGATACGCTGTATCAAATCGATCCCGCAACCTATCAAGCACAATACGACAGTGCCGTGGCATCGCTTGATCGCGCCGAAGCCAATGTTGTTCCGACACAGTTAAAAATGCAACGCTTTAAAAATTTGATCAACACCAACGCCGTGAGCCGTCAAGAATTTGAAGACGCGCAAGCCGCATACAAACAAGCCGTTGCCGAAGTCGGTATCCAAAAAGCCGCTGCAGAAAATGCAAAAATTCGCTTGGCATACACTAAAGTGCAAGCTCCTATTTCAGGACGTATTGGTAAGTCAAGCATCACGCCCGGCGCCTTGGTGACGGAAAATCAGGCCGCTTCGTTGGCAACCGTACAACAGCTTGATCCTATGTATGTGGATGTGACGCAATCAAGCAATGAGTTGTTGCGTTTGCGTCGTGCTTTTGCCGCGGGAGAATTACAACAAAATCAAGCTGCCAACGCGGTTGTGAAATTGTATTTTGAAGACGGCACGCCATATCCGCATGAGGGTGAATTGCAATTTACCGATGTAAGCGTTGATCCCACAACAGGCGTGGTCACTTTGCGTGCGCTGTTCCCCAATCCTGAAGTAGAACTGTTGCCGAACATGTATGTGCGCGCGGAATTGACCGAAGGCATAGACGAAAACGCCATCATCGTTTCACAACGCGGTATCCAGCGTGACAATTTGGGCAGAGCTTTTGCGTATGTTGTGAACGCAGAAAACATGGTTGAACAACGCGCCGTTACCACAAGCCGTACACACGGTAGCAATTGGGTTGTCACTTCAGGGCTTCAAGCAGGCGATCGTTTGATTGTTGAGGGCTTACAACGGATTCGTCCCGGTGCTCCCGTACGCATTGTTGCCGATACGCCGCCCGCACAAGAGAATACAAATCCTGCAGCCGTACCTGCATCATAAATCTTTTTGAAGATGTCAGGTGACAAGTACACACAAGATGCTCTTGTACTCAGTGTGTGTTCTTTTTTTTAATCGACCATCGTGGAAACTGTGCTCACAGTGTTCGCGTATCGGACAAATAAGGCTCAAAAGGATTTTTCATGGCACGCTTTTTTATTGACAGACCTATCTTTGCATGGGTTATTGCCATCATCATTATGTTGGCGGGTGTGTTGTCCATTTTTTCTCTTCCTATTGCCCAATATCCGCAGATCGCGCCGACAACTATCACCATCAATACCAGTTATCCCGGTGCGTCGGCTAAAATGCTTGAAGACTCGGTGACACAAGTCATCGAACAACGCCTTCAAGGGCTTGATCATTTACTGTATTTATCATCGACCAGCGATGCGGCGGGCAATGTGAACATCACATTGACCTTTGACGTGGCTGCGGATCCTGATATTGCACAAGTACAGGTACAAAATAAAGTTCAGCAAGCGATGTCACGTTTGCCGGCAGAAGTTCAGCAACAAGGTGTTATTGTTGATAAATCAACAAGCTTGTTTATGACCATTTTTGCCTTTCTTTCCGATGATCCCGCTATGACCAGCGGTGATATTGCCGACTATATCGGCAGCAATATTCAAGATACCTTGTCGCGTGTACCCGGTGTGGGGAGTGTCGAGCTGTTCGGATCGCCATATGCTATGCGAATATGGCTCGATCCCGCCAAGTTGGAAAATTTTAAAATGATTCCTTCGGATGTGGCTACAGCCATTCATGCGCAAAACGCCCAAGTTTCTGCGGGACAAATCGGGGGTACGCCGTCTATACAAGGACAACGCCTGAACGTGACCGTGACGGCACAAAGCCGCTTACAAACTGCCGAACAGTTTGAAAACATCATTTTACGTTCTAACACAGACGGCTCTTTGGTGCGTCTGCGTGATGTCGCTCGTGTTGAACTTGGCAATGAAAACTACAGCATCCAAACTCGTGTCAACGGCAAACCGTCTTCAGCACTTGCCGTCAGCTTGGCAACGGGTGCCAACGCGCTTGAAGTTGTTACAGCGGTGCGTGCAAAGCTTGCCGAACTGGCGCCGTATTTCCCTGCCGGAATGAGTGTTGTCGAACCTTTTGACACCACGCCTTTTGTTAAAATTTCTATTGAAGAAGTTGTCAAGACCTTATTGGAAGCCATTCTTTTGGTTTTCTTGGTTATGTATCTTTTTCTGCAAGATATGCGTGCAACGCTTATCCCGACACTGGCGGTGCCTGTTGTGCTTTTGGGCACCTTTGCCGCCTTGGCTGCCTTTGGTTTCAGCATCAATACACTAACAATGTTTGGGATTGTTTTGGCTATCGGTTTGCTTGTGGACGACGCCATTGTTGTTGTTGAAAACGTTGAGCGAGTGATGCATGAAGAGCATCTTTCACCAAAAGAAGCCACCAAAAAATCTATGGATCAAATCACGGGCGCGCTTGTGGGTATTGCCATGGTTTTGTCGGCGGTGTTTTTGCCGATGGCGTTTTTTGGCGGTTCTGTCGGGGTTATTTACCAGCAGTTTTCAATCACCATTATTGCGGCCATGACTTTTTCTGTTATTGTTGCGGTGATTTTTACGCCCGCACTTTGTGCAACAATGCTGAAAGCAAAAGGCAACGCACATACGCAACGGGGATTTTTTGGTTGGTTTAATAGAATGTTTGATCGCGGAACATTACGATATCAAAATATTGTTGCGGCGAGTTTGCGTCGTACTTTCCGTGTACTGTTTCTCTTTTTGATTTTCATAGGCGGCACGTTTTGGTTGTTTCGCACGTTACCGAGTAGTTTTTTGCCTGATGAAGACCAAGGCATTTTGATGGTTATGTATACGTTGCCTGCAGGCGCCACTCAGGAAGAATCTGAAGCGGTTGCCAAGAAAATAGAAGACTACTTTACCGCAAACGAAAAAGACACCATCGAATCGCTTCTTACCGTTGCCGGTTTTAGTTTTAACGGAAACGGACAAAATACGGGGATGGCTTTTGCGCGTTTGAAAGATTGGACACAACGCGAAGAAGTGGAAAAAAAAGTTGCGGCTATTGTCGGACGCTCCTTTGTGGCCTTTTCACAAATTCGTGAAGCCATGATTTTTCCCTTCCAACCGCCTGCGATTATGGAATTGGGCAATGGTACAGGCTTTACGTTCCAACTTCAGGATCGCGCCAATATGGGGCATGAGGCCTTGATTGCCGCTCGTAACCAATTGCTTGGCATGGCAGCTCAAAGTCCTTTATTGGTCAGAGTGCGCCCCAACGGCCTCGAAGACACCCCACAATACAGCATCGAAATAGATCGTGAAAAAGCGGGTTCACTGGGTTTGTCTTTGGAATCGATCAACAATACGTTATCGACAGCATGGGGCAGCGCATATGTTGACGATTTTCTTGATAATGGACGTGTTAAACGTGTCTATATGCAAGGTGAAATCGATTCACGGATGACCCCTGAAGACTTTAACAAATGGTATTTCCGTAACAACAACGGCGATATGGTGCCTTTTTCTGCTATCGGTTCAGCCAGTTGGACATATGGTCCTTCTCGACTTGAGCGTTATAACGGAATTTCATCAGTGTCTATTCAGGGTGAATCGGCTCCCGGTGTCAGTTCCGGTGCGGCCATGATTGAAATGGAACGTCTTGCTGCACAACTTCCGCCCGGTTTTGGCTATGAATGGACAGGACTTTCATATCAAGAACGGCTTTCCGGTGATCAGGCTCCGATGTTGTATGCTTTGTCTATTTTGGTTGTTTTTCTTTGTTTGGCAGCGTTATATGAGAGTTGGAGTGTACCTATTTCTGTCTTGTTGGTTGTGCCGTTGGGTGTATTTGGTGCTTTGGCGGCAACATATTTACGCGGTCTTTCCAATGACGTGTATTTTCAGGTTGCCATGCTTGCCACAATCGGTCTTTCTGCGAAAAATGCCATTTTGATTGTAGAATTTGCCAAGGATCTCCATGCTGAAGGGAAAGATCTCATTATGGCAACGGTTGAAGCTTCGCGTATGCGTTTGCGTCCCATTTTGATGACGTCTTTAGCGTTTTTGCTTGGAGTATTGCCGCTTGCAATAAGCACAGGAGCCGGTTCTGGCAGTCAAAATGCTATCGGTACGGGTATCATTGGTGGGACCTTTGCGGCAACGGCTTTGGGTATTTTCTTTGTTCCCGTCTTTTTTGTTGTGGTTGTCAAGCTTTTCAGCAGAAATAAAACGAAAGCAAAAAAGACTGAGTAAATGTTTGCTCTCATAAAAAAGCAAATTGAAGTTGTTTTGTAAAAAAAAGGTCATTTTTGACTTGACATATAAAGCAACGTCGCATAAAAACTTTTTGCACGAAGGATAGGTGTAGTCACTGACAGAAGAATGCATATTCGAATCGTTCATTATGTTTGAAGAGTGCAGTATACTTATCGATAAAAAAT
>CAYJFB010000022.1:0-38575 GCA_964369685.1 uncultured Desulfovibrionaceae bacterium | reverse complement strand
CATAGATTGTAACGCGAGCTACCGCAGCTAAGTTTTTTCCCTCTGAAGGAACTGATTTTCCCTCAGAGGGATTTTTTACAAAAAGTTACACTTCTGTTTATTTTTGATATATTATTGTGTTTGTATGTAAACAATTCTCCCTCTAGGATTAAAGAGTATTCTTATAAATTCAGTATCTAAGCTTCTGGATCTTATCTTGCATCATACAAAAAGCTTTTTTTTGAATCTTCTTTTTTAACGTTTTTTATCTTGCTCATTACACTATTATTTATCTTTGTTTCTTTTTGTTGAATATGTTATGTGTCTTTCTGCCGTCATACACAGAAAGACACATAACATATATATTTCGTCTTTCATCATATTGTGTTATTCATTTTCATTATGTACCATTTAACTATCCTTTCTCCAAGGAGGTAGGCATGACCCGACACACCATGCTCCATGCAGAACACACTGATTTGGGAGCAACACTTGTTGACTTTGGCGGTTGGGATATGCCGCTTTGGTATCCAACAGGCGCCATTAAAGAACACCTTGCTGTGATTCGTCATGCAGGATTGTTTGATATTGGACACATGTCAGGTGTCATGGTTTCGGGAAGTGACGCCTTAAAGCTTTTGCAGCAAACATTTACAAAAGATATCAAAGATTTAACGTCGCGTGCAGGCTATGGGGCTTTTTTAGATAACCAAGGCCATGTTATGGATGACGCAATCATTTATCCCATGACAGAAGGACGTTATTTAGTCATTTTTAACGTTGCTAAAGCACCTATTTTTATTGACTATTTCAAAAAAACAGCTAAAGAATATCAGTGGACTGTTGATGTGTGCGATCTTGACGGCAAGTATGCAAAAATGGATTTGCAAGGGCCTGCTTCGGTACGCACTCTGCACAAAGTTCTTGCCGATGCGGATGATGTGTTTACTTCTTTTCCGTATTTTGCCTACAAAGGCGATATTGATTTTACAAAACATACACTGACATTAAAAAACGGCACACCGCTGTTTTTGTCACGAACAGGATATACGGGTGAACAAGGGTTTGAAATATTTGTGCCGCAAGATAAAGCTGTTGAAACATGGCGCCTTTTGTTGCAAGCAGGAGAAGAGTTCGGTCTCATTCCTTGTGGTTTGGCGGCACGGGATTCATTACGTACGGGAGCGGTTTTGCCGCTAGCGCAGCAAGACATCGGCGCGTGGCCGTTTATCAATCACCCGTGGTCATTTGCGTTACCGCGTGACTCGGAAGACAACTGGACAAAAACCTTTAACGGTCGAGAAGCCTTAGAAAACGTGTTACGCGCAACCGACAAACAATACACGTTGCCATATTGTGGATTTGATCCGCGCAAAGTGACCACAGGCGAAGATCATAAACACCCACAAGTATTTCTGGACGACGAATGTATTGGTGAGGTACTTACATGTGTTGCAGACGTGGCTGTCGGGCGTGTTGACGGCAAGATTGTCAGCGTGGCAAGTCCTGACGCGCCGACAGGCTTTGCACCCAAAGGGCTTGTTTGTGGTTTTTTAAAAGTCAATCGTTTGCTTGAGGCAGGTACACGGGTGACACTTGCCGACGCACGACGTAAACTCTCTGTTGAAATCGTGACAGACATCAGACCCGATCGAACGGCCAGAAAAGCTCTGATGCGTTAATTGAGAAAAACTTCAATGTCTAAATTTTTCTTGATAAAACAGTAAAAATTGTTCAAATGTATTCAATGTTTCTGTACACCTTCCTACATAAAGCAAAACTCTCTAACACAACTGTGAGGTAGTTATATGTCAACAGGCAATATTCCTTCAAATTTATTGTATTCCAAAGAACATGAATGGCTTGACACGACAAGCTTGCGTATCGGTGTAACAGATTTTGCACAAAACGCCTTGGGCGACTTGACGTATGTTGAAATGCCCACTGTTGGCGATGAGTTGGAAGAAGGCGGAGAATTTGGTTCTTTGGAGTCCACAAAATCGGTCAGTCCTTTATATCTGCCGGTAGCAGGTACAATCAAAGCGATCAATGAAAACTTGGAAGATCATCCCGAGCTGATCAACCAAGCCCCCTATAGCGACGGGTGGATTGTTGAACTTGAAGCCTTGGGCGACACGAGTACTCTGTTGAATGCCGAAGCCTATGCCGCATTTTTGGAGACACTCTAATGCACCGGTATTTTCCACACACCGAGGAAGATGAACGTCGGATGTTGGAGACGATAGGTGCCCCTTCTACGGAAGCATTATTTGCTTCTGTGCCGGAGGCCTGTCGGCACAACAAGCCGCTCAATCTGACCGCTTTGGACGAATGGCAATTGACCGCCAGAGCCACTGAATTGGCAGCCATGCAACCCACAGGAAACACAGTATGGGTTGGTGCGGGGTCGTATCAGCATCATATTCCGGCTACTGTGACAGAGCTTTCGCACCGTTCGGAATTTTACACTTCGTATACACCGTATCAAGCTGAAATGAGTCAAGGGACGTTACAAGGCATTTTTGAATTTCAAACCATGATTGCCCGTTTGTTGGGTATGGAAGTCGCAAACGCCTCTATGTATGACGGCGGAACGGCCTTGGCTGAAGGCGTGTTGATGGCGTGCCGTGTTACCAAACGATACAAAGTCGCGATTTCTTCGTTGATTCATCCGCATTATCGCCAAATTTTGCGTACATATTGTGTTGCTGCCGATGTGGAAATGGTTGAACTGCCTGCTGTCGACGGGCGTACCGATCTTGCGTTAGTGACTGACGACAACAGCTTTGCCGCGGTTGTGATTCATTCGCCAAATATGCTTGGTATTGTTGAGGACATCAAAACTTGCGCTGATTTTATTCACGAACGCAAAGGTCTATTGATTGTTGGGTTTACCGAGGCGATGGCATATGGTTTATTGCATTCTCCCGGTTCTCAAGGTGCGGACATTGTATGCGGTGAGGGGCAAAGTTTTGGTATTTCTGCGAGTCTCGGCGGTCCTGCGTTGGGACTTATGGCAACGCGCAAAGATTTTGTACGCAACTTTCCCGGACGTCTTGTCGGACAAACGACCGATCTTGAAGGACGCCGTGCATTTGTTTTAACGTTGTCAACACGCGAACAACACATTCGTCGCGAGAAAGCGGTTTCAAACATTTGCTCCAATTCGGGTTTATGTGCATTGACATGCGGCATGTATTTGGCCTCTATGGGCGGTACGGGGCTGCAACGCATGGCAGCCATCAATCACAATAAAGCCGAATATTTAAAACACGGTTTACTCAAAAAACATTTTGAAACTGTGTTTACGGGTACGACGTTTAACGAGTTTGTATTGCGTGCACCACAAGGTTTTGCACAAACACACGCTCGACTGTTGAATGAACGCGGTGTGTTGTTTGGCATGGAGTTGTCTTCTTGGTCAAAAGACTTGGCAGGATGTTATCTCTTCTGCGCAACGGAAACCCGCAGTCGTCAAGAAATAGACGCCATGCTTGAGGAGATATAAACAATGAGTACAACAACATTTCCCGGTTCAAGCGCTCTTGTCCTCAATGAACCTTTGCTGTGGGAAAAAGCTCGTAAAGGCCGTATTGCGGTCAGTCTTCCCGAATGTGACGTGCCTGAAGTGCCGCTTGAGGCCTCATTGATTCGCGAAGGTTTGGATCTTCCCGAGCTAAGCGAACTTGATATGGTACGGCACTATACCAGACTTTCGACATGGAATTTTGGTGTTGATACGGGCATGTATCCGCTTGGTTCTTGTACCATGAAATACAATCCCAAAATCAATGAAAAAGTTGCTTCTTTGTCTGGTTTTGCCAACGCACATCCGTTGCTGCCGACCGCACAATGCCAAGGCGCGTTACGTGTGCTGTATGAAACCGAACAGATGTTGTGCGAAGTTACGGGGCTTGAAGCGTGTTCTTTGCAGCCTTCTGCCGGTGCACACGGCGAGTTGGCCGGTGTTATGCTGATTCAGGCGTATCACAGAGCCAACGGTCAACAACGCAAAACCATGTTGATTCCTGATACCGCTCACGGAACCAATCCTGCCACAGCAGCGTTGTGTGGGTATAAGACAGTAAAGGTGCCTTCAGATGCCAACGGTATTTTGAGTCTTGAAGCTGTCGAGAAGCTGATGGATGAAAATTGTGCGGGTATTATGGTAACCAATCCCAATACGTTGGGGCTTTTTGAAAGCAATTTGGCAGCCATTTGTCAGCTTGTCCACGAACGGGGTGGCTTGATTTATGGTGACGGTGCAAACCTGAACGCTGTTATGGGTTATGCGCACATGGGACGCATTGGCGTGGACGTGATGCACATGAATCTACATAAGACGTTTTCCACACCGCATGGCGGCGGCGGCCCCGGTTCCGGTGCCATTTGTGTGAGTAAGACGCTGATACCGTTCTTGCCCGGACCTCGTCTGGTTGAAAAAGACGGCGTGCTTGATTGGGTAGAAACACCTGCAACATCAATCGGTCGTTTACATCCATTTTGGGGTCAATTTGGTGTTCTTATTCGAACATGGGCATACATACTGACCTTGGGTCCCGATCTCAAAAGAGCTTCTGAACTGGCCGCGCTCAATGCCAATTATATTAAAAATCGTTTACAAGACGTGTATGAGTTGCCCTATGGCGGTGCGTCGCTCCATGAGTGCGTGTTTACCGATAAGAAACAACAAGCACACAAAGTGACAACCATGGATATTGCCAAAGGGCTGATTGATCGAGGCTTCCATCCTCCGACGGTGTATTTCCCGTTGGTTGTTCAGGGCGCAATCATGATTGAGCCGACTGAAACAGAAAGTCTGGAAGAACTTGAAGGATTCATTCATGCCATGCGCGATATCGCCGCAACGGCAGAAACAAAGCCTGAATCTTTACACCAAGCACCGCTGCTTACAAAAGTACGCCGCCTTGATGAAGTGACCGCAGCGCGTAACCCTATTCTTACAGGTGACATGAATTAGTTTTTTTCTCTGAAGGGGGGATAATTCCCCAGTCCCTTTGATTTCGCGGTGTTATTCGGATGATCGCTTATTGCTTCGCTTTGAGTAATCATCCGAATAACACCGCGTTTCAAGTTGTTCTAAGAATTTTTTACCTAAAAATAAAAAGACAGCGATAAAATACACGAAGAAAAATTAAAATAGAACTATCTATCAAACAGTGCTTCAAATTCTGCATATATAATTTATATACGAACATATACCTCAACACACGCCGGAGGTAAATTGCGAAAAACAAGACTGCGTTCCACAGGTTGAAAGCCATAAAAACGTAATGGAAACTGTTGCCATAGCGCATAGCTGTATTGCACAAGGCACCCATGTTCTTGCAACGATTCATAGACGGCTTGCATGACCCGATGCACTTCTGCTTTGGGAAAATTGCGCAAAGGCAAAGACGAAATCACCGCCTGCAGAGGACGTTGTCCATGGCTTTTTTTAAGGCTTTCCAAGGCGCTGACAGCATCATCGGCAACAGTATGTACATGTGGCCATTGTTGACGGATCACACTTGCCAACGTCGATGAACGCTCAATGGCAACGATTTGTTGTGGAGCGTACCCGACATCAAGTAAACGCTTGGTTACAACGCCTGTTCCGGCACCCAAATCGACAATAAGGCCTTCTCTGGTATTTGATGAACGCTGATCGGCGGCAGAAGTCAGCGCACCCGTTAATGCGCTACTACTTTGCCATACAGAACCAACTTGATGTGGCGTTTGTAAAAACTCTTTTAAAAAAAGTGATGCATGACGAAAACGCATTGATGTTTTATGGCGAAAGCCGTGCGTCCGAAAAAAGCCTTTATCTTTGGCCATATAAAAACCTCATGAAAAAACTGTATATAACACAATGTGTTTATTTGCTAAAACTGCTTTTATAAAATAAAGATGCTTAGCTGTAGCCCAGAAAAGCTTACATTTCAAGTCTTTTTCCCTTCATATCATACATAATACAGCAATGATGTTTTGACTTTTCCTCAAAGCATTCAATGGTTATCTTTTTATTTATGAGTAAAAAGACTTTCAGAGGAACTTGAAACGCGGTGTTAATACGATTGTTACTCACGGCCCAAAATTTACAAACCATCCGAATAACACCGCGGAACCAAGGGGTCCGGGGGGATTATCCCCCCGGAAAAGAAAAATCAATCTAAAGCGCTTCTAACGCAACTGGTAGCGCAGAGGCGTTATGGCGATGCTTGTATCGCGAGTCAACGCCCATTCTTTCAATGCAGCAATGGTTTCGGCATGGGGATGACCAATAACAATGGCTTGCCCTGTTCGCAACGCTTGGCTTTCTGCTTTACGCAATGTATCAAGTACGGCTCGACGCGGTGGGGCTTTGTCGTCCAAGAAAAAATCACGTCGGTAAGAGGTCAATTCCGCTTGAGAAGCCACCGCCAACAACCGCGACTCAGGATGAGTGAAACTGTCAAGCACAAAAAGTCCCGCAGTTGCAGATTCGTCAACAATGATCCGACAAGCGTTTGTATCACGAGTCAGGCGTGAACCCATATGATTGTTAATCCCGACAGCCAAAGGCAGAATATTGATATTTCGACGCAGTGTTTTACGAATGCCCTCTTCGGACATGTTCATCAATAGGGCGTTGGCTCCCGGAGGATTATTTTTTATATCCATAGGTTCCATCGGCTGATGAAGCAACACTTCATGGCCTGCCGCGTGCACTGTTTTTGCGATACTGCCTGCATGTTTAGCATATGGTAACAACGAAAAGGTGATTGGAAAATCCAAGGCCAGCAGTTGACGTACCGGTTCTGTTTGCTCACCGAGATCGTCAATCACAATAGTGAGGCGAGGGGATCCTTCAAGAGGCGGTGCGATAAACGTTTTTCCTGCAGGATTCAGAAAGAGTTCGTGTGTCAAAACACCTTGAGCTGAAATGCGTAAAATAGTTCGCCCCTGTTCTTTCACTGTTTTTATAGCCGTTTCGTCTGCCCAGACTTCCAATGAGCGACGAATTTCTTCAGTGAAACTTTTGACAGTACCGGGTAAATGCGCACGAAAACGTTGGAAAAAATATCCAACCTGTTTTTTATTCTTGCTGTCAACATGCAACTGCGAAAGCGTTTGCAGCAATTCAAGACGCGAATATTCAAGATTAAGCCGCAACAACACCTGATACAAAGCATAATCTATTTGGCGTATAATATCAGGCAACATCAAAGGTTGGCGTTCTCCGTACGGCAAGGCATTGGGCTGTATCGGCTCACGAACAACAGGCGTCCCCGCTACCAAAGGATAGAGAGGCACAGGAAGTGGTGATGTTGTCGGTTCACTGGGATTGAGTGTTTGGTTCATCGGAGGTTGTTCGGCAACAGAGGGCAAATCTGTCGACAAGATGATTGGTGTTTGTAAAGGCTGTTCGTCAAAAGGGGCTGTCTCTGCGGTTGTGGCGGACGGTGCCAGTGTTGGAGGTATTGTCCTTGGAATATTTTGCAATGTAGCGACGGTTTGTTCACCGATATCCAAAGCCACATTATAGGCACCGCTGATCACATATGCGCTGCCTTGAAACACAACAGTACAAAAACCAAAGAAAAACCAAAGAGCCAATGCCGTAAGCGCTGCGCCGCTCAAGACACGCAAAGGTTGCGGGGGGAGATGTGGCAAAATGCGTTTACCCCATGCAAAACGCAAAGCCGGAAACCAAGTCGCCAAAATCGCTTCCTTACAATATAATTTTATGGATGCACATGATCCAGCTGAATAATAGAGTATACCATCTCATTCGGCAACAGCCCCACATTTGGGTACCTGTTGCCGATCGGTTGTCTTTAGAGATCGTGTCGACACGATCTAATTGATTTCTCGCATTCTTGGCAGTGTTTTAACAAGTTGCAGTCCCATCCGCAATTGATTATCAAGAGTCAGTTGTTTTTGTATGTCATCATCTTTTTTATCTTGCGGATTTGGTGACGCTTGCACTGTATTTTCAAGATGTTTATTGAGATCTTTTTCGCGTGTGACAAGAATGGGCATGTCGTCTTCATCGGGCAAGTCAAAAGGAATCTCCAAATCAGGAACAATGCCTTCGGCTTGAATGGAGCGTCCGGACGGGGTATAATATAAAGCCACAGTCAGTTTTAAACCTGATTTGTCAGACAAAGGAATCACATTTTGTACCGAACCTTTACCAAACGTTGGTTCTCCAACCAATAAAGCACGGCTGTGATCACCCAAGGCACCTGCAACAATTTCAGACGCAGAAGCCGAACCGGCATTAACCAAAACAACTATAGGAATCATGAGGTCTGTTTTTTGTTTTGCGGCTTTAAATTCACGTACGGATTCTTCTGTTCTTCCGCGCATGGAAACAATCGTCCCTTCTTGTAAAAACGTATCGGCAACGCTCACGGCTTGATCAAGCAACCCACCGGGATTGTTGCGCAAATCAAGAACAATGCCTTTAATATTATTATCGCTTTCTTCCAAAGCGTTTTCCAAAGCTTCATGAAGTTCGTCTGTTGTGCGCTCGCTGAAACGTGTCACACGTACCCAATAGTAACCCGGTTCAAGTTCTCTGGCTTTGACACTTATTAAAGGAATGGTGTCTCTTTTTATTTGCACTGTAAAGGGCTGTTTTGTGTTGAGGCGTAAAATGCTCAGCTCAACATCTGTACCTTTGGGGCCGCGAATATTTGAGACAGCCTCGGTAAGAGACATTTCCAACGTCGATTTTCCATTGACCGAAAGAATGATATCGCCGGGTTGGAGTCCTGCCTTATAGGCAGGCGTGTCTTCGATGGGGGTGACAACAGTCAATTGGTTATTTTCGCTGGTTATTTCAATCCCTATACCAAAAAATTCACCGGAGGTGGTTTCTTGCATTTCTTGAAATTCTGTTTCCGTGAATACAGTGGAGTGTGGATCGAGTTCTTGGAGCATACCTTTTAATGCGCCATTAATCAGATCTGATAACGGCACATCACGGACATAATAGCGTTGTACAATATCAACAACTTGGCTAAATCGCTTCAAGGCATCAATTTTGTCTGTTATTGGCGAAGCCCACCCACTGCCGACACCGATCCATAAACTGGTTGCCACAACAAGCGGCACGAGAAACATGTACATCAAGAAGCCTCCAAAAAATGGTCAGTGTAAGCAAGTATGATAAAAAAGAGCTTGCTTTCAAAAAGAAATACAAATATCTCTCCAAAAAGGCAATGCCACACACCCCCCTAATTCCACGGAACAGCTGATTTTATATAAACACAAGGAAAAAAGATACAGCGTATTGTTCCGAGAACAAGAGACTCTGAAAAGAATAAGACTTTTTTTTTCTTCTGTCCACAATCACATAAAAAAAGAGTCTATTGTAGGCCTTGACTTCTATGACGCATTGAGATCAAATGCGATCTGGAAAAGGATAAAAAATCACAGAAACGCTCAATTTTATTTCATATACGATATTGATTTGATATATATATCAAATCAACAAGACGCTTGCGAACAGCATCGTTAACGTTTATACCTCTGAGGAGGTTGTATGAAAATACTTGTAGGATAAAAAAATCTGATATGAGATTATCCCCTTCAAGAACTTAAAAAACGTATAGAAACATTTGCTGAAAGATTACGGCACATAGGCTGCCAGAGGATTCTCCATGCTAAAATATAGCCAAAATCATGATGAAGTCATGTTTGATCAAAGATACAAGGTATTTAATTATGAAAAATATCTTCAAGATTGTGACCAAAAACAATTTAACAAATTGTGCATGACAGAAATTGTTAATGCCGATATGATGATTGCAAATTTTGGTGAAGAAACCTATGTCAAAAGTTGTAGAGAAGTTTTAACAACGATCAGTGACACGTTTGAAAAGCTTCATTTAGAGAATTCTATTTTTGTATATATTTTAAATTATAAAAACTTTATCGTGGCAACAAACGACAGCATCGACGATAATGATTTTGCAGAAATGATGCATGGCTTTTATGAAGAATATGAACTCGCGACAGCACAACAAACCGCGTTGTCCGGTATTTCTCGTTTTGTTCTTGTTTTTGGTAAAGAAAATATGGTCGATAGAGCCAAAAGCACGCTTTTTGTCAATCGTAAAAGACAAGACAATTTTATTGTCTCAACGAATCAACGAGAACAACTCATTGAAGAAACACAAAAAAATGTCACTATTTTTGAACTGCTTAATTATGCAATCAATAATGATAAAGTCATTCCCTTCTACCAAGGCTTGCGGAACAATAAAACCGGAAAAATAGAAAAATATGAAGCCTTAATGAGAATCTATGGTAAAGACAACAACATCTATGCTCCGGGCTTTTTTTTGGAAAACGCCAAAAGTTTCAAGTTGTATCTTGCTTTAAATCGGATAATCATTGATAAATCGTTAACGCTATTTGAAAAAAAAGATGAAGAATTGACCCTGAATATTTCACTTTTTGATGTTCAATCAGATGAATTCAGGGACTGGTTTTTTAATCGAATAAAACGCCATCCAACCCCATCGAAAGTGACTCTTGAGTTTGTAGAAACAGAAGATTATAAAACCAATAAATTATTATATAGTTTTTTAAAGGAACTGCGAGAACATGACTGCAAAATTGCCGTTGACGATTTTGGTGCCGGTTTTGCGACCTATACATCAATCATTTCGTTGAAGCCGGATATTATTAAAATTGACGGTGGCATTATTAAAGATCTTGTGACAAAGCCTGAAAATCAAATCATTGTTGATTCAATTTGTTATATGGCAAAGCTCATCAACTCACAAACTGTTGCCGAATATGTGGAAAATGAAGCGATTCAAAATATGGTGCTTAAAAATGACATCAATTTTTCACAAGGCTATCATTTTGCAAAACCCACGCCGTTCCATCAGCTTTCATAATGTGTGTTTTATTGTAAAGAGCGAATGGTTATCCCTCGCAGACACGTATTTTCAGATTATACACAACATAAAAAGTAAAGAGACTCCATAAAAAAATCGTTCAGCCCTTTTGTCGCCGCAGTGACAGAAGGGCTGAACGATTTAAAGCTTCATAAGGCTTCTTTCCTGAAGAAAACAGCATGCTACATTTGACGACGTTCTATGGCAGCCAAGGTGGCAGACATTTGCCGCCCCAAAGTGCTTTCACGTGAAAGTTCACGTTCTACAGAAGCAATACCTTTTAATACCGTAGAATGACGACGATTGAATTGCTCACCAATCCCTTTCAAAGATAAATCAGTATGTTTACGCGCCAAATAAAAAATTGTATTGCGTGCGTTCACCAATGTCGCCTTGCGACTGCGCGAAGATAACGACTCCGGACTGAGCCCAAACCCTTCGCAAACCCGACGAATGATAGCCTCAAGATCAATAAATGGTACTTGATGCCCATACTGACTCAACACATCCAATGCCAACTCAATATCTAAAGGCCGATTGAGACAACGCGCCCGCAACAAAACATTATGTAAACAGCTTTCAAGCTGACGCACATCACCACTCAATCGTTCTGCCAACAAATCACAAACCTCACCACCCAAGGAAACATTTTGTAAAGAGGCTTTATCGTTAAGCATTTTGCGTCGTGTGGAAAAATCAGGCTTTTCAATATGCGCCAAAAAACCTGAACAAAAACGAGAAACAAGCCCTTCATCAACCTGGCTGAGTTCCCGTGGTGCAAAAGAAGACGTTAAAATCACCCGTCCGCCACGCTCTTGTATTGTTCGCAGTGTTGAAAGAACCTCTACTTGCATCTTTTCTTTACCTTGCAAAAAATGCACGTCTTCAAGCAAAAGAACATCCAGCTGACGGAAACGTCCTTTAAAGCCGTCAATATCTTTTGAACGCATAGCTTGTACAAAACCTGAAGCAAAAGACTCTGCAGACAGATAGTCTACCTGTAACGCAGAACGGTTGCTTTTGGTACACAACGCCTGTCCGACCGCTTGCGCCAAATGTGTTTTGCCAAGCCCCGGTCCGGAATTCAAAAATAATGTTCCGACAGACGCCTTACAGCGCGCCAAATCTTGTGCCGCCGCAAAAGCCAAATCGTTACAAGGACCAACGACAAAAGAATCAAAATCATACTGCCAATTCACCTTCGCCCGCGGTACAGGGGCAATCGGTAAATAAAGCTGCCTGGCAACTGTGGCAGGCTGTTCAGGTTGTAGACACAATGCTCCGGATGCACTCGATTCCATGTTCCGTTGTACAGTCGCGCGCAACGGACGCTTTGGGCGCGCGTCAGCCGACGTCGCCTCAATAAGCAACTCAACATCTGAACCAAGCACTTGAGCGGCAACTTGAGCAATGATCCCCGAAAGACGAGTACGCACCCAGTCAGCCACATACGGATTTGGAGCCATTAGCTTGAGGGTTTGACCTTCAAACACAGCCTCAAGCGGTTCTATCCAAACCTTATAGGTTCCGGATTCCACCGTTTTTTGTAGATTTTTACAGATTTTACGCCATTTTGCTTTCATAGGACTGTGTTTAGCCCGAGAAAGCAAAAGATCCAATAAGGATTTTCGCCCTTACCGCACAGCGCACAACTTGAGCTATACCCAAAGCGTAAAAAATATAACCCCATCAAATAAAAAACTTTTTATTTTTTTATTGAACTTTTTACGATCCGCCTTCTTCCTTAAACAGCAAGGATTTACGCTTCACACTGCTGATACAATCCACAAGTTAAAAAAACTTTTCCATAGAATGATTTTTAATTTTTGCTTTTTTTCTTAAAAAATTGCTCTTTTTCTATTCATTTAAAATATAAGCGATTCCTGTTTTTATCAAACAAATCACTACCTTTGCATTTTTGTTTATGATGTTGTGCGTTTACTGAAAGCGTCATGGCAGACTTGACAAAAAAGTATTCTGAAAGCATGTTAATCACTACTGATTCAAAAAGACTCGCTCAGTAAAAACTATCTATATATTTGTAAATATCTGTGAAAAGACATACAGAAACATGGTTGTTCGGCGTGCTAAAATGCATTCATAAATCATTTACGATAACACCTTTTTGGAGCTTTTCTTTATGCGCATCACAGTCAACGCCAAAGAGTTGGAGTGTATCGAAGGATACACTGTGCTTGAACTCATTAAACAATATCATCTTGACCCCGAGCGCGTTGTGGTTGAACACAATAAAAACATCCTTCCCAAAAAGGATTTCGCCGTAACAACACTCGCCGACGGCGATCAACTGGAATTATTACAATTTGTCGGCGGTGGTTAGGATTCCGGAAAAAAACCTTCTCTTTCGAAGTGTCTTGTATAGAACATCTATGCAAAACCTACCGACACGGTGTCCTTATAAAATACAAAACATATAAAGTGTTTAGCGTGCTATATTCTTTTTTAAGAGACAAAAAGGTGTGATATGGAGCAGGATATATTGCAGATTGGCGGAATCAATATAAAGAGCCGCCTTTTTATCGGAACAGGAAAGTATTCAACCGATTCACTTATTGCCGATGTTGCCGAAGCTTCGACCTCTGAAGTCATTACGGTGGCGTTGCGGCGTGTGGATCTGCATAACCCAAAAGATAATATTTTGAGTGCAATTCCAAAGCATATGCGTTTGTTACCAAACACATCAGGCGCGCGAAATGCCGAAGAAGCCATACGTATTGCTCGTTTAGCGCGTGCAATGGGCTGTGGAAATTGGATAAAAATCGAAGTGATTTCGGACTCGCGACACTTACTGCCCGATGGCTATCAAACAGCCAAAGCCACAGAAATTCTTGCAGCTGAAGATTTTATTGTCCTACCGTATATGAATCCTGATTTGTATGTGGCTCGTGATTTGGTCAACGCCGGTGCGGCTGCGGTAATGCCCCTGGCAGCACCTATCGGAACCAACCGCGGCTTGCGGACTCGTGAAATGATTGAAATTTTAATTGAAGAAATGTCGTTGCCAGTCATTGTGGATGCAGGCATCGGCAAACCTTCCGAAGCCTGCGAATGCATGGAAATGGGTGCCGCGGCGTGCCTTGTCAACACAGCCATTGCTTCTGCCGGCGATCCTGTTGTCATGGCAGCGGCCTTTGCCGAAGCTGTGCGTGCCGGGCGCAAGGCCTATCTTGCCAAAACAGGCCCCGTGGGGCTTGGGCAAGCACACGCCTCTTCACCACTCACGGGCTTTTTATTTGAGTAACGTTAGAAGCTCCTGCAAAATTTTTTGTTCACCCTCTCTAAAAAAGATTTGTAGTTACCATGACTGATTTCTATCTTACCCTAAGCCAATGGGCACAAAACGACATACTTGAAGAACTCAATACTGTACGCGAAAGTGATGTGATCCACACTCTGGAACGCGCTAAACACGGCACAACGCTTGATATTCACGATTTTTTAACACTGCTTGCCCCCTCTGCCACAAGACATCTTGAAGCTATGGCACAGCTCGCACAAGGCATTACTCGTCGAACCTTCGGACGCGCCATACACCTTTTTACGCCGCTTTATCTGGCAAACCATTGTACAAATCGCTGTGTTTATTGCGGGTTTAACAATAAAAACGCTATAAAACGCACTCGACTGACTTTAGAAGAAATTGAACGAGAAGGTGCTGTCATCGCCGCCACAGGCCTCAGACATATCCTCTTGCTGACAGGCGATTCCAGACAAAAATCAAGCCCTGACTACATCGCCGAAGCCGCCCGTTGCCTACGTAAACATTTCCCCGGAATAAGCATTGAAGTCTACGCACTGACCATGGAAGAATATACTCAACTTCGCCAAGCCGGCGTAGACGGCATGACCATGTTTCAAGAAACCTACAACGAAACATTGTATCCAACATTACACCCCTCCGGCCCCAAAAACAATTTTCATTTTCGGCTCGAAGCACCGACTCGCGCGGCCGCAGCAGGATTTCGTTCTGTCAATATCGGCGCACTGTTAGGACTTGATGTGTGGCGACGTGACGCATTTTTTACGGGGCTACACGCGCATTGGCTACAACAACACTATCCGGCTGTCGAAACAGCTGTTTCTGTTCCGCGCATGCGCCCGCATGTTGGTATCCCTTGCAATGTCCATGATGTTTCCGATATTGATTTGGTACAGTATATTGTTGCGTTACGCATTTTTTTACCGATGACGGGTATCACTGTCTCTTCAAGAGAACGTCCTGCATTGCGTGATCGTCTTTTAGATTTGGGCGTAACACGCGTCTCTGCAGGTGTGTCAACACGCGTCGGCGGACACGCAGAAAACACAACAACAAGTGATCCTCAATTTCACATCGCCGATAATCGCAATGTAGACGAAATGCTCACCGCAATTCGTACTCAAGGATATCAGCCTATTTTGAAAAATTGGGAACCCCTTGACGGCAACATATGACTTTATAACGTTCTTTTTCCTATGAAGGCACTCCTCTTTTGAGGGCATTATCCTTTTAATATTCAACAAAAAACTGTCTGAGTTCTGATGTATCAATAACCCAAGAGACGTTTTTGACGACACAGTCTAAAGTTATATAGTGTCTTTGCCGATAGAATAGGTATATTGCTTAAAAAAATCATAAAATTTTCTTATTTTATTTATCATTACATGAATTCTATAAAAGAATATATTTATAGTATACTATAAATATATTCTTTGTTCTATGCCATAACATCAAGCGGCTTTACACTTTTATAATTAGATATGGCATGTTAAATAATAAATGTATTATATAATATTTCAAAAATTCCAATATGTTCAATAAAAAGAATGCGACAAAAAACGTCTTCACACCATATGTAACAATTCGCAACCTTCATATTTGGGGAGCAAACAAACCATGAATAACATTCATAATATAACACAACAACAAACAGTCGTGACCTCAAATACCGTAAACACATTTTCAAAAAACCAAGAACAGCAAAAAACAAATACAACACATGATCGTGTCTCTATTTCCGACGAAGCGCGTAAACGCTTGGAGCAAGACAACGAACCTCAGAAAAAACTCAGTGCATCGATGTCGGCGTATACAGATTTTGGGACAAAAGTAACTGTTGAAGCACACAGCCTCACACCCGAACGCTTCACAATAGGTACGGCTTGGAAACAAGACAGCCAATTTATGCTGAGCGAATCAAAACAAAATAATACACAATATATGCAATTTACAGCCACATTCATGACAACAGACGGCACGATAGAATCATTTATTTTATCGGGAAATACTGTTTTTCGTGAAACAGAAGATGGCAGTATTCTGAAAGATACCAAACAAGGCGCCGGTTCAAGCCATCTGCAAGGTACCGATGAAAGCGAAATCTTTGTCGTTATTGAGGACAATACCACCGTCAATACAAGCAACGGCAACAACCGTGTATTCAATATGGCTTTGAATACACACATCATCGGCGGTGTGGGTAACGATATCATAACCAGCCTTGGCAATAATACCACAATCGAAAGCGGAGACGGTGACGATACCATAACGATCCTTGAAGACACCTTACGGCTTCTCCAAGATAATCTCACCGATGAAACACAAGGCACAGCCACAGCACAAGCCGTCGCTCGCGGCGCACAGCAAGTATTTATAGATAGCGGCGCAGGTAACGATAGTGTTGTTTCTGAGGCTGAACTGGTCACTTCCAACATACAAACAGGTGACGGCGACGACAACCTCAGTCTGCAACAGGCTGTGGGCAGTGTTTTTGATTTTGGCTCAGGAGACGATAGGTTTGTGGCAGACACACTGCTGGAATCCAAAGCAGATCTGGGAAGCGGTGATGACACCGTAACACTCAATATGTTCAACAGCGGTATGATTCTTGGCGGCGATGGCAATGATCAAATAACTATTAATACTGTCAAAAATTCAAGAATCGATGGTGGTGACGGTAACGATTCCATTTTGATAGATTATGCAGAAACAAGTCAAATAGGCGGCGGAAGCGGCGACGACTTCATTCGCATTGTCACGAGTCTTGATTCGACTGTTGACGGTGGTTCAGGCAACGACGTTGTTATTGTCCAAACGGTACTTGAAAGTCTGAATGCCGACAAAACAAAAATATCTGAAAATCCCCTCCTTCAGGATACCAAGTTGACACCTTCACAGCATACGGATGAAAACAATCCGCTCAATCCTCCAACAATCATTGCTGTCGGTGAAGGCAACAGCGAACGCGTTGTTTCAGGTGCTTAAAAATGCCTTTAGATAGTGTCAAAAACACAATCTCTAAAACATATCTACTTTGATTTTTTCTGAAGGTATTCGCTGCTCAATGAACAGATATCAGCACACTTGAATGAAGGACTGTTTCTCAATAAAAGATTTTCTTTATAAAAAAAAGCACTTACTGTTTGTACAGTAAGTGCTTGGATTTTCTGGTAGCAAGGAAGGGATTTGAACCCCCGACACTGCGGGTATGAACCGCATGCTCTGACCACCTGAGCTACCTTGCCAAATCAACAGAAAGCTATATACGCAAAAAAAAAAATCTTGGCAAGTGTTTTTTTATAAAAATTTAAAAAAAAATATTTGGCTGATTTTGACTGGACAAAAGAAAAATTTTTCGCTATACAACCTAACATTGGCCGAGTGGTGGAATGGCAGACACCGGAGACTTAAAATCTCCTGCTCTTTTATGGGCGTGCGGGTTCAAGTCCCGCCTTGGCCACCAAAATGGTTCCTTAATAAAACCCTATGAGGCAATTTAGGCTTTATAGGGTTTTTCTCTTTGATCCTGTTAGCGTTACAAAACATTTTCCAGTACAATAAAAACGTTGCCCTGCTGCATTCTTTCTTTTATAAAAAAACGTAATAGGATGCACAAGAAGTCATTGCATACCTGCAGCGGCAATCTGTTTTTTGTCTTCTATACATAAACACAACACATTTTTTGTATATATTTTTTAAGGAGCAACATTCTATGGGTAAACCAACGTGGCTGATTACCGTACAGTCTGAGTTTTGTGCAGCGCACGCCCTGCGTAATTATCAAGGAAAATGTGAACGCTTACACGGACATAATTACGCTTTGGAAATTGTTGTCAAAGGACATACCCTTTCTCAGGATACCGAATTATTATTGGATTTTACGGTACTCAAAGCCTTGATTAAAGACAAATTGGCTGATTTTGATCACTGTTTGCTCAACGAAATATCGCCGTTTGACACCATCAATCCTTCTGCCGAAAATATTGCCCAGCATATCTATCGGCGTATGGCTGCGTTCCTTCCCGAAGGCGTTACAATGCATGCGGTAAAAGTTTCAGAAAAAAATATTCAATCCGCAACCTATATGGAAGAAGATTGAGCGTGAGCACAGGCTTTGCAAAACAACACTCTCAAGAATACACCACAGAAACCAAACACTCAACACAAACAAAAAAACAATAACCATACCGGCACACAAATACCAACGAAGACACATGAACGTTGTGAAAAAAAACGATTGCTTTTTGTATTTGTGAGTTTTTTTCTTTTATGTTTTTTGCTTGTGGGAGAAAGGCGTGTTGAGGCATCGGAACAGGCCGAAGCACGCCTTGGTCTTCAGGACGTTTCCATCAATTTTCAAAAGAAGCATGCGATCTTGCTGACCTCAAGACTCTTACTTGAAAATGAAAAAGAGTTGACAGATCTCTTGAGAGACGGAGCGCATTTGCAATTGCGTTGCCATATTCATGTAGAAAGAGTGCGTGCGTTGCTTCATGATCTCACCGTGGCTGAAGGCGAGTACCATTGGTTTTTGCGTAACGATCCCTTGACGCGTGAATTTATGATGTATCAAGAGAACATGCTCTACGCAGGAAAACAGCTTCTCCCTCTGATTTTAAATACATGGAACAATACAAACCTTCAGATTCCTCTCGATAAGCCTCTTGAACAAAAAGAACGGTATCGCGTGACCTTAACTGTTTCTCTCCGTTATGCCGAAGTGCCTCCGTGGCTTGCCAAAGCGTTATATTTTTGGTCATGGGAAGTGTTGCCGCCAGTCAAATTCACTCAAACGTTTCTTTTTTGAATGTTCCAAAGCACACCGGCTGACATGCTTGCTCAACATACACACTGCATGTCGGACAACAACGCTCTTTCATCTCTCAATCAGAAAAAATATCCACAGTATGACCTGAAAAAATGTTTTGAGGTTTTTTCACACTATGAAGAAATCATACAATGTTTATCATGTGCAGGCTCCGGATGCCCGAGAACAACGCCGTAGAAAAAGAGAAATTTTGTCTGCGGTGGTATTGTTGGCATTGGTGGTCGGTGGTACATGGACACAATTATCGTTTTACGGGTTGGATTCATGGCTTTTCATTGTACTTTTTAATATCAACTCGGTTTTGATGTTTGTGATTCTTTTCCTTGTGGCGCGCAATGTCGTTAAGTTGATTATGGAGCGTCGACGAAAAGTTTTTGGTGCACAGATTCGATCTCAGCTCGTCATGATTTTTATTTTGTTGTCTTTGGTACCGACAGTACTCATGTTTTTAGCAGCCAATCGAGTAGTAAAAACCAGTGTGGATTATTGGTTTACACGACAAACTGAGTCGGCTTTGGAAGCGGCATTGGATGTTGGACGCAGTTTTTATCTCTCGGCAGCAGAACGCCTACAAGCGCGATCTGTGTATATTATGAAAGAATCGGATAAGCAGAGCCTTATTCCGGTTACAAACACAGATATGCAACGATTGGTGCGTAAACAAGAAGAATCCGGTTTAACCTTTCTCGGTGTTGTTGCCCCGAATACAGAGACATTGCTTTGGCATACGAGAGGCCTTCCCATGGGGCTTTGGAACACGTTGAAAACGCTGATAGAGTGGGAACGTCTTAAAGAGGCCTCTTTTTTCACGACGCTTTTTTCCAGCGATAAGGCCGACTATGTGATCGGCGTGTTGGCTGTGCAAGGAGGACAAGGCGGTTACTTGTTAACGGCAGAACGCATTGGACAAGGATTAATGGTTAAACTGGACCGCCTTACACAAGGTTTTGATGAATACACGCAACTCAAACAACTTAAAAAGCCGTTAAAGGTGTCTTTTCAGCTCATTTTAGGTGTATTGGGTTTAATCACGATTTTTGGTTCGATATGGTTTGGCTTTCGGCTGTCGAAGGAATGGACGGCACCTATTTTGGCTCTTGCCGAGGGAACCATGCGCATTTCACGTGGCGAGCTTGATTTTCGCCTTGCAGATAAAGGCAGCGATGAAATGGCGCATTTGATACGTTCTTTTAATGACATGGCTGAAGATTTACAACAAAGTCAAGCGAGTATCACCGGGGCCAACACGCTATTGGCAAAGCAAAACGAATTAATGGACACTCGCCGTCGTTATATTGAAACGGTGTTGGAAAACATTACGACAGGGGTTATTACTTTAAACAGTGCGGGACGTGTTGAAACCATTAATCAAGCTGCAAGAACGACTTTTGGGGTCTCTTCTGAGGATTTGTGTGGACATGATCCGCTGGTATTTCTTCCCGAGCCGTATATAAAAATGTTTGAGGAAATGTTGACAACGCTTAAAAAGCATCCCGATCAACGTTGGCAACGACATGTTGATTTTCATATGGAGAATCGACTTTGGAAATTGGTTGTTCACGCATTGGCGTTGAGCGGAGTCGGTCAAAGCGTGTCGTTTGTCATTGTGATTGATGACATCACCGAGTTGGAAAAAATGCAACGGATGGCTGCATGGCGAGAAGTCGCCAGACGTATTGCCCATGAAATCAAAAACCCCTTAACACCAATCAAACTGTCTGCACAACGTCTGACACGCAAATTTGCACCACAAATTCAAGATCCTGTTTTTAAACAATGTACCGAGATGATTGTCAAACAAAGCGAACGATTACAAGCGATGGTGCAAGAATTTTCGGCTTTTGCCAAACTGCCTGAGATTTCGTTACGTCCGGAACGCCTCGAGCCGTTAATTGAAGAAGCCGTGGTGTTGTTTCGTACCAGTCACGGTCAAATCAACTGGCAGACACGTTTGGCATCTGATTTACCGTCTTTAATGATGGATCCTGCAGCGATGCAACGTGTGTTACTCAATTTACTCAGCAATGCTGCAGAAGCATTGAGTGCAACGAATAAAGAAACAGAAAAGGATGCGCCACAGGTTATTGTGTCGGCACAGGTCGATCATCGCTTACAAGTGGTTCGCTTGACGGTTGTCGATAACGGTCCGGGGCTGACATCTGAAGAGCGTACACGGATGTTTGAGCCATATTTTTCACGTAAAAAAGGTGGGACCGGCTTAGGTTTGGCGATTGTAAAATCTATTGTTGCCGATCACCGCGGTACGGTACGAGCTGTCCCCGGTCAACGTGGTGGCACGGTGCTTTTGGTTGAACTGCCGTATTGTTAAGACGTTATGCCTTAATCAAAAGTATTTTTCTTAAATACACACGTCGGAGAAGTCTTACTACGCATCTATGCCAACATAACTTTGCATTGTTGAAAGCGCATGTTCTCATTCTGAGGATCAAAGATTCTGGCGACTATGCAAAAACCAAGAAAAAATTTTAGGTTGTGTTTGTGGAAAATAAAAGGGTGAGTTCGCCGATTAAGGCATCCAAGGCTTGACTTGGTGTACACTTTCCTGTTTTTACGGCAAATTCTGCTTTATGCAGGCTATCCCAAAGTCGTGCCAGCCCCAAAAGACCGAGGCGTCGTGAAATGGTACGCCGTGAACTGATGTCACGCGGTATGAGATGATCTGTATCATTCGCGAGGATCTGCCACATCAGCCGTGCTTCACGTTGCATCAGACCGAGTAGTTGAAACAACAAATCATCTGTTTTATCCGTATGTCGCAACACCATTGACCAAACACTTGCAATATTTCCTGTTTGCAACTCTTGAATAAATGTAAAAATATTAAAATCCGGCGCCAAGCTGATTAAGGCGACATCCGCAGGTTCAAGCACAAGCGGCGCGTCTTCAGAAACACGACAGCCTGCAATATACAGTGCCAACTTAGCGATTTCCGCCTCAATAACCGCAGCATCGGGTGGCAGCACCGTGCAGAGTACATCCAACGTTTCTGCCGTATACTCCAAGCCTTCTTGTCGGACACGATTTCTTATAAAATCACGCAAACTGCGACCCGACAGCTTCGCAACACTCACAAACCAACGTTGATCGCGAGCATGACGCAAACAAGCCAATTTTTCAAGAAAAGCAGGCAATTTAGGTTTGCCTTTTTCCCACGCCCCCTCAAGACATAAAACAGGTAAAACGTGTGAATTCGGACGAGAAAGTGTTTTTGAAATGCGTTTCCATGTTTCAAGAGGCATGGCGTTGGCGCGACGAATGACAAGCCCTCTACAGGATGTGACAAAGCCTTGTAAGGTCAACAATTCCCAAAATCTGTCGGGTAATTCTTCGTCTCCCCAAAAAACATGACGTTCCGCCTGTGCTCCGCCAAAGCCGTACTGACTGAATATGTCATGTACATTTTGTCGTAACAATGCCGCATCCGCACACGCCAAAAAAAAGAATCCCGGACGTTCAGACATGATCAAAAACGTTGCTGCATGCGATCAATACCGCGTTGCAGACTTGTGGTGAGCATTTCTTGAATAACCGTTTCTTCATTACGGTGCGCAAAGGTATCTGTATAAACAATAGAACCGGATTGCCATGCAACGGTGTTGCTTGAACCGTTATAAACCAGCAGCTCCATCACCAAATCCCCTTGGTACAGGTCTGTTCCCGATTCGTATTCACCATATGCGCGGATTTTAAAAGAATGAATTCGAACGGTAATATTAAAGTCGGCATTGCCGCTGTCAACCCACGTAGCAAGAGACCTTTGTGTAATAATATCACGTAATTGCGAACGGACATAATATGGCAACCATTCAAAAAGTGTTGTTTGCTCAACCGCTTTGGCGCGCAAGGTTTTTGTTCCGTCTCCCAGCACGCTTTCTTCTGAAAGTCTTCCTTCTTGACCGCGCCACACATATCCACACGCATTCAATCCCCCGATACAAAAAAAACACAGGAACATGCCCACAATACAACGCCTCATCTTATTCATAAAACCATGTTCCTTTTTTGTTTTTTGCCGCGTTACAACGCATTTTATATACCCTATGCGCAATGTATCTCATGCGTTGTAACAGCAAATTTCCAGCGAGAGGGGTTCGTATGGAATAGTTATTGTACAACAAGTTCTAACTGCTTTGATAGTTCATCTTTTGGCGGTTTTACAAGAATGTTTTGCTTCTTGCCAATTGTTTCAAAAAGCAACAATTCTGCCAACGGATCTTCCAAGGCTTCGCGCACCAATCGTTGTAAAGGACGAGCACCAAAACTTGGATCAAAACCGTTTGTTGCCAACCATTGCCGTGCTTCGGGGGTGAGTGTAAGGCTTATGCGTCGTTCTGCCAATGTTTTTTGCACTATTTCGACGGCACTGTCGACAATGTGTCCCATATGTTCTGCTTCAAGACCAAGGAATGAGACCACCGCATCTAAACGGTTACGAAATTCGGGAGTAAATGCGGCTTCAACGGCTTTTTGTCCACGCCAAGCCGCATCCGTTGCTTTTTTTTCAACAAAACCCATACCTGAAACCGCAATTTCACGCGCTCCGACATTTGAAGTCATGATCAACACAACATTACGAAAATCGGCTTTTCGTCCTGAATTGTCGGTCAAGGTGGCATAGTCCATAACCTGTAACAATATATTAAAAATATCCGGATGGGCTTTTTCGACTTCGTCAAGCAACACCACAGCATAAGGTGTTCGACGCACGGCTTCTGTCAACAAACCACCCTGATCGTAGCCCACATAGCCTGGAGGTGCACCGATCAAACGCGCAACAGCGTGCTTTTCCATATATTCGCTCATATCAAAGCGTAAAAAAGCCACGCCCATCAATTCGGCCAAACGGCGTGCCAGCTCCGTTTTACCGACCCCTGTGGGGCCGCAAAACAAAAACGAGCCTGTCGGCCGAGTGGCCGCACCAAGCCCCGCCCGAGCGCGCAAAATAGCTCGTGTGACCTGACTGATTGCGGCATCTTGTCCATAAATGACATGGCGAAGATCCTCTTCGAGGGTACGCAAGCGATCTCGTTCTTGTCCTGAGACCGCCCGTGCGGGAATCCCTGCCATACGGGCCACAATCTTTTCCACATCATGACGTGTCACGCTCGCACCGGCCTTAAAACCACGCCGTAAGCGTACAGACGCGCCGGCTTCGTCCAAAACATCAACCGCTTTGTCCGGCAAAAAACGATCCTGAACGTACCGAGCCGAAAGTTCTACCGCACTTTTGAGCGCTGCAACATGGTAGCGCACTCTATGATGTTGTTCGTAACGTTTTTGGAGCCCTTTGAGAATTTCAAGGCAATGTTCTTGTGTCGGTTCACGAATATCTATCGTTTGAAAACGACGAGCGAGCGCGCGATCTTTTTCAACTTGATTGCGATATTCTTCATGTGTTGTCGAACCGATACAGCGTAATTTTCCTTGCGCCAACAATGGTTTCAAGAGGTTTGCGGCATCAATGGAGCCGCCCGAGGTGGCACCGGCACCGACAATGGTATGAATTTCATCAATAAACAATATAGAGCCTGCGTGTTGAGCGAGCCCCCGCAACACACTTTTCAAGCGTCCCTCAAAATCACCGCGATATTTGGCTCCTGCCAGCAAACCACCAACATCCAGCGAAAAAACAGACAGGTCTTTAAAGTCTTCGGGAACGTCGCCGTTGGCTATTTTTAACGCCAAGCCTTCTGCCAAGGACGTTTTTCCCGTTCCCGGCTCACCCACATAAAGAGGATTGTTTTTGCGTCGTCTGGAAAGAATTTCAATCGTACGTGCGAGTTCTTCTTCACGTCCAATCAACGGATCGAGCGTGCCCTCACGAGCTCGTGCCGTCAAATCCACGGTATATTTTTCTAACACGGCTTGTTCTTCGGAAATGTTTTCTTCTTCTTCCTCATCAAGTTCGTGGCTACTGTCTGTGTGTTTTTTGTGTGTACCGACGCCTTCGGGGCGATGGGGTATTTCACCGTGTTGAGTCAGGTATTCCAATATTTGCATACGTGTTATTTTTTGTCGTTGCAGGCAATAGGCCGCCCATGTTTCTTCTTCTTCAAGCAGGGCAATAAGCACATCGCCGACACCGATTTCATCGCGTCCGGCAGAAGCAAGCTGATTAAAAGCGCGATTCATAACACGTTGTACAGCCATGGTTTGTGCGATGTTTCGCACGCCTGAAGGCGGTTCAATCGTTTCTATGTTGTGTTGAAAAAAATCTTCTAAATTCAGACGGATAGCAATAGGACTGCCGTTACAGGCTTTGATAATACGCTTGCCCATATCCACACTGGTAATTCCGTAAAGCACATGTTCAAGTGTGAGATATTCATGCCGTCTGTGCTGCACTTCGCCCATGGCGATACCGAGGGCTTCTTGCAAATATATATTTAATTCCATTCTTCTACCTCCTGCAACGTGCATTGCAAAGGAAATTCCGCCGCACGCGCTTCTCTGTGCACCGTATCCGCTTTTGTTTCGGCAATTTCAAGGGGGTAGATTCCGGCAACGCCAACACCGTGTTCATGAATTGTCTGGGTGAGCGTCGAGGCTTGCTCAAAACTTTTTCGGAAAACATGCATCAATATATCAACCACAAATTGCATGGTTGTATAGTCATCGTTATGTAATAACACCTTATACATGCGAGGCCTAAGTAAGGTCGTTTCATGATCACTTATTCGTTGTGGAATTTCAACTGTCTGTGAAGACATAACGTACCGCCTTTATCGTAGAACAAAAACTAAAAAAAAAACAATACCACAAAAAGAAAGACACACACGTTTGCCATAAAACAACGAGTGACAACATGAGCATGAAATAAGGTTCAGCCTTTGTTAGGAATAAGATCAAAGAAAGATTTTGGCAAGAGCGAAGTCCTTTTTTTGATAAGAATACAACAAGATGCAGAAGCTGTCGTTTGTAAAACTTTTTTCTTTTTATAAAGAAAACCATGTTCTGTTCAAAGCTTTTGAAGATCATATATTGGTGGTGACAAAGCCTGCCTGAACGAAGACAAGATGAGTTTGTCATTTATAAATAAGCACTGTTCAACAATCGCAGACGGAACTCCCCAAGAGCTGTTTTTTTCAAACCAAATGAAAAAACTTAAAAAAAGGCAATGCTGGACGTTGAACCTGCAATATGATAATAAAAATTCACGTAGATAATACAAAAACATTAAAGTTCGAATGACATTGTACAGCTCTTCGAACAAGACAGTTCCATGTATTCAATGTATACATGGTAAGGAGTATGTAGGTATGCCGTTGATTTATCCTACCGGATCAAGTCGTCCGCTTATTTTAGAAGATACAGACAAACCACAACTTTATCGTGATTTGTTTCCATATAGTTCCATTTGTCGCACAACGTTTGACGGCGTGCTTTTGGCTCCTCGTCCGGCAGAAAAATTGTCAATTACAGACACGACGTTTCGTGACGGTCAACAAGCTCGTCCGCCATATTCCGTACAACAAATTGCACGTATTTTTGATTTGTTGCATAAAATGGGTGGTAAAAGTGGGCTCATCAGGGCTTCAGAGTTTTTCATTTATTCTGCCAAAGACCGTAAAGCCATTGAAGTGTGTCGTGCGCGCGGATATCGTTTCCCACATGTGACCGCGTGGATCAGAGCCAATAAAGCCGATCTTGAATTGGCACGAAGCATGGAATTTGATGAAGTCGGTATGCTGACCAGTGTTTCTGATTATCATATTTTTATGAAACTTGGAAAAACAAGACAACAAGCACTTGATATGTATGTTGATATGGCAAGACAGGCTCTTGAGTGGGGCATTGTTCCACGCTGCCATTTTGAAGATATCACTCGTGCAGATATTCAAGGTTTTTGTTTACCACTTGCACGCAGGCTGATGGATCTGGCACAAGAAGCGGCCATGCCTGTTAAGATTCGTTTGTGCGATACCATGGGCTATGGCGTGCCGTATCCCGGGGCGGCCTTGCCGCGTTCTGTACAACGAATTGTACGTTCTTTCATCGACGAAGCCAGTGTGCCCGGCGAACACTTGGAATGGCATGGACACAACGATTTTCATAAAGTCTTGGTCAATGGCGTTTCTGCGTGGTTGTCCGGTTGTGGCGCCGTCAACGGCACGCTACTTGGTTTTGGTGAACGCACGGGCAACACCCCTATTGAAGCCTTGGTGATTGAATACATTTCGCTGACCGGTGACGACACCGCCGCAGACACCACGGTCATCACTGAAATTGCAGAATATTTTGAAAAAGAACTGGATTATCACATTCCGCCCAACTATCCTTTTGTAGGACGGGATTTTAACGCCACAAGCGCGGGCGTACATGTGGACGGTTTGGCGAAAAACGAAGAAATTTATAATATTTTTGATACCAATGAAATTCTTGGACGCCCCGTTCCCATCATTATTACCGACAAATCGGGACGTGCCGGCGTGGCGTATTGGATCAATACGACCTTCAAGTTGCAAGGCGAAAGAAAAATCACCAAAAAACATCCTGCAGTTGGTGAAATTTATAATGAAATCAATGCGATTTATGAAAGAACAGGACGAAATACCTCTTTCTCGCACGATGAAATGACAACGCTTGTACAACGTTACATGCCTGAACTGTTTGTTACTGAATTTGACGCAATGAAACAACTTGCAGGTGATCTCGCCGCACACCTCATTGTCAAATTGGCAGACAAACCCACCATGCTGAACAATGATGAAAGCACACTCAATACCTTGCAGAATTTTGCAGATAAATACCGTTTTATTCAGTATTTGTACCTGACAGACACCAAAGGCAAGTTGTTGTGCTCCATCATTACCGATCCGGCCTATCAGGAACAATATCAGAAGTTGCCCCTCGGTTTTGACTTTTCACAGCGTGAATGGTTTAAACAACCCATGAAGACAGGTAATCTGCACATCATGGATGTATATCAATCACACTTTACCGGAAAATTGATTATCACCGTGTCTTGCGCCGTCACCGACAGCAACGATGAAATCAAAGCCGTGCTCGGTGCCGACATTCAACTTGAACAACTGTTGAAACGGGCAAAAGTATTGAAAGCCGAAGAAAATCAACAGCCTGAAGAACCCATCAATGAGTAAATTTATGAATACAAAGACTGTATATTGGATTGAAGGTGATGGCATCGGTGCCGAAATTTGGCAAACGGCGCGTCCGCTGATTGACGGTGCGGTTTCCGCTGCCTATGGCGATGCACAACGCATTGAATGGCATGAATTGCTTGCAGGCGACAAAGCTGTCGCCGAATTGAACACACCGCTACCCGAAGCCACCCTTGACGCACTCAAAACAGCGACATTGGCCATCAAAGGCCCGCTCGGCACGCCTGTCGGAACGGGGATTCGCAGTCTCAATGTGGCGTTACGACAAATACTTGATTTGTATGCTTGTATTCGACCGATCAAGCACTATGCAGGCTTAGAAACGCCTGTAAAATATCCCGAAAAAGTCAACATGATTGTGTTTCGGGAAAACACCGAAGACGTGTATGCAGGTATTGAATTTGCCGCAGGCAGCCCTGAAGCAAAAAAACTTGCTGAGTTTTTGCATGACGCATTTGGTGTCGATATTTTTCCGCAAAGTGCGTTGGGTATCAAACCCATGAGTGCCGAACGTTCAAAACGTTTGGTTCGTGCGGCGTTAAAACACGCCATAGACTACGGTCAAGAAAGCCTAACGTTGGTGCACAAAGGCAATATCATGAAATTTACCGAAGGTGCGTTTCGCCAATGGGGTTATGATATGGCCTTTGAAGAATTTGCCGATAAGGTTTGTACGGAAAAAGAACCTGTTGCGGGGCGTGTTATCGTAAAAGATCGGATTGCCGATGCCATGTTTCAAGATGTGTTGCAATACCCTGAAAGTTTTCAGGTCATTGCAACGCCAAACCTCAACGGGGATTATCTTTCTGACGCGTTGGCAGCTCAAGTCGGTGGGCTGGGTATGGCTCCCGGGGTTAACATGTCAGACAGCTTGGGATTTTTTGAAGCTACGCACGGCACGGCTCCGTCGCTTGTCGGTAAAGACATGGCCAACCCTTGTAGTTTACTGCTGAGCGCTGCGATGATGCTTGATCATATGAACTGGGCAGAGGCGGCAACCCGCCTCCGTAATGCCGTGGAACAAACAATCACCGCGAAAACTGTTACTGCCGATCTGGCACAACAAATTCACGGCTCAAAAACAGTCAGCTGCTCGGCCTTTGGCGACCTTGTCGCCGCAAAGCTTTAGTTTTTTCAGGGGGGGCAATGCCCCCCTGCCCCCCTGTCGCGGCGGGGGGGGGCGCCCCCGGGGGGGGGGGAGCGGGGGGGGGGGGCGCCCCCCCCCCCGCCCCCCCGGGCCCCCGGGCCTTTAACCCGGGGTTCGCCCCCCCCCCGGCTCCCCCGCCACCCACGCTCACGGTGTTTCAATGCCGCGGTGTCAGAGTGCTTAGGGATTACGTATTATCCAACTATAAAAATACAATGCACAGAAAGGAATAGAGGAGTGTTACAGTGGGAACAACGTTGACGCACAAGATTTTGTCGGCACATTTACTCGAAGGAACAATGACAGCAGGGCAAGAGATCGCCTTGCGCATTGACCAAACATTAACACAAGACGCCACAGGCACGATGGCTTGGCTTCAATTTGAAGCACTTGGTGTTGATCGCGTTCAAACCGATTTATCTGTAAGCTATGTTGATCACAACACCTTACAAACAGGCTTTCATAATGCCGATGATCACCGTTTTTTGCGTACAACGGCAGCGAAGTACGGTGCGTTATTTTCTCCGGCAGGTACAGGCATTTGTCACCAACTACACCTTGAAAATTTTGCAAAACCCGGCACAACCTTAATCGGTTCAGACAGCCACACCCCGACAGCAGGCGGTATTGGTGCCTTATCCATGGGCGCAGGCGGACTTTCAGTCGCCTTGGCAATGGCAGGCAAACCCTACATTATGCCCATGCCCAAAGTCGTACGCGTTTGGCTTGAAGGTAAACTCAATGGTTGGGCGTCGGCAAAAGACATCATTTTACAAGTGTTGAGTTTGTTGACAGTGAAAGGCGGTGTGGGACGTGTCTTTGAATACGCAGGTCCCGGTGTTGCCACATTGACAGTACCCGATCGCGCCACCATTACCAATATGGGTACCGAATTGGGTGCAACCTCTTCAATTTTTCCCAGTGACGAACAAACAAGATTGTTTTTGGCAGCACAAGGCCGTGAACAGGATTGGATTGAATTGTCTGCCGATCCCGATGCCGAATACGACGAAGATATTCATATCAATCTTGATGCTCTGGAACCGCTTGCGGCAGAACCGCACATGCCCGATCGGGTACGCAGCGTGAAAGATTTGGCAGGCATTACAGTTGAACAAGTTTCTATAGGTTCGTGTACCAATGCATCGTATGCCGACTTGCATCAAGTGGCCTCGGTGCTTGCAGACAAACACGTACATCCCGATACGCCGACCAGTGTTTCGGCAGGTTCAAAACAAGTGTTGGACATGCTGGCACGCGAAGGCGATCTTGGTAAAATGTTGATGTCAGGCGTACGGTTACTTGAATGTTCTTGTGGACCTTGTATCGGTATGGGCGGTGCTCCTGTCTCTGCAGGGGTAAGTGTGCGCACCTTTAACCGCAACTTTGAAGGTCGTAGCGGCACTGCCGATGCCCAGTGTTATTTAGCAAGCCCCTTGACGGCTGCACAAGTGGCACTCAACGGAAAGTTCACCGATCCCGCCACATGGGGAACGGCACCGAACCGTCCGTTATTACCGGAAGTTGTGCCCTCCATTCGACATTTATTTGTCGATCCTCCTGCCGACGGCAGCACCGTTGAAGTGGTGCGTGGCCCCAATATTGTGGCTTTGGAAATCTTTGAAAGCTTGCCTGAACAGCTTGACGGTACCGTCGTGATTACCTTGCCTGACAATATTACCACAGACCACATTATGCCCGCCAACGCCGATGTCTTGGCCTTGCGTTCAAACATTCCTGCCATATCTGAACACGTCTTGGTACGCGTCGATCCTGATTTTCCGAAACGCGCTCGTGCCACACGAAACGGGGTCATCGTAACAAAAGACAACTATGGACAAGGTTCAAGCCGTGAACACGCAGCGTTGGCTCCTCGACATTTAGGAATCCGTGCTGTTCTGGCGTGTTCATTAGCTCGTATTCACCGTGCCAATCTGATCAATTTTGGTATTTTACCGTTACTGTTTGTGAATGCGGCAGACTATGATCACATCACACCGGAAATGCCTGTAAAGATTAATACAACCGCATTGACCGCAGGTGGTATCATGACAATCCATATCGGTGATCACGCTGTGGAAGTACAAAATGACCTCAGTGAACAAGAACTTGCAATCATCCGTGCAGGCGGTTTGCTCAACACAGCCCGTCCTCATGCGTAGCACGTAAAGATGATTATAGCATTTTTTCTTTACTTTTAACAAGTATATTCAAGAGTTTTCACTTTATTGTTGGATAAAAAAACTCTCAGAGCAGCTTGAACTGCGGCATGTAAACACGGCTACGCCGTGTTTACATGCCGCAGAATTAAGGGGGTTTGGGGGGAATTATTCCCCCCAAAAAAAAGATTCAATGAACAAAAAATATTTGATTCCCGATCTTCATGCCGAATCATTCTATCGTGCCGAACAAATCATTAAACGCAGCCGTTTTGTGGTGACATTAGCACACACACCAACCCCCGAATCGGCAAAATTATTTATAGAACAGATGCGTAATGAATTTCCCGATGCCACGCACAACTGTTGGGCCTTTGTCGCCGGTGCTGCAGGCGACAGCGGGCGGGCAGGATACAGCGACGACGGCGAACCACACGGCACAGCCGGCCGTCCAATGCTCACCGTACTTTTACATTGCGGTATCGGTGAAATTACAGCCGTCGTCACTCGATACTTTGGTGGAACAAAATTGGGCACGGGCGGACTCGTGCGCGCTTATCAAGATTTAGTTCGTCTTGGCCTCGAAGGTTTGCCTTCACGTTTGGCGATGCAAGCCGTAAGGGTACAAATTATTTTAGATTATAATAAAATCACATTATTTAAACGACAATTATCCGAATTTCGTGCTTCCGTGGTACAAGAAAACTTTGCCACAGAAGCAACCTATGAAGTATTGCTTCCTGAAGAAAATCTCGATCCTTTTCTTCTTCAAATCACTGAACTGACAGACGGTGATGTACTCACAGAGATATTACAAACCGAGCGGATTTAAAGCGTATCTATAAACAAACGACTCTCGTTTGTATGTAAAGATTATCGACGCATTTGGAAACAGCTCGTTTTCCCCTATGGCTTTATACATTTGTCTAAAAAAGAGGACTATTATGCATCATCATAACCATGAACACAATCATGAATATAACAATGAGCACGAACAGGAGCCTTCTGTAACCCATACCCATCATTTAGCTTCAAAAATCTTAACCATTCGGCCGTCTTCGGGGTTATCGGGTGACATGTTGCTTGCCGGTTTGATTGCCATAGCCGATGTGAACCAAGAGCAACTGGATTTATTGATTCAATGTGTGGGGGTTCCTGCTTTGGAGGGTTGTTTGCATTTAGAAAAACGCGCGGTCAATCAAGTACAAGGTGTGGGATGTCGGATTATATTACCTCACGAACACGCTCATCGAACCTTGACAGACATTGTGAGTTTAATTGAAGACTCGAAATTAACATCAAGAGCCAAAACATTGGCAACGGGTGCATTTCAATTGTTAGCAGAAGCTGAAGGTGCCGTACACAATAAACCGGTGAATCAGGTTCATTTTCATGAAGTCGGTGCTCTTGACAGTATTTTGGATATTTGTCTTGTGTGTGCTCTTTTTGATAAACTCAATCCTGCACAAGTTGTCTGTGGCGCATTACCAATAACAGACGGCGGTGTGTATTGTGCGCATGGTTGGTTGCCTTCGCCTGCTCCTGCGGTGTTGCGCTTATTACACGGTGTTCCCATACGTCCTTTTCCCACACAACCTGACGGTCAGGGTGAAACGGTCACTCCTACGGCCATTGCTCTTTTAAAAAGTTTGGAAGTCAGTTTTGGCGTATGGCCTGAGATGATTGTAGAGCATTCGGTTATCGCATATGGAACGCGCGTGTTTGCAAACGCTCCAAACGGTGCGATTTTCGCTTACGGCGCACAACACAAATAGCAAATACAATATGATCTTTTGAAAACGAAGAGACTTATGACAGCTCTATGTTGATGAGAGTATGTTCACATATGACTAAAGAAACGGACGACAAAGCAACCGATAGAAATGCTTATCGTCCGTTTCTTTCTTTTTTATACACGCCATAAGATAAAGGAAGTCTGGGGGAAGCAGAGGCAATAACCTCGTAAAAAATGTGTTCCCCCAGAAAAAGCATTATCCTTAACTATTGTTTTCAACGATCGTTTTATCAACAATAACCGTAACGTCGTCATTCGTGTAGGTGGTGTGTTTGTCGCCGACATCATCACCTTTTGTCCATGTTCCAAGAGTGTTTGCAATTTCGTTATTTGTCTTGCCCAAACCAAGGCTTGTCAACACGTCATTGACGTTACCACCATCAACATCGCCAAGCACAATCATTTCAACATCTTGAATCTTTCCATCGGCAAGCGCACCTTTAATATCACCTGTATCAAGCGTGTTACTCAAGAGAACATCAAGATCTTCACCGCCATCAACAAGAATATCATTGAACTCTACATCATCTTCGATCCTGAAGAGATCATTGCCTGAACCGCCGATCATGATGTCTGCACCTGCACCGCCAACCAAGGTGTCGTCACCGCCAAGGCCAAGCATAACGTCTGAACCGCTGCCACCATAAAGGGTGTCGTTGCCGTCGTTGGATTTTTCCATATCGTCAATGGCGTCCATAAGCTTTTCTTTTGCTTCAGCGCTACCTTTTTCAAATGTTTCTCGAATATCATCCACAAGGGCTTTCACTAATGTTGCAGATTCATCGCCTGTGTGCGTTTGAACAGTATCTTCATGATATTTATTTAACACATCATCTGTCGTCTCACTGGTAACCATTGCCGTTGCAAGTTCATGCAAACTATCAAGCCTACCGTCACCAATAATAAGGTCATCGCCACCCAAACCGTACACTGTATCATTACCGGATTGAGCAATAACAGCATCATGATCTTCATCTTGTGCACCATCAGCAGTGTCCAAGTATGTTAAAATTGATTCAGGATAGTTTTGTATATAGTTAATGATGAGTGAATCCGTAATTGTGACACCGGGATATTTATCTTCTACAGCTTGTCTGAATGCTGTATTCAAGACATCTGACGAGACTCCGCCAACAACAACATCATCACCTTCCAAGGTAAACATGATGTTGGATTTTTCTGTGCTCGATTCAGAGTTGCCATCAGGTTGGAACATACCCGAACCAATTGCCTGATCAGTCACAGTATCTGCACCGTGAGTGGTGTCATAGCTATTAAGAAGTGTTTCATTGGCGTTTGCTCCCATACCTAAAGCATGTACACCACCATTCTCACCAACAGCCGTTTGCAAGTTTTTAAAAGCCGTATCAGTACCTGAGTCACCGGAGGGACTACCATCCGTCATGAAGAAGACTTCGGTTTTGATTTTATCAGCCTCATTACTTTGGGGAACAGTTGCCAACCAATCTGTGGCATCATTAAAGCCTTTTGAATAATGAGTCCCATGGTGGTAAGCAGTATTGCCATCTCTATCATATTGGGGCAAACCATCACTATCCAACTGTGCATTAAGAGGGAATCCGTTTGCATCCAAGTATATCGTATCAGTGCCAATTGTCACAGAATCTGTGTGAGCTCCCGTGTTCGGATCATAGCTGGGATCAAGACGAAGTTCTTCGTATTTCAGAGTCCTCAGATCCTCAAGCGCATCAATGACATCTTGTACATTATCCTGAGTCAGCTGAATATTAATAACCGTTTGCTCTGCTGTATTATCACCCCAGAATTGGTTAATGTAAAGATTGACATCACCGCCGAGCGCATCTTCTGTATATGGTGCAAGCGTATCTTCCACCAAGCCAATGATAGCATCTATTGTCGCATCAAGACGAGTATAACCAAACGGCTGGTCGGCTGCCTCAATAACACCATTCCAGCGGTTATCCCACATGGAAGCGGATGTATCGAGAATGAAAGCGACATTATAGTCCGTACCGGGTTCAATCAGTATGGAAGAACCATCAATAGCTTTAATATCTCCGGCCGGTAAATCTTCATTCTTAGCAACAATGTCAAAGTCTATTGCGTCGCCATCGGCATCGGTAAGCGTGACTGTTGTTGTCTTTGATCCACCTTCGGGCAATGTAGAGACATCAGTCGTTGCAATCCAACCGGTTTCATCACCATAATTTTCAAGAGTCCAATCTCCGACTGTAAGAGTGGTGACCGTGTTATCTCCATTTACAGTTTCCGTTACCGTACCTTTTGCGTTATCTGAAGACACCCATGTCCCATCTTCATAGGTAAAGGTAACATCACCAAACTCAAGTGTTTTTCCGTCACCGTTATCAGCACCAAAGTCGATATTGACAAGTGCTGTAGCTATACCGGAGCCTTCCGAAGTTAATGCCGTAACATCACTATGCGCAAGCGGCGCATCGTCAATAACACTCACATCAACGGTCACAGTATCACTTGTGCCTTCAGCTTTTGTTGTCACTGTGATACCAAAGGTATCGCCTTGCGCTCTAACATCATCTTCTGTTGTTGCATCACTCGGACGTTCATGTGTAACGGTAGCAGTTTGTGTATAGGTGTATTCAAAGTTGACACCATTTCCATCGCCCGCTTTTTCTAAGCTGAAGCCTGAAAGCGTACCTTGCGAGGTTTCAATATTCTGCGATCCGCTTACCAGCTTACCTTCAGCATTAAAGGTTAAGGTTTGTTCATCGCCATTTTTATCTATAATCGTCACACTAATGCCGTCCAAGCTGTCACCTGTCGCAATATGGACAGAACCCGTATCAATATGATCACTGCTTCCGTCTTTATCCATATCTTGATTGGGGTGTGTACCGTCAGCCATAGAGCCTTCGTCGACTTCAAGCGTATCACCAAGTTCTACTGTGATGGGGAAGCCCGAAACAGTTCCTTTCAGAGTGACAAAATGGGTATCAGCGTCACCGTCAGCATCTGTGCCTTTTACAGCGATGCTTACATCGCCTGTAAAACCTTTCAGCTGTTCATATGTCCATTCACCGGTTGCTTCAGTAAGCGTGAAAGTAAAATAAGGATCACTGAGATCAAATTGCGTCTCACTACCGGCCGGCAAATATACACCAGAAACACCGTAAATAGTCGATGTACCATCACCATTTTCAACAATTTCTAACGACACAACTTTATTTGCACCGTTAACATTAATCGTCACAGCATACGGTACTGTGCCATTATATTGAGGAATAGCAAGTTCTAAAGAGGCAAGATCATCAGCACCGGAAATATCAAGCTTACCGTTCACTTCAGCTTTCAAAACGCCATCAGCATCTGTGGGTTCTGTCGCTTTAGGTACAGCATAATACTCATAGTCATTGCCTTTTGCATCTTGTGCTATGAGCGGATCGGCATAACTGTCGGTTTTATCGGTCAAGTTACCGAGAACAATCACATCATCAACAATGTTGACATCAATTGAACCTTCAGCAAATTCGCCGTCCTTGTCGGTTACAACAATTTCAAATGAGTCGCCCTGAGCCTTGTCAGCCTTATAGGTTCCATCTGTCACCCAATCTGCTTCTGTGACATTCGTTGCACCAAGTTCACTCACTTCTGTTTGGGTGTAGGTATACGTCACAGTATTTTCAATAAGCGTGATATTCGTTAACGTACCATGCTCACCGTAGATGGTCAGATCTTTGAGTTCCTCTGCTGTATATGTTGTAAGGTCAAAATTCATGTCCTTACCGTTTTTATCATGACCTTTGATAACAAGACTTACAAGTTCATCACCACCATCAAAGGTGAAGGAGCCGCTTGCGCTGGCCGTAGCGACATCAGCAGGTTGACTATCGCTATTATCAGGTTGTTTACCACTTGGGTTGTCTGCAACACCGTCTTTATCGGCATCAACCATTGCATCATAGGTTGTATGAGTAACACTTGATACACCCGGGGCAAACTCAATAGAAGGTTCATCATTCCTACCTGTCACAGTCACAGTCAGTGTGGATTCAGCCGTATCTCCGTCTTTGTCTTTAGCGGTATAGTTAAAGATAAAGATCTCTGTAACTCCCTCGGCAAGATTCTCATCAGTAGACGTAAATGTATACGAACCGTCTGCCTCAAAGATGATTGTCCCTTTACCGTCATCAGAAGTCAGTTTAAGAGGATTGGTCTTATCAGCTGTCCATCCGGTGGCACTGACTGCAATCAGACCGCCGCCTTCTGCCCAACCATCGGCACCGGAAAGATCCGCAACGTCACCATCATGGCTATTTTCATCAGCTTTTACAGCAGTAAGCACGTTACCACTGACTGTTGCACCTTCTGTCACAGCTGCCGTATCGGCATTGGCAGCAATCACATCGTCAACGATATTAACGTGAATACCACCGTCTTGCTGTACAGAATCACCGCTTGCATCAGTAATTCTGATGTCAAAGTCTTCGGTCACAACATCATCGGCATAGTTTGTCTTGCTATCGCCATCACCGGCGGTATCAATGCTATGGGTTAACGCATTTTTTGTTTGGGTATAGGTGTATGTTACTTCAAATACACCTTCGGAAGTCTTCTCAAAGCCTATATCGGACAGATGTCCAAATTCACCTTGAATTTCTGTTGTACCAGAGGGTGAAAGGCTATACACACCATTGTTTTCTGTAACCGTAAAGGTGACAGCATTTTCACTCTGACCAAGGGTAAAACTTGTAATGCTTTCTTCAGATGTAATCGTGAAAGCACCATCGCTCGTTGCGGATGCCCCCGCAGGTTGCAGACCGCTGGGATCGCCGTCACGCCCGCTCTCATCAACAGCCGCGTCGTAGGTTATAAGGGCGTCATCACCCATATCCAAATCACTGAGTTTAGGCACAGACGCAACAACAGTGTGAGTGACTTCATCGCCATCACCGTCTGTAAAGATGATCTCGACGTCGGTACGTCCACTTAGTTCATAGGAAACATCCCAATTATCTGAGCCCGGTGCCGATTGTTTTAAAGTCAGGTCGCCAAGAGTAATGGTAAAACCATCATGAATATTTCCTTCAACACTAATGCCGCTGTCCCAGGAATTGCCTAATGTGGGAACCCAAGTAGAGCCAGTCCATTCAACACCAAGGCCAACTGTTGCACTTCCACTAGGCGGAAGTTCAATTTTTGCACCATCAAAATCAGCGCCAAAGTCAACCGTAATGTTTGCATTGGCAATGCTGTCAGTAACGGTAGCGGTCGTTTCACCGTCGTTGTCAAGATCACTTTTAATGATTGGTGCATCGTCCTTGACAGTGACATCAAGAGTTACTTCATGCTCATTATTCCCTTTATCGATAACATTTACGGTCA
>CAYJFB010000021.1:15832-39091 GCA_964369685.1 uncultured Desulfovibrionaceae bacterium | reverse complement strand
GACGATGCGCCGAGCATCACAAGTGAACTTGATGAAAACAATATAGCTATGGCGACAGTAACTGACGACGTCGCTACAGCAGACATTACTGTTAATTTTGGTGCTGATGGACCTGCAAAAATTGAATTTCCCGATTTTTCAACGGGAACAGAACCCGCCGCAATAGGGTGGAATGCTATAACTGGAAAGTGGGAAAATATAACTGTAGCCGGAGATATTTTTAATTTTGAAAAAATAGATAATCATGATGGAACATTTACCTATACTATCACTGTTGGTGATGTCACTCTGACAACTAGAGATAATGAAAACTGGACAATTTCTTATACAGTAGCCGGTCGTGATTCTGTTGAACTCAATTTTATTGACGGTGACGGTGATGCCGCGTCTCTCATTGTCGATACTGCAATTGAACCGGATATTGAAGCTCCTGATAAAACTTCATTGACCGATACCATTCATCCACATAACGTTTCAGGACAAGTTTATTGGAGTGGTATTGTGGAAAATGCACAGGGTATTGCAAAACCGGTGGACTATCATCAAAATTTCATTGTAGATACAGGTTATGGAAATGATGATGTTCAACTCGGGGAATATAATGATACTATTTACCTTGGTGACAGCCATGCTGCAAGTTACGACGGAGCAGTAAGATCTGATGATGCTGCAGTTAAAGCGTTTATGGATGCTGAGAGTGTTACAATTAATCCTGCTGATGAAGACAGTGGATTGAATGTAAGCGGTTGGAGCAAAGATCATGTCGATATGGCTCACGGTAAAGGCGGTGATGACATCATTTACGGTGAAGGCGGTACAGATCTTATCTTTGGTGGTTCAGGCAATGATGTCATATACGGCGGCGCAGATAATGACGGATTGCGTGGCGGTAGTGGGAATGACTTCCTTTCCGGCGGAACAGGTCAGGATATCCTTGACGGCGAAAGCGGTGATGATACCTTAGTCGGCGGTACAGGTGATAAGATGTATGGCGGAACAGGACGTGATCTTTTCAAACTGGAAGGCGATGATATTGATATCAATGATATACTGATTGATGGCGGAGACGATCTAGATATCCTTTTAAGTAATGTTTTGGATAAAGACGCAATTGAAAAGGCTCTTACCAATGGTAACATCACGGACGTTGAGATGATTGTGCTTGGTGATATTGATGGTAATAACGTTGATGATGTTTTGACGGCGCTTGGCTTGGGTAAAAGCAATGATGAGTTGGCAGAAACACTTGGAAAAATGACAGGTGAAAATATGGGTAATGGCTATACAAACTATACCATAAATGAAGACACATCTATCATTGTCAACATGGAGTCCTTACAAAATCAAGGCTAAAAAACACAACTACTTCCGAGGGGAAATCAATCTCCTCGGAATCTGATTCTGCAACAGACAATTATGAAAGGCAGTGATACAAAGTCAAATCAAAAAAGCTCATAATGTTGACGTAAAATGATTTTTTGTATTCTGTCAACAAAGGCAAACGGGTTTTGAGATCGTCGTATATACAAACACATAGAATACGAACTCAAAACCCGTGAAACTTATGCATAAATATTAAAAGATACTTATATCTATATGTCTAACGCTGGATTATGAATGGAATATGATGCAGTTCACGACTTTGTTCTTCGGTACGTCCGAGAGTGACAGTTATCTCATCAGGGTTCCAACCAATTTTTTGAGCAATTTGTTTACTCACACCTGTAAGATTGATTATCGGATGGCGTTCAAACACATGAGGTAAGCCATAGGTCAATTGGCAACTCAAACATTTACCTACGCGTTGATGCAATTCAAAAGCTAAAGACAATTCGGTTTCTTTAGCTTCTGACAGTACCAAACGAATGTCATACGCGCCGTCTTCGGCATCACCAAAAATGGCTTCAAAAAAATTGTTTGTTACGGTTGACGGAAAAATGGTGTCTAAAACATCTTGAGAAATAACCATACGTATGATCCTTCAACAGGCTAGTGTTACATCGTATCTCATAGAGGGAAGTGCACAAGAATATGGAACTGTTTGCATATTATCATTGTTCCCATATAATCAAAGATACGTTCAAAAGTATACCTATTTTTATATAGCAATAACAATATTTTCAAAAAAAATTAAAAACGGTTACGTGTTTGCCATGTGTGCCATGCCGCCATGACTGTAAAAATCCAGCTTACTGTGCGGTGCGAAGCCTTTGTTCCCCAAAGGGCAGAACCTATAGATCCAATAAGTGACAGAAGCAAGGCAGAGTGCAAGACATGTTTTATGGCACGTTTATGCGAAACAGGCGGTACCGGTTGTGTTTGCTGTATACTGCTTAACAAGAGTTCTCCTTGTTGCAACAATTCACTCAGCGCGCCTTCAGAAAAACATTCAGGATCATATATTAACAAAAGTGAGCCTATGCGCGGATTAATACGCACCTCTTGTATTCCTTGCACAGTAGGCAAGAACATTTTTAGTTGTTCAACAATATCAGTGTTCTGCAAACCTTCATGATAGAGGCGCACACGACCGGGGATAAAACTGGTGATATGGTCTTCAAGCATTCTTTACCTCACAATCCGAAAGCATAGGGAGGGCATACGGTCTCATAGCATTAAGCGTAATGCCGACTGTCGTTGCATTATGTAACACAGCAGATAACGCAGGCGACACATTACTAAAGAGTCCCAATGCCAAAAAAATAGAATTAAGCCCCATATTTAAAACAAAGTTATGATGAATCCGTCGGATAGTCATTTGTCCCAAAAGACGAGCCGCAAGCAAAGCATTTAAGTTACAATTCGTCAATATTACATCGGCTACCTCGCAAGCCAGATCCGCACCGTCTCGCAAACTCACTCCAACTTCAGCCGCAGATAAAGCCGGCGCGTCATTGATGCCGTCACCAACCATTATGACTTTATGACCTTGGGCTTGCAATTCCATGATGATTTGTGCTTTATCTATAGGCAACACTTCGGCTCGATATTCGTCAAGTTGTAATGCCGTACACAGTGTGGCAGCTGTTCTACTGTTGTCGCCCGTCAACATAAGTGTTCGTTTGATTCCTGTACGTTTTAAGGCTTGAATAACGCTTGCGGCTTCAGCTCGCAACGTGTCTTTAATACTGATGATCCCTGCAAGTTGACCGTCAATAGCCAGATAAAGAATAGACATCCCCTGATTTGAAAACCGATGAATATCTTCTTCCAAACATTGAACATCAACATGCTCATCATGCTCAACAAAATGTTGGCTGCCAAAAATAACACGTTTGTCACGCCATGACGAAGCAATACCATGTGCCACAATATATTCTACAGATGTGTGTTCTTCTCTATGACTGAGGTTTTGTTGTTCGGCATGCTGTACAACCGCACGAGCCACTGGGTGCGGAAAATGCTCTTCAAGGCACGCCGCAAGACGTAAAATCTCTTTTTGTGTATATCCCTGTGCCGCAACGACTTCAGAAACAGCAGGACGCGATTCGGTAAGTGTACCCGTCTTGTCAAAAACAACGGTGTCTGCTTCGGCAAGAGCTTCAAGAAAAACACCGCCCTTTGTCAGCACGCCATGCTGAAGACCGTTGCGTATTGCCGACAATATTGCCAACGGTGTTGCCAAACGTAACGTACACGAATAGTCAACCAAAAGAACCGATGCGGCTCGCATGGGATTGCGTGTTACCAACCAAACAACACCCGCAAGTAAGAAGCTAAACGGAACAGCCATATCAGCCAAATGTAAGGCGCGACTTTCTACATTAGCTTTGAGTTTCTGTGAATCTTCAATGAAAGAAATCACATGTTGTAAGCGGGTGTCATCACCGACACGGGTTGCTCGAATACGCAGTTCGCCTTCTTCAATCACCGTTCCCGCAAAAACAGACGCTCCAGCACTGCGACAGACAGGCAAAGGTTCACCCGTCATTGACGATTGATTGACAAGAGCCTCACCGCATTCAACACACCCATCAACAGGAATGGTTGAACCTGCACGCACAATCACTAAATCGGTGTCGCATAAGGCGTCTAAATAAATTTCTTCTTCTTGTCCATTTCGTTCAACCCACACTTTTTCAATATTTAAAGCCAAACTTTGTGCCAAGCTTGCACGAGATTCTTGTCGAGTCCATGTTTCCAGCATGTCACCAAGTCGTAATAAAAAAGTTAATAAACTTACCGTATTGAAATCTCGACGGAGGAGTGAAACCAAAATAGCGGCAGCATCAAGCACGTCAACACCGATATGTCCGCGTTGCAACGATTCTACACCTTTTAAAAGGTATGGGGTTGCATTTTTCATTGCCAATAACATTTTGGCAAAAAAAGGAAGAACAGCACGAAAAAGTAAAAACCGTGCCGTTGCCCCAATAAAAGAATTTCCGACAAACAACCGTGTTAAATGTAAAACAGATCGCTGTAGAGTTTGTATGCTATAAGCAAAAAACGTGTTTGATGCGTTATTAACTGGTAAGGCACCACAAGTATGCATATTGTAAATACGATTCATGCGATCATTTATACTTACAATATGTTTATTGGTATCACAGCGGGGGAGGACTGAAAGTGTATGGTTTTCAGTTGCAATTTTCAAACATGATAAAAAAGCTTGCCGAGCGTTGTTGTCGGCATAATGGACAAGAATACTGCCTGTTCGTGAATTGATAAAAACTTCTGTCAATCCTGCAATTTGTTGCAGCTGAGTCAAAAATTTTTGTGCTATTTTTTGACTAAAAGCACGTTGAGCACGAACACGTAATCTGTTTTTTCTACCTATAAGTTCATGAACAATTGAAAATTGCATGGCAAAACCTAAAATAAAAGCAACTTGTTTTTTCAAGTACTGTATGTGTTATACAATGGTTGCGGCATATGGTAGGTTCATATACCGCATACAATAGCGCACATTATGCGTTTGTTTTTTCCGTAGCGTTTTCTTGTTGTTCTTTGCGTTGCTCTGCGGCGTAACGAGCTTCAGCAGTCAGATCATCCATACCTTCTTTCATCGTTTCCACCTTGCCCATGACAGCATCTTTGACATCCATACCGCGGCTGAGCAAATCAGTAGCAAAAGGTTTTAAGCTAAAGTCTTTATTTTGAGCCGCTTTGCTTCCCAAAGCTCCGACAATCAAACCACCAACAAAAATTAAGCCATATTTCAAAAGTTGGTTCATGATATACTCCTTTTTGTATTTATATTATCTATTAAAGATAACAACTCGTGTTTTCTTATTACACCTTATGAGTGTATAAGGCAACTTTTTGTAAATATTCAATTTGATGGAAAATGATATGCCTTAAATGAGAATGAATGTCAAGTTTTATATCAACAGATTTTAAAAATTATTTATCTTAAACAAAAAAGATGTTGACATTCATTCTCATTTATGACACAGTCATTTCTAACGAGACTATTTTGCTTTTTTAAAGCAGTTCACTATGTATATTTGGGAGGTCTACAATGCGTGCAAAAACACAAAATAACAAAAAACATTATGCTAAAGGCCTGACCGCTTCCGACGCTGTGTGTCAAGATTGCCGACAAAAGGCATTGTCTGCTTCTCAAGGTTTAACTCATGATTGCAGTACATGTCCGCGTCGGATTTTGATCGTTGGGGGTATTGGACGAATGGAGCCTGTATATCGTCAGTTGATTGAAAAAATGGGTGATGAGCTTGAATATCATGAAGGTCATCTCGGTAGTGGTGGCAATAAGTTAAAAAACAGTGTGCAACGCGCCGATATGGTTTTGTGCCCGGTGAATTGTAACAGTCACAGTGCGTGCTTGATGGTTAAAAAACTGTGTAAAAAATATGAAAAACATTTACACATTATGAAAAATTTCAGTATCAGCGCCATTACTCGGGCTGTAGACAAAAATGCGTTAGACCATTTTTAGAATGATTTTTCTTCTTCTGGGGGAGCTCAGCCCCCCAGCCTCTCTTGATCCTGCGGCACATTTCAATGCTTTGCATTCTCGTTTTATATATTCAAATTAAACAATATGCTTTATGATTGATAAAGCCAACAACATACCGTACCACCGCCTTCTCTGGGGAAAGCCGGTGGTCTTTTTATACAACGTTGATCGGCAAAAGGACAACGTGGACGAAAATGACAACTTAAAAGAATATCTTTTTGGATAAGTTCTTGTGGCGTCGGAACAGTACCTGAAATGGTTTCGAGGCGTTTTTTTATGGTTGTTTCTTCCAACAGCAATTCTTCAAGGGTTGGGGCAGAGCGCAACAGACCTTGTGTATACGGGTGAAGCGGATTCTTAAATAGTGCTGTTGCGCTTGTGTGTTCAACCATACGTCCTGCATACATCACACCGACATGATCGGCGACTTCGGCAACAACACCGAGATCGTGCGTGATTAACAACATTGCCATATTGTTTTGTATGGCAAGATTGCGGAGCAGGGCGAGGATTTGTCCTTGAATGGTTACATCAAGAGCTGTTGTCGGTTCGTCGGCCAATAACAACTTGGGGTCACAAGCCAATGCCATGGCAATCATGACACGTTGTCGCAGCCCCCCGGAAAGTTGATGCGGATAATCACGTATACGTGTGCCGGGATCGGCGATACCCACATTGTCAAACAAATCAATAGCCTTTTTTAATGCCTCACGGTATGACATCCTTTTATGGTGTTGAAGGACTTCGGCAACTTGATCACCAACGCGTAAAACAGGGTTGAGTGAGGTCATCGGCTCTTGAAAAATCATACCGATTTCTTGTCCGCGTATGGTATTATATTCCTTTTCCGAACAATTAACTAAATTTTTTCCTGAAAAAAGAATCTCGCCTGCGGCCACACGTCCGACAGCAGGCAACAGCCCCAATACAGAAAGAGCCGTCAAACTTTTACCGCATCCCGATTCACCGACAAGACAGAATGTTTGACCTGCTTCAAGTGTGAAAGACAAGTCATCTACAGCATTGAAGGAGATTCCGTTAGGAAGATCCAGTTGTACAACCACATTGTGAACATCCAAAAGCGTTGTTGGCATACCTTTTACCGAATATAATTTAAAGATTGTTTATAAAATATATTATATAAATTAAACAATTAGAAGCGTCTTGTCGCAGATTCCGGCACTTCAGAGTCGCCGGGGATAAGTAAAGTTTCCGGATGAAAAGCAGCCCAAGCGAACCAAAACGCATAAATACCAATCAATTCATCCATAGAGGCACCTTGTAAAGGGCCGAGTTCAGCTTGTCCGTCGAAATTCCAACTTGTTTCTGTTTCGCGATCTACGAGTTGTCCTTCTTCAAGACGAAAAATCATTGGTTTATTCCATACGTTACGCTCAAAAACACGTACAACGTCTAAACGCGGATCAACAAAGGCAACCAATTCTGAAGGTCCCAAGAAAAAATTGACCACTTTTTTTTGTCTTACATAGTGTTCATCAACCGCCAGCATGAAGCCGTCCTTTTCTAATCCCAAGACGCGTTGTTTGGGGTGCAAACGCGCATCCGGCGGCAAGGTTAAAGGATACATAATTCGTTCATCATCATAGTAGTTGCCGGGGGTGCGATAAGAGCCATAAGGATCGCGTCCGTAGGCTTTACGACCGGTAAGGGGTGGCATCAATACTTGTGCATCAGGGTAAAAGCGTGAAGCTAAACGCCATGTCGACCACCATACAGGATAAATGCCCAAGCCTTTGCCAAACATAGGGCCTTCAAAAGCCATTCCAAGCAGTTGACTCCATAAGCTTCCTGTATTTCTGTCAATCAGCACTGAATTTGAATTGTATAAAGTGCCAAAATTATCGAATTGTAAGGTGACCTTATCAACTTTACGATTATAAATAGCTACAGAGCCTGAAAGTGGCGAATAGGTTACGCAATACTCAATACCTTTTGAAGAACCGTTGATCACTTCATGCCAAACCATGATTTTTTGTGGAAATATGCGTATTCCGTCAGGAAAAAAACCAATAAAAACAACTTCTTCATGATCCATTGTCAATGCCGCATCAATCACGGGGAGAAAACGTGGTTCAAAAATAGCGGGTATTTGACCGTATCCAACACTGGTTTCTGTCACGCGCTCGCTAAACGATTGAAGTTCTTCAATCGTTCTTGGCATGGCATGTGCTTGATACATGAAAAAGCTCATAATCAACAAAAAGGGCAGGGTAAACCTCATAGTTGCAAACCTCATTTTTTCTTTCTTTTTTCTTTTTCTGGGGATAAATCTTGCAAAACATTGTCTTCCCCAGACCCTTGTTGATTCTACAGCGCAAAAAACCAAAAAAATTCTGCCTAATGCTGTGTATTTGTGTTTTAAATGTGTCAAAGTTCAAGCTGTTTTGCGAGTCTTTCTCATTCAAAAGAAATCAAATATATAATTTATTGATTGGACTAATGGTTATTTTTTATTATTACAGGCAGTGTGCTTATACCAGTGGGTATCGAGCCTTTTTTATCTCTTGTCCTTCTTAATAAGGAAGATAACACCTTTTATGTTTTATGGCAAAGTTTAAAGAATTTTTTTGTTTTAGAAGTGAGGTTTGGATTTATCGAATATAAAAGTTTACATAATTTACATTATGAGACTTTTATAGAATGACATAAAATAGGGCGCTTAAATCCATTTTTTAATGCCTCTTGCCACATGAACAAGCCTAACGTACAACCAAAAACATCATCGGAACAAACATACAAAAACTTTAGGGACTATTACCAAATAATGATTGTTCACGACAATCTATAGAACCTTAAAATCAAAAAATACTCTTTGTACTTTTATAAAAAGGACACTTTTATGGGTTTACTCAACGCCACATGCTCTTATAGTCGATTTACCATTCTCGATCCCGTTCCAAAAGAATTATGGCAAGAAATACCTGCAAAACTGAAACAGTTTGCTTTTCAAGATATTGATGAAATTCCCGAAGAACGTGCTTGGGGCTGGGTGTGTTTTGAAGATATGCTCGATACCGATTGGCATAGCGCACCGCCTGAAAAAGCCGATTATTTTGCCTTTGCATTACGTTTGGACACACGTCGTATTCCTGCTGCCGTACTCAAAAAACATCTACAAATGGCTCTTCATGAAGAACATTCAAGAATGGAAACTCAAGGGAAAAAATTTGTCAGTCGTGAACGCCGTACAGAGTTACGCGATCAAGTGCGTTTACGACTAATGCAACGTTTTTTACCCATTCCTGCCGTTTTTGACGTTGTCTGGTCGCCCGAAAATAACATGGTTTATTTGGCGTCAACACAAACAAAACTCATTGATCTTTTTGTCAATCATTTTACCTTAACTTTTGGCCTGCACCTTGAACAACTCATGCCTTATGCTTTGGCGGCAACCCTGCTCGATGACAACGCCATGCTCAAAGTCGATACCCTTGAACCTGTTTCTTTTTTATAAAAGTTTTTTTCATAATGAAAAATTTTATAAAAACACAAAAACTGTAACAACTTGAAATAAATATAAAATCGGGAACGGTATTCTATACCGCTATCCTAAAAAATCAAAAATAAAGGACTTTATATGCTTGACATAGTTCTTGGTCAGGAATTTTTGACATGGTTATGGTTTCGCCATGAACAATTGCCTTTGGGGTTCAAAGACCAGAACGGAAAACCTTTTCATATAGCCCTTGAACAACGTGTTGTTGTGCAAGGCGGTGAAGGTGACTCAAAAGAAACAACAAGTTTTTCAGGCGCTTCATATGATGAAATTGGTACCGATGGCGTCCATTTATCTATGCGAGAAGCACGATTGGGGTTACGTACAGGAAAAAAAGTCACTCGCGCCCTGCTCCGTTTTGAACAAGAAGAGCTTGTGTGGTTCGTCACAATCAAAGCCGACGACTTTGCCTTGGGTTCGTTACGTACTCCGAAAGTTGAACATGAGGCCGACGACGATCCTGATGCTGTTTTTCTAGAAAAAATATACCTTATGGAACGCGCACAAAATCTGTTTGATATGGCCTATAAAACCTTTCTTGAATTGCGTTTGGATAACCGTGCATGGAATGAAGAAATGCAAGCCATAGGCGCTTGGATGACACGTCAGGAGTAAATGTTATGAACCTTTTTGTGCGTGTATTGCGTAAACTCTTGTGGATGCTTGTTGTATTGTGGGGAATAACGATTGTGAGCTTTACTGTTATTCATTTGGCACCGGGGTCACCGACCGATCTGCAAACCTCACTCAATCCACTTGCAGGAGAACTGACAAGGCAACGTCTTGCCGCTTTATACGGTATTGATCGTCCGTTACACGTACAGTATTTTGATTGGTTGGCACGTTTGGTGCAATTTGACTTTGGCAATTCCATGTCTAGTGACCCACGTCCTGTTATTGATAAAATCACAGAGCGATTGCCTTTAACTGTTGGAATGAATGTCGCTTCGTTGATGCTGACATTATTGATTGCCGTGCCTATCGGTGTTTTTTCGGCATGGCGACAAGGTTCTTTGTTTGATCGCGGTATGACGATTTTGGTTTTTTTAGGCTTTGCCATGCCCGGCTTTTGGTTGGCGTTATTACTCATGCTTTTTTTTGGATTGGAACATCAATGGTTGCCTATTTCAGGACTGACTTCGCTCAACTATGCACACCTTTCCCCTTTGGGTAAACTCTGGGATCTGACACAACATTTGATTTTACCAATCACGGTCGTAACAGTTGGATCTGTTGCGGGCATGTCGCGTTTTATGCGTGCATCTATGCTTGAAGTCATGCGTCAAGATTATATGTTGACCGCACGCGCAAAGGGGTTGCCCACAAGTACACTTATTTTTCGTCATGCCTTGCGTAACGCCCTCTTACCTGTCATTACCGTACTTGGTCTTTCTGTACCCGGGCTTATCGGTGGCAGTGTTATTATTGAAACCATTTTTGCTCTGCCAGGTCTGGGACAACTTTTTTATGCTGCAGTCATGGCAAGAGATTACCCTTTAATTATGGGCAATTTGGTACTCGGATCTATTTTAACACTGCTTGGAAACCTCCTTGCTGACATTGGCTATGGGTTGGCCGATCCACGGATTCGCATGAATGGAGGCAAAAACACATGATATTTGATCATCTTAAAAAAAAACAAAAAAACATGCTATTGAAAACGTTTAAACGCCATTTTATGTTTTTAATCGGTCTGTTCCTTGTAGGAAGTATGGCTCTGGCTGCCCTGCTTGCTCCTTGGCTTGCACCCTATGATCCGACGGTATTACATTTAGACGCTATTTTACACCCACCTTCCGCGTTGTTTCCTTTAGGAACAGACGCCCTTGGACGTGACGTTTTATCACGTTTATTGTATGGCGCGCGAGTTTCTTTGTGGGTTGGTTTTGTTTCTGTCGGCATTGCTGTCATCATTGGCCTTGCATTGGGTGTACTTGCAGGATACTTTAGAGGTTGGATAGATGAGTTGATCATGCGTGGGGTTGACGTGATGCTGTGTTTCCCCTCATTTTTTTTAATTCTCGCTGTCATTGTTTTTCTTGAACCGAGCCTTGGCAATATCATGGTGGTTATCGGTTTAACTTCATGGATGGGCGTTGCTCGTTTAGTGCGTGCAGAAACCCTCACCCTACGCGAACGCGATTTTGTGGCGGCTGCCAAGTTGGCAGGACTTGGCAGCGGACGCATTATGCTTGTACATATTTTACCAAATGCCTTGGCGCCTGTCCTTGTTTCTGCCACATTGGGTGTCGCCGGTGCAATCTTGGTTGAATCTTCTCTGAGCTTTTTAGGACTTGGCGTACAACCGCCAAACCCAAGTTGGGGAAATATGTTGCTTGAAGGCAAAGACGTTTTAGAAATTGCACCGTGGATGTCCTTGTGCCCAGGTTTAGCTATCTTGCTGACTGTAATGGGGTACAACCTTTTGGGTGAAAGTTTGCGAGATCTGTTGGATCCACGTTTGAAATAAGGGCTTGTTTAATGATTGAGTTTATACGGATTCGTAATCTGGCTTTAATCAGCGATGCAGAACTTGAGCTGGTCGAAGGCATGAACGTGCTTACAGGCGAAACCGGTGCAGGAAAAAGTTTTATCCTCAAAGCCATCAACTTTATCACAGGTGAACGTCTGAGCGCAGATATGGTTCGCCCGGGTCAAGAACGTGCACAAGTCGAAATGCTTGTCAAATTGCCTGAAGAAAGCTTGATTTTACGTCGTGATTTGTTGGCAGAAAGCGGAAGAAGTCGCCTGTATATCAATGATACCCTCAGTTCACAAGAAACAATCCGTGCCATGCGACACAAAATCTTGATTCATACAGGACAACATGGACAACAACGTTTGCTCCAACCAACTTTCCAAAATGAATTGGTTGAAACATGGATGCAACATCCCGAATTGCTTCAACAAAAAAATACCGCTGTTCAAAAGCTCAAAAATGTCCTGACAAAAAAATCCGAACTGCTTGCGCGTTCACAAGCCCTAGCCGAACGTCGTGAATTGCTCGAACTGCATCTCAAACACATTGAAAAAGTTGATCCACAACCAAACGAAGACGAAGAACTCGAACAACACCGTTTGGCTCTCCGTAACAGCGCACAAACTAAAAAACACTACCAACGCGCCCTTGATTTACTTCGTGGCCACGAAAGCGGTGCCCTTTTAGACAATATTGCCGCTTTGGAACATGAACTTGAAATCCTAACAACCTATGACGAAACCTTACACAACGATCTCGAAAACATACGCGATCAACGCGTAACCTTGATTGATCTTGCCGATCGCTTGCGACGTCCACCAGATACAACCTTTGAAGACGATCCGGAAGCCATCGAAGCCCGACTCTACGAACTCTCGCAGCTCAAACGAAAATTGCAAAAAACTTTACCGCAAATTCTTGCAATGCGTGAAGAAATAGAAGAAAATCTTTCATTTCTCGACGCCTGCGGCTTGGATCTTCGTCAGGCAGATAAAGCCATCGAAGTCGCACGGTCTGCTTTGCAAGAGATTCTTACACTATGTAACACCGAACGACGCAAAGCCGCTGAGAATTTTTGCATAGCGCTCGTTAACGAACTTGCAGGCTTGGGTTTTTCCGAACACGTTCAAATCTTACCTCAAATTGAAACATACAATCTTGTTGCAGGATGTATGGAAGAACGCATCCGTTTACTTTGGGCACCAAACCCCGGACAACACCCTCAACCTTTGGATCGTATTGCTTCCGGAGGAGAACTTTCACGTTTTTTGCTGGCGGTCATATCGTTACAAGCCACTGCGTTACAAAATTCATCAGAACGTCCTACTCTCATTTTTGATGAAGTGGACGCAGGGGTAGGCGGTGTAACCCTCAATCGTGTTGCTGAACGCCTTTGTGCGTTGGCAAAACAACGCCAAATGCTCTTGATTACACATTGGCCGCAGCTCGCTTCCAAAGCCGAACGTCACTTTCATATATACAAAGAAGTCATAAAAACAGAAACCTTCACACGTTGCGTACAACTTAATGCAAAAACACGTCAACGTGAACTGAAACGCATGACAGGTCTAGAAGAAGAATCATAACCTTCCAATAAATCCATCTTCTCGTATCACACATCTATGATATAAAAAGTCATTTTTTTAGAAGTATAGAAAATTGTTGTTGTAGAACAAGTAAACTATTTTGCGTTCTTAACTAAATAGTAGCCAAGGGTTGTTTATTACATACCCAGCAGGCGTTACAAGATCAATTTCTTTATAACCACACTACAAAACATAAAATATCTCTTTTATTATCTATAAAATAATTATTTTATTCTGATAATGAATAAAAACTGTATTTAATAAACAGACTGGACAATATTTAAAAAATGTGTAACGTTTTTTTAGTAATTTTTTTTACTGATGTATGTCAAATATACATATCAAAAATCAAATTCAATTGAGAATATAAAGGTATTATATTTTATAAATAGCCTTTTTGATTCCTATATTTTGCGAAGGAGTAAACGGAATGTTCCAAACAACAGCAATAACACAGTACCATATTCAAACTCCTGATTGGCAATACACTTCTTCAGGAGAGCAGCGTGGTTTTATTCAACCTCAACGCTTGTCTGAATTATGGTTTCATACGGGTACCGCTTGTAATTTATCTTGCCCTTTTTGTTTTGAAGGCGCGGGGCCGAAAAACTTTCGTTTACAAGCACCGACACGAGCAGAATTACTTCCTTTCATGAAAGAAGCCAAAGAATTGGGCACACAACAGTTTTCCTTTACAGGAGGAGAACCGTTTGTTTGTAAAGAGATCATTCCAATTTTAAGTACAGCTTTAGATATGGCTCCGAGCCTCGTGTTGACAAACGGAACAACCCCTTTGCAGAAAAATCTCAAAAATCTTTCCTCCCTGAAAAACAAACGCTTTCCCTTACAATTCAGAATAAGCCTTGATGCACCAACCGCAGAAGCACACGATCTCAATCGTGGATCAGGTGCCTTTGCTCGTGCTCTTGAAAGTTTAATCCAGTTACAAACTCTGGGTTTTACCGTTTCTGTGGCACGCCATCGCCATACCGATACAATGAAAGACAAAGACATTGAAAAAACGTACCACACCCTTTTTCAAGCCCTCGGCCTTCAAAAGTCTATACAGCTCGTGTCTTTTCCTGATTTATTTCCGCCCTGCTCCATTCCTGAAGTTCCAAATATTACTGAACATTGTATGACAACATACAAAACACAAGAAGAACGTGAACACTTCATGTGTAATTACAGTAAAATGATCATCAAAAAAGACGGAAAAATACGTGTTTACGCCTGTACACTCGTTGATGATGACATAAACTATGATCTTGGCGACTCGCTCACAGACGCCATGCGTTTTAGAATCATGCTCAGACATCACCGCTGTTTTAGTTGCTTTGCCGCAGGCACATCATGCAGTAATTGATTATTTAACATACATATAATATATTAAAAAAGGCTAAGGAGATACGATGAAGAAAAATTTGAAACTCATACTTGGTATCGGTGTTCTCCTTGGTTGTATTGTTGTGTTACGCATATACGGCATAGAGCAACAGTTGATTGTTTTTCGTGAATGGGTTGCACAACAAGGTGCGTTAGGGCCTTTCATCTATGCCGCAGCGTATGCTTTGGCAACGGTTTTGGCGTTGCCCGGCTCACTCCTGACGATTGCCGCAGGGGTTATTTTTGGTTCAATGACAGGTATTGCAACAGTCATGTCCGGTGCAACAATCGGTGCCGGTTTATGCTTTTTAATTGCCCGTTATTTGGCGCGTGATACCATTCTTGCTATCTTTGAAAAAAATGAAAAGTTCCAAAAACTTGATGCTATTACAGAAAAAAATGGCGCCATTATTGTTGCTATCACTCGTCTTGTTCCGTTATTTCCTTTCAATCTTTTAAATTATGGTTTTGGACTGACAAAAGTACCTTTTTTGACATATATGATTTGGACATTTATCTGTATGCTTCCCGGAAGTGTATTGTATATTGTAGGCACTGATGCATTGACAAAATCGATTAGTGAAGGTGAAATACCTTGGCTTCTTGTCGGTATTGTCCTTATTGTCCTTGTTCTGCTCACACTCATCGTCCGCAAAGCCAAAGATAAATTAAAAGAATAAGATTTTTTTGAACAATCGAAACACAATTTCAGAGCTATTTTTAAATAAAAATATTTTATATTTCTACCAAGGACAACGCTTTAAAGCACTTGTACTTTAGCTTTTCCCAAACGTATGTATCTGAGGAAGGCACTGCCTCTTAGAATTATACCCAAAAAAAGAAACAATAAGGGGTGTGAGAATGATTTTACCGCACGATGAGTACAATCAGAAGCTTTTAAGTCATGTACATCCCGAAGGATGGATCAATCCTATAGCCGAACCGATGTACAATCTTGTTGTAATCGGTGCAGGCACGGCAGGTTTGATTGCTTCAAATATTACAGCGGCCTTAGGTGGTAAAGTTGCATTAATTGAACGTGATTTAATGGGTGGTGATTGTTTAAATGTTGGTTGTGTGCCTTCAAAGAGTTTAATCCGCCCTGCCCGTTTAGCAGCCGAGATGCGTAAAGCCACAGAGTTTGGATTACAAAACATTGAAATCAATGCCGATGCTTTTCCTAAAATTATGGAACGCTTACGGCGCATTCGAGCTGAAATCAGCGTCAATGATTCTGTACAGCGTTATAGCGATTTAGGTGTCGATGTTTTTTTGGGTCAAGGTGTTTTTCTTGATGCAAACACGATACAGGTTGGAGAGAAACGACTACGCTTCCGTAAAGCGGTGATTGCCACGGGTGCGCGAGCTGTAAAACCGCCGATTGAAGGCCTTGACGACATAGACTATTTAACCAATGAAACAATATTTAATTTAACCAAATTACCGAAAAGACTTTTGGTATTGGGCGGCGGTCCCATTGGTTGTGAAATGGCTCAAGCGTTTCGCAGGCTTGGTTCTGAAGTCACCATTGTTCAAAATAGCCGCTTTTTACCCAATGAAGATCCCGACGCTTCGGCGTTATTGGCAAATGTTTTCAAAAAAGAAGGCATTAACGTTGTTCTTGACGCAAAAGTGATGCGCGCGTTCAATACACCTGAAGGACTTCAGGCTTTGGCTGTTGAGCACGACGGACAAGAAGAGATTTTAGAAGCCGATGTTGTTCTCGTTGGAGTGGGACGCGCCCCGAATGTGCAGGACTTGGGTCTTGAAAAGGTTGATGTTGAGTTTGACAAATACAAGGGCATTGTAGTCAACGATTTTTTATGCACAACCAATCAAAATATTTATGCTGCAGGCGATTGTTGTATGGCTTGGAAATTCACTCATGCCGCCGATGCTGCCGCTCAGATTGTTGTACAAAACGCGTTGTTTAAAGGGCGTAAAAAATTGAGTGATTTAGTTATGCCGTGGTGCACCTATACCGATCCTGAAATTGCTCATGTGGGCATGTATGAAAAAGAGGCCTTGGCTCGTGGATTGCAAGTTGAATCATTTATGTTTCCCATGCATGAAAACGATCGGGCGTTGGCTGACGGCGAAAGCAACGGTTTTGTCAAAATTATGGTCAAAAAAGGCAACGACAAAATTTTAGGTGCTACAATCGTTTCAGCCCATGCAGGAGAGATGATCAGTGAAATCACCACAGCCATCGTCGGTGGTGTAGGTCTCAGCACATTGAGTGGCGTCATTCATCCCTACCCGACGCAAGCCGATGCCATCAGACGCACAGCAGGATTGTATCGTAAAAGCAAACTCACACCGTTTGTGGCAAAACTTCTCAAATGGTGGCTTGGCAGACAAATATGACAAAAAATCCTTCACCGGAAACAACAATGATTTTGTTGTTTACACGTTACCCTGTTGCGGGTTTGGTAAAAACACGATTGATTCCTGTGTTGGGAAAAGATGGCGCGGCACAGATACATCAAAGAATGACCGAATACACGCTTCGTCAAATTATACAAACAGGTTTTCCATACTGTATTTGTTATACAGGAGGCAGCCTTACACACATGGAATCATGGTTGGGTGAAGAACACTGTTATTTACCACAACCGGAAGCAGAATTTGGTAAAAGACTTTATGATGCCTTTAATACCGCCTTTGCAGACGGTTACAAAAAAGTTTTGTTGCTTGGCGCAGACTGTCCCGACAATCGCACTGACAATATTCTCAAAGCCGTTGCCGCGTTAGACACACATGATACGGTTTTCGGAGCAGCCACTGACGGCGGTTATTATATGATTGGTTTAACAAAACTTCAGCCTCAATTGTTTGAAAACATTGATTGGGGGACAGAGCGTGTTTTACAACAAAGCATAGCAAAAATTTCTGATTATGCATTATTACAAGAATTAAATGACGTTGATCACCATATGGCTATTCCTAAAAAAATTTCAGTCATTGTACCGACACTCAATGAAGAAACACATATTGACCGCCTTGTAGATGAAGTGTCACAAGGATTTCATACCGAATTGGTGTTTGTTGACGGAGGCAGCACTGACGCAACAGTAAAAAAAGCCTCTCAACGGAATGTACGCGTGTATTCATCAACACCAAATCGCGCGATGCAAATGAATCTTGGGGTTCAAAAAGCCACTGGCGATATTTTGTTATTTTTGCATGCCGATTCGTCTTTACCGCTTGACTGGGATCGACATATTCGTCAGGCATTGTGTGATTCTGCGGTAAGTTTGGGTTTTTTTCGTTTTGCTTTGCAAGAACGTTTTAGGGGTAAACGTTTGATTGAATGGGGTACAAACATTCGTGCTCATATACTGAAGCGTCCTTATGGAGATCAAGGATTTTTTTTAAGAAAAAAAGATTTTTTAAACTTTGGCGGATATGCCGATGTGCCTCTTTTAGAAGACATTTTTTTTGTACAAGTTGCACGCAAACACGGAAAACTTCTAGAAATACAGCAACCGCTAAGCACATCGGCACGACGTTGGATTCGACATGGTGCATTAAAAGTCACACTCTATAATCAAGCGATCTTGTTTGCTGCATTTTTAGGTGCAGATCTTCAAGAACTTGCGCAAGCATATCGTTGTGGTAACAATCCTTTAAAAATTCTTTTTTCAAAACATCTTTTTTCTCTGAGATAGTGTCAAGGCGAGAGGAATATGCTGTTTAAAAAAGACATACAAAGGAAATATGCATGAGTCATCAGGCTATAATAGGTATTCTCGGCGGTAGTGGATTATACACAATGGACGAACTCGTCATCAAAGAAGAACGTACTGTTTCTACACCGTGGGGTTTCCCTTCGGCACCGTTAATTTTTGGTGAAATTGAAGGTGTACCGATTGTTTTTTTGGCACGTCACGGCAATCAACATCAATATATACCGTCAGAAGTGCCATATAAAGCCAATATTTTTGCACTCAAGCGTTGTGGTGTACGGTATCTTTTGAGTGTGTCTGCTGTTGGTTCGTTACAAGAAGGCTTTCGTCCACAGGATATTCTTATTCCCGATCAATATATTGATCTGACGAAAAAACGAGAATCAACATTTTTTGGTCATGGTGTTGTGGCTCACGTTTCTATGGCAAATCCCACCTGCCCTGCTTTGAATACAATTCTTGCTCAGGCATCAAAAGACTGTATAGCGGATATATCTCAAACTTTGCGAGTTCATCATGGCGGTACATATGTATGTATTGAAGGCCCACAATTTTCAAGTAAAGCGGAATCTCATTGGTTTCGCAATATGGGGGCTGATGTTGTGGGTATGACCAATATGCCTGAATCAAAACTGGCTAAAGAAGCAGAGATCGCTTATGCAAGTCTTAATATGATAACAGATTATGATTGCTGGCACGAACACAAAGCGGCCGTGAATGTTGAAAGTGCTGTAGCTGTTTTACAAAAGAATGTAAAATTATCACAACAAATTTTGCGTAAAGCGGTTATAGAAATACACACACAACAACCCGTCTCAGAAAGTCATACAGCATTACAAAAAGCTTTACTCACTCCACAATATAACATGACATCAGAACAACAAGAATATGTTTCCATATTACAAGGTCGGTATTAACAACATTGTAAAAAGGTTATAGTATATCACTGAAAAAGTATTAAAAAAAAGAACATTTATTTCTTTTTGAGCTGTATCCCTTGCCCATTGAATATAAATGCGTTATTCATAGATTGAATAGAAGACAAATCTGTAAGTTTCAGCCACGAGGTTGTTTAATCCTTGTGTGTTTTTTTAACAACACAGAATATTTGTCTTTTTGAAGGAGTTTTTTATGGCCGTAGATTTAACAAGTGTCAAATACACCCCTCCAACGGGTGAAGAAATGACCCTCAGTGCTTTGGGAACCAAAGTGAATGCAGGGGCTGATCTCAACACTTCAGAAATCGTTTTGGGCATCTCGGCGACCAATGCTCACATTGCAACGCAAAAAGGCATGAGTCCCGGAGATATGCCGGCTGCAAAGCCTGTTGTTCCCGAATCGGTACTGGGAGCTATTGCTGAAGTCACAACCTAAAAAAATACCCAGTAAAAAAACACCCCTTCCAATTTTTAACGGACGGATAAAGTATGAGCAGTACACCTGATGAAATTTCTATTGAGTATGAAGAAAGTGGTCAAATTATTGTTAAAGAACTTGATAAAGCGATCTTAACCAAAGGCGCTTGGACGACAATTCTCTTCCGTTATCAAGAACTTAATAATGAAACAGGCGACTACGGCGCTGATAAATACTCTATTCGTCGCTACAGAAAAACAGGCGGTGAATATCGGCAACAATCAAAATTTAACATTTCCAGCGCAAAACAAGCTCAAGAAATTGTCAATCATCTTTCTGCATGGCTTGCAGAAATTGAATAGGTGTATACATAGGTTTTACATAACGCTACATAACACAACATCATACAGTCAAGTTTAACGTTTTTATAAAAAAATCAAACTATTATTGAGTTTGATTCATTGACTTGTCAGAGATATAAAGAATGTGCTATTCTTTAAAAACATGAAGAACATGTAAAACATTGTTTAATGTTTGTTTATTTATGAAAAGTGTATAAACAATGCTGTAACAAATACAGTACAGCAACATGTTTATTTTCATAATACAACAATACAAACTCGGAATAGGTTGAGATAAGGCTTTTTTTAAGCAATGTCTCTTAAGGCAACACTTCTTGAGGTTGCCCCTCTCGAAGTTATGCTTGAGATCGTCCCTCACGCAACGCTTCTTTGTTTTCAGGAGAAACTGATGGACATAAACCAACGAAAAGATGACGAGTTACTGCAACTTGTTACCTTCAGTATCAGTGAAGAGGAATTTGGTGTCGACATTCTCAAAGTGCGTGAAATTATTCGCACGATGGAAATCACCAAAGTACCGCGTGCGCCGGAATTTGTCGAAGGTGTTATCAATTTACGGGGTAAGGTCATTCCTATTATTGACATGCGCAGACGTTTTGGCTTGCCTTTTAAAAAACATGACAGTAGCACTCGTATCATAGTGATCACGATGAACGATCTGATTGTCGGTTTTGTTGTCGACTCTGTTTCCGAAGTGTTGCGTATTCCTGTAAGTACGGTTGAACCGCCACCACCTGTTGTCGCCGGATTAGAATCTGACTATATCAGCGGTGTGGGCAAACTTGCCGATCGTTTGTTGATATTACTTGATCTTGACAAGCTTCTTTCCACAGACGATCTGGAACTTCTGGCTCAACAACTTATCTAAACGCTGTTGAAAGTATTTCAGACTGTAGAATAACGCTTTTTTTAAACATCTATAAAAGAACAGACAGGGTATTGCCTTTTCCCATGTCTGTTCTTTTTTTCTAATAAAAAACATTGAAACGCTCTAACAATCTTCGACAGGATAATACAAGATGCTTCAAAAAAACAATGCATTACGCAATGTTGCAATCATTGCCCACGTTGACCACGGCAAAACAACTCTGGTAGATGCTCTTTTCCGTCAAAGCGGTGTGTTTCGAGCTGATCAACAAGTTGACGATCGTATTATGGACAGCATGGATCTGGAACGTGAACGCGGTATTACCATTGCTGCAAAAAATTGTGCTGTCACATATAATGATATAAAAATTAATATTATTGACACCCCGGGTCACGCCGATTTCGGTGGAGAAGTCGAACGTGCACTTTCAATGGCGGACGGTGTCATTCTTTTAGTTGATGCTGCCGAAGGCCCTTTGCCACAAACGCGTTTTGTATTGCGTAAGGCTTTGGCATTGTATATGAAAATTATTGTTGTTTTAAATAAAGTTGATCGTCAAGACGCTCGTGTTCAAGAAGTACTCAATGAAGTTTATGATCTCTTTATCGATCTTGATGCCAGCGATGATCAACTTGATTTTCCCGTGCTCTATGCTATCGGTCGCGATGGGGTTGCCATGCGAGAAGTTGACGCTCCTCGAGAAAATCTCGTTCCTCTTTTTGAAACAATCATCAAAGAAATTCCTGCTCCAGAATATGATACCAATGAACCATTTCAAATGCTGGTTTCTGATCTTTCATATTCTGAGTATTTAGGTCGCTTGGCTGTCGGTCGTGTTGTACATGGTGTAGCACATGCCAAAGATTCTTTAGTGTGTATTAATATTCAAGAAACAGCTACACCTTTACGCATAACACGATTGCAAACCTATGAAGGTTTACGTCTTGTTGATATGGAAGTCGCACAACCAGGTGATATTATTGTTATTTCAGGACTAGATGAAGTGGCAATCGGCGATACCATTTGTACGGCAGATAATATCAAAGCGCTTCCTCGTATCCGTGTTGACGAACCTACAGTGGCGATGCGATTTGGGATCAATACATCTCCTTTGGCCGGACGTGAAGGTAAATTTGTACAATCAAGCAAAATTCGCGAACGTCTTGCTCGCGAAGCACTTCTTAATGTTGCAATTCGTATTGAAGATTCAAAAGATAAAGATTGCTTTATAGTCAAAGGCCGTGGAGAACTTCAACTGGCTATTTTGATTGAAACCATGCGTCGTGAAGGTTTTGAACTGTCTGTAGGAAGACCTGAAGTAATACTTAAAGAACGCAACGGAGAAGTTCACGAACCACTTGAACAACTCTATATTGATTGCGATGAAGCTTTTATGGGTGTTGTAACAGACAAAATGGCACAACGCAAAGGTCGCATGCTTTCTTGTAACAATAATGGTTCGGGTCGGGTGCACTTAGAATTTGCTGTTCCCTCTCGAGGTTTGATTGGTTATCGAGATGAATTTTTGACAGATACCAAAGGCACAGGCGTCATGAATTCTCTCTTTGCAGGATATGCACCATGGCGTGGTAATTTTTCAACACGCTATACAGGTTCTCTGGTTGCCGATCGCTCGGGTAACGCGGTGCCATATGCACTCTTCAACTTAGAACCACGCGGTGTCATGTTTGTGACTCCCGGAGAACCGGTCTACGAAGGCATGATTATCGGCGAACACAACCGTGACAATGATATTGATGTAAACCCCACAAAAGAAAAGAAACTGACAAATATGCGCGCTTCAGGGAAAGATGAAAATGTCATCCTTACTCCTGTACGTCCAATGACTCTTGAACGCGCAATCCATTTTGTACGTGAAGACGAAATGGTCGAAGTCACGCCAATGTCCATTCGCTTACGCAAAGTAGAACTTAGCGCACTTAAACGTCATCAAACCCGTGGTAAAGAAAAGAAATAGAATAAAAAATAAAAGAAAAATAATTTTAAATAGCTTCCAGAGAAGGGGCGCAAAGGAAAACCCAAAGAAGTGAACAGAGCGGACTAACACCAACAAAAAAACATTAAAGTTTTAT
>CAYJFB010000021.1:0-15822 GCA_964369685.1 uncultured Desulfovibrionaceae bacterium | reverse complement strand
TGTAAAACAAAACAAATATAAAAAAAAAAAAAACAAAAATAATTTTAAATCGCTTCCCGATATGGGGCACACGGCAACGCGCCCCTGGGGCCCCTTCTCTGCATCCCCCCTTCTATCCCCTTTTCACTTTTTCTGTTTTTATGATTTAGTTAGATATTCGCGTTTTTTTACAAGCTCTAATAGCTATTTTTTATTCTCAATTTTATTAATATTGTTTAAAAAATTCACAAAACCATATTTGTATAAAATTTAAAGAAAAATAAAAGATGAAAAAAATACTTTACCTGTTTATCTTTAAAATTTAACAAATCACATTTAAAATAATACTTCTAATGTGATTTATTCTTAATGTAAAAATTTAAATATTTTTTTTAAAAAATCAGAAATTTAATAAAAGCTCTAAAACAATCAGTTCTTGTCAAAAGTAAAAAAAAAGGTCACAAAAACATTCACAACATAAAGGAGCCTTATCTTATGAATACACTCATCATCGTTGCAAAAATAAAAACAAAAACTGACAAAACTGAACTTGTAAAAAAAGAACTCTTAAAACTGATTGAACCAACAAGAAAAGAAGAAGGTTGTATTCAATACGATTTGCATCAAGACAACACAGACCCCGCTGTTTTTCTGTTTTATGAACAATGGGCAACCCGTGAACTGTGGCAAAAACATATGAACAATCCAAACCTGGCAGAATACATGCAAGCAACAGATGGCGCTGTTGAAGAGTTTATCATTCATGAAATGACAACTATCGCCTAAAGCTCTTTTACTCTGACTTTATTTTATCAGTTAATTTTTTGATAACAAAACTCTCAGAGCAATATTGCAACGCTGTTGTGCCATTCTGCTGTTTTCTCAAAGCAACGCGACGAGAAAACAGCAGAATGGCACAGCAGAAACAAGGGGTCTGGGGGAATTATTCCCCCAGAAAAAATAAAAAATATTATACATTAAACAGAAAATGCATAATATCACCGTCTTTTACTTCGTATTCTTTTCCTTCAGTTCTTAAAACACCGGCGGTGCGACATGCCGCTTCAGCTTTATGAAGCATAAAATCATCAAATGCAATAACTTCAGCACGAATGAATCCACGTTCAAAATCTGTATGAATAACACCTGCAGCTTGAGGTGCTCTCCATCCTCTTTGAATCGTCCACGCTCGATTTTCTTTTTCACCTACAGTAAAATAACTTATCAAGCCCAATGCTTGATAACCTGAATGAATAACCCTTACAAGACCGCTTTCTTGAACTCCATACGACGATAACATCTCAAGCTGTTCTTCATCGGATAATCCTTGAAGTTCTTCTTCAAGTCTTGCACAGATGACAACGGTTTCAGCGTTACGTGATTCAGCTAAACCACGCAACGCTCGAACAGCATCATTGTCTTCTGTCAAACCATCTTCATCAACATTGGCACAATAAATAATTGTCTTTGCAGATAGCAGCCCTAATTCATTCCATGTTGTTTGAAAAAGTTCGCTTTCCTTGGCAACAAACGTTGCTGCAGATTGCCCATCATTCAAATGATTTACAAGCCGTTCAAGTTCATCGGCAGCCGCTTGTGAAGCTTTATCACCACGGACACGACGCAGACGTTCAAGACGCTTGGTTACACTTTGAATATCAGCCAAAAGCAATTCCGTTTCAATGGTTTCTATATCGCGCAAAGGATCAACATCACCATCTACATGTGTAATGTTTTCATCTTCAAAACAACGCACCACTTGTAAAATCGCGGCACACTCTCGAATATTTCCCAAAAACTGATTGCCGAGTCCCTCCCCTTTACTAGCACCACGCACCAAGCCTGCAATATCAATAAAATCAACAGTTGTTTGAATGCTTTTACGAGGATTAACAATACCGTTTAACGCATCAAGTCTATCATCGGGTACCGGTACTGTCGCCTTGTTAGGTTCAATAGTACAAAAAGGATAATTAGCAGCCTGAGCATTTTGTGCTTTGGTCAGGGCGTTAAACAAAGTTGACTTACCCACATTAGGTAATCCGACAATACCAATACTCAAAGCCATGTGCGTCTCCGTTATCTTTAAAAGATATAAAGATGTCTAAAACAAAATTAAAGTTTATATTTAAAATATCAACCTCTAATATTTAGGTTTTAATGTTTTAAATATAAAGTACAACATTAAACTTTAAATATGTTAACAAAAAGTTCTTATTCAAAAAGTTACTTGTTTTTATCCTCGTCCATTATTATTTAAAAGCGAGTTGCATCATAGAGCATGACACAACTCGCTTTTCACAACAATATATAGCAACAAGAAAAAAGAGTCAGAAAAAAACGGTTTAAACCTATCCACAGACGTTCTGCTCCCGAAAATTTACGATATGCGAGATTCAAAACGACGTAAGGTTAAATGGCAAACCGCAACGCCCAGAGCGTCAGAAACGTCCAAAGGCCAATGGGCTTTTTGTCCAAGAAGACGCGCAACCATAAAGGCTACTTGCTCTTTATCTGCAGACCCCGTACCAACAAGCGTTTGCTTTATAAGCCGTGGTTCAATATCCCGTACCGATACACCACAGGATGCACAAGCTACACAAGCCGCACCACGAGCCTGTCCAAGTTTTAACGCCGATGCAGGATTACGTCCTGCAAAAACCTGTTCAATAGCAGATTCTTGCGGCTCATGTGTTTGAATAATTCTTTGCAAACCATGAAACAAGTAGGCCAAGCGATCGGCAAAAGCACCTTGTGTCGGTGGTCGCAACACACCACATGCAACCAACTGCAATACCCCAGACCGCTCACGAACAATACCCCACCCTGTATTGCGCGAACCTGGATCAATACCAAGTACTGTTATGTCCATGAGAAAAACAGAAACTACAAAGCCATATCGTCAGGGAAGTCGGCATTGGAATAGACATTTTGCACATCATCATTATCTTCCAAAAGATCAAGAAACCGAAGAACCTTTGCGCCGGTTTCGGCATCCACTGCTACAAGATTTGTAGGGATTTGAGCCAATTCCGCAGAAAGCATTTCTAAACCTGTAGATTCAAAAGCGTCGCGCACAGCGGCAAAGTCACTGAGATTTGTTTGTATTTCCCAAGAATCGCCTTCACTTTGAATATCATCGGCACCCGCTTCAAGAGCCACTTCCATGACGGCGTCTTCTGTATATTTTGTGTTATCAAGAATAATAACACCTTTACGTTCAAACATCCAAGCAACAGAACCGGCAGCCCCCATAGACCCACCACCCTTGGACATTAAATGGCGTACTTCAGCAACGGTACGATTACGGTTATCTGTCGCACATTCTACAAGCACAGCAACACCACCGGGAGCATAACCTTCATAAACCACTTCAACAATGTCGCCGCCGGCATCTTGTCCTGTGCCTTTACGAATAGCAGCTTCAATTTTATCTTTGGGTAGATTAACAGACTTGGCTGCAGCAATGGCTGCACGCAAACGCGAGTTACCCGCAGGATCACCACCACCCTTGGCAGCAATGATAATTTCCTTGGCAGCCTTAGTGAATTCTTTGCCGCGTTTGGCGTCTTGGCGTCCTTTACGGTGTTGAATATTTGCCCACTTACTGTGTCCGGCCATGTCTTAGCGCTCCTGTATTTGGGAATCTTTTGTTTGGCCTTTAAATCCCAGACCAACATAAAACGTTTCTTTACTTTCAACTCGTGAACTTTTGGGCTTAAAAGCCGTCACTCGTGTAAAAACACGACGCATAGCCGACAAAAGCTCCATAATATCCGGCCCCATGAATATTTTAACAATAAAACTTCCGCCTGGAGCCAAATATGTTTCTGCCACAACCAACGCTTCTAAACAAAGCTCCAAAGAACGCGCTTGATCGGTAAATTTTGTACCTGTTGTTTGCGGAGCCATATCGCTCATAACAACATCAAACGCACCGATTTCTTGAAGTTTTTCTTCAAAAACCGCTGAACGACAAAACACGTCCTCTTGGTAAAAAGCCACTTGTTTGGGAAAAATAGTATCTGTTGTTTGTATATCACATGAAATAATTTTTCCACCAAAACCCACTCGTTCAGCTGCACCAAGAGACCATGATCCCGGAGCCGCACCAAGATCTAACACTTTCATGCCTTGCTTGAATATGCGAAAACGAGCATCAATTTCTTTGAGTTTATAAACCGAACGCGCAGGATAATTCTCACGCTTGGCTTTCATAAAATAGTGATCACGGTATTGTTTCATAATCTAACCTTGTATCTTTAGCATGAAATAAAAATATTTACCAGCACAAAATAAGACCCAATCTTTATATAGACTATATAGACTTAATAGAAACCGGTCAAAAACAAATTATAAAAAAGAATATACTCGTACCCCTTGCATATCTACAAATATTGTTTCATTTTTCTCTTGTTCTCAAAAAGAGGAACTTGTAAAAACAAAAAGTAAATATTTAAATGTAAAAAATCAAAAATAATGAGTGCGCATATTAAAAGAAACACTTTAAAAGTAAATTTTATTATTTTTAAAAATCATATTAAAAAATATTATTTAAAGTTTTACTTTAAATATAAAAACTTTACTAAAAAGGTTTACATTTTATGTTCAGCAACAACCTTCCCCTACGCCATGTCGTTTATGATGAAACAGGACAAAAGCGCACACTGTATAGTGGTTTAGATGCTTTTGAATGCTTATGGCGCGGAACAGGAAAAAAGATTTTATTTTTGGGACTGGGTACTGAAGCAGCAACACTGACAACACTGATCAAAGAAGAATATGCAAAAAACAGATTATCTGTCTCAGAAAAATTATTCTGTACATGGATTGAAGCTCCAGAAATGCTCAAACAGCATCTTCATGTTTTTGAGGAGTGGCAACAGGACTCTTCAAACATATGTCAGTTTGTACAACAAACCGAAAAAAAATCCCCTTTTGATTTGAAACAATACTCAGCCATATGGCTGTATAAGGCAGGTGAACAATTTTTTCCTTCTTTTTGGAGTTCATTGTTAGGTCACGTGCGTGTACAGATCCTTTATGATGGAAACATGCCTACTACACATTTCAGAGACAATCGTGTTATATTGCCCGGAACAACAGGTGATTTACTCACTTTGGAACTGGAAGCCGCATTTGCCGCATCGGGATATGTTCCTGTTCGTATTGAGCCACAAGATCCCGACGCTCTCATGACAGTATTGCGTGAAGGCCGCCCTGCTCTTTATTGCACGATAAATTTACGGGGGCTAGACAAATACGGAAAAATAGCAAATATTTTGCAAGCCTGTGATGTGCCTGTTGCTGTATGGTTTGTTGATAATCCATGGCATGTATTATCTCGAATACGTTTACCATGGTGGCGTTCGTTATATCTTTTTGTTACAGATTGCTCGTTCGTCGAACCATTACGTCAACATGGAGCCAAGCACGCTCATTTTTTACCGCTTGCGGCATGGTATACTGCTACAGAAACACGCAACGCTTTTGAGCAAAAAAAACATACAAATGATATAGAAACACTATTTGTCGGTCGCAGTGCGTTTCCCGATAAAGCACATTTTTTTGCAGGTTGTACTGTTCCAGACATTTTGTTGGAATATGCTGAGATGTTGCTATCTCTTGAAGGACAAGGCAAAGAACTGCCACACGCCCAATGGTGGGAAAAAAAACTTGGATTAACACGTTTATGGCCTGAAACTCAAATTCGAAAAGTCGGTTTTGGAGCTGAAATTTGTGCACAAAAACGCCGTACAGCTTGGTTGATTGCAGCGGCAAACCACAACCTGACCGTCTACGGAGATCAAAATTGGCAAACACTTTTACCAACGCAGGTGACTATACGAAATCCTGTTGATTATTATACAACATTACCGACTCTCTATGCTTCGGCAACCGTTACCCTCAATGTCACCAGTCTACTTTTACCAAAAGCACTGACTCAACGTCATTTTGATGTTTGGATGTCCGGTGGTTTTTTGCTTTCGGACGCTACGGCAGGTTTGGATATTTTTCCTCGATACCTTACAGAATTAATGAATGTTTCCAATCCTACAACGCTTCAAGCACGATTATCGCATGTACATCGTGATACCGCATTACGTCACGAACTGTCTTTTGCGTGGCAACAGCACTTATTGAGTCACCATACTTATCAGCATCGTGTACAAGAAATACTCAATCATATCCAATAACAAACAATCATTTCTCTTGAATGTATATTTTAAAGAAAAGAACTTTTTCTGCTCTTGTTTTTTCATGAAACGGTTTTATAGTAATATTCGTTCTTTAATAGATGATTTTAATACAATAAAAGGTGGAAATGTCATGAGCGAATTGACGCCTCGTGAAATAGTGGCTGAATTGGATAAATACATTATCGGGCAAGAACAAGCTAAACGCATGGTAGCTATTGCAATACGCAATCGTTGGCGTCGACAACGTCTTGATCCTGCAGTGCGTGAAGAAATTGCTCCAAGAAATATTATTATGATGGGGCCTACGGGCGTTGGAAAAACAGAAATAGCACGACGCCTTGCAAAATTGTGCCAAGCGCCGTTTATTAAGGTTGAGGCAACAAAATATACTGAAGTGGGCTATGTTGGACGTGATGTAGAATCAATGATCCGCGACCTTATGGAAATTGGTATCGCTCTGATCCGTGAAGAAGAAAGCGCCAAAGTTCAAGAAAAAGCAAATACCGCTGCCGAAGAACGCTTGCTTGATTTGTTGTTGCCATCTTCACACGGTGATAACCGTGAAGGGACACGTGAAAAACTGCGTACATTGTTTCGTCAAGGCCATCTCAACGATCGCGAAGTGGAAACCGAAGTGCGAGAACAGGCACCACAAATCAATATGCTTCATATGCCGGGCATGGAACAAATGGGCAATCAGATGCAGGACGCATTGAGCCGTTTCTTTCCTGAAAAAAAACACAAACGACGCATGAATGTCGGTACGGCGTGGAAACACATCCTTGAAGACGAAACAAGTAAACTCATGGATGAAGACAAAATTCTTGACATGGCTCGTGAACGCGTAGAACAAATGGGTATTGTTTTTATTGATGAAATTGATAAAGTTGCCGGTGGGACAACACAACGCAATACTGACGTTTCACGTGAAGGCGTACAGCGTGACCTGTTGCCTATTGTTGAAGGCAGTACGGTAAATACCAAACACGGTATGGTACGAACAGATCACATTTTGTTCATTGCTGCGGGAGCGTTTCACATGTCAAAACCCTCCGATCTCATTCCGGAACTGCAAGGACGATTCCCGTTGCGGACAGAACTCGAACCACTCGGAAAAAAAGAATTTTACAGAATACTTACAGAACCGAATAATGCCTTGACAGGACAATATGAAGCGTTGTTGGGGACAGAAAACGTACGCATTCGTTTTACCGACGAAGGATTGAAAGAGGTTGCGGCGTTTGCCGAAAGTGTCAACACACAACAAGAAAACATCGGCGCAAGACGTTTACATACAATTATGGAAAAAATTCTTTCAGAAATAGCCTTTGACGCACCTGAACGTCAAGGTGATGAAATTGTTGTTGATACAGAGTATGTTTGTGAACGTTTGGCGGATGTGCGTGACAATGCAGAGTTGAGTAAATATGTATTATAATACAAAATACATATTGTAACTGAGGAAAAGACTTTCACTTTTCTTAACGAGGCTTTTCGCCTGTCATGTCTCAGGGGGGCATCAAGTACGTTTTTTCTGTTTTTTTTAATGATATTTCATATTATTATTAGAATATGAAAAATTATTATTTGCTCTCCCCCCTCATATCAATGTTTGTTTATGGAGAAAAACATGACAAAAAAAGAACGACTTTTACTGGCAGCCAAAGAACTTTTCGGTGAATGCGGTTACGCAGAAACAACATTTAAAAAAATTTCTGAACGCGCCGGAGTGGCTTTAGGCCTTTTGACTCATCATTATGGAAATAAAGAAAAACTGTTTCTCGCCGCAGGACTTGATGTTTTAGAAAATTTTTTGGCCGTATTAAAAACAGCAACCGAACAAGGCAAAAACGGTTATGAAGCCAGCCTTTTCTTTTGTAAGGCATATCTTGATTTTTCGATTGATCCGCAAAGCAACTGGCTTGTTTTGGTACGCTGTTCACCATATAGCGACATGAAAACCGGCGACGATCGTGAAGTCATGAACAACAAATTTCATGAGGTTCATGCAGAATTAGAAAAACAGTTGCAACGAGGCATTGCTGATGGATCCATCCCGCCTTTGTCTGTGACGCAAACGGCACAAGTGATTATTGCCTTAATGGTTGGCGTCAACCGTACTCGAGTATTAACCCCTTACGCACCACCTAAACTGTATGACGAAGCAATCAATTTTGTCAGCCGCGCTTTACAATAATAACCTTCTTGACAATATACAAAGATTATTATTGTGTATTGCAAACGTGTCATGATTGTCGTGGAAAAAATAGGGACAAACGATATTTTTTCCTGGGGGAAGTATCGTTTTTGTAGGATCCTTCCTCACCCAGAAAAAAAGAAAACAATAAATATTAATAACTATCTATAAGATTTTGACTGCGTTGACGACACGCGTTGATGCGATTGATCAAGGTTTGACGATATACGGCCATATCCTGAATAGGCCGTTTCGCAACCCCTGCATCCATGGCCGCTTGTGCCACAGCGGGCGTTTCCCATTCAATGATCCGCGGATCCAGCGGCTTGGGAATGATATAATCCAAACCAAATGAGAATGTTTTCCCGCCATATGCTTCTACAACCGAATTCGGTATCGGTTCCTTAGCCAAGGCAGCTAACGATGTGGCTGCCGCAACTTTCATAGATTCAGTAATTTGTGAAGCTCCAACATCCAAAGCACCGCGAAAAAGAAAAGGAAAACAAGACACATTATTTATTTGATTCGGATAATCACTGCGTCCTGTTGCCATAATACAATCGGGTACAGCGTCCTTTGCGGCTTCATAGCTGATTTCCGGATCAGGGTTTGCGCAGGCAAAAAGAATAGGCTGCTTTGCCATACTCTTCACCATATCTTTACTCAATAAATCTTTCACAGACAATCCAAGAAACACATCTGCACCGCACAAGGCATCTTCAAGCGAACAAAACTCTTTTTGTGCGAATGACACTTTATATTCATTCAAATCAGTACGTTTTTCATGAATCAAACCTTTTGTGTCAAACATATAGATGTTTTCACGTTGCACACCCAAAGACATATAAAAATGGCTGCACGCAATAGCCGCAGCACCGGCTCCAGAAACAACCACTTTACAATCGGCAATGTTACGTCCTGTAATTTCACAGGCATTGATTAAACCTGCACCGGAAATCACCGCTGTGCCGTGTTGATCATCGTGAAAAACCGGAATATTCATTTCTTCGCGCAATGTTTTTTCAAGAAAAAAACATTCCGGTGCCTTAATGTCTTCTAAATTAATACCGCCAAAAGTCGGTTCCAAGGCTCGGATAATATCACACAGTTTATATGGATCATTTTCGGCAAGATTAATATCAAAGACATCAACATCAGCAAAAAATTTAAAAAGCACCCCCTTGCCTTCCATAACCGGTTTACCCGCTTTGGGACCGATATTTCCCAATCCCAACACCGCCGTACCATTCGACACAACAGCAACAAGATTGCCACGTCCCGTATAGACATCCACAAGGCTTTCATCAGCATGAATAGCACGACACGCTTCCGCAACGCCGGGAGAATACGCCATCGAAAGTTCTTTTTGCGTGGCACAAGATTTTGTAGGCAAAACTTCTGTTTTCCCGGGACGGGGTATAGTGTGATAGGCCAATGCTTCCTCTTTTGTATAGAGAGCCATGTGTTGATCTCCTCCAATGACAAGTTGGTTTATGATAAAATAGGCATCATTCATGCGTTAAAAACACAGTCTAGAAAGAAAAGGACAGCCATGTCAAATTATAAAACATAAGAAATTTCTATGCCAATACCATCATTATGTCATTATTGACTCAATAAAAAACTATGCAGGCAAAAAATATCAAAAATAGAAATTGTAAAGTAATAAAATTCTTTTTAAGTAAAAAACTATATAGAATAAATTTATTGTGCGAAAAATAAAAAATATATATAAAAACACAATAATATATATATTAATTATCTTTTTATTTATTTTTAATTGATTTTTCAAGAACACTATGATAGATAAAACATATAATGAATCATATCTATATTGTGAGGTTGTTCAATGAAAACACTTCGTTCCGCTGAGAACGTTTTAAATTGTCTTCTTACACATCTTGCCTTTGACAAAGATGTACAATTGGCAACATGGCTTGGCGTGTCGGCTCAAGCTATCAGCCAAGCAAAACGAAAAAATAAAATTCCTGAAAGTTGGCTTGTTCGTGCAGCCGTCCGTGGCTCTATTTCTCTTGATTGGCTTTTGTTTGATAATGCTGCAAAAAACTCAACCCGTTCTTGTTCAGCATTCGATGACACGTCTCGAAACAATATTACTTTTATACCGCTCGTTGCTGCACGCCTTTCTGCAGGAGGAGGAAGCCTTGAAACACAAGGAGATGTCCTTTCACATTTTGCTTTTCGTCAAGACTGGTTGAGCAAAAAAGGCAATCCCAAAGATATGGTGCTGATGCGCGTTTCCGGGGACAGCATGGAACCGCTCATTCAACATAATGATCTCGTTTTAATCGATCAAGGTAAAACAGATTTTGTTCCACATACCATCTTTGCTGTAGGGATTGATGATGAAATTTATATAAAACAACTCGACACCTTTCCCGGTCATAAACTGATTTTACGTAGCTTAAATGAACGCTATGATCCCATTGAAGTTGATATGCGCGGTGATTTGGCCGGATCGATTCGCATTTTAGGTAAAGCCATTTGGTGGTGTCATGAAATATAAAAACAAGCTATTACAGTATGTTTTATACAAATATAAAAAAAATAGCAAATAATACAAAAAAAACACTTGCCAACCTCTACAAATTTCCGTAAAAGATTCTTCGTGCCCAGGTGGTGGAACTGGTAGACACGCTATCTTGAGGGGGTAGTGGCGAATGCTGTGCGGGTTCGAGTCCCGCCTTGGGCACCATAAAAAAACAACAAAAAAGCCTGTATGAAACATACAGGCTTTTTTTTATTTGTGGCACATTCCCCACACAAAGGAGAAAACCATGTCTATTGAGATTCTTGAAAACACATGTATCAGTTGCGGACGCTGTGCTGCTGTTTGTCCATTACGTTTATTTATATGGTCAAAAGGAGAAAAAGCACGCTGTCCATCAGCAAAACCATGTATTCGTTGTGGTCATTGTGTTGCGGCGTGTCCTCGCGGTGCTGTTCTTCTTGATAACAAGAATCCTGAAAAGCTGTCTCCGAATATCAACATTGAAATGAATGAAGAACAACAAATTGCGTTGTTTCAAGGCAGGCGTTCTATACGAACTTACACTGACGAACGTGTACCGCACAGCGTATTGTGTGAAGCGCTGGAACATGCCAACTATGCACCGACAGCCAGCAATCAACAATTTGTCACTTGGCTGTTGATTGAAGATGCTCAAAAAGTACAGTTAATCATTCATGAGACTATAGAATGGTTGCGTGAATCAAAAGATAAGCGTTTTTTACCAATCATTGATTTTTATGAACAAGGCGGAGAACCCATCTTGCGCGGTGCTTCACAGGTTATCTTTGCTTGTACGCCAAAAACATGGATTTGGGGTGTTCATGATGCCTCAGCAGCACTTTCTTATTTGGAATTGGCATTACATGCACGACATGTCGGTACATGTTGGACGGGCTTTGTTATTTCTGCCGTACAACATAATGCTATACCGTCTTTGGAACTTCCCGAAGACTTGACAATTCATGCCGGATTGATGCTTGGTTATCCCTCTTTCACATATCCACGTATTCCTGAACGAAAAAAAGTACAACTCCGTATTATATAAGAACGAGTGTCTTATTGTATAAAATTTGAGATAACAAAGCTCTCAGAGGTACTCTCGTTTAATCCTGCGCCGACACTCCATAAGGAACAACATTCCAATGTTTAACACAAAGCCAATAGACACACAGTCCATTCCCCCACTACAATGCGATATACTTGCTGACGTGACGCTCTTGCCCATGCTTGGTCATGTCACAAAGCCGACAAGTGTTTATGGCTTGGGTGCATATGCCGACAAAAAGCCTCTTTCACAAGTGCGCCGTTTACTTGTCAATGATGAACGTTTTTTTCAATTACCGTATGTGAATGCGTGGCATATTTCTACACAAGAAGTCATTTACGGCGGTATTTTTTTTATGCATTGGGGACATTTTCTTTTAGAAAATCTGCGTGGTTTGTGGTATACAAAACAGTGTGATTTACCAATAGTTTGGGCAGGCGTACATGGATTTGAGCACACGCCGTCACAATTCAAAGCATGGCAAAGTGAACTCTTTCAAGCACTGGGTATTCGTAATAAACACATCTTTCTCACTGAACCGACACGTTTTGCAAAAGTGCATTTTCCCGAGCCCGGATCAGATTTGTATAAATATATTCACCATCAACATGTTGATTTTTTAGGATATTACCAATGTAGCACCCCACGTGAAAAATATGTCTATTTTTCACGTTCAAAAATTAGAGGATGTACCAACGAAGAACAGCTTGAAAAGCTACTCAAAAAACACGGTTGGCACATCGTGTATCCTGAAGAACTTTCTGTGGCACACAAACTCAAACTTTTAAGTTCAGCCAAAGTCTGCTTCATGATTGGCGGTTCCGCACAACATTCTTTACTTTTAACAAAACATTTACAAACACGAGTGATCGTAATTCCCCGAGGACACAGCGAAACATACAATCGTATCGCAAATCTTACATCTAACAACTATTTTTTATTTAATGTACCTCAAAATGTACTTCATTCAGACGGCTGTGCAGCAAACGCACTGTTTACTTTAGACCTGGATATCATTGAAGAAGCACTTAATAAGACAAACAATTTTACAACTTCTTTGGATTTGTACCCCAAACTATTTACTAAGCCTGAAAAATTGTCAGAACACGATATACGTCTCCCTGCATCGTATCGTGACCCGTTGCCGTCTTTAAATAAAGCCCTAAAAATATTTTTTTATGCAAAATTTTTCTATTTACAAAAAAAATACAAAGCAGCATACAACCTATTTATATTTTTGAAAAAAAAAGACATGCTCAGTGAATTCATGTATCATGATTTTTTTGAAACAGTACAACAATACCAAATTCAAAACAATTTGAACATAACCGCACCAATTGAAAAACATCAATACGAAATACACAATTTACAAGAACGTATCAAAAAAAATACAAAGGACATGGACAGTTATAAAGCATTAACAAAACTGTATTTAATTGCGGGCAATCTTAAACAAGCTATGGAATTACAAAAAAAACTCATGCGTTTGTATCCGCAATGGAGTAAACCGTTACTAAAAATGGCATTTATTTTTGCTGCACAGCATGATTTAGACAGTGCCATAGCCTGTGCACAACAAGCCGTTGAAAGAGAACCGTACAGCATAAAATGTAAAACGGAACTCATAGGCTATCTACTCAAAAATAAAAACTATATCACATGCCAAAAAATGATCACTGCAACACTCAAAGAACATCCAACTTGGGAAAACGGCTATGCGCAACTTGCCGCTGTACATGCAGCACAAGGCGCACTTGATAAAGCCATTGTTTGTGTCCAAAAAGCCATAAGTATGGCACCACACAACCTTGTAATACAAGAACAATTGGCAGAGTATTTGCGTCAACAAGGTGACGATGCAGGCGCCATCACGCTTTTGGCAAAGGCTATGCAACAAAATCCCCGTCAAGCCGAACAATATGCTCAAAACGCTTGTATTTATGCCGCAAAAGGCGCATTAAACAAAGCCATTGAGTATGCCTACAAAGCCGTGGAAACAGAACCTCGTAATTTTGTGTGTAAAGCACACCTCGCAACCTACCTACGAAAAAATAAAGATTACACGTCAGCGATAGAAGTGATGACAACCGCTCTGCATATGAATCCTTTTTGGAGTGAACCCTATGCACAATTTGCAGCCATACATGATGCAGAAGAAAATATTGACAAAGCGATTGATTGTGCACGTAAGGCTGTTGCGACAGAACCTTATAACATTGTACGTAAACAAGAATTGGAACAGTACAGAATAAAAAAACTCTATAAAACGCTTGACAAGCTCACATTGTCAGTTTTTTTTGAAAAACGCTCTACCTCAATCTGTAAACGCCTTCAATCATATATCGATTTGTTTTACACCACGACCTATCTTGAAGTAGGTTTTTCTCAAGGAGAAACTTTTTCATATATCGACGTACCTTATAAAGTGGGTGTTGATCCAAATTGTTCTTTGGAGAGGATGACAAAAATAAACAATAATGAACACTGCGTTGTATATAAAGAAACATCGGAAAAATTTTTTGAACACCTTCAACAACGTGCCGCAATATGGCAAGAAAAATATCATGATCGTTCTTTTAACTTTGACATGATCTATATCCATGCATCACAAAATTTTGTGCAAACATTGCGCGATTTTGAAAACACATTGCCATATAGCCATGAAAAAACTATCTGGATTATTGATAATACAGCACCAACGTCACTGTTTACGAACATATTTTCGCAAGCAAAGGAACAAACAAATCTCCATTTTTCTGAAAATGAAACAAATCGAGAGCATGGGTTTAAGACAATTTTTACGATTCACAATAGCTATCCAAACATCTCTTACTGCACACTAATGAATCAAGAAACACGACAAACAATCCTTTGGCGCACAGCCCCCTTCATACAGCGTAAACAAAATGTTGATTTAGAGTCTGTTTCTCATCTGAATTATGAAGATTTTATAAAAAATATATGGATGTTAAATCCAGTTGAAGATGCAGAAGTGTTGGATATTATTTTTTCAGATATGAATTTTTCGACTGACAGAACTCTCTTAAGCAAAGAGTAAATCTTACAACAAAGAGGCACTCAATTGTGACAAATATGCTTCTTACTGAAAATCCACATAATTTTTTTACTCTGGAGGTTTTATGCTGAAGAAAATTTCACCTCAAGAAGCACATCGGCGCTTTATGGAGGGCACGGTGCGTTTTATTGATATACGATCGACAGAAGAATTTGCGCAAATGTCCATTGAAGGTTCCTTGCTTGCCCCTTTGCCTGTGGTGGGACTACAAAATCTTGCAATGCAGGAAGGACAGCATATCGACATCATTTTTGTATGCAGATCTGGGTCGCGTGTAGAAAATGCCACGAGCACCTTAGAAGGCTTATTTACCGATGCGTACATGCTTGATGGCGGCATTATCGCATGGCAAAAAGCCGAACTTCCCTTACGAACAGGCAATGCCCCCGTCATATCCCTTGAACGCCAAATTTTCATCTCCGCAGGATGTATAATATTGTTGGGCGTCTTGGGAAGCTTTTTCTGGCCTCCGCTCCTATGGCTTGCTGGCTTTGTTGGTGCAGGACTTATTTTTTCAGGCGTATCCGGATTTTGTGGCCTTGGTATTCTACTCTCAAAAATGCCATGGAATAAAAAGCCTCGCGGATAACCATTTCGTGCTTACTCGTGAGTGGACGATAACCACTTGCGAGTAAGTTACATTTTGCTATCCGTCTATGATAATAGCTTTATATATAACAACTGACTATTACCTTACAGACTTTTAACCAAAAAAACACCATAAGGGAAAATACGGTATGAGTTTTTGACAAATAACGAATACCAATAAAATTACCGTAAAAAAATATGTGT
>CAYJFB010000020.1:15956-39164 GCA_964369685.1 uncultured Desulfovibrionaceae bacterium | reverse complement strand
TGCGGCGAGTTGTGAAAACTAGAGAAACTCGCTCCACTTGTCAAGAACTTTTTTACACTTCGAGACAAAAAAAGGTGTTTTGTCAATGCAACAGAACACCTTTTTTCTAAATGTATTTTTATATTGTATTTGCTATATGCCTGTTATTTCCGCGTAGTGGTGATGATGGAGTCAGCAAGCGCTTGTAAACGCGGTGTAACCTCGCCATCAAGTGTGACATCACCCATTTCACAAGGGATATCAAGAAAATCATATTTTTGTGTACCCAGACGGTGGTATTGCAACATCTCATAAGAAACATTCTTATATGGCGCGATAAATTCTGCTGTAGCGCGTGTATTTTCTTCTGTGTCATTGAATCCGGGAATCACAGGCGTGCGCACAAGTATTTCCAAATTCGGAAAACTTGTAGCCAGTTTTTTAAAATTCTCCAAAATTAATTCATTCCCAGTACCAACCCACTCTTTATGCTTGTCCGTTTGCATATGTTTTATATCAAAAAGGATATAGTTCAGCCTACTTGCCGCGTCTTCCAATACTTCCCAAGGAACAAGCCCACAGGTTTCAATAGCCACTTTGATTCGTCTGAGTCGAGCTTCACGAATCAATGCTAAAGCAAAATGCTTTTGAAACAACGGCTCTCCGCCTGAAATCGTCATACCGCCACCGGAACGTGAATAAAACATGGCGTCTTGTTCCACAATTCGTAAAACCTGTTCCACCGTTTTTTCTTCACCATACGTGATCAAACTGCTGGAAGGGCATGCTTCCACACAGTCCAAAGTTTTACATTCATGACATACGCTACGATTCAATTTGGGTTTTCCGGTTTCACCTTCAGAAATGGCACCGTGCGGACAGGCTTGCACACAACGTTGACATTTTTCTAAGGTTATACATCGCCCTTCATTATACGCGAGCTGACGTGTGGCAGGCTGTGACTCTGGATTACTACACCACCGACAACGCAACGGACAGCCGTTCAAAAATACAATTGTACGAATTCCGGGGCCGTCATGTACAGAATACTTTTGAATATTAAAAACCGTTCCTGTCGCTTTTCTATCTTCAAACGAACCCATAAGTCACCTCATATTTGTCTTTTTTTAAAAAGGAGCATCCCTCAGTGTTTACGAGGAAAAATCAAGAAATTCACATATTGTTTTTCCCAAAAACAGAGTATGAAAAGTATATATATACTATAAAACATTTTCAGACTTATTGTCATCGACAGATAAAAAAATTACTAGTAAAAATAAAAAAGCTCCTCTCAACAAAGAAATACAACGTATATTCTCAAAAATAAAACATTCTTTCTAAACTGTATTCTGAAAGGTTTAATCGTACCGTATTTAAAAACACGATCGAATATGCCAAGCAATGACAAAAATTCACACCGTGTCTTGAATGCGACACGACAAAAAGGGTTCTGGGGGGCAATGCCCCCCAGAAAAAAGAAAAAGCAAAAGAGAACTAACCCATTTATATAATACGGAAATTATCCACCAAACAACAACGACGCAAACGCACAAAGGTTCGTGCACATGTTACGCCTTCACCTGTCGGCGTTGAAATAGTCATGCTTGTCCAGCCTTCACCGCCGGCACCCAGTGCAGCAATATGCGGGCCGTTCTTTACAAACAAACTTGTATTGATAACTTTTGCCATTTTATCCATATTATCAATATTGCGTGAATGCATGCCTGCTGTATGGCACAATCCGCGTTCAAACAACACAGCCCAACCAATTGCTTCATCCACATTGCTTGCACGTAACAACGGCAATACGGGCATCATTTGTTCCACACGAGCGAACACATTGTTGATATCACGTCCCACATCAACCAAAAGCATCCGACAAGACTGCGGAACTGTGATGCCTGCAGCTTGTGCAATCACAGCCGCATCTCGACCAACCCACTTGGGGTTTGCAGAAGGATTGGATCCCGGGTAGTTGCGCAAAACAACCGCAGCCACAGCTTCAGATTGTTCAAGGGTCAGTTCGAAAGCACCAAGGGCTTTCAGTTCTTGTTTCAACGCATCGGCAATGGTGTCAACAGCAATAATTTCTTTTTCATCGGCACAAATGATATTGTTATCAAAGGTTGCACCGGTATAAATGCTTTGTGCTGCACGACGAATATCTGCGGTTTCATCCACCACAACAGGCGGATTGCCGGCACCTGCAGCAATCAAACGCATGGTAGCGTGTTCACGCGCGGCTTCAACAACAGCTTCACCACCCGTAACAACCAAAAGTTTCACACTGGGATGAGCAAACAGCCTTTGTGCCACTTCAATGGTGGGCTCTTTCACCGCAACCAACAAATTGGCAATACCTGTAGCTTGCACAATGGCTTGGTTCAAAAGTTGGATGGCTTTTTGCGATACACGTTTTGCTCCGGGGTGTGGAGCAAATACAATGGAATTCCCTGCGGCGATCATGCTGATTGAGTTGTTAATCACTGTTGCGGCAGGATTTGTAGAAGGCGTTACGGAAGCAATCACACCCCATGGTGCATTTTCAATGAGCGTCAAGCCCATATCACCTGTGATGGCTGCAGGCGCAAGGCATTCCGTACCGGGGGTACGTTCCGCTTCAAGCACATTTTTAGTGATTTTGTCGGCAACACGACCCATGCCTGTTTCTTCAACAGCCATCTTAGCCAGCATTTCGGCATGCTCAACACCCGCTTTACGAATGGCGGCAATGACTTTGTCACGCATGGCAACGGTGTTGATTTTGGGATAAGCCGCTTCGGCGGCGGCAATAGCTACATCCAGATCGTCAAAAAGACCGTAATCACCGTTTGCGGCAACGCTTCCGCTTGCGGTTTGTGTTCCGTCTGACAAACGAGAAAGCACTTCTCTGACAATGCGTTCGACATCCTGTTGGCCAATATTCATGGCGACTCCTCAACGAATATGTTAAGCTAAAAACTGACTTTTGCTTTAGCCTTGATTTTTACGGTATATGGCAGAAGACCCCGCATTGACATGATCAACAATGCCGACAATCGCCATATCAATAGGAGCATTGGGAGCTATGGCACAACGAGCAGAGCCACCGCGAGCAAGAATAACCCACTCACCCTCCCCTGCACCGATGGGATCCGCAGCCACATGCCGCATCCCCACAGGTTCACCCTGAGCGTCAAGCAATTCAACAAGCAACAGTGAATTGTGAGGCATACCTTGACAACGTACCGTTGAAACAACCTGACCGACAACTCTTCCCAATTCCATATCTCTTCCTTAACTCTTCTTACTGCTCCATACCGAATCACATTCGGTCATGTGTCAAACACACACCGAGTTTTCCGCAAACTCAAGTCGTGTCGGGGCGCAATAAGCACCCCAACAGTACAAAAGACTTGGCTTATTTACGGGTCAGCGAAAACACGCTTTCCAAATCGGCATGAGGACGAGGAATCACATGCACAGCCACAAGTTCACCGCCGACACGTTGCACAGCGGCAGCGCCTGCGTCAGTTGCAGCTTTACAAGCAGCCACGTCGCCACGAACCAGCGCAGTCACAAAGCCGCCACCGATTTGTTCGTAGGAAACAAGCTGTACACGAGCGGCTTTCACCATGGCATCAGCTGCTTCGATCAATCCGACAAGGCCTTTGGTTTCAATCATTCCGAGAGCGTCCATTGTAAACTCCTTTTATTGGGGGCTGTTTATTGTTTATTTTTTACCCGTTGCAAGCCAAGACCCACAACAGCAATTTGAAACATATCATCGGCACTGCATCCCCTTGAGAGATCGTGCCAACCACTGGCAAAACCCTGAAGCATCGGGCCAAAGGCCGTATAACCTCCGAGACGTTGTGCCACTTTATAGGCGATGTTGCCCGCCTCAAGCGAAGGAAAAACAAAAATGTTGGCTGCTCCCTCAAGAGCGCTGTTGGGAGCCTTCAAACGTGCCACCGCAGGAACAACAGCCGCATCAAATTGCAACTCGCCGTCAACCTTTAAATAAGGATAGCGTTCCTGAATCAGTGACAACGCTTCACGCATTTTGTCAACGCGTGGGTGTTCGGCACTGCCCTTTGTCGAAAACGACAATAACGCCACACGCGGTTCCATATTCATCAAATTTTGTAACATTTCAGACGTACCGCCCGCAATATCTACCAACTGTTCCGGTGTGGGATCAGGAATGACACCGGCATCGGTAAATATATAAAGCTTTTGACAGTCCGAAGAAATCATAAAGAAAAAACTCGAGACCGTCTTCACACCGTGATCGGTTCCGATAACTCGCAAACCCGCACGAATCACATTGGCCGTAGAAGAAAGATTCCCCGCCACGCCGACCTCAGCATCGCCGCGACGAACCAACATTGCGCCACAAGCCAAAGGACAGGACATCACTTTTTGTGCTTCGTCCGTCGAAATCTTTTTGCCCTTTTGTTCTTGAATAAGCATGTAGTCCGCGATATTGCGTTCAAGTACCGTTGTTGCTGACGGATCAACAATCTGTATGGCAACACCACGATCATCAAGTTCACGAAGATGCTTTTGCACAACATAAGGACGACCGACAATGATAGGATTCAGGAGTTTTTCACGAGTCAGTCTCACAGCGGCAGCCACCGCTCTGGCGTCTTCACCATCCGGAAAAACCACAGAGCCTTTCCGTTCGTGGCACAATTCTAAACAACGTTCAAACACGCACATGCGTTGTCACTCCTCGGTTTGTCACAATGATTCAAGAATGCTGTTCTCATTCAGAAAAATAACATCGTTCTTCCCGCAACACTTTTCTGCAAGAATTCAACACGCATTTTTCCGTAAAATATGTCTTTGCACACTTTCTCTGCTTTTTTCCTGCAATCTCAACAAACCTTTTTGTCTGCAAGCAGGACAAGACACAGATTCTTTCAAAAACACTGTTTTCTGCTGCACTGTCGGCAATATAATTTGTTTAAAACATGAACCCCAATACGTATCCGCAGTATCTAAGCCATCACTTTCCTGATACATTGCTGATATCCCGTCCTTGTTCCGCAACCACAGTCAACAACATCAAAACGTAAACAGCTGTACTTAAACGGTTACACGCTTCAAGCAAATCTTCACGATCACCATGCTTGGCAAGCACAACCTCAATCTCACGGGCTTCCGTACGCAACCAATTCAAAAGCGCGACATTTTGACCGAGCGCAGCATCAGGAACAATATGTCCTTGTCCCAAATACGTTTGCGGATCAAGCGAAACAGCATGAATCATCTCGGCATTCATACCATAAGCACTCAATGCGCCGACAGGCTCACCGGAAACATCCGACGCCAAAATCTGCCACAACCAATTCTTGATATCGTTCAAGCCACTTTTTAACAACCCCGGCAAACGATTTTGGCTGTCAAATTGCGTTTGTACCAAGACCGTCACCGCAATCAAACTGTCCAAACGACCGCGAATTTCAATTCGTGGATGTGACTTCAACACCCGAGTTTCGGCATCCAAATAGGTGCTGCCCGCACAAGGCTTGCAGACGCAAGCCGCAGAGGCCACAGGAGCCGCAACAGACGGTTCCACAGCCTCCGCCACAGGCGCGACAGTCTCACCGGGAATAGGAATCGAAGAAGCGTTTTCAAAGCTGATCGGATGCTTTTCAGCTTGCACGATCGTACAATTGTTGGCACGCAAGTATTCTGCGGCAGCGGGAGTCAAACGCTCATAAGAAAAAATACGGCATTGTCCGGTACTTTTTTGTGCGCGTGTTTTGGCTTCGTCTTCCGTAATATATTGTATAGACATACCAACTTCCTATTTATTCGCGGCATTGAGCGCGATGGTGGTGTATTTTGTACGGCCACGAGCGCCAAACATCACTTGCGTGCCCGCCACAAACGTACAAGTATCTCCCGCACGGGCGATCACACTTTGATTGTTTACTTCAATACTCAGTTCACCCTCAAGCACAACAAGCACTTCAGATTGCTCAAAGACCCAAGGATATGCACCGTTTTCGATTTGAATATAACCAACATTGGCAGGTGCATCGTTACCACCGAGAACCTGAATCATCCCAACGTTTTCCGCTCCCGGTTGACCAAAGGTCAATGCGGCACTGTTCACGCGAGAAACACCGCCGACACGACAAAGCCAACCGTCTTCGCTCGCGACAGTAGGTTGTTCCGCCTTGGCACAATGCCGACAACCGCCGCCACAACCGGGACCTTTTTCAGACATGGCCTTACGAATCAAGGTATCCACAAACTGTGGTTCCAACTGACCGCTTTGAGGCAAAGCTTGTAACACTTGACGACGGATTTCACCAAACAAGTCATCACTGTTCACAGTCAGTGTTGACCCTGAGGCGCCGTGCGCAGAAGAGGCTTGTGTATCGTGCATGGCAAAAACCTGTTGCTGAGGGTGTACAGAAGAATAAAAGGAGTCATGAACCGTCGAAGAACACGATGAGGTTTGCAACCCTTTGGCTAAAGACAAAAAAGCCTCGCCCAGAGTACATAATCGCTCAATAACATCGCTGTTCGCAGTCGTTGCATGCGGATCCGTAGAGGAAACCGGCAAGGTGTTCCCCTGAAACGATAGCTCAGACAACACTGTCTGTGCCGCTTGCATGAGTGACGGTTCGCCACTGAAAAACGGTGTTTGCGGTGTTTGTGCCTGTGGCACCACCGATGCCGGCGTCTCTTGTATCGGTGACAAGGGTGTCAATGACATTTGAACTTGTGGTTCTGTTTGTACTGCTGACACATGAGTTTGTGGCAAGTATGCTTGTGACTCTCGGAGCCGGTGTGCAAACACTGCAGGCGTATGATAACTTTCCGACGCGCTTTCTACAGGTGACAACGTCGACATTTCACCTTGCATTTGTCGAACCAGCGCTTGATATGTCGCTCCCATACGCGGAGGTTGTGAATACACAGGAACGCGTGGACGCTGTGGTATCGACGCTTGTGTGACGTGTGCCACAGTCATATGTGGTTGTGACACTTGCACAGGTGAAACGGGTATCGGTGACACGCAAACCGATGGATCTTGAGCCTGAGTCCCTTGTGACTGTGATTCTTGAATTTGTGAATCTTGGGGCATGGATCTTTCTGTCGGCAGAACACTCGTATGCGTATGAAAAGTTATTCCTGCACGCCGTGCGTCATCGTGCGCTTGTTGGGTCACAATGGCTCCCGACAACAACGCTATGGAATGCAATCCGGCAAGTTGAACCTGACGAACTGTTTCTGCTGTGATGACTTGTTTTGTGGTCACGTCGTACCATACCTTTATATACAAAATCTAAACGTTTGTTTTCGCACCGAAAGACAAAAAAAGGCTTATTAGCGTTTGTTTGTTCTTGGTGGGGTTGGTTTTGCGTCGTCTGTGGCGTTATTTTCGGAGCATTGTCCGACAGCTTGACGTGCTGCCAATTTGGCGGCTTTGCGAGCGGCTTTTTTGGCACCGATTTCTTGCAACAGATCAATTTGTGTGGCTTCACCGTCTGCAGGACTGGGGATCACGTTACAACCCAACAGGCCGTTGGCGTTGCGTGCCAATTCAGCACCCACATCCACTGCGGCTTTACAAGCTGCCACATCACCCTTGCAAATCACGCAAATCCGCAATCCGTCTACTTTATGTGCCGAAACAATGGTCACCTCTGCCGCTTTAGCCATGGCATCAGCCACTTCAATGGCCAAAACCAATCCTGCGGCTTCGACAAAACCAAGTGAAAGTTGTGCGCTCACGAGAGCCTCCTTACAATCTGTATCATATTGTTTTTGTCACATCCCTTGTTGTTTCGGGACGCGTCGACCCTTCAATACAAAGGATTCTACGAGATGTTTGTCATTATTGTTTCGGGATGTACACCGTGTTGCTTATGCAATCTGGTCATACACGCTTTCATGTGGGCTTGGGATCACCACACGGCTGACCAAAAGGCCTGTTTCGGCTGCTTTGGCAGAACCCGCATCAACAGCGGCCTCAACAGCGGCCACATCTCCCGTAATCAAAGCATACCCCTTACCGCCAAGCCCCAGAGCCGTACGCACGTCAAGCAAATGCACGTCCGCAGCTTTGACGGCGGCATCCGCAGCCACAACAATAGCGGCCGCAGAAAAAGTTTCAATAATTCCAAGAGCTTCACGTTTGTCTAGCACACCCCCACCAGACATGGCACGGATCACGTCTTCATGAATATTTGGAATGACAAACCAATCAACAACGTGCTCAGGATGCAATTCTCTGCCAACAGCAACAGAAGCAGTCACTGCAGCCACATCACCGGCAATACCGGCAAGAAATTTACCGGGACAGATGGTTTTAAAAAATATCGGTTCGACAAGAGCGGTTTTCACCAGCTGGTCTGAGGCATCGATTCCTGCGGCAATGCTGTTGAACTCCACCATTCCAACGGCTGTATAGGCGTCAAGCACTGTAGCTCTCCTTCAGGTTGCAGCACACAGCGTCAAGCTGTTTGCCTTTCTCGTGCAACATTCGGCACACGTCTTTAAATGAACACGGCTTTTTTGAGCACGGCTATTTTGAAATTATTATGCAGCCATCAACACTTTGCACGACACCGGCAATAGAAGCATGAATCCGTGCTCCAAGAGCGGGTTTACCGTCGGCTCCGACAGGAATGTCTGCCACAAGATCACCAACATTGACAGCATCGCCCACATTGACAGTCGGGCTTGACGGTGCACCGATATGCTGACGCAAAGACAAACTCACCTGTTTCGGTTCAAGAACGCCCAAGTCTGCCGAAGGCAAGTCCATATACCGTGCGATACCCAATTTGGCAGCCAAGCGCGGCACGGGAACACGGCGCACTTCACGCCAAGCAGTATGACTTTCGTCCACTTCGCGCGTGCCTTCATAACCCATTTGTTGTTGGCGCATGGCGGCTTTGACAGCCTGATTGATACGCCGCGGCGAAAGCCCCATGGGACAAGCATAATGTTCACAAACACCACAATCACAACACAACATGGCCATACGACCGTTTTCTGCCGTCATTTCTTTATCGGAAGCAAAAGCACGCATCACACGATGCGTTTCCAACGGGTGCCCGATGAGATAACGAGGACATTGGTCCGTACAACAGCGACATTGAATACATGCAGCAGAAGCTCGACGACGCATGCGCATGACTTCTTGAGTGGCATTGCGGTGTAAATAGTGCCCACGCGGTAAAACAATAAGTCCACCTGATGTTTTTGTCACGTATTCTTTGGCAAGGTCATCCAAACTTTCAACCATACGCCCCATCATGGGGCCGCCAAGGATAAAGACAGGATCGGAAACAAGGCTTCCCCCTGCCGCAGCAAGGCACTCAAGCATAGATGTTCCGAGCGGCGTTTCAAGCACTCCCGGATTTTTGACTTCACCCGTGACCGTCAACACTTTTTGTACAAAAGGTCGTACGCCTTGACCGTCCAAACCCAGCGCACGAGCCACAGAGATAAGCGAACCCACATTGGCAACAACGCAACCGACCATCAGCGGCAAACCCAACGGAGGAACAGAACGTCCTGTTACTTCACGCACCAACGCTTGTTCGTCACCCGCGGGATAAAAATTATCCAACAATGCCAATTCAACGGGCTGATCGCCAATTGTCTCACGCAGAAGTGTTGTAAGCTTCACATATTTACGTTTGAGACCAATCACAGCACGATTTGCACCGGTAGCGTTTTTGAGAGCCAACAACGCCGCTACAAGCATAGAGGCATGTTTTTCTATTAAATGTTGATCGGTGTGTAAGAGCGGTTCACATTCACAACCGTTGGCGATAACCGTTTCGACCGTTGTGGCATATTTAACGTGTGCGGGAAAACCTGCACCGCCTTCGCCGACAATTCCTGCCGCTCTGACGGCTTCAACAAATGCCTGACTATCCATACATCAGCCCCTAATTGTTTCGGAGGAGATCCATCTCCCCCGAGCCTCCGTACACAGCGACAAATCCAAAGATTTCCTTTATTTCAATGAACGCTATGTACGTTGCTCTGAGAGTCTTCAAAAAAATAAGCGTCAAAAGCACAATCAAACAACGTCTGTTGTATTTTTTTGACTGAAAGACATCATCTTTTCAACGGTACGTTTATACGATTTTTTCAACATCAAACGTTTATACACGTTTTGATGTTCGTTTTCACCGTTTAACGAGCCGTAGGCACATAGGGTTGAAACGGCAACGGAATGTGTTGACCGCCACCAAACGATGCGGAAGGTGCTGCTGTCGGAATGGGGTTTGTCACTGCACTTGTGGTGTTGAGACCCAAAATTTTTGCGGCAGTACCGTACATGATTTTTTCGCGTGTTTCGTCGCTGATTTTCAGATTCATGTAGGTTTGGATAGCGTCTTCTTGTTCAATAAAGGGGTGTGCACTGGCAAAAATGATTTTATCGCCAATCATGGTATTGATGGCTTCGACATAGGCACTTGCCATGGGGGCGTGTTCATATTCAGAAAGATCCATATATACATTCGCATTACGCGCACACGCAAAAATGGCTTCATTGACAAAAGGATAGCCGCCATGGCTCATGATCAATGTTAATTCAGGGAAATCTCGAGCAACAATATCCACATGGCGAGGATCAATATAATCCATGATGGCTCTGGGTACTTGTGGTGGAGGAGCCGTAGTAATGAATACGGGCACGCCCAATTCACAACATTTGCTGTACAATGGATAGTAACGTGCGTCACATGGGGGAATGTGTGCCAGATAAGGGTCTGTGGCGATACCGCGCATACCGAGTTCTTTTACGGCATGAACAACTTCACGCACCGCAGCCATGCCTTTATGAGGATCTATGCCCCAAAAGCCCAGGAATTTATGCGGATACGTGCGACAAAATTCAAGAACGCTACTGTTGTTGGCGGGAAAGCCATAGGTGGTTTCGCAATCACGTCCCGTTACAACACACAGCTCGACACCACGACGTTCCAAACCCGCCATAATTTCAGGCATGGTTTGTTCAACGCGTTTGTCAAAGCCAATCACATCACAAGAGGCTTTGAACATGCTGCTGTTCCTGATGCTGTCAAGAATAGCTTTAGTGTTGGGACGGAAACGGAAGTCGATAATCTTCATCAGCCATCTCCTTGGAAGATATACAAAAATATCACGAAACACACAGTATAAAAGACACTTCATACTGTGCACACACGTCACTCTGCACTACGAAAATTCAAACTTTATTCTAACCGCTTACACCCAGAAAAGCAATCATTTTTTTGTTTTTTTTCAAAGGGATCATCTGCCTCAAACGCATTTTTCATCATATCTCGGCATACTTTGACAGCGCAAACAAAAAAGGAAAAAATGCGTTCTTTTTTTTATAAAAAGATATACGCCTACAGGGAAGGGATCAGAATGTTTATTGTCCTCAAAACATCAATATCAAACATGATTCTTTCCATGTTTTTTTAGCGATTCACACATCCGTAACACACGACAATGTATAGGTTTTGCATTAAAAACCTCACACGTTGTCGTGTGTTACGGATGTGTGAATTTGAGAGCAATTCATGGACACTCCTAAACAATATCTTCTATTACCTTTAAATCTCTCTATATAAAACAACACTCAGAAGCATCTTAGCTTACAAAAATTGTTCTGTTTGTAACACAATGTGTCTCTACCATTCCGCAAAGAATAAAAAACATTTTTCAAAGCAACCTGAACCGCGGCATTGTTTTGGAATACGAGTCTTTCGAGATGAAGCACTGAAAGACTCGCACTCCAAAACACTGCCGCGGCATCATGGGGGTTGGGGGAGACACTCTCCCCCAAGAAAAAAGCACTTAATACGTTAATGTATTACATCACATCGTGTGCGGTACGAGCGATGAGGTCATTTTGAAGATCTGGAGTCAGGTCAACAAAGTATGCGCTGTAGCCTGCGATACGCACAATAAGATTGCGATACTTTTGCGGATCTTGTTGTGCCTTACGCAAGGTGTCGGCATTGATCACGTTGAACTGAATGTGCCAAAGTTTCAAGTCGCACCATGTGCGGATGAAAGAAACCAGTTTTTCTGTACCGGCATCGCCTTCAACGCATTTTGGTGTAAATTTGACGTTGATCAGACGCGCTGCACGAGCGCGCATGCCGTAGTTCTTCGTGTTGTAGTTTGAAAGCAGGATGGCGGTGGGACCATTTTTATCGGCGCCGTGGGACGGGGAAGAACCGTCGGCCAACGGGAACCATGCCACACGACCGTTGGGTGTTGCAGAAACAACTTTACCGAAAGGCACGTGCGAGGTAAAGGGAACATAACGCACATCGTTGTTAATACCCAAGTCTTTGCCGTATTTTGCTGCAAATTCAACGCTCATACGGTCAAGATCTCGTCCGAGTTCATCGGCATAGGGATCGTCGTTGCCGTAGCAAGGTGCGGTTTGCATCAATTTTTGAATGTCTTCGTAGCCTTCGAAGTTGTGCTCGAGGGCTTCGAGAAGTTTGTCCATGGTGACTTTCTTTTCTTCATAAACCAATTTCTTGATTGCAGACAGAGAGTCAACAATTGTACCGAGACCCATAAATTCAAAATAACCAAGATCCACGCCGCCGGGAATGTGCGGGGTATGCAGGTCAAGGCAACTTTCCATGCAGAGATCATGCATGGCAGAAAGCATTGGTGCTGCAAAGTGGCGGGCACGGGTTTGAATAACAATATATTGTTGCATAAATGTGGCGCGCAACAACATATGATGTTGGGCTTTATAGGCTTCGTAGAACGATTCCCATGTTTTAAAGTTACGAGGATCGCCGGTTTTCAGACCCAATTGAGCGTCGCCGTATTTCTTCATTTTGCCGTCATAAAGGGTCATTTCGATGGCTGTGGCGAAGTTGGTGTATGCACCGCCTGAGGTATAGGTATCTCTGTTGGGCATACGGCATTCCGTACAACCGGAAACGGCGTAGTCCAGTGCTTCTTCAAACGTAGCACCCTTGGACACATACAACGGCACAACTTCTTCGTCATTACAAAGTTTGGGGAAACCGGAACCGAACTTGATGGTTTCAGCAACTTCCCAAAGGTAACGTTCGGGAGAACGAGTGTGAATACGTGCAGCCAAGTCAGGGTAGTGCAACGGGAATTCACGTTTAGATTGCAAGAAAATATAGGTCAAATCATTGGTTGCGTCCACGCCATCTGGTGTTTGGCCGCCGACTGTGACTGCTTCCCAGTGAGCATAGCCTTCGTTAAAGGCACCGCCGGCGGGAGAAATATACATATCAATGAATTCGGCCATACCGACCCACATGCATTCCAACAATTCCATGGCCTTTTCGTCGGTCAAGGTGCCTGCGGCGATGTCTTGGGCATAGTAGGGATAGAAGTATTGGTCCATACGTCCGTTAGAGACAGTGGTGCCCGTCTTTTGTTCGATACGTGAAAACATTTGCGTGAACCATTGGCTTTGTACAGCTTCATAGAAGTTGCGTGCAGGTTCGGCAGGAACATGTTCGGCGTTGGCAGCCATGAGCAACAATTCTTGTTTACGCACGGGATCTTTTTCTGTCGCAGCCACTTCACGAGCCTTATCGGCATGACGTTTTGCCCACAAAATGATGGCGTCGGACACGATACAAATGGCTTCGAGGAACGGACGTTTTTCAACTTGAGCAAAGGGGCTGTCGGTATCAAGAGCAGCCAATTTTTCTTCTGCTTCTTTTTTGATGCCGTTAAAGCCACGTTTGATGATCTTTTCGTAATCCGGAACCCATTGGATAGAGGAACGGAACGAAGAGGTTTCGTTAACGATAAAACGAGAAATCAAGCCGTCGGGATCGTCATAGGTCAATTTATGAACATCTTCGGGTAAGGAGAGGTTCAAATCTTCATGATAGGTCTTGCCCTTCCAGTAAGGAGCAATTTCTTCCATAACGATCTTGGCGTCTTTTTCAGAAATCGTCGCGGGAGATTGAGGACGGTTGGGCAGTTCTTTCACTGCAAGACCAAGGAAGTCACCGTCAAGTTCGGGATACAAAATCCCGTAACGCCCATCAAGGCCACCGGCACGTCCGAGCAACAATTGATCTTCTTGCACCATGACTGTGATGTTTTTGGCTATATGCATGAGAGCTTTCGCCCAGCGCAAAACCAAAGCTTCACCTTCGGTTTCTTTCATTGACTGGGTGAAATACAGCGCGCGTTCCACGTCAATGGCAGGTTTTTGACCGTCAAACCGTTCCAGCAACTTAAACACACGTTGGTGCGTTGCACGGTATTTGTCTTCTTGGCCTGCTACGTTGTCTGCAAGACGCTGCTCATGGGGTGACATGATTTCTGCCATGGAAAACTCCTTTGATGTACCGGATTGTCCGGAAACCTGTGTTGATGTTGTGATTCAAGTCGATATGTGAAATGTTTTTGCACGATTTGACATTGAATACTGACTATTTAAATGAAGAACCCATGTTCTTGTTGTTTTATGTGTCTTTTATGGTCTAAAGACCGACATCATTTTTTCTATGATTTCAAATAAAGCAAGCTTTGTGCCAGTATAAATCTTTGCCGTAAAAAGGTTACAATATCAAGAAGATAAAAGCTGTGGAGCTGAATGTCTGTCTATCGTCCTTCTCTATGAAGGTTGCATTTTTGCAACAAAAAAAAGATTTATGACCTTTTCACTTAAAAACAGTTGCATTTTTGCAACACAAGTCTACACGTGTCGAAGCTTCTTTTTTGTTTACTGAATGTTAGATCGATCTTCTTGTTGCAATATTGCAACAAGAAGTGTTTTTTATGTAGACGGGTTTTCAAAGTCTTTTTTAACAATGATCCTTTCTTTACTTAGCACTGCCAAGCGTTGTGCCAATTTATACGCTGTTTTCTTTCCTATACCTTCAACAGCTTGCAAGGCTTCCGGAGTCGCGTTTAGAATATCATCCAAGGAATCAAAATGTGCCCATAATTTTTGCGATATTCCTTGGCCTATTCCGGGAACACGCAATAATTCAAGAGACAACGCTTGCCGTGCTCGAGCTCGACGGTGGCGTCCGATAACAAAACGGTGTGCCGTATCACGAACGTGTTGTAAAAATAATAACTCAGGCGCCCCATCTCGCAAAGCCAACGGATTGCTGCGCCCGGGAATAAAAATTCTGTCTCGGATATTACCTGCACGTCGATCACTGCGCCCTGCGGCATCGCGTGCCTTGGCAATACTGCTTACCAAAAAAGGCAATTCCTGATTTTCAAAAGCGTTCTGCAACGCCTGCAACACCGCACTGAGTTGCCCGCGTCCGCCATCAATCAACACCATATCAGGCCAAGGTTCACCATCAGAAACGCGTCGTGTTGCCCATTCACTCAACGCTGCATAGTCATCACCGCCGCCTTGGTGTATACTATAAATACGATAATCACGTTTGAGAGCTTGTCCAGACGAAAAAACAACCATCCCCACACGCGTGGCTTCGCCACCTGTGTGGGACACATCAACACATTCAATTCGGTCAAGTGTCTTTTTACTTTGGAAAACTCGTGCCAAGCGTACACCCATCGATTCGTTTTCACGCCGTAATGCCGCCTCACGCGCATTGCAGACAGCCATATCAACAAGACGGCTTTCCGATGTATTGCGCGGAACCACAATGCGTAACGCAGAACCTCGTCGTTCAGAAAGCATGCTTTCCAAAGCCGTACGTTGAAACGCGCTCTCCAATCGAACATTATTTATTATCGATGTCGCTGATTGCTCGTCATTCAATGCCACGGCAACATATTCTTGTTCTTTTTCAAATGTTCTACCGACGCGATTGCCTTCATACTCCTTCTCAACACATTCACACCGAGAAAGGACAAGGCTTGTGTTTTCACACTCAAACGCCTCGCCATCCGTAAACATTTCATCAGGTGCAGGCACATCAACAACAATGTGCGAAGGGAACACTTCAACACCACTGTAAAATTGCTCAAGAAACGCCCACGCTACCTCGGGTACGTCTTCAAGCTCCAACCCCGGCCAAAAAAATGTACGACTGTCAAGTAAACGTCCCTCGCGCACCAAAAGCAAACCCAACGCCACACCGCCGTTGACCGCCGTCACGCCCAAAATATCTACATTGCCACCTTCAGACAAAACAACACTCTGACGCTCAACCGTCTGTTCCACAGCACGCAACTGATCACGTAACTGCGCCGCCACTTCATACTCCAACGCCTCCGAAGCCGCCTGCATGCCCTGCTCCAACACATGCATAAGTTCCCGAGAACGACCTGACAACAACATCTCCACCCGTTGCGTTAACAAACTATATGTCTGAGATGACACTTCTTTTGTACACGGCGCAAGGCACTGACCCAAATCATAATACAAACAAGGACGCACACGATTCGCAAACGCACGCTTACTGCAACGCCGTAAAGGAAATACCCGATGAATACTCTTCCACGTCTCTCTCGCTGCCGCACCGGAAGCAAAAGGCCCAAAATATCGCGCCCGATCTTTACGTCTCTGCCGCACAATCTCAAGTCGTGGAAACGCCTCGTCACGCGCTAAACGAAATAACACATACTGCTTGTCATCACGTAAAACAATATTATAATGTGGATGATGCGCCTTAATTAAGCTCGCTTCAAGCAACAAAGCTTCCTTCTCTGTGCTTGTAGAAATCGTCTCTACAGAAACCGCTTTTTCAAGCATTGCCACGGTCTTCCTTGAGATACGCCCTTCACCGCGAAAATATGAAAGCACTCGTTTGCGTAAATGACGTGCCTTACCAACATAAATAATGCGTTGCTCACTGTTTCTGTACAGATACACACCGGGAGTCGTGGGCAGAGTTTTGGATTCGGGACGTTGCATCATACGTTGTTTTACCCTCTTAAAAATGCAAAAACTTATAAAAATACTGTATTTTTACAGTGTTGTAACAGACTTGCGCACAAAGCCTCAGCAACGTATGATGCATTCAGTATCAACGTTGTACACCGTATATTTTACGGCACTTCCGTCATAAACGCAAAAAACATCTTTGAGTCTTTCATAACGGCTCTGTTGTATTACCTTTTTAAGGATAGATTCATGCCGCGCAAAGGTCCACACATCTCAATTTCTCCGGAAGCGGTGGTAAACCGCATTTTTCGCATCCCTCCCGACGAATTTTCAAACTGGCCGCAATCCGTCCGCAATCTGACGGTAGAATTGGCCGAAGAATTATTTTTAGTCGGCTGTAACCCATTCATCGAACCGAGTATGGTGCGCGCCAGTGTGGAAGAGCGTTTTAAACGTGAACAGTTTGCTTTGGCACACCACTACGCCAACAGCATCTCGGAAGGCATCACCTTGTTTTGGAGTGTCCATGAAGCAGAAGTGGCCTTTAAAGCAAGCGTAAAAGAACGCCTTGCACAAATCTTTGCGCAGGATCTCATCATTGATAACCCCGCCGATTTGATCGCCTGCGCAACAGACGCCACAGACTTACGTCTTGAGGTGCCGCTCTTGGTTGTGGAACCGGAAACAGCGGAAGAAGTCTGTGCCTTGATGCAACTCGCCAATGAACTCAAATTCGCGGTGATTCCCGTAGGTGGATCCTCGGGTATGACCGGCGGTGCCGTACCCGTACGCAAACGTTCTGTGATCATCCGCATGACACGCATGACCCAAATAGGACGTGTTGATCGTGAAAAAAAATCCGTCATCATCCAGGCCGGCGTGATCACCCAAACCGCCGTCGATTCTGTAAACCGAGACGGCTACTTGTTGACCATAGATCCCGCCTCACGCAATGCCTCAACCATCGGCGGCAATGTGGCGGAAAACTCAGGCGGCCCCTGTGCTTTTGAATACGGAACAACGCTCGATAATCTGCTCAGTTGGCGCATGGTGACACCCACAGGCGAACTGATTTCTATCGAACGACACAAACACCCAAGACACAAAATTTTACCCCATGAAACCGCCACCTTTGAAGTGCGCGATCCCAGCGGCGGTGTCCGTTCTGTGGTTGAACTTCAGGGCAATGAAATCCGCTTGCCGGGTTTGGGTAAAGATGTGACCAATAAAGCCCTCGGCGGCTTACCCGGTATGCAAAAAGAAGGCGTTGACGGCATCATATTGGACGCCACCTTTATTGTACACGATAAACCACAGCATTCACGCGTCATGATTTTAGAATTCTTCGGTAAATCCATGCACGAAGCTGCCGTGGTTATCGGTGAAATTGTTGCCCTGAGAGACCAAATCCGCACACAAGGCGATTATGCACGGTTGTCTGCACTTGAAGAATTTAACATTAAATATATTCAAGCCATCGGTTATCATCGCAAATCGACAAACCACGAAGGTTTGCCCATTTCAGTGATCATCCTCCAAGCCGACGGCGATCACCCGCACCTCTTGGATCGCGCGGTTGAAGACATCCGCGCCATCGTGGACGAACGCGAAACTGTAGCCTTTATGGTTGCCAAAGACGCACGCGAAGCCGACTCTTTTTGGGAAGACCGACACCGTTTGTCCGCTATTGCCAAACGAACCTCAGGTTTTAAACTCAACGAAGACGTCGTGATCCCCATGCATAAGATCCCCGACTTTGCGCTGTTTCTTGAACAAATTAATTTACAATGCGCGGCAGTGGCCTATCGACAAGCTCTGCAAGACATCGGACGCTTGCCCGGCTTGCCTCTCAAATTGCAAAGCCTAAACAATGAATTTCATCTCGCTTCAACCCTCGCCGACGGTACAGAATCAACAGAAGAAATTCTCGAAGCCCTCAATCAAGAATACGGCAACGCCACAAGTGACGACGCCCTCATGCACCACGGACATGCCTATTTCACACAACTTGCCGATGAATATCCCAAGTTGACCGAAGCTTTCACAGAAATACGTAGCACGATGGACAGTAAGCGTGTTCTTGTCGCAAGTCATATGCACGCAGGCGACGGAAACTGTCATGTAAACATCCCCGTAAACTCAAACGATCTTGAAATGTTGTCATTAGCCGAACACGTTGCCCATGAAGTGATGCAAACAGCCAAAGACATGGGCGGTGCCATATCCGGAGAACACGGCATAGGAATCACAAAATTACAGTTTCTTGATGCAGACAAACGTGAAGCACTTTGTACCTTTAAAAAACGTGTCGATCCCCGTGACGTGTGCAACCCTGCCAAACTGACACAAGCAGCTTTACCCGTCAGACCCTACACGTTTTCCTTTAACAGACTCATAGCCGATATCAAAGAATCAGGATTACCTGCACGCGAACGCCTCATCAATCTGCTGCAAACCGTGCAGAATTGCACCCGTTGCGGCAAATGTAAACAAGTCTGCTCCATGCTCTATCCCGAACGCGGTATGCACTATCATCCGCGCAATAAAAATATGGTGTTGGGCGCGGTTGTTGAGGCTTTAACCTATACGCAATTTGCTGTGGGCAAACCGTCGCAAGCCGTGCTCGGTGAGTTACGCCGTATGGTAGAACACTGTACGGGATGCGGCAAATGCACTGCCGTATGTCCCGTCAAAATCCCTTCGGCAGACGTGGCTCTTGCATTGCGTGCCATTCTTGAAAACGAAGGTGAAGGCGGACACCCTCTCAAATCGCGCATTCTTTCATGGTTGGTGCGAAATCCCTCAGCGCGCGTCCCACAAATGGCAAAAGTTGCGGCACTGGGACAACGGATGCAAAACCAACTGGTGGCTTTTGTACCCGCACCCTTGCGACATAAATTATCTAACCCTTTGTTCTCTGAAAAAGGCCCGATTCCAAGTTATACCAACGTCTATGACGCACTCAAGCTCAACCAAGGACACCTTTTTGCACCGCTCACGGAAGACGGTTCGTTGCCTGAAGAAACTGTACTTTATTTTCCCGGTTGCGGCGGCGGTTTATTCTCCAGAATGATCGCGTTATCGACGTTAGCGTTGTTACTCAAGTCGGGTGTGGCTGTATCTATTCCGCCTCAACACATGTGTTGTGGGTATCCTTTGTTGGCTTCTGGTGCGGATCGTGAATTCAATAAAAATTTGACACGCAATCGTACTATCATTACAGGTATGCTTGAAGAAGCAGAAAAAATAGGGATGACGGCACATCGGATTATAACGGCATGCGGTTCTTGTCGTGAAGGGCTTGCTCGTCACCACCTTGAAGATCTTCCGGGACTTCCCGATGATTTACCTGAAGCACCGTTTATTGACGGAGTGCAATATGTCTTACCACGCTTACAAGCCGACCCAACACTCTGGCCGAAACCAATCATTTATCACGCGGCCTGTCACCCTGCATGGTCAGGGTTGCATAAAATAAAAGGACTTACCGATCAAACCACCGCACTTTCAGCTTTCACAGGGGCCAAAATACACGTCAGCCACGGCTGTTGCGGGGAATCGGGAATGGGCGCGATTTCCTCACCGCGTATCTATAACCTCTTGCGTGAACGAAAAATGGAAAATTTGGCTATGGTGCTTGATGGTTATCCGGGACGTGATCCTATTCTTGTCGGCTGTCCTTCTTGCAAGATGGGCGTCACGCGTTGTTTGATTCGAATGGGACAACGTCGCCCTGTCTTGCATACAACTGAATGGCTGGCACGGCTGTTGTTTAGCCCTTCATGGGGGAAAGGATGGGTTGGTGCGTTTTGTCGTCGTGCGCGTGTCGCACCCAATGACAACGGCGTACGCTTAGTTGATATGCATACATCAGTATAACTTTTTTTGGGGGGAATCATTCCCCCCAAAAAAAATATTAAGGAAAAATCAAAGCAGGATGACTTTCTCTGCAACATGTTGCATATTTGTTCTATATTTTATTTATTCTTCTGTAATGTGTATTTGCACAACGTTGGTTTCATTTTTTATTAATGTCACCGAACCTGCTGCCTCTGAGGGTTGTGTTGTTCCTTCATCGTTGACACTCAACCCTTTATCTGATTCAATGTTATATTCTTTAATAAAAATATCCCAACAAGTGATGAAAAGTACAGCCAATAACGGTCCGACAATAAAACCATTCATGCCCAATAAAGCAAAACCGCCCAAGGTTGACAGCAAGACCAGATAGTCCGGTAAACGCGTGTCACGGCCTACCAAAATGGGACGCAACACATTGTCTACAAGCCCAATGACGCCAATGCCAAAACCTGTTAAAATAAGTCCCGATTGCACTTCTCCCGTAGCAAAAAAATACACCGCCACAGGAAGCCAGACAAGACCTGAACCAACCAAAGGCACTAAAGACAATAACGTCATAACACCGCCCCAAAGAATGGGCGCCTGTACATCTAAAAACCAAAAAATAAACCCACCCAGCATGCCTTGCACCAACGCAACAACCAAACTGCCGTTGATGGTGGCTTTGGTGACTTCTGAAATCTTATTAAAAAGTAAAGCTTCCCGTCTATCTCCAAGGGGTAAAGCTTTGTGTAATAAATGAATGATTTGTTGTTTATCTCGCAACGTAAAGAAAGAAATATACAACAAAAGTCCCACTTCCGCTATAATATTCAATGTTTCTGCACCAATCGCAACAGCTTGTTGTCCTATATAGCGACTGAGAAAAATAATGAATTCCGCAATTTTTTCTTGTGCGCCTTGTGGATCGATCTCCATTTTTTCCAAATATTCTTGTACAATGGGAAATGAATGTCGTATTCTTTCAAAATATGCGTTGATGTCCACTTTGCCGCTGGAGAGGCCTTCATAAAGAGCCAAGCCTTGTTTCAAAAACTCATTTGCCATAAACAGAAAAGGCAAAACGACAATCAAAATGGTTAAAATCAACGTAATCAATGCAGAAATATTGGGTCTTTGAGTCAGACGCACAAAATAATCATACACGCTCGAAAAAATGATAGCTATGGTTACAGCCCAAAAAATAATACCAAAAAAAGGAAACATGAGCACAAAAAATGCAACACTCACGATGCCAAGTAAACCAAGAAAAGATTTATATTCCATGTTTGTGTTCATTGTATACAGTCCTTCATGATCAGAGAGAGCGTTTCAGTGTTTTTTTCCGGAACCGTTTTTCCAGAAAACTCTTTCACCTTACGATACATTAAAAACCGAACGGATGAAAGCGTTGTTGGCAGTGCTTTCATCCGTTCGGTTTTGACTATACCACAGGGTAAACGGCTTTAAGAGTCTTGACAATCCATTATATGCATGACGGCTCTATATCAAACAAGACTATAGATATGCTTCAGTTCTTATAAAAAACAAAAGTCTGATATTTTTAAGAGTTAAATTGTCCGCCGTCGACGAGAAACGCTTGCGCTGTGGTGAAGGTAGATTCGTCTGAAGCAAGATATACATACATGGGAGCCACTTCATCGCAAGAAGCTTGACGTCCCAGAGGCACATTGGCAGCGATGGCTTTGGCTTGACCGTCCAAGCCGCCAAGGTTGGCAATGGCAGGGCCGTTGAAATCAGTATTGACCCAACCCGGGCAGACAGTGTTTACACGGATTTTCAACGGAGCCAATTCACGGGCAAGACCTGTACCGAAAGCGATGATGGCACCTTTGGAGGTTGCATACGCGGTCATACCGGGACCGCCACGTTTACCGGCCACGGAAGAGGTGTTGATAATGCTGCCGCCACCGCTTTTTTCCAGATACGGAATGGCATACTTGGCACCTAAGAACATGGAACGCACGTTGGTGAGCATGATGTCATCCCATTGTTCTGTGGGGAAATCAACAACTTTACCGTTGTACTGAATACCTGCGTTTTGAACCAAAACATCCAAACCGCCAAGTTTTTCGGCGCCTGTTTGGATAAAAGCTTTGATACCTTCTTCACTACGCACGTCACAAGCCATATACTCTACATTATATCCCTTATCACGTAAAGATTGAGCTGTTGCTTCACCTTTGGCAGCGTTGGCACTGCAAAACATTACTTTGCCGCCTTCGGCAAGCAAATGTTCAACAACAGACAAGCCAATACCGCTTGATGCACCAGTAACTAAAATACGCTTTCCTTCTACACGACCTTTACGCATGATCTCTCCTAGATGATTTTTTTGGTTGTATTTTTCATGTAAAACTATCAACAACAAAGAACTATACTTTGCTAGGGGTTATTTCCAAATACTTTTATTTTTCTTGGGGGGAATAATTCCCCCCAAACCCCCTTGTTTCCGCGGCGGAAAAACCAAAGGTTTAAAAAATTTGCCTTTAAAAAAAACCAATTAGCCCCCGAAGAAAAAGCATAAGGGGCCAATTTTAAAAAAAAAAAAAAAAAAAAAA
>CAYJFB010000020.1:10435-15946 GCA_964369685.1 uncultured Desulfovibrionaceae bacterium | reverse complement strand
TTTTTTTTGGGGGTTAAAAAACCCCCCAAACCCCCGTTTGTCCCGCGCCCCCACCGCGCCGGTTTCCCGGTTTTGGCTATAAACCCCCGGTTTTGCCCCCGCGTCTCAAGCTGCTTAGGGAGACTTTTTCCAAAAAAAGAAAAAAAACTAAAAATTAAATATTGTCTTCAAGGATGAGGGCGGCGCCTTTTTCGCCGATCATCATGCAGCCTGCGGCGGTGTTTGCCGAGAGCATGGTCGGCATGATCGAGGCATCGACAACGCGCAACCCTTTCATACCGTGTACACGCAAGCGATCGTCAACGACCGCCATGTCGTCATGCCCCATACGGCAACTGCTTGTGGGGTGAAACACCGTAGACCCTGCATTACGCGCGTAAGCCAGCATATCGTCTTCTGTTGCAACAGAAGATCCGGGCAAATATTCTTCAATGATATACTGTTTCAACGCAGGCGCTTGAGCAAAACGACGGCAAGCTTTAAAGACTTCAACAGTCACACGGCGGTCAACTTCTTCAGCAAGATAGTTGCCAAAAATCGCGGGATGTTCATGAGGATTCGGATTTTTCAAACGCACATACCCTTTGCTTTCAGGACGCAGTTGATAACCCAAAATAGTGAACCCCGGGAACGGGTGCGGCATTTTACCGGGACCGTCAGTACTGAAACCCATAAAAATAATTTCCATATCGGGAATGGGTTCGGCATCTGAGGATTTCATAAAGGCGACGGCTTGACCCGCGCCGATGGTTAACGGGCCTCTGAGACTGGTGACATATTGCAATCCTGCTTTAAATTTGAGCCACCAGCTTCTGTTCAATTCATTGATGGTAATGGGACGATTGCACTTATGCACGGTGCGAACTTGAAAGTGATCCAATAAGTTTTCACCGACACCGGGCAGATCATGGACAACCTCAACACCTGCCTCTTGAAGAAGACTTCCCGCACCAATACCCGAAAGTTGCATGATGTGCGGCGAACCGACAGCACCGGCGCACAAAATGACCTCACGACGGGCACTCACTTCTTGAACTTGACCCTGTGCGTCACGATACCGTACGCCTGTCACTTGTTTACCTGAGGTGATCAGCTTTTCAACCATGCACTCTGTACGAACTTCCAAGTTTGTGCGCTTGGTCTTTAAGTAATCGGCGGAACTGGTGCGCAGACCGTTCTTGACGGTTAGCTGATACATCCCCACGCCTTCTTGAACTTTACCATTGAAATCTTCAGTATAAGGAACACCTATTTCTTTTCCAGCCGTCACAAAAGCATGACAAATAGCGCGAGGATCACGCATATCGCTGATGCCGACAGGGCCGTTTTCACCGTGGTATTCGCTGGGGCCGCGTTCTTGATCTTCCAACTTTTTAAAGTACGGCATCAAATCTTCAAAACCCCAACCCGTGTTACCAAGTTCAGCCCACAAATCATAATCTTCTGCTTGACCGCGAACATGGATTAAACCGTTTACGGCACTACTGCCACCAAGTACACGTCCGCGAGGCCAATTGATACGGCGGCCGTTCAAGTTCGGATCGGGTTCAGTCACATACTGCCATGTCAAATCGGGATTATACACGTTCTTATAATAACCGACAGGAATGTGTAGCCACGGGTTGTAACTTTTTTTTCCGGCTTCAATCAGTAAAACCCTATTATTCATTTTCTCAGCCAAACGAGCAGCAACTATACAACCGGATGTGCCTGCACCGATCACAATGTAATCAAACATTTTTGCTCCAAAATAAGCTGTAGACAGCCATTAAAAATGGTTTTCCAAAATAATCATCTATGATATATTCTTAATAAAAACATTTAATTCATTCTCTTTTCATAAATCTAATTTTTATATTTATATTAGGTCTATTAGCAAGTTCTCTAGTAGAATAAAAAAGAAACAAAATCTTGATTCACAGTATAAACAAGAAAGCTTTGTCAAATAAAAAATGACTTGTATTTCCGTTTACACTGTGATTTCAAATATACTGAAGAATGTTGTTTATTATTTCTTTAAAAAATTTTATGAGGTGTGCTTATATTGTAATGCAGACATGGCATCAAGCTGTGGAGCAAAAAATAAAATAAGAGACTTCAAGGCGCGTAAAGCGAATGCATAGAGAAAGAGAGCACTGCCAAGAGGCACAGAAAGATAAACCCAAAACATAGACAACTTATTCATAATAATAATTTTTTGATTTTGAGCACGAAGAGCCGAATCCCAGCCGTAAGAAACAAAAATAGCCAAAATGACACAGCAAACCAACGAACCCAAAAAATACAACGCATGACGCAAACGCTCGGGAACGGCACCGTACCAACCGTCAACAGCAACATGCGAAGCATGATACATAACCGCAGGTGCACCGACAAACGTGATCCATACCATACAATACTTGGGTAACTCTTCACTCCAACCAAAAGGCATATTCAAGACAAAACGAGCAAAAACACCGACAATAACAACACTGGCGAGTATCATCAACAATATTGTTCCCAACCACGTACACGCCTGTGCAACACCGCTATTGATACGGTTCAGAATCCCAAATACAGTTTGAAGCAAATTCATAAGATGTTTCCTCGCAATCAAAAGAACTGAGTCAATAAGGAGCACAAAATGTGCCGCAGGAGCAAGGGGGATTGGGGGAAGCCTTACCTCTCAGAGTTTAACTCCCCCCAGAAAAAAGCATTCTTATTCAGATCTTATTTGCCCATTAAAGCAGCATTACGATCGTCAACGATTTTTTCAGAAGCTTTTATGGAAGCTTGCCATTTATCCAACCATTCACGTCCGAATTGTGCCACATACCAATCAATCATGGCGTCACGCACTTTGTGGAATTCAACCAAAGCTTCTTTTGAAGGAACAGAAACGGTGTTACCCATTTCTACCCATTTTTCGGTTGCAATGGATTGATATTGCAGGTTGAAGTTGGTTTGTACGTCGGTACCCAAGCGGCAAGCGTCAAGAACGACTGTTTGCAGATCGGCAGGCAGGCTTTCCAACCATTCTTTGCTGAGCCAAGTGAAGCCAAAGATATAGGTGTGTCCGTCCAAAAGGATGTGCTTCAGCGGTTCGGCCATACCGGTAGGCACGTAGTCACCGATGGAGTTTTTGGTACCGTCAACAACGCCTGTGGAAAGCGCTGTGTACAGTTCACTCATGCTCACTGCTGTCGGTGTTGCACCGAGTTGGCGCACAAATTCCATTTGCAGATCGGATTCAATGGTACGCAATTTCAGACCTTTAAGGTCATTAGCGGTTTTAAGTTGTTTTTTGGTGGTGGCAAAGTTACGCCAAGAGCCGGTGTTACCAACAGCAACAAGCAAGATATTGCCTGTACGCTCAAGGATTGCTTTACGCATTTCATCAAAGAAAGGGGAACGAGAGAGTTCTGCAGCCACAGCGTCGTCACGCAAGGTATAGGGCAAGTCAGTGACTTGAATTTCAGGCATGAAGCTTGCGATACCGCCAACCGTGGTCGTGGTGCATTCAAGGGTGTTATTTTGAACTTGTTCAAGCATTTCACGGAAGTTACCAAGCTGACCTGCAGGATAGAGCTCAACTTTGATACGACCTTGTGAATGACTTTCCACATAGGCTTTGATGAACAGTCCCATCAAATGATCGTCTGTTTCTGTATTTGGCGGAGAAACGTGTCCCATTTTCATGGTAAATTCAGCTTCAGCCAAAGCGGGGGTGCTTGCCGCCACGGGGCCCATAAGACACAGACCGGCGAGCAAAGAGGCGAAAAACGCTTTCATCATAACAAGTCTCCAAATAAAGTAAAAAGGTTATTTATAGATATATATACCGTGCGAGAAATGCTTGCTTACAACCTTACTAAAAACCAAAAACACTCGGCAACCACAATGTCAGCTCGGGAATATAGGTAACCAATCCAATAACCACTATGTGAACAATCCAATAGGGAATCATGTCTTTGAGCATGGAAGTCACATTAATTTTAGCAACAGCAGAACTGACAAAAAGTACCAAGCCCATAGGAGGCGTTGTCAAACCGACACAAAGGTTGACACAAACCATGATGGCAAAGTGCGTGGGATCGACACCGTATTGCATGGCTGTCGGAGCCAAGATAGGTGCAACAATCAACACTGCAGGTCCTGCATCAAGGAACATACCGACAATCAAAAGGGCAATGTTGATAATCAGGAGCAAGAGATATTTATTCTCTGTAAAGCTGACAGCCAAGTTTGCCAAATGAGCAGGCAAACCAGAAAGGGTGACCGCCCAAGCAAATACAAAAGCGCCTGCCACAATGATCAAAATGGTTGCGGAAGCCAAGGTTGCGCGTTGAAAAACCATGGGTAATTCACGAAGCTTCAGTGTTTTCAGAACAAAAAGGCTCAAAAAGAGTGCATACGCCACAGCAGCAGCCGCCGCTTCAGTGGCGGTAAAAACACCACCGAGGGTACCGCCCAAAATAATGAAGGGTGTCAAGAGAGGCAAAAAGGCTTCTTTGAAGGTTTGAAACCAGACCTTAAATTCTTTTTTCGGAGTAGGTTCTGGGAAGTTGGCACGGGTTGCAATGATGCGTGTGGCAAGCATGAGCAAACCGCCAAGCAGAGCTCCCGGGATAACACAGCCAATAAATAAACCAATAACAGAAATTTGCATGGTGAAGGCATACAGCACACAAATAACGCTTGGCGGAATGATGGGACCGATAATACATGCCGCAGAGGTCACCGCTGCAGAGAAAGAACGCGTGTAACCTGCTTTTTCCATTGCAGGAATTAAAATCGAACCGAGTACGGAAGCGCCCGCCACGGCAGAACCGCTCAAACCTGCAAACATGATGTTGGAGGCGATATTTACTTGCGCAAGACCGCCACGCCAGTGTCCGAAGGAGGCGTTTGCCAAGTTGATCAAACGTGTAGTGATTCCACCGCGGTTCATGATTTCCCCTGCTAAAACAAACAGTGGAATAGCCAACAAGGGAAATTGATTTACACCGCCAATCAGCTTTTGTGAAAGATTCTGTAAGAAAAACAGTTTATCGACAAATACAAAATAACTGATCCCACCCGCAGCAAGAGCCAGAGCTATAGGAATCCCAGCAACCATTAAAAAAAGAAAAACCCCAATAAAACCTTGTGTCATAGCTCTTACTCCTCCTCAACCTTTAATAAAATGTTTTTTATTTTCAGCAATAACTTACATTCAAGCTAGAAAAGCAAACAAAAAAATAATTCAGAAGGAAAAATTTTTGACATATTACGATGTGACTACATCTTTGTCAAGGCTCTACTTTTTAAAAAACGAAAACATTTTCATTATATGAAAAACTTACTGAAGAATGAGGGCTCGGTTAGCGATATGTTGTATTACGCCTAACGACACGCTTGAAATAGCCAAGACTCTCAGAGCCGATTGACACCGTGTGATATGATGCAAAAAGCGGATGACGAACAGCGCGAAGCAATGTCGTCATCCGCTTTTTGCATCATATCACGCGGCGACAAGGGGGTCTGGGGGAG
>CAYJFB010000020.1:0-10425 GCA_964369685.1 uncultured Desulfovibrionaceae bacterium | reverse complement strand
AAACCAAATCCCGCCCCCCCCCCCCCCTCCCAACTTGTGGTTCTTCTGTTTTATTTAACACCCCGCGCCCGCCCCCCGGGGGGGGGGGGGGGGCGCCCCCCCCCCCCAAAAAAACAAAAATGATTTTAGCGATGCTGTTCATCGCTTGAAATATTGAAGGCAAGCGCATAAATGTAATCAAAAAAATCTACATATTCGACATGCACATTATCAGGGACAGCAATACGAGCCGGTGCAAAATTTAAAATACCTTTAATTCCTGCATCAACAAGATGATCGGCGGCTCGCTGTGCGCGTTCAGGCGGGGTCGTTATTATGCCCATTTCGATATGTTGTTCATGAGCAATGCGCTTGAGGTTACTTGTACAGGTCACTTCAAGCCCGTAAACTTGTTCGCCTATTTTGAAAGGATCACAATCAAACGCTCCGACCATGTGCAGTCCGCGGGCTTTGAATTCGCCTGAGTGCAACAACGCGCGCCCAAGGTTACCCACACCGACAAGCGCTGCCTTCCACTCACGATCCACTCCCAAAGAAGCCTTAATGGCATCGATCAGTGCTGAAACATGATAACCCACGCCACGGACACCAAATTCTCCAAAGTAGGCCAAATCTTTACGGACTTGTGATGCGTTAACATCGCACGCTTCTGCCAAAGGTCCGGAAGAAATAACCTCAACGCCATTGAGTGCCATATTTTCAAGAACCTGTACATACACAGCCAAGCGGCGAATTGTAGCGCGTGGAATACGTTCACTTTTTTGTGAGAGCATGTTGCAAACCATTCGTTAAAAATAAAGAATAAAATTCGACTCAATCGCTTAAAGACAAAGCCATCCCATATAGAATTTAGTAAAATTTGCACCATTCAATACTTTTGTCAAGTCACAGAGAACAAGTATAAAAAAGAACAAGATCCTCAAAAATAAAAACTGTGTTGTCACGCAACAGTTTGACATGACAACACAGTAATATCCTTTCAGACAAGCGAGGCCTGTTTAACAGCTCTTCGACTTATACAAAAGGATTGGCAAACAAGATAATCAGATTTACAACAAGTGAATAAATAGCCAACGATTCGATAAAAGCCAAACCAAGGATCAAAGTCACCTGAATTTTTTGACCGGCATCAGGGTTGCGAGCAATGCCTTCACAAGCTGATTTCAAGCCAAGTCCTTGCCCAAGTCCACAACCGACAGCCGCAAGAGCCATAGCAATGGCAGCGCCTGTAACAGCAAGGCCAAGACCGGCAGAGTCAAGCACAACAGGAGCATTTTCAGCAGCCATAGCCAAACCGGCAGAACCCAAAACAGCCACAAAAGCCATCATTGCGGAAAACAGTGTACGCATGAAGAACTCCTCTACACGAGTATTTATAGTTGCGGTCATCAGACCATTTCCCCAAAGTTATTACCGAAATCGTGTGCATGACGATTAACGGTTGTTTTAAGGCTGATTTTTTTTAGTGAGCGTGCTCCATGGCACCTTTAAGATAGATCATGGCAAGCATATAAAAGATAAAGGCTTGAAGCACTTTTGCAAGCAAAAACAAAAAGAAAATCGGCAACGTACCCACAATGGGAGCCAGCAAGAAGAATAATAACAAGACAATTTCTTCGCCGCGGATGTTCCCAAAAAGACGTAGAGTCAGTGAAAGCGGACGAGCCAAATGTGAAATAAACTCAAGAACAATCATAAAGGGAGCCAAAGGCAACATCGGTCCCATAAAATGGGCAATATAATGAGCCCCCCAACGCTTTATCCCTTGGTAATTGTAGTAGGCAAAAACAAAAAGAGCCATACCCACATTGGTATTTATGTTGGCTGTCGGCGCGTCACAACCGGGAATCAGCCCCAGTAAGTTTTGCGCCATGATAAATAAAAACAAACCACACAAGACGGGAAAGACTTTACGCCCGTCATCACCCATTGTAGATACCGTAAACGATTCAAGACCGTCAATAACAGTCTCAAACACATTTTGTAAACGTCCCGGAACGAGAGTCAATTTACGTCGTACAAGCCATGATAAACCAAAAAGGATCACCATAGCCATCCACGTATAAAAAACATGTCGAAAATGAACAGGATCACCAGCAATGATGACCGTATCCAGATGAACCACTTCGGAAAACAATAACGGTTCTGGAAGTCCACCGGCCATGGGTCACTCCTTGTATTGTAGGGGAAGCGTGTTTTTTGCAATCGTAAAATAGCAAAAGATCTATTGTACGGAATGCTCTTTGCCTATACAGCCACAGAGTGTAGCGTAAATAAGTAGTATCGTCAATCCACAGACAAGTGCAAAAAGCGGTGCCTCAAAGTAAACAATAGCGACATACACAAAAACACCTGTCAACAAGAGTCGCAGTTGGGTTCCAAAGAGTAAACGCACCAACATCATGGCTTGCCAACCGGAAACAACAGAACGATAAACAAAGCGTGCAAGGCCATAGAAATTCCAAGCCGATAAAAGCATTGCCAAACCAAACCAAACCAACCAAACGCCTTTGGCAGAAAAAGACCACAAAAGAAGTCCCGATGCAATCGCCATAAAAGCACTGTACAGCGTCAATAAAAGCACCATACGAATCACCCACGCCATACCGTGCTGTTCGAGAAAACGATCAACCCAAACGATACCCAAAAATGATTTCCATTGCGATGGTTGTTTCAATCAGGTCACCTTTTTTATTCTCATTTTAAGATAAGACATGTTACCCATATTGTCTCTCATTTTGTTTATTTTTTTATACTCTTTAGTGTTTTTCTTTTTGTGCAGTATATTTTTGTGTAGTTTCAGTTTTTTTTTTCATGGGAACGGAATTGGAGTCTGTAATAATGTATTGTGCATCTCGCCAAACGTTACGAAACCCTGCTATAATACCCATAAGTAAAAAAACAAGCAATCCCCATGGCTGACTACCAAGCCAAGAATCCAGCCCATAGCCAAGGACACCACCAACAAGCATTCCCGAAACAAGGTGTAAACCTAACGTACTGGCACGTCCCAAAGCGTCAAAAAGATTTTTTCGTGACATTGCATTATTCCTTTAAAAAATATATACGCATTTCAATATGTTCACACATGAAATGTTTATGTGTCTTTATAAAAATGGATTCAGTGTAAAATGATGAACATAAACAATAAATGCTTACATAGTATAAAACTAAAAAAGTATCTATTGCATACTTTTTTTTGCATGAACTACTATCTATCTTGCATGGAAGGATGTCACACCACAAAAAGATTCCATAAAAAGCCTTTAATAATAAGAAATGGAGTCAATCATGGCTGAATACATCATTATCGATCTTGTTGTTCTTTTTATGACGGCTTGGTTACTTAAAGGTGCAGAGCCCCATTTGATGTCTTATACCAAGTATTTAATGGGAAATACGGATTAGATTGTATTTAGACAGGTTTTTTTAACGTATCTTTTTCTAACAATTATGCAATGAAACACAGTCTAACATTTACCGCGGAGGTTTTTTATACCTTCCCGAAAAATAACTGTAATTTTGTCGGGGGGGGTTATTTTTTGTACAACCCCCAGGCCAAACGTAGGATGAGTCAAAATATCGTTTTCGGTAAAAACGATTTCAGCAGAATAGGTTTTAGGCGTAGCAAAACTTTTATTAACCGCAAGAAGCCACGCTTGTTCACGTTCCTCATCAGCGCTCAACATCCCTGTTGAGCGCTTGGGCGATGTTTGTGTCAATAGGTCAAGAGGCGGCAAACCACGCGCAATAATGCGTCCCGAAACGCTTGATTGTGTTTTTCGTTCCATGGCACGTTGACGGCTTTCCCCCGCTCGGACACGACACACAACAGAGACCTGCGCTTTGGGTATCCTTTTCTCCGGTGAGGAATACTTATGAACACTCCCACACGCTTGGCATTCCACTTTAAGGATTGTTTTGTCGCTCAAGGCAACAATCACATGTCTTGTGGTATCGTTACAACGTGTGCAACGCGCTTCAAGGCTATCCCCGGGAACGTGACGCAACATCCTGAGTCCTACTTTTACGATCAGTCTTTCTTGTACCCATAGAATCCATCGGCAAGAACACCGAAACCACCGCCAAATACAGCGTCTATGATACCGTTGACGAGTGTAATAACGCAGAGCCCACCGATCAACGCACCGACAGCATCGTAGCTGACAGTTCCTTCACAGAGCTACAAGACATACATTGTCCTCGTACTATTTTAGTATTTCATAGTTGGATAAAACAAATAAGTCAATGATGTTTAGAAAAACACAGCTAAACACTGGTTATTTATCTTGCAACATTTTTACGGCACAAAATTTACCGCACATAGCACACGCTTCTTCGTGTTTGTGTGGTTCTCGACGCGTGTGCAACGCTTTGGGATCAAGAGCAGCCTGCCCCATACGTTCCCAATCCAACGCTTTGCGTGCGCTGTTCATTGCTTGTTCACGATTCAGAGCGCGTTCCGTTCCCAACGCCACTTCTCCGGCATGAGCCGCAATCCGTGAAGCCATAACGCCTGCCCAAACATCGTCTTCGTCCGGCAAAGTTAAATGTTCTGCAGGTGTCAAATAACAAAGGAAATCAACACCGGCACGCACCCCAAGTGCACCGCCGATGGCTCCTGCAATGTGATCGTATCCCGGTGCGCTGTCTACTGTCAGCGGCCCCAAAACATAGAGAGGCGCGTTGTTTGTCAGGCGTTTGATCCCTTGGATTTGGCTTTCAATCTGATGGAGAGGAACGTGCCCCGGACCTTCAATCATACACTGAACGCCCGCATCAAGCGCACGCGTTACCAGTTGGCCGAGAACCATAACTTCTTCCCACTGTGCCGCATCACCTGCGTCAACACCTGCGCCGGGACGTAAACCGTCACCCAACGACAAAGTAACATTATATTCAAGCGCAATATCAAGCAAACGATCAAAGTGTTCCAACAACGGATTTTCTTGTTTATTTTTCAGCATCCAACGCGCCAGCATGGAACCACCTCGCGAAACAATCCCCATGACGCGTGCAGTGCGTGGGTGTGTACTTGTTGCCCATGTTGCACCGCGTTGTGTCAAGCCGCAATGGACAGTCATAAAGTCCACGCCTTGTTCGGCTTGTTTACGAATTTCAGCAAAGAGTTCATCAGGATCCATGTTTGCGATGTCGATTTCGGCATCAAGCAATCGTTGTGCAACGGCATACATGGGTACGGTACCTACGGGGACAGGACAATGCGCCAACATGTCTCTCCGAATGGCATCAAGATCACCGGAAATGGAAAGATCCATGACCGTGTCGGCTCCCGCTTCAAGAGCCTTGGCGAGTTTGCGTTGTTCGGTTCTTGGGCATTCGCAGAGCGGTGATGTACCGATATTGGCATTGACTTTAATCCGTGACGGCTGACCAACAAGCAACGGTTGGAGCTTTGGATGCACGGGGTTACCCAATAATACCATGGTGCCTTGTTCAAGCGCATCTTGGATTTGTTGAACGCTTAAGCCTTCGACTGCGGCAAGGTTTTCTGCATGTTCGTGAAAAAGTTTTTGTAGTGCGGTATTTTGTGCCAATAACGACATGAAAAGGCTCCTGCAAAGAATAAAGGTGTCCCTTGCAAGCCCATAGTCCAAAAGCGGATCCGTCCGAACGGCAGTTATGCCGCAAAAAAAAGTCTGCTCGGAAAAAACGGATAAATAATGGATAGGGCTTCCCTACGGCAGGATGATCTGCGTCAGGTTCAAAGGGTCAGGGAATATCCCAATCTCAGCCTTGTTTCTGCATACGAAGCATTGCACCACTAAAACGATGTTTTTACTGTTCAATGCACTCTAAAAAAACAGAGACAAGACTCCCCCAGCGAAAAAAATATATGCTCAGAGGTATGTTTTTGTCCAAAGTCGCTGAACGGGTGACGTTATCAACAAACAGACACACGTTGTCATACCTCAATGTATTCTTTGTTGACTATTCGTCTTCATCCTCTTGACTCAGAGATTCATAGAGTGCATCGGAAAAAATGTCATAGGCAACGGATTCAATGGCTTTTTCCGGTTCAAAGGTGACAAGTTCTGCCGGAACATCACCATTTTCATTACAAAGTTCTTCAAATCGCGCTGAATAGGCTGCAATCAGGCGTTCGATTTCCATTAAAACGGGGTTATTCGCCGCCCCCAATTCATTTTCATCCAAGGCTTCCAATTTATTCAGCACTTCTTCAATATCATCTTCGGTCAGTTGAGCAAACTCAGGACGAGTAGCAATGCTTTTCATATGTGTATCCTTCATTGAGTTGACAATTTTTTTGTCGTTTATTGTAAATAAGCATAACGCTTTATTTCGGATAAGGGAAGAGTAAAAATGCGGTAAAGTTTTTCATTTTTCTGTCGAAGAAAGAAAGAGAGAAGTTTTCTTTTCTTCACTAATGATTAATGAGGAAGCTGTTTGCCTTTCTTTTTAAACATCTTGTAAACCGAAGTGTTTTAATCTTTTGATTCTTATGGAAATGCATATGTGTGATCAGAATCAAACAAGCAAAAATTGTTGCCGATTAAAACATGCGACATGGTTGACATCCCCTGAAGGCATGGGTGTTTTGCGAGCCAAACAGAAGTTATTGCAACACATGATTTCTGATTGGGTACGTCGCAGACATAGCTTGGTGCATATTGCGTGTGGTGCGGGAATTTTTTTACCGACATTATGGGAACAGGGCTTTGATGTGACGGCGCTTGAATCTGAATCACACTTGCTTGATATTGCACAGACATTGATGGGTCATAAGGTTGCGTGGCATTTGGGAAAGCCCGAGCATTTGCCTTTTGACGACAAACAATTTGACTACACTTTGCTCACATTGGACTTTACAACAGGTAGCGAGACCTTACGAACCATCGTTGAAGAAGCGTGGCGTGTTGCTGGACAGGGGATCTTGATCCTCTATACGAGTCGTTGTTCTCTGTTTGGTTTAAGTCAAAAATATTTTGTTAAAAAAGCGTGTGCTCCAGTCTGTTATCACCCTTTCGCTTTAAGACGTTTGGCACAAACATGTTGTTCTGATTCTGTGTATACGGCAAAAGCCACATTACTTGGGCCCAAATGGACATGGATGAGAAATGAACGCTGGCTCAAACGTTTGAATAGCGCGCATGTGACAGGCAGTTTTGGAGCGTTTGCAGGATTACGTGTTGATCGTCTGCTCGTGCGTCCACTGAATCCTTTATGGCTTCTTGAACGAAATGCTGAACTTCATATGGGTTCGACGTGTACCGCGTGCTCAACAGGGGTAAAAAGAGAACTGTTTCTGGCAGAATGAACATGTTTTAACCTTTGTATTTATAGTATAAAAAATATTTTTCTGTTGACACGGCAAAAATTGCAGTTTTAAAAAGGTACATTTTTTGCAATATTATTGTTTGATATTTTTTTAATGATAAACGCTTGTTATTTTACAGTTTTGCTCACAACGCAAACTGGCAGGAGAGATATATGTCAACAATTTCAGGTAGTATCAGTTTTGCCGGTTTGGGCAGCGGAACAGACTTTCAAGCTTTGGTCGAACAGCTGAAAGAAATCGAATCCATTCCAAAACAACGCCTTGAATATTGGCGAGAAGATTGGCAACTCCGATATGATGCCTTTTCCCAATTGCTGATAACGATTGAAGAATCCAACAGCATTTTGGGTGAAATGAGCACCATGAGCAAGATATTGGATAAAGCTGTCAGCAGTTCCAATTCCACCGTGGCGTCGGCAACGGCAGATGCCGACGCGGCAGATACCACCAATGTCATTACAGTCAAACAATTAGCGACCAACGCCACATTGACGAACCAAACCGTTTTTGAAAGTAAAGATCTTGGTGTTTCAGTCAGCGGTGAAGCGGTTTTTTCGTATACCTATAACGGTGAACGGCGTGACATCACCATTCCCAAAGGCATGACGCTTGAGGGCATGGTTGATATGATCAATAAAGACGCAACAACCAATGAGGTTGATGTTAAAGCGTCTTTGCTCAGTTCGGGAAGCGGTTATATCTTTCAGTTTCAAGGCACAGAAACGGGTGAAGAAAACAGCTTGGTGATCAATGCCAACACCAATGTGACCGGCTTTGAACCCTCAAACATCACCGGTTCGACAACCTATACCAACGGCGATACAGAAAGCACAAGAAACATGGTTGTCCGCGTGCAAAATGCCGATGGAACATATAGCTATGTCGTCGGCGAATCGTTGCTTGAAGGCAGTCAACAATATTCCGGAGAGTGGAATTCTGAAAGCGGCGCAACACAAACCGCATTGGAATTTGAATACAACGGCTATTCGTTCAGCTCTGTAAAAGAGAATACGTTCAGAACCGCTACAGCAGTAGCATCCGGTGAGTTTGTTGATCCTTTTAGCTTTACCTATAATGGTGAAACCTATAACGGTGCCGGCACGCTGGAAAGTGCGGTTGACGATATTAAGGCGCAAGCCGGCAGTGCTTTGAATGTACAGATTGTTGACGACGGTACAGGCAAATTTTTTATAGACATCACACCGACAGGCAAAGTCGATCAAACGGTTACAGCTATTGAACCGCCTATCGGCTCTGCGTTAGCATCAGAAGACAGCCCTGTTGGGCTTATAACTATAACCAAGGCCGACGGCACAGAAAAAAGTTATGGTACAGATTATGACGCCAGCGGCGGAAGAACGTCCTTACAAGATCTGGTAGATGAAATCAATGCCGATACGTCATCAGGCTTGACTGCCACTATCGTAGGGAATACCGGTTCTCCGACAACCTATACATTGCGTGTGACAGAAGCTGTAGCGGCGCCTGCAGACGCGACATTAACCTTTACTGAGGCTGATGGAGTCAATCAACAAAAAACGCTTACAGAAATTGTTGACGAAATCAACGGTGCCAAAGGCATTACAGGGACTCTCGGTGCCGAAGCCGTCAAGAACCAAGCAGGCAATTATGAATTGCGCCTGACAGGTGTTACCGATCCCAGCGCCTTGACAACCACAACGGCAGGAGCTTCTTTTGGCGAAGCTCGTGCTACCGTCAACGAACAGATAGCCGACATAAACAGAGAAGCGTCTGTATCCGGTGTTGTGGCTTCCCTAACGGCAAACCCTGACGGCACGTATGCGGTTTCTTTGCAAAGCAATGAGTTGTCGAATGTGACGTTGGGTTTTGGCATGGGCACAGATGCGGGCTTTACTGCAGACAGCAGCGCAACAAGCAGTGGCAGTGGCAGTACGTCTTGGTATATGCGTCAGGCTCAGGACGCCATTTTCACGCTCAACGGCCTTGATCTTGATATGACCTCAGCCAGCAATCAGCTCACAGGGGTTATTGAAGGTGTCACTGTCAATTTGACCAGTGTGGGCACAACCAACCTGACAGTCACCACAGACACCACAGCTTTGCGTGAAAAAGTTGAAGAATTTGTCGAAACCATGAACACCATTTTAACGACTTTCCAAGAATTAACCAAAGTTGACGAAGACAAGGAAGTCGAAGAAATCGTGGATGCCGAAGGCAATCATTCTGTGTCTCTGTATGCCGCTCAGATGGGTTCTGTACTGACAGGGAACTATGGGGTCACACTGCTCAACTCACAATTAAAAACCATGATGACCAGTCGAGCAATCGGTTTTGAAGACGATGATTTGTTTTCTTCGTTGTCATCAATCGGCATCACCATTGATGCCGATGAAGGGAGCCCAACCTTTGGCCAGATGCAAATCAACGACAGTGATGACATTTTAGCGACCAGTGTCGGTAAAGGTCTCGATACGGCATTGGCGGAGGATCCCTTTGCCGTAGCAGAGATGTTGGCAGGTTTTTCGGCTTCTTCCACTTCAAGCGAGGTCATGTATGAGAGCATGCTGTCCGGCGTGACACAAGCAGGCAGCTATGAAGTGACCTATGATGTGGATGCTGATGGCAATGTCAGTAATGTGATGCTTGGCGGTCAAGCAGCCACACTTTCAAGTAGCGCGACAAACACCTATACTATGATGGACGGGCCTGCAAAAGGTTTGGCGTTTTCCATTCAAGACTTGACCGCGGGCTCACACCCCCCTGCCGATGCAGATCCGATTTATATCAATGTCAAGCAAGGAAAAATCAGTGAACTCTATACCTTCCTTGCCGATCAAAGCCGAAATGATCCGGCGGATCTTGAAAATGGTGAGCGCGGCACGCTGCAAGTTTTAAAAGATAACTATCTTGATATTATGGATAGTATCGACGATAAAATTGCCGATGAAGAACGACGATTGGCACTTTGGGAGCGGCGAGAGCTTGCCAAATTTGCCCGTATTGATACCATTCTTGCAGAATATGAGGCCACTCAAGCAACATTAGAATCAGAACTTGCACAACTTGGATAAAAGACCTTTCTTTTCTTCTGGGGAGCTACATTTTCCCCAGAAGAATTTAAC
>CAYJFB010000019.1:17251-40688 GCA_964369685.1 uncultured Desulfovibrionaceae bacterium | reverse complement strand
ACTATAACTTATTGATATAAAACGCAAGGCGTAAGGCGCAAAGTTTTGTGCCGACGGTTGAAAAAGAACACGGACTCTCTCTGATGCAGGCGCTTGACAAGCGTCAGAGCACACGCCGTTTTAGCGATACGGCGCTTTCACAACAAGAGGTCTCAAACCTTCTTTGGGCGGCGTGGGGGATCAACCGTGACAGTGGCAAGCGTACTGTACCTACAGCCCACAATAAACAAGCCGTAGCCGTTTATGCCGCTATGGATACGGGGATTTGGTTCTATGACGCAAAAAAACACACGCTTGAACGTGTTTCTGATAAAAATTTGCAAGAAAGATTTAAGGCTCCGTTGACACTGATCTATGCCGCCCCTGCTGACGACAAATTTAATGACATGCATGTCGGTTCTATATATCAAAATGTCGGATTGTATTGTGCCTCTGCGGGGCTTGCCAATGTTGTCAAACATTCCGGTGTCGATCTTGCCAATGAACAGTTGGCTGGCATTGTACCCAAAGGGTATGTTGTGCGGATTATTCAACTTGTTGGGTTGCCTTCATAGGGGTTGTTTTTCAGAAAAAATAATGAGGGATTACCGATTACGGAAGGCGTCTCGAACGAGATCGTATTTTTTGAGTTTACGATAGAGTGTGCTTCGAGAGAGTCCAAATTTTTCTGCGGCTTGTGTGATGTTTCCTCCGCATGCGGCCATGATTTCCACAAGCCATTGTTTATAGGCGTCGTCAACGTGTACGCAATGCAGCAGGTCTTTTTCATGTTGCTCTTCTTGCACCCCGATATTGGTTGGTAGATGTTTTGGCAAAAGCGTGTCGTCTTCACACACGATCATTGCGTATTCACACGCATTTTCAAGTTCACGCACATTCCCGAGCCATTGATGTTGTACCATGTAATGCAACCATTGAGGCGAAATTGTGACGGTTCTGTTTTGTAATTTTGCATAATAATTAATAAAGTGTTTGATCAATATTTCAACGTCTTGTGTGCGCTCTCGCAGTGGCGGAATGTGGATTTCCACACTGTTTATCCGATAAAGAAGATCGTCGCGAAACATGTGTGCTGCCACAAGATCTGAAAGATTGGCGTTGGTTGCCGCAATAATATGAACATTCACCGCGATGGGTGCTTTGCCTCCGACACGAATGATTTCATTTTGCTGTAAAGCGCGCAACAGCTTGCCTTGTGCCTCCAACGGTAAGCTGTTGATTTCATCCAAAAACAACGTGCCGTTTTGCGCCAATTCAAATTTGCCCACCGCGCCGCTCTTGCTCGCACCGGTAAATGCACCGCCAACATAACCGAAGAGCTCCGCTTCAACCAATTCTCGCGGAATAGATGCACATGAAATCGCCACAAAAGGTCTCCCTTGTCGTGGGCCTGCATTGTGTATTGCCTGTGCAAACAATTCCTTCCCTGTGCCGCTTTCTCCTGTCAGTAAAATCCGTGTGGCCTTTTTGGCCACGCGCTTCGCCAACTGGATACAGCTTCTTATTTGCGGAGAATTGCCTAAAATGTCTTCAAAGCGATAGTGCGCCCTGTTGCCGCCAACATGACTCAAGCCTTTCAAAATCTGTTCATCAGAAGCCAAGAAAAGCGTCGCACCAACCGTTTTGGCATTATCCGTAAATGGTTGCACACGACACAAATATTTTTTGTCAAGGCTGGTGTTCTTGGCTTGAATAGACACGTTGCGCTGTTTGCGTACTGCAAGGGCCTGTAATAAATCATGTAAACTTGAACTATGAATGAAGTCTGAAATTGGTTTGCCGAGCATGTCTTTTTCTGTATGGCTGAATATTTCTTCGGCATAACGATTCACATATGTCACATGATTGTTCATGTCGAGCGCAACAATACCGTCAGGAATTGTATTGCAAATAGAATAAATTAAAGAACTTAAATACTTTTTTCGATTGTCTTCAACTTTTTTTGCCAGTTGCATACTGATGTTTTCGGCCGCAGCGCTTAACATTGCCATGGTGTGCGGATGGTATTGCTTCAACGAAGACGCAATCGAAATCGAACCCACAATGTGTTGTGTGTGATCACAAATCGGTGCCGCATAACACAACGATTCATGAAAAATTTCAAAATAATGCTCACTCCCACATAATGAAAGCGGCTTATTTTCTTTCATTGTCAACGTTGTTGCACGCGCGTCAAGCAAACTTTCATCACACACAACACCGGGCGTGTTGTAAAATTTCTCCTGCACACTGACAGACGACTCGTCACCCGTAACATGTAAAATAACTCCCGTCGCCGATGTCAAAATGACAATGGGATCGGTTTCGCTTGTCGAAAGCAAAATCATGTTGAGCACAGGTTTTGCAATCTCAATAATTTCGCGATATTCTTCCCGTATGGCCTCAAGCTCTTCTGCATTCAAACGCATGGGTTCGGGAATGCCTTCGGGGCTCAACCCCTTGGCTTGACAAGCAAGCCACGAACGATACACATGATCAGGTAAACCTTCTGTCGTGATTGGCGTTCCTTGTGTGAATTGTTCCCAAAGACGCCTTGTATAGCGCATTCTAAATCCGTTTGGGGTCATCTTTATGGCTCCTGTCTGTCGCTTTTTGATACGTTCTTTTCTGCAATAGAATGTATTAGTGTTTCAAGATGACACGAAACAAAGTTCTTCGTCAAGCAGGCTGTTTTTCATTTTTTAAAACGTTTTATTTTGACACAAAGAAAAAATATTCGCGAAACGTTTGTTTGGAAAAAAACAAAAAATCAGCCAAATCTGTCAATATGGAATAAACTTTGCTTAAGATCTGTGCCGTTTTATATACATCCATGCCGTGAAGACTTTATTTTTTTGTGAGGGTATGGTATGATGTAAATCGTTACAGACTCTTAAACGAACCTCTTTGATCGTTTTCATTGAGCATTGTTGTTACGGTATATATTTTTTTTGATTTACCCCCTGTGGTTTGCTTCAAGCCCGTTTTATTCTATCTCCATCTTTTTTCACCAGGGAGCTCTTTGATGATCTTGAAAACACGTCTTTCAGGCAAAACCTATACTTTTCCATCGCTCAATGCGGTGTTGGCCAAGGCGAATCAGGAAAAATCCGGCGACGTAATCATGGGCATTGCCGCGCAGAGTGCCTCCGAACGCGTTGCGGCACAGATCGTTCTTTCTGAAATTACGCTCGGCGCATTGCGTGAAAATCCTTCGGTGCCTTACGAACAAGATGAAGTCACACGCGTTTCACAAGCGCTTGTTGATGAAACCATACATGCCCGTATCAAAAACATGACTGTCGGTGAATTGCGTGACTATATTCTCAGTCACGAAACAACAGGTGACGACATTCTTACGCTCAGTCGTGGCCTGACTCCCGAATGTGTCGCTGCGGTAGCCAAACTCATGACCTCCATGGATTTGGTTTATGGCGCAAAAAAAATTCGAGTGCCTTCAACATGTGTCACAACCATCGGTTTGCCCGGGACGCTCTCCTCACGCATTCAACCAAACCACCCCGCCGATGAAATCGAAGGCATTTTGGCCTCTGCCATGGAAGGTCTTTCTTTCGGGCAAGGCGATGCCGTGATCGGTATCAATCCCGTGGACGATGGTGTCGAAAATGCAAAACGCATCCTCGGCTCGGTATGGGAGTTGATTCAACGTTGGGAAATACCGACACAAAATTGCGTTTTGGCACACGTCACAACCCAAATGCATGCGGTCAATCAAGGCGCGCCCTCTTCCATGTTCTTCCAAAGCGTCGCAGGCACCGAATCCGCGAACAAAGCCTTCGGTATCGATGCGACACTGATCACGGAAGCCTATGACCTGATTATGGAAAAAGGTGTCTCCAAAGGGCCAAACCGTATGTATTTTGAAACGGGACAAGGTTCTGAAATGTCGATCAATACCGCGTGTGGCGTCGATATGGTGACGCTTGAAGCGCGTTGTTACGCCTTCTGCAAAGCCTTTAAACCCTTTATGGTGAACAATGTTTCAGGCTTTATCGGCTCTGAAACCCTCTATGACGGTCGCCAAGTGATTCGTGCAAGCCTCGAAGACCACTTTATGGGAAAATTGACAGGCCTGCCCATGGGTGCGGCGCCGTGCTATACCAACCATACCCCCATTGATCAAAACGATCAGGAAACGGCAACCATGTTATTAACCATGGCCGGCGCAAACTTCTTTATGGCACTGCCCATGAGTGATGATGTGATGCTCGCCTATCAAGACACCAGTTATCAAGACAACGCCGCTTTGCGTGAACTTGCCGGTTTATTGCCTGCTCCGGAGTTCCACAAGTGGTTGATGAAACATGATTTGATGGACGAAAAAGGTGTGTTGACCGCCAAAGCCGGCGACGCCTCATTTTTTGTGACCCGCTAATGAGGCCATAGCCTCGCAGAGGCAGTGCCTCTTGAGGACTCAACCTGAAGGAGCTCTTTGACGTGAACAGACAACTTATCACTCAAGAAGATGTGATGAATGCCATTCAAGCTGAACAAGGACGCATTCTGGTGAATGCAGACGCGGTGATCACGCCCGCAGCCAGAGAAGCGGCACAAAATCTTTGTATTCATATAGAAGTGATCGGCAGCGAAACACCGTCCGTGCTTCCTGCGCACAATGCCCAGCCGACAAATATTGCCACAGCAGCAGACGATGACAATGTCCTGCCTGATATTCGTGAACTGAATATGTATTCGTTGATTCCTTTTAAAAATCCCAAAGACCCCGTTGCGCTTGACCGCTTGCAAAAATCAAGTCCCGCACGCTTGTGTCTTGAACGTACGGGGCCGCGGAATAAAACCAAAAGTTTATTGCGTTTTGCCGCTGACCATGCCGCCGCTGTCGATGCTGCGTTTGGTGATGTGTCGCAAGCGTTTCTTGAGAACATGAAATTGCCTGTGTTCACCAGTTGTTGTACCGATCGCGATGAATATCTGCGTCGCCCCGATTTGGGACGTCGCATTCCGCAGGATCAATTGGACAATATCCGTAAACTGATCGGCCCCAACCCGAAAGTGGTGGTCATCTTTGCCGACGGGCTTTCTTCCACCGCACTTGAAAACAACGGTCCCGATACGTATAAATCTTTGGTTGCGGGTTTGAAACGTCATGGAATTGAAGTGGCTCCGCCTCTTTTTGTGCGTTGGGCGCGGGTTCCGGTACAAGACTGCATCAGTGAAGCGACGGGTGCGGAGGTTGTGTGTTCGTTGATTGGTGAACGTCCCGGACTTGTCACTTCAGAAAGCCTCTCGGCGTACACATGCTACAAAGCCTATACGGACATTCCCGAAGCCAAACGCACTGTGGTTTCAAATATTTACCGTGGCGGCACCCCTGCTGTTGAAGCAGGCTCTTACATCGCCGACATCATCAAGATGATGCTCGAGAAACAAGTGAGCGGTATGGATTTGGTCTTGTAGTTTTTCTTGGGGGGGATTCCTCCCCCCTCCCGTTTTTTGGTACCAATAAAAATAGAGCCTGTTATGACAATCTCAGCATGGCTTGCAGAAGCAACACAACGTTTGACTTTGAGTGCGATTGATTCGCCGCGGCTTTCTGCATTATTACTGCTTACAAAAGTCACCGATTTTGATCGTGTGTACTGCATCAGCCATCCCGATACGCTTCTGTCCGAAACACAACTTCAGCAACTCAAAGGCCTGTTGCGCCGTCGTGAGGAGGGCGAACCTGTTGCCTATCTTCTGGGACAACGTGAATTCTATGGACGAGATTTTTGGGTCAATCCCGCAACGTTGGTGCCGCGTCCCGAAACAGAATTGCTTGTTGATTATGCTCTCAATCATTTCCCGAAGGATTCTCCGCTTTGTTTTGTCGATTGGGGTACAGGCAGTGGTTGCCTTGCGGTCACACTTTGTGCCGAGCGTCCTTTGTGGCGCGGCATTGCTTGCGATATTTCTTTGCAAGCACTCAAAACCGCAAAGAAAAATGCACAACGCCACGCTGTGGACACGCGCCTGCTGTTTACGCAAGCCGACATGTGTTTTTCACCCATTGCCGACACCTCCGTGGACTTGATTGTCAGTAATCCCCCCTACATTGCCGAACACGAATTTGCGACGCTTTCCATTGAAGTGCGTGACTATGAACCGCGTCGAGCCCTTGTGCCCAACACCCCGGAATTGCGCCGACAACAAGGACACAATGAATACGGTGAACACACAGGCGCAGCCAATGGTCTGGAATTAATAGAAAAACTTGTTCCGCAAACAGCACGCTCTTTACATCCCCAAGGGCTGTTACTTATTGAGCACGGCTATACACAAGGCCAAGCCTGTTGTGTGTTGTTTGAAAGTCACACTTGGAAACACGTTTCCTGTAACAAAGATTTGGCTCAAAAAGATCGTTTTGTGTCGGCAATAAAGAAAGATACATACATTTACTCAAGAAATAATGATGTCGACGCCTGTTCGACTCACTGTATACACAATATAAACACGAATGAGTGATGCCAAAAACACACACCGTTTATCGTATGTAAAAAATAAAAAATGTATTATTTCAGTATGTTTTCTTTTTTTTAATGTTGGAACATTTGTTGCAATTTCTCTGTCGTTCTGACGGAGGAACTTTATGAGACAAACATCCTTACAACAAGCCTTCACCTGCTCCGGCATTGGGTTGCATAGCGGTAAACCTGTTCATATGACCCTCAGCCCTGCTCCTGCAAATACAGGGATTGTTTTTGTTGTGGCCACAGCAGAAGGCGTTGAGCGCATTCTGCCGCGCCCCGATGCTGTCATGGCGACAGCGTTGGCTACAACACTTGGCAACGGACGTGTCCATGTTTCAACGGTTGAACACGTTTTGGCGGCAGTGCGCGGTTTGGGCATTGACAATATTGAAATTCATATTTCCGGTAGCGAAATTCCTATTCTTGACGGTTCGGCGGCATTTTTTGTGCGTGAAGTTGAACGTGTCGGCTTGATGCGTTATAACAGCCCTCGGCGTGTTTTGCGCTTGAAGCGGCATGTTGAATTTCGTGACGGCAATAAAATCATTCATGCGCAACCTGTGTCTACACCCGGTGCTTTTTATGTCAATTATGCCATTGACTTTCCACATCCGCGCATAGGTTGTCAGCGTTTTAGCCTTGATGTCACGCCTGCGCGTTTTGCGCAGGTGGCTTCAGCGCGCACATTTGGTTTTTTGCATGAGGTTGAAGCGTTGCGTCAAAATGGCTTGGCTCTTGGTGGCTCACTGGACAACGCTGTGGTTTTAGATGACAAAAATGTGCTGAATACCGAGGGACTGCGCTATCCCGATGAATTTGTTCGTCACAAATTATTGGATTTTATCGGCGATATGGCCATGGCTTCTTTGCCTCTTGAGGGCGCATTTACGGTTTCTTGCTCAGGGCATCAATTCAATAATCAATTTTTGCGTAAGCTTGAAGCAGAAGACGCGCTTGTTGAAGTCGCCCTTGACAGCAGTATCGAAAAGCACACCACATCACGCCCTTTCCAACCTGCACGACATAAAAAAAATGGAGCTTTTGCAGTCGCTTAGAGCGTGTTCACACATAAACGCTTTTTCTGTTATCTCTGCGTCAGATTTTACGGTCTTTTTCGGTCAAGTATGTCTGTATACACTCCTTCAAAGAACGCTCATCTTCCTTGAGATAACACGAAAAATCATTGTATGTGAGCACACTCCGGTTGTGTATCGAAACCTATTTTCGGCATGGCTGAACACACTGTTCTTCAAAATCTCTTGTTTTATCTTCTTTTGCGACCGTATTTTTGGCATAGCCTTAAAAATACGGTCTTCTTTTTGTCTTTTTCAGCGGTCTTGCTGTCTGTCTGAGAGTGTGTATGATTGACTTTTATCATTGTGAATTGTATTCAAAAATATATTGAAAAGATGTGTTGTGGAGATCGTGCATGCGTCAAACTCAGGCAGAACAATACGGGATCGACTCTCATAAATTGAATTTACATCCCCAAAGAGTGGCACAATGGCTCAACGGTGAGGTGATTTATCCAATATATATGGAAATATCACCTTCCGGAGCGTGTAATCATCGTTGTAGTTTTTGTACAATGGATTTTATGGGCTACCGTCCGCGTTTTTTGCAGACAGAGGTGATGAAACAACGTCTTGCAGAGTGCGGTCGTCTTGGTGTCAAAGCCGTGATGTTTGCGGGCGAGGGTGAACCTTTGCTGCATAAAGATATTTGTGAACTTGCACAAACAGCAAAAGACGCAAACATTGACATTTCATTTACCACCAACGCGGTACTCTTGAATCAAGAAAAGATAAAAACATTGTTGCCCATCACTTCATGGATCAAAGTGAGTTGTAACGCCACAAACGCAGAAAACTATGCTCAAATTCACGGTACCAATCAAAAAGATTATGGTAACGTCTTAAAAAATATGGAAGCAGCTGTGAAGCTTCGAGAAAAAGAAGGGTATGCGTGCACGTTGGGTTTTCAATGTATATTGTTGCCGGAAAGTCAAAAAGATTTGGTCGAACACGCCAAACGTTTGCGTGATTTTGGTGTAGATTATTTGGTGATCAAACCATATACACATCATCCAAAAAGTTTGCAGGAGGCGCGTGCTGTCAGCTATGAAGGGACACAAGCCTTGGAAGAAGCGTTAAATCATGTAGAGAATGATCGGTTTAAAATCATTTTTCGCAGTGAAACCATGAATCGTTGGGATACGAAGAATGCAAGTTATTCCAAGTGTTATGCGTTACCTTTTTGGTCGTATGTGGATTCTGAAGCCAATGTGTGGGGCTGCTCACGCCACTTAACAGACGATTCTTTTTTATATGGCAATTTGTATACGCATGATTTTGAAGCGGTTTGGCTTGGACAGCAGCGGCAAAAGAGTTTAGTTTGGTGTATGGAACATCTTGATATCAGCGACTGCCACCTCACTTGTCGTATGGATTTTATTAATGAGTACTTATATCGACTCAAAAATCCTTTCGCTCATGACAATTTTATATAGGTTTGCATAATGAAAAAGCTCTTTATAGAATTGTATACAACACTTGTTCGTCTTCGTTTAGTGGAAGAATATATAGCAAGGGAATATCCTAACCAAGCAATGCGTTGTCCCATGCATTTGTGTCTTGGGCAAGAAGCTGTTGCCGTGGGAGCTGTACACACACTACAAACAGACGATGTGTTGTTTGGTACACATCGTTCGCACGGCCCGTATATTGCTTCTCATGCTTCGATTGAAGCCATGCTCTTGGAGATGTACGGTAAAGAAGGTGGTTGTTGCCAAGGCCGTGGGGGATCCATGCACTTGAGGAGCAATGACACGCCTTTTTGGGGCGCCATTCCCATTGTCGGCAGTGCTCTTGCCATTGCCACGGGAACGGCATTGGCTCATAAGATGAAAAAAAGTCAACAGGTTTCTATGGTCTTGTTTGGTGAGGGCGCTACTGAAGAAGGCATTTTTTATGAAAGTTTGCAATTTGCGGTGCTCAAACAACTGCCTATTGTTTATGTCTGTGAAAATAATGGTTTTTCTGTCAATACACCATACGAACAACGGCGACCAAAACACATAAAAGTGCATGAGCTGGTCAAAGCACAAGGCCTTCAGGTGTTTACGGGTGACGGGAATAATGTTTTTGACGTATATAATCAATGTCTGGAAGCGGTTGCATTGACACGAAGCGGTGCAGGCCCTGTGTTTTTGGAGTTTGAAACCTATCGCTACATGGAACACTGTGGCCCTCATGACGATCATCATTTGCCTGCTCGTTCAGAAGCAGCCCTGACAGCTTGGAAATTGCGAGATCCTCTTTTGTGTGCAGAAAAAAGACTTTTACAATACAATATTCCTCGAAATGTATTACAAGAGATCCAAAAAAAAGAAGAGATAAATATACAACAAGCCTTTGCTGTTGCACAGAGTGCGCCATATCCTGCGGCTCAGTCTGCAACGGACAGTGTTTATGCACAATGAGGACAGCATGAGAGAGTTAACCTTTGCCAAAGCCATATGTGAAGCGACGAAACAATGTATGGAACGTGATGCTTCCGTCTATGTTATGGGGCTTGGCGTTCCCGATCCCGGTGGGATTTTTGGGACAACACTGGGTCTGCAAGAACAATTCGGCACAGAACGTGTTATGGATATGCCCATCGCCGAAAATGGCATGACAGGGATTGCCATAGGGTCTGCTTTGGCCGGTATGCGCCCCATATTGACACATCAGCGTGTTGATTTTGCGTTGCTTTCCATGGAACAAATTGTCAATCAAGCGGCGAAATGGCACTATATCTTTAATGGGGCTCAATCTGTTCCTTTGGTGATTCGTATGGTGATCGGGCGCGGCTGGGGACAGGGTGCACAGCATTCGCAGAGTCTGCATTCATGGTTTGCGCACATTCCCGGACTCAACGTTGTGATGCCTTTTTCTGCTCATGATGCCAAAGGATTATTGATTGCTGCCATTGAAGACAACAATCCTGTGATTTTTTTTGAGCACCGCTGGTTGCACAATATGACTGATCATGTACCTGAAGACGTTTATACAGTGCCTCTGGGGAAAGCCCAGATCATCCAAGAAGGCACAGACATCACTTTGGTTGGCGTCGGACATACGGTGTATGAATGTTTGCGTTCTGCACAGATTTTACGAGAAAAAGGTGTGTCAACAGAGATCATTGATTTGAGAAGCATACGTCCACTTGATGAGGCAACATTGCTCCACTCTGTAAGCAAAACAGGACGCTTGCTTATGGTTGATGATGATTGGGCAAGTTGTGGATTGTCAGCAGAAATTTTAGCCCTTGTTGCTGAAAAAGCCTTCAGCTCTTTGCAGTGTGCACCGAAGCGCATGGCCTGGGCAGATCATCCGTTGCCTGTTTCTTATACATTGAGTGAACATTTTTATCCGCGACATCATGATATTGTCAAACAAGCTTGGGCAATGTTAGGACGCACAGAGGTGTTGTCTTTGCCTCTTGAAAACATGGGTATGCGCCATGATGTGCCTGATTTGAGCTTTACGGGACCGTTTTAAGGAAAAAAGCAACTATTCTATTCTGTGTATGTCATGTTTTCATATTCTTAAAAGGTGATTGGGGATGTTGCGTTGACAGTGTTCAATGCAATAAACATACGTGCAGATTGTGAGAAGGAAACGTTGAGGGCTATATTATGTCAAAGAACATAGAGAATGATAGAATTATACTTGATGCTTCAAAAGTGTTATGGCACCAAGAACGAATTAATGAATGGTTGGAAGGAAAAAAAATTGCTCCGATTACGATAGATATGTCGTTGTCTTCTTTATGCACATATAAATGTGAATATTGTTATGGACAAATGCAATGTATGGGAAATGGAAATTTACCACGAGATATTATTATTCAGTTTTTAGATGATGCAGCAGAATTAGGTGTAAAAGGCATCAGCTTTATGAGTGACGGAGAAAGCACATGCAATCCCCATCTTCTGGAAGCTGTAAATTATGGAAAAGCGCAGGGCATAGATATGGCCTTAGCGACAAACGGCTATTTATTGAAAGATGAAGAGTTGCCCGCGCTGCTTCCTGATTTAACATGGTTGCGTTTTAATATTTCATCTGCAACTGAACAAGGGTATTCTAAAATACATGGTGTACATAAAAAATGTTATTATAAAGTGCTCAATACGATAAAAGAAGCTATACGAATAAAAAAGGTAAATAATCTTTCAGTCACGATTGGTATGCAAATGGTTTTGATGCCCCAATATAAAGATGAAATTATGCCTTTGGTAGAATTGGGCAAAGAGCTTCATGTTGATTATTTAGTGATAAAACACTGTAGTGACGATGAAGACGGAACCTTGGGTGTGGATTATTCAAAATATCATGAATTGATTGAAATTCTTAAAGATGCTGAACAACATTCGACAGATAGCTATTTGGTAAAAGCAAAATGGTCAAAAATTTTAAGTGACGGTAAACGGAGTTATTCCAAGTGTTACGGACCTTCATTTATTTTGCAATTATCAGGTTCCGGATTGGTTGCCCCTTGTGGAATGTTTTTTAATAAAAAATATGAAAAATATCATATTGGTAGTTTATATGCCAATACCTTTAAAGAAATATGGAATAGCCAAAAATATGATGACGTATTGCAACTGATTCGTTCTGATTGTTTTAATGCACACTCTGATTGCGGCACATTATGTATTCATCATAAAACAAATGAAGTTTTAGATTCTATATGTAAACAGTCTTCTTACGAGCGAAGAAGTCTGGCTGTTCCTGAACATATTAATTTTATTTAGAAGATATTTACTTGTTACCCGAGAAATAGCTATGATATTTGAAGAATTGGTGCAAAATCTGTATCCGGAGCTCTTGGAAAACTATTCTCAAATAAAACAATCAGGTTTAAAAAAAGAATGTGAACAATTTGAGCAATATATCTTTTTGAAAATAGCCAAAAGTGATTTGTCAGAAAATCAACGCATCGGGCTTTTAAAAACACTCATTGAGCGTTCCAGAAAAGATTTTTGGGTCATCATGGAAATGCTGGTTGAGCAAGGTCTTCAACGCTATCCGAATTCTTTAGAACTCCATATTTTGGTCATAAAGTTTTATATTTTAAGTTTCCAAAATGATAAGGTTTTAAACTTTATTCAACAATTTCCTATTCTTCCTTTAGATCCACATGAGTATTTTTTGACACAAACTTTTTTACAAAAAGGCAATTTGGAACTCGTTGTTCAATATTATCAAGAGTTGGCAAAAAGTTTTTATTATTCCGGAAACAATGAATTTGTAGAGACGATTTATAGAGGATTGTATCCCATTATTTTTCAATATATGCCATATTTGGCGTTTAATTTTTTACACGAAACAGAAAAATATGCGTTGGGAACAGAGATTGACTGTAAAAGTATAAAAAAATATATAGAAAATACGAACACAAATGATGTGTACCTGTTATTAAATAATTGGAATCCTGAGCTGACAAATAAAAATTTTAAGCAATATCAAAAAAGAATGTTTTTAATAATCAAATATCTGTCTCAAAAAAATAGAGCTCTGCCCATTTTTAAGAATCTGGATTTTTTCCTTAATCAGTGCTATGTATTGGATTTTTGCAAGGATAATTTAACAGTCTATAAGGCGCTTGCTTTTTTTTTCACAGAAAAAATACAGCATTTACAACAACAATTTCCTTATACACTGAAAAGAAAAAAAAAGATTATACTCGGAATAAATATTTCTCGATACGATCGTTATGATTTTGAAACAGCAATTTTTGCGCTCTTTGAAGCGTTTGATCGGAATATTTTTGAATTAAAGTTTTTTGCGGGAAACACTTGGGTAGTAACTGCAAATATGGAAAAATTTTATTCTTTTTTTGATAAAATTATTATCTACGACACAAAAACTTTTTTTGATTTAAGGCAAAAAGTGTTTGAAGAGCAGATTGATATACTTCTGTCTGAAAATGTTTGTTCGATCGCTTCGGCATATATTTTCTTTTCCAGAATCGCTCCGATTCAAATAAACCTTTGGGATCGAGTGCAGTCTTTTGCTGCTCCTTATACTGATTATTACCTCTCATTCGGTAAAAAAAGTGCTTATCATGCTTGGAAAAGTGATAAAAAATTGCCACATGAAAAAATGGCACATTTCCGTCATAATTATATCAATCCTCAAAGAAACCAAGCACAATCGAAATCATGCTCTGTAGACATTTTACCTCTTCCCGAGAATGCTCAATATATACTTTTTCCTCAAGTACTGAATCGGTTGATGATTGAAGATGATTCCATCATCAAAGCATTATTGGAACGCAATCCTAAATTATATTTTATTGCATTAAATGCCGTGAACGAATCTGAAGAAAGCTATTACTATCGCTGGAAGAAACGGATGCCTGAAAGTATGGACAGAATTGTCTTTCTTTCTCGTGTTTCACCGGGAGAATATTTGTATATCATACAACACGCTGCGTGTATTTTAGGTTCTTTTATGGGGGCTCATGGCGCTTTAACGACTCAAACGATTTTCGCTCAAGGACAACCTATGGTTGCAGGCTATGGTGACACGTTTTCAAGCTGTTTGACAAAATCTCAATATGAGATTTTGGGCGTTAGAGGACTGCTTGCCGAAAATCACGCGCATGCGGTTGAAATTTGTCAACGACTTCTGGATGATCCTGAGTGGAAAGCACAAAAATCAAAAGAAATTTTAGATAATTATCATAAACTCAATAATCCCAAAGCCGCTGCGGCAGAGATGCAAGATTTTCTTATACAGGCTTATGAACGTGCTTTAGAAGGCAAAATTCCTGAGCACTGGGATCATGGCCTGTTTGAAGATGATGAAAATTATCAGCAAGCAGTCTGTGAGGATAACGAATAATAAATCTATATTCTATATGGTATGGTCTTGTAATATATAATATATGCGTTAATGGCTCTCTTTTATAAAAATCGTATACACTGTATCAAGAATCTGAAAGGACATATTCTATGTATTTTGAAATACTTATTGAAAAGTATTCTTCTCAACTATTGACTCTTTATAAAAATGCCAAACTAAGCAGAAATATTAAAGAAATAAATGAAATAGAATCGCTGATGCTTTTTAAATTATGTAAAATAAATTTGGATGAAAGAGATACATTCTTTTTACTCACATGCTTATTGGAACAAAAAAGAAACCATTTTGCTTTTTTTTTAAAAAAAAATGCAGAAAAGGCTTTACATCAATACTATAATTCTTTTCTTTTACGTTCTTTATTTTTTCAATATTTGAGTCATTCTTTACAAATAGAAAAATATATTGAGTTAACAAATCAATATCCTGTTGTTCACGAAAATCCTCAACAACATAAAGTAAATAAAGAGAAATTTTCATTTATTTTTTATATCTATTTAGATATCGCAAGAGCTGAATTTTATACAGGAAATATAAAAAGAACAGAATGTATTTATCGCAATCTTTTTCCATGTGCTATTCAGGATAAAGCGGAATTATTAATGGATCTTGTCATTGAAATGCGAACGCTGACTCCTCATCTGGATTTGATATATGATGGCATTGACGCACTCTTAATGACGAAGAATAAAACATTTATCACAGAGCTTCTTTTAGAAGATAATACAGAACTTACCAGAGAAAATTATAACTATCATAAACAAAGAATATTATATGTTATTGAGAAAATAAGAAAACAAGGGCTTTCCATTCAAGAATTATCTAGAATTGATGCAATTTTTATTCAAAGAACCGGAGATTTATGTATGAATAATTTACCGGTATATATTGCACTTGCAAATCTGCTGACAGAAAATATTTCTCATCTTAAAAAAGAATACCCTCTTGCTTTACAGCGAAAGAAAAAAATTCGAATTGGGATCAATGTTTCTCGTTATAGCGATGTCACCTTCAAAACAGCGCTGTTATCACTTTTTCAATTCTTTGATAAAGAACGTTTTGAACTCATTTTTTTTGCTGCTAAAAAATGGTCTCATGGTGACACATTGAAACAATTTCAATCGTGTTTTGATAAAATAGTTCTCTTTGACCAATTGAATTGGCAACATTTCAGAGATATTCTCTATGAGGAACGATTAGATATATTTCTTTCTGAAAATCTCATTTATCCTGCACCGACATTTATCTTTTTTGCAAGGGTTGCTCCCATTCAGATTACTTTTTGGGATAGAAATATTTCTTTTGCGACACCATATACAGACTATTATCTCGTGTTTGGAGAAAAAAGTATACATCATACATGGCATAGTGATCCCAAAATGAAACATGAGCATGTTGCTCTTTTGAATACCTGTTATATGAATCCGGAACTGAATGAGGTTCAACCGGCTACAGTGAATATGGAGTTAATCGGTTTACCAAGCAATGCAAGATTTATTTTTTATCCTCAATCCTTAATACGTATGATGTTTGACAAAGAGAATACTGATCTTTTTGTGATTAAAGAACTTTTGGAAAAGAACGCTGACGTGTTTTTTGTTGCTTTAAATGCGTATGGTGAAAAAAGAACCGGTCATTACTATCGTTGGAAGAAAATTATGCCTACAGTGATGGACAGAGTGCTCTTTCTCCCTCGTGTTTCAATAGAAGGATATCTTTGGGTTATACAGCGTGCAGCATGTATTGTGGGCTCTTTTATGGGAGCGCAAGGAGCTTTTACTAACCAGACTCTTTTTTCTCAAGGCGTGCCCCTTGTAGCCGGTTATGGTGACACCTTTTCAAGTAACCTGACAAAATATCATTATCACACAATGGGTGTTGAAGGCCTGCTTGCCGAAAATCACAAACATGCGGTTGACATTTGCCAACGACTTCTGGATGATCCTGAATGGAAAGCGCAAAAATCAAAGGAAATTTTAGATAATTTTTATAAACTCAATAATCCAAAAGCCGCTGCGGCGGAAATGCAAGACTTTTTGATTCAAGCTTATGAACGTGCATTGGCAGGCAAAGAACCGGAAAATTGGGATCATGGTCTTTTTGAAGATGATCCGAACTATCAACCCACGATATATCCCAAATGACCATTTTGATAACGCGGGCTTTTACCATTCTGTCAGTGAAGGAATAGCGCTTTGCAAAAATATTCTACACTCTCTACTGCATCCGTACCTGCCGTGCTTTTGGCGGCAGGGCAAGGGACACGATTGCGTCCTTTAACAGACACCATTCCAAAGTGCTTGGTTCCTATTCTTGGGCGCCCGCTTTTGGCTTTTTGGATTGAGCAGTGTTTGAATGCAAAAATGTATCCCATCATTATTAATCTGTCGTATCTTTCTGAAAAGGTCGAAGCGTTTCTTGATTCTTATCCATTATATCTTAAATATAAAAAATATTTTATTTTAGCGTATGAAGAAGAGTTACAAGGGACAGGTGGCACATTACTTTCTCAAAAGCATATTCTTGAAAAAGGGTCTTTTTTTGTTGCTCATGCAGATAATTTGAGTTTATTTTCTATAGAATCATTTTATTCAGCCCATAAACATCGTCCTGATGAATGTTTTATCACCGCAATGAGTTTTACAACACAAAATCCACAGTCTTGTGGTGTTTTTGAACTTGATTCTTGTAATGTTGTACAAGCATTTCATGAAAAAGTTGCAAATCCTCCGAGCTGTTTGGCAAATGGTGCCGTATATTTTATGGAGCCAAAAGTGTTTGACATATTGAACGTATCTGATAGCGTAAAACCTGATATCAGTTTAGATTTGTTGCCCTATTGTTTAGGACATATATATACCTTTCATAATACAATCTATCATCGAGATATTGGCACTCCTGAAAGCTATACAAAAGCCCAACAAGATATGGAAAAGATATTCAAACCGCATATTGCTGAATAGAATCCTTGAGTGTTGTTGAACCGAGTGTGCCGAAAGAGGTGATTGCATGACAAAACATGTTTATGTGCTCGGAAGCAATTCGTTTTCAGGCGCGCAATATGTAAAACATCTTTTACAAGATGATTTTTTGGTGACGGGAGTCAGTCGTTCTGTTGAGGCAAATCCTGTATTTTTGCCATATTTGGCAAAAAACGGCACCCATCCCAAAAATTTTACTTTTCTTCAAGCCGACTTTAATCACGATACAGAATTACTCATCAGTGCCTTGCAAAGAGACAAACCTGCCTATGTCGTGAATTTTGCGGCACAAGGTATGGTTGCGGAAAGCTGGCAACATCCGACACAATGGTTTGCAACCAATACTGTTGCGCCTTTAAAATTGTATGATTTTTTGCGAACCCTCGACAGTCTTGAAGCGTTTGTGCAAATTTCAACACCGGAAGTGTACGGCTCGACAGTCGGTGTTATCAAAGAATCAGTGCACTATGAACCGAGCACACCCTATGCCGTTTCAAAAGCAGCCGCAGATATGAATCTCATGGCTTTTCATAAAGCGTACGGTTTTCCTGTTGTCTTTACGCGTGCGGCAAACGTCTATGGACCTTGCCAACAATTATATAGGATTATACCGCGTACGGTGTTGTATTTTTTATTGAAAAAAACCATTGCGTTGCATGGCGGCGGTGAAAGTATTCGATCCTTTATTCATATGCATGATGTGTCGGTCGCAACGCAAACCGTCATGACGGCGGCAACCTCTCCCGCAATCTATCACATCTCGCCAATACACACGCAACAATGTTCTGTTAAAGATCTTGTGTATCGTATTGCCGAACAAATGGGGATTGTCGCTGAGGAGCACATTCAGGTTGTTGGTGAGCGTTTAGGAAAAGATGCGGCCTATCGTTTAGATGCCGGTGCCCTACATCGTGATTTTGGCTGGGAAGAAACGATCACGCTTGAACAAGGTATTGAGGATGTGATTCAATGGGTTAAAGACCATTTTGATGTTTTGGCGACGCTTCCGCAACAATATATTCATAAGGTATAAACCATGAGTACGAAAAAATTTCATGGCCCATGGCAAGAATATTCCGCAACACTGGAACGGCTCTTAAACACTGTTCAGGTGACCGATAGGATACAGCAACCCATCGCTATTGATGATGCTTTTCGGCAATTGACGGTTCTCTCCGAAGCGTGCAGAACCAATCATGGTGAGATCATTTTGATTGGTAACGGTGCCAGTGCGACGATGGCGAGTCATTTGGCTGCAGACATTTTTAAAAATGCAGAAATTCGTACCAGAGTGTTGACAGACAACGCCTTGATTACGGCAATGGGCAATGATATTTGTTATGATGAAGTGTTTTCCGCCCCCCTACAACAGTTATTGCGTGAACAAGACATGCTTGTGGCGATCAGCAGTTCAGGGCGTTCAAAAAATATTCTTGAGGCAGCAAAAGTGGCGCAGAACAAGGCGTGTTCATTGGTAACGTTTTCTGCTTTTGCTGAGGACAATCCTTTACGGCACATGGGGCATTTGAATTTTTATGTGGCTGCAGAGACCTTTGGTTTTGCAGAAAGTTGCCATGCAGCTCTTTTACACTATTGGATGGATTGCATTCTTTTAGAAAAATAGAGGCTCTTGTGACAGATATTCTTCAAGATATTGAAAATTTGCGGAAAGAAAATCCACAATTGCGTGTGAGTTTTGTTTCGGGGTTGTTTCGAATTATTCATGTCGGGCACATTCGTTTATTGCGTTTTGCCAAAGAGATGTCAGACATTCTTGTGGTCGGGATCATGCCAGATCCCGATCCTTCTGTTACACACGACGAATATCAAGAACGATTGGAAGCAATAGAATCCGTTATTTTTGTTGATTTTGTACAGAGCACACCGGATTTAATCAGCTTTTTACACAAATTGCAGCCTGATTTTGTCGTAAAAGGAACAGAACATGAAAATAAACACAATCTCGAACAAGATATTCTCGAACAATATGGCGGGATACTGTTATTTACGGCAGGAGCCACGAGTCTGTCTCTCTCAGACCGCGTAAAGAACACACCGCACCCGGCGTTACATTTGCTTCATCCCAATGACTATTACGAACGTCACAATATTCAATCAACAGCATTGAAGAAGATTGTGGAAGCGTATGGCAAGCTTCAAGTTGTGGTTGTTGGGGATATTATTGTTGATGAATACATCAGTTGCGATCCGCTTGGCATGTCGCAAGAGGACCCCACCATTGTTGTGACTCCCATACAAAGTGATAAATATTTAGGCGGTTCGGGTATTGTTGCCGCACATGCTGCGAGTTTAGGTGCGCGGGTTCAATATTTTTCTGTGTGCGGCGCAGACGATGCGGCAGATTTTGCCAAGACAAAGTTGACGACTTATGGTGTCGCGCATACGCTTTTTGAAGATAAAACCCGTCCAACAACACTGAAACAACGTTTTAAATGCAGAAATAAAACAATGTTGCGTGTAAGCCATTTGCGACAACACGCCATCAACCATGAGTTGGCGGTGATCATGTTGGAGCGGATAGAGAAGGCGCTTTCCGATTCGGATTTATTAATTTTTTCTGATTTTAATTATGGCTGTTTACCACAATTTTTTGTGGAGAGAGTGATCCGAAAAGCCATAGCACATGGCGTACCGATTGTTGCAGACAGCCAATCTTCATCACAGGTTGGCGATGTGTCACGTTTTACAGATACCATGTTGCTCACGCCTACCGAACATGAAGCACGACTTGCAACAAAAGATTTTGAGTCGGGTTTGGTTGTTTTGGCAAATAAGCTTATGGAGAAAGCGAAAGCAAAACACATTGTGATCACCCTTGCCGAGGCAGGGTTGCTTGTGCATTCTTCAATGACAGATCAACTGCCTGCGCTCAATCCTCTTGCCGTTGATACAGCAGGCGCGGGGGATTCTTTTCTGGTGGCAACCAGCCTTGCTTTGGCTACCGGTGCAACAATATGGGAAGCGGCCGGTCTTGGTTCTCTTGCTGCGGCTTTACAAGTGAGCCGTGAAGGCAACATTCCTTTATCAAAAGACATGGTTTTAGAACACCTTTGTTGTCAAAAATAATTGTGTAGCTCTCTTGTCGATCTGCTTTGGCAAGGTACAGATGTATAGAGTTATCAGCATCATTTTTCATATTTGGACAGACGCGTTTACGCATCAGTGTGGTTGACTGTACAGAGGGTATCTTCTCAGTCCATTTTATTGGCATGGAACCTGTTCTCACGGTCATCGGCAGCGTTATTTTACAAGAAAGCCGAATCGTGAAAAAATCAAGTCAGAAAAACGAAAAATTTCTCCGCCAAACCACCCCGCCATCATCATGATTGTGACTGTAACAGCGACAAGCTTTACACCAAAAGCCAAGGTTTGCTCCTGAAGTTGTGTGATTGCTTGAATCAAGCTGACCAATAACCCCGCCAAAGACGCCACAATAATGGGCGGCATTGATAACTGCAACATGAGAACAAGCGACTGCATGGCAAGTTCCAAAACACCGATATCTGTCATGGTGTGACCTTTTTGTCGTTTTCTTGAGGCACTGAAGGGGGAATATTCCCTAATTTTGTATCATTTATAGGTAGATTTTTTCTGTCGTTTTTCTTCTTTGGCATACATCCGCCAAGTGCCATATGAGGTCTTCGATTATTATACTGCCAGAGCTATTCTGTGGCAAGGTCTTGTATCTCTGCCAAGGTTGTAAAGGTTTGCTGACAAAGCCGATCACCTTGAACAGCCCGATTGTCATGTTCAAGATAGGCATTTTGTGGGGTTTTCCCGATTGAATATCACGGCATTCTCATTGTATAGTGAACGATATTTCTTCCAATATATTATATTGTCGAGATGTGTTTATAACATCTCGACAATGATTTTAAAAATTATGTAAAATAAGAATGCCGTGGGTTGAATATCAAGTCATTGAATCTTGTTTTCCTTTTCACGCTTGCCAAAAACGTCGCTTGTGTTGAATGATGACGTTGGCATTCTGCAACAGTTCTTGAAACGTTGCGATTGAGGTCGTCTTTGTACACGGCTTAAATAGGTCACCGACTTACACTGCAACCCAATCACGATGTGACAACGATTGCGTATCCTCATTTTTTATCAAATAGTCCAGCATTTCTTCGATGTCTTGCCCTTGTTGGAGCAGTTCGCCATTTGCCGTGCATACATTAAAAACAAAAGAGTTTTTATTAAGGACACACGTCAGCTTTTTATCTTGAGCGCTGAACATATGGTCTTGGCAAAATGTGATCAACTTCACTGCTGTTTCCAAATGTTCCCGTTCTTCCTCAGCGTCGCTATAGGCATTTCCATATGGAAGATTGACACTCATTCGTAATGTCGGTGTACTTAAAAAATACTGGAAAAACCAATTTTGAACGCCATATCCTGAAATGCCCGTCGCAAAGAAATATATTGTATCGGCATCATTGACAGCTGTGAGATCTTCAGTTGAATCTTCTGTCGTTGAGTTATTTTCTTCGGACATTTCAAGGCGTTGCATTTTGCCTCTTTCTTCCAACGGTGTAAAAAAGTGTTCCAAGCTTTCTATGCTGTCTATTTGAATTAATGAATCAACAGCCACATCTGTTGAAAAAAACGTTTTCTCAAGATGAATCAAACGCGGAAGAACATCTTTTGGTATATTTACCAACGGTACATCTGTTGATTCAAACATAAAAAGATATTCTTGAATAAGCTGATCATATATATCGGACATCGTTTTCTCCATGATTTGTGAAGTGGAACCTCATTAACAAAAAAAGTAAACCACGCGTCTTTTATATCTTTTTTACGCGGATAAATCACCCAAGAGGGGCTGAAGTGCGTGAAAATCTCTATAGATAAGTGCAAAACCGCGTGGAGGTAATTTCTTGTTTTCTCCCACTAGCTCCGGCTCAGGCCAAGCGTTCTCTGAAAGCTCTATGAATGCTTGGATGTTGATATCGGGGTCAGCACCTAAGACAGGGCATGTTTTGGCATATGCTTGTGCATCTTTCAGACGTGATACTGCCGCCTCAATCGCCTCCGGCTCAAGCTGACTTTTTGCTAAGAACGTTCTATAGTTCTCTTCAGTCATATCAGACAACTGCTTTTGTATTTCCGGTGTGATAAATAGGGGTTTAGATGTTTGCCATGACCCCAGATGGAGGCCTAGACTCTTATATATTTCCTTGCTTGAACAGTCTATCTTGTCTATTTTTGCCAATCCAACAGCCTGTGATCCAAAACAACAATCATTATCTATGCCGGTAATTTTCACTGCAAGGGTCTTTTCATCAAAATGAAAAAAATAATTATCGTCATGCCTGTCATGTTGCCCTGCAATGCCGTCCGCCCATTCAAGTTTTGCCAGCTCACGCAATAGATTATTTAGAGCAATTTTTTGTTTTTCCAGCGGAGTCAGACCGGCTAAGGCTTTTACAAAGTCTGCTTTATTTTCTCTCTTTGAGGCAGGGTATCCCGGCGCTTTTTCCATAAAAATTCCAAACTGTTCATTGAGTATACCAAGCGAGCTTTGCGCCAAAACACCACCACAACCAAACAGTGTTGCTACTTCATTTGCCACAAGGTTGAGTCCACCGATAGAAGCTTTCGACGAAATAACCGTGTTATTCACCACGCTGGCGGCATTCAGGCCGCGCCTGCCTTCATGTTCACCTTTAAAAATGTAGGTGACTTCTTCTCCTGTGACCTCAGATTTATAGACACATTCAATAACACTGTTTACCGCACCGGAACCTAGTTGCTCACTTGACACCAAATTTTTCGGCGTTGCATGAAGGGCAATGGGAGAATCAGAAGAAAAACCTCGTATTTTTGCCTGTAGCAAGGTTTGAACGTGCACAGGATCAAGCAAAACCTGAGTCAACATTTCTCCGTCTCTGCCTTCACGATCGATAGCTGCCGAAAATTTTTGTAATTCTCCGAGCAATACTTCATGTAGCTTTGCTGGAATACTACCCGATGGCATACTTGGTCTAACCATTGTTAATAATAACCCATGTCTGAAATCTATACCACCTCTTGATGTTTCCACGGGTTG
>CAYJFB010000019.1:12658-17151 GCA_964369685.1 uncultured Desulfovibrionaceae bacterium | reverse complement strand
TTAATAATAACCCATGTCTGAAATCTATACCACCTCTTGATGTTTCCACGGGTTGTTTTAACAATGTTATTGTGGCGTTTACGCGTGTTTTTAATTCTTCTTTCGATAGCCCTGTTATAGGCTCTAAAATTTTTGTATCTTTCAGTGCTTCCAAAAAATTTTTTTCACGGGGAATATCTTTTACTTGCTTCTCCAGCTCTGTCCAAGCTTCAGCAGTAGAAGGAAATTTATATGCTTTTTGAATGTCTTGCAGCATGTCTCTATACTTTTGCAGAGGATCAGTATCTTGTAGATCTTTTAAACGCAGTGCCGCGGAATCCAGCACATTGTTGACAGCTTCTGTTACTGCAGGGTCTACATTGACAGTAAGGCGTTCGTGTTGGGTAACAGGCAAAACATCCGGGTTCACATCAAATATCATTACTTCTAAATCAGTTATTACAAAGCTACCGTCACCTATGGATTCTTTTGTACTCTTTATCAACGTTTGTAGATTTGTTATTTCCTGAGTAAAGGCCTCCGGCGCCATGCTGTCTTTTTTCGTCTCAAGTGTTTCTATCTTTGCAAGAAGAGCACTTAATGATTTTTGCAAAAGAGCCGGTGTGCCGTGCATATCAAGACGCATGGCATTCAATGTTTCGGTGATGCTTTGTTTTTTTATTGCTTCGGGTATTGCTTCGTCCTTGAGGAGACGTTCTGTCAATGATCCTGAAAAATTCATGAGTTCTGAAATTTTACGATCACAGTCTGTAATTTGTTGTTGAATTTGTTGTTGTTCTGATGTCGGCTTCATAGGGTCGGCGGATTTGGGGAGCGATTGCGCACATTGAAGCAAAGAAGCTCTCAACGCATACTGTGTTTTTATAGCTTCTTGAATAGGTGATGTGTTCTCTACCTTGCTATTGATTTTTACAAGTTCTTTACTGATTTTCACAAGTTCTTTATTGACTTTTTGCAGGAGTTTTTTGGTCTCTTTGTTTTCGGTGTTACCGCTTGTTTCTATGTTTAATTTTAGATTAAGCAGCTTATCTCTTTCTTTGTATAAGGCTTCTACTTTTTTAGTGTTTTTATTATTTATTGCGTCGATTGCCGTTTGTCCTGAGCTTGTATTCAATCCGGTCCATGCCTTTTTTGCTGCAGTGAGACATGATTCAAGATTTTTTTTATCTTTTTTTGTGATTGATGTAGGAATAACCATTTCCATTGAATGTTTTTTGGCATGTGTGATTGTACCGTCTGCAAGACGATGAAGCAACGCTTGCGTTTTTTTTAAGACATGTTGTTGTGTTGTTGTTTGTTCGGTTGTTGGGGGCGCATCTTTAGACGGTGGTTGTTGTCCTTGTCGAGATATTGGTATTGCAATATTGAGCGAGGGGATGTTTGTTCCTATTGTTGGTGACATAATGATCTCCTTTTTTTGGGTAATGAAGAAAAATCATACTGTGCAAACGTTGTCTTTTTGCTATTCTTGATCATTGTGGAGAGCTCTGTTGTGAAGCGGTATCAGTATTGTTGTTGCTGATACAAACTTTAATGCAATGTTTGTGCCTATGAATTTTTTTGATGTCGCGTATTCAAAAAAAAGATATTATATTAAAAAAAAGACGTCTTCTATGCTCCGACATGTTGTTGATACCATTGCGTCGCACAGCATATACATTGTGCGTTTGTTGTTCATCGGCATGTGCGTGTGGGGTATCAGAGCATTTTGATGGTACAATGCTCTGATACATACTCTTTTTTATTTATTTTTTTGCGGATCAGGAGGCTTTTGAGAATATGAGAAATGGCGGAAGGTGTTTGAGAGTCTGCAGTGATACTGTGTTATGCATAACTCAGCACCAGGCCTTGAATGAGCTTACTCCAGCCATCCAAAAGGACAAAGAGTAACAGTTTGAAGGGCAGGGAGATGGTCATGGGTGAGACCATCATCATACCCATCGCCAATAAAATATTTGAGATGACAATATCAATGGTGACGAAAGGTAAATAAAGCAAAAAGCCGATTTCAAAGGCTCTTGTCAGTTCACTCACGGCAAAAGCGGGAACGAGGATTGAGAAATCATCGGCTTTGAGATCGGCAACGCGATCTTGAGGCCAAAGGCGTTTGGCTGTTTCCAGAAAAAAGTGCACTGTTTTTTGGTGCGAGTGTTTTTCAAGAAACGCCTGCATAGGGCCTTTCGCTTGATCGGCAACCGTGACAATTTGGCTTGGCGAGAGCTTTTGTGAAAACACCTGCGGATCAATGAGTTTGCTTGTTTCAAAAAACACAGGCGCCATGATGAATACAGAAAAAATGATAGCAAGGCCGTTTAAGACCATAGTCGGAGGGACTTGTTGCACACCGAGCGCGTTGCGCAAAAGCGACATAACCACCACCAATTTTAAATACGAGGTGGTGACCATGATCACAAAAGGCGCAAGGGATAACAGGAGCAGAACCCCTATGACCATAACCGGATCATATTGCTGCATGATGTTTTTGTCCGTTATTTGAGAGTGAGAGATTCAACACGCACTCCAAGGGTGCCTGCAACATCCACGAAACTGCCCGTACCGATAATACGGTTGCCTACACGCAGTTGTACCGGTTCTGAGAGGTTGCGTCCTGTGGGCAATATTTGTCCCGGAGCCAGTTGGCTCAATTCGGCAACGCTCAGCTCCATACTGCCGAGTTCAAAACGGACAGGTAGGGGCAGTTCATCCATAGACACGGCACTAAGGGATTCTTGCGGATTGTTTTCATCTTGGTTTTCTTGGTTTTCACCGGGGGCATTTTCAAGCTCTTGTTCATGGTTTTCTGTGGTCATAGCTCCCTCCATATGCAACTGTGTATTGAGTAAACGTGCCGAGGCTGTTGTCCTTGCACCGTTTGTCAACAAAACAGGCAAACCCGTTTCGAGACTTTTGCTCTGCAAGGTCGTGATCAAAATATCACCAAGTTCCAGATCGGACAACTCTTGCATTTGTAGGGGTTGACCGAGACATTGAATATGACAGGTTGTTTGCAGGGCAGAAAGATTCCATCTTTGTTGCGGACAGGCCTCAAGCAATTGTGCGAAGGTTTGTAAACATTCTTGCCCTGCGGCAACAGCACCGCACATTTGCTGACCGTCATCACGCGTGATGCTAAAGCTAAAACCTTCTTCAGGTAACCATGCTTCTTCCGGTTCCATATTGACGCCTGACAGTGACATTTCAAGACCACTTTGTTGTTCCAAAGCAACCAAGAGATCATGACACGTCACTTCAAAGGCAGCCGCTGCCAACTCTTTTGGCAACGCCAACAATGTATGCAAAGGCAACTCAGAGCCTGCCCAATCTGCAAACAATACACTGTCAAGAAAGACGGCAAACGGCTGTTCATCAATTTCTGCATAAATCCGTATTTTCCATTGTTGGGGTTTTACGGTGGCGTCTTGCTGAAACGTCCAAGTATGGCCTGCAGTATGGAAGGAAAAGCTTTTTGAACCGGCATACAGTCGATTGAGTAATGGCGGTAGCGTGACCGAAAGTTTTGGCAAAAACAAAGGTTCGTGCTCGTGTATTGTCATGATTGGCTTTCCTTATGCTGCGGCTTTGATTGAACAAACGCGTTTAGGCTTGTTCTTCTTGGAGGTTATCAAAAAGATCGTGTTGACTTGAGCGTCGATTTTGATCTTGGTTTCCTTGATTTTGTTGGCTGCCTTGATCTTGTTGACCTGTGCCTGCATCGGCAGTCATGGAACCGTCGGTGCGTGTGGTTGTTACGCGAACATCAACCTGCAGATTTTGTGTTAATGAAGTTTGGAGATCTGTCAATTGGCGAGTTCCGAGCATTTGTTCCGCACGCACGTCATTGGTCACAAATTGAACATTTAAGGCTCCGTCAGGACTGCGTTGAATGCGCACTTCTGTACCCGGCAAGACGTTATCTTGTAACAGAATACGCACTTCGGCATTGCCTTTGGCATCAGGTGCGGAAACAAGAATGCGTTCAACCAGTTTTGTCGTCATATCTGTATTAATGGGATTGCTGCCAACAATGTTTGACGTATTTACCGTTACGGGATTGCTTTGAGATGTGATGCCTGTCATGGCATTCAGTAGGGTGTCGCCATTGGGAACAGCATGAGATTCCGAAGAGGGATTTGGCTTTTTTTCTGATTCAGTGTTGTTTATATCTTTTTTACCGGACATTGAAAACAGTTTGCTGTCAAATAAGGATGTCGGCGCATTGGAGGTGGCAACTGTATTGGCATTTTGTCCTTGTTGGGCAAGGAGTGTTTTGCTGTCATGAGCGGTAAACGCTTGTGTACTGTTTTGGCCGATACGTGTTGTTTTATCGCCTTGAGCCGTCAATGCTTGTGCACTGTTTTGAGCGGCAAATGCTGTTTTACTGTCTTGAGCAGTGTTTTGTGCACTGTTTTGAGCGGTAAATGCTGTTTTGTTGTCTTGCGCCGTCAATGCTTGTGCACTGTTTTGAGCGGCAAATGCTGTTTTACTGTCTTGAG